>NZ_JBVJLW010000005.1:0-584424 GCF_055584525.1 Streptomyces sp. NPDC102514
AAGGTCCGTTGCTGTATGCCTTGTCGGCAGCGACGCTGTCCGGCTTCTTGCGGGGCCTGCCCGGACCGAACCTCGGGACGCGGATCTTCTCCAGCGCCGGTTTGAACTGCGTGCAGTCCGCCCGCTGACCGGGTGTGACGATCAAGGAAAGTGGGCGGCAACGGCCGTCCGCGCTCAGGTGGATTTTTGTAGTGAAGCCGCCGCGCGAGCGGCCAAGGCCCTCACCTCCCGCACCGCCTCCACCAGGCGGGCGTGCAGGCTTGCCACGGCGTTTCGTCCTGGTGTTCTGGGACTTCCGCCCCCTGGGAGGCGAGGGCCGGCGGTGGGTCGACGCAGGCGCCTGCCGTGTGCTGATGCGCCCGCACGATGGTGGAGTCGACCGATACGTCCCAGTCGATCTCACCCGCCGCATCCGCCGCGGCCTGGACCTGCTGGAGCAGACGCTCCCATGTCCCGTCGGCCGACCACAGCCGGTGCCGTTCGTAGACCGTCTTCCACGGCCCAAACCGTTCCGGAAGGTCACGCCACTGCACCCCGGTCCGAACCCTATGCAGAATCCCGTCGATCACCTGCCGGTGATCCCGCCACCTGCCACAACGCCCGTTACTAACCGGCAGGAACGGCCGCAGCCGCTCCCACTCGGCATCACTCAGATCACCCCGCCCCATGTCCACAGCAACGACCCGGACATGAAGCGGTCACATGATCGGCCGGACGAGTCCTAGTCCTACCCGCCGAGCTGCCGGTGTCGGGCCGTCAACCCCGACACCCCCTCCTCCGTCAGCGCCCCGAACAGCCGCAGGCGTGAGATTCCGCCGTCCGGATAGATGTCCACGCGCGCGTGCGTGCCCACGGCCGCCGTGGGGAGGACGAAGCGGTGGTTCGTGTCGGGCTGGAGGCGGGTTCGGGGCAGGGCTTCCTGCCAGTCTCCGTCCGCGCCGTCGCGGACGGAGACCGACGCCCAGCCCGCCGAGTTGCCCTTCAGATAGGCCGTGTCGATCTCGATCGCGCGGATCTCGGACCGTGCGACGAGCTGGTAGCGGATCCAGTCGTGGCCCCGGTCGCGCCGCCGCCGCGTCTCCCAGCCGTCGTCCATCTTGTGGGAACGGCCGGGCTGGATGGTGTTGGTGGGCGACGAGTAGAAGCGGTTGGAGGCGTCCTCCACGTGGCCGCCGTTCTCCAGGGCGACCACGTCGAAGCTGCCGAGGACGGACAGCCACTGCGGGTCGGGGACGACCTCGCCGTGGACGCGGAGGCGCGCGATGCCGCCGTCCGGGTGCTGGTTGACGCGGAGGTGGGTGACGAGTTGTCCGGCGTCGACGGCGAACCCGTTGGCCGCGTGGCCGCCGACCTCCGTACGGGGTACGAGAGTTGTCCACTTGACGTCGTCCGCGAGGAGGTCCTCGGGGGACGGCGAGCCGGGTACCGAGGTCCCTTCGACGGACACCGCCTGCGGGTAGTTGCCGCGGAAGTGGGCGGTGTCGACGACGATCCCGTGCACGACTCCGGGGGCGCCGAGGCGTACGAGCGCCCAGTCGTGGTCGTCGTCCGTGGGCCATGGATGATCGGCGGAGGTACCGCGTCGGCGGCGGGTCTCCCAGCCGTCCATGACCTTGCCCTTGTGCCCGAAGCGCTCGGGGTCGAACTCGGCCGGCTCGGGCAGCAGCAGGTTCTCGCGGTGGGCGAAGAACTCGTCGTTGGCGGCGACGACCGCGGCGCCGAGCTGCCGGTCCGCGAGGTTGGCGTAGCGGGTGAAGGGGAAGTCGGCGGTGCGGTGGTCCGCGTACGGGTCACCGCCTCCGTAGGGGTTCGCGTCGCCGGTGAAACGAGCCGGAGAGGGCTGCTGCTCGGTCACGTGATCAGGTCTTCCTTTCGGGGTCGGCCGCCGCGGGTGCGGGGCGGTTGCCGGACGTCGGCGTGTGACTGCTTGTGGCTCTGACTGCCTGTGGCTGTGACCACCTGTGGCTCTGGCTACCCTCGGCGGGTGAGGAGTTGACCGGCCGGAGCGGTGAACTCGCCCTCGGACAGCACGCGTTCACCGCGCAGCCAGGTGGAGCGGACCACGCCGTACAGGGTCCGGCCCGCGTACGCGGTGACGCGGTTGCGGTGCTGGAGCGCCGCCGGGTCGACGGTGAACGTCTCGTCGGGGGCGAGGACCGCGAAGTCGGCGTCGCGGCCCGCCTCGATGGCGCCCTTGCGGTCGTCGAGGCCGACCAGTTCCGCCGTGCCCGAGGACATCCAGCGGACCACGTCCTCCAGGGTGTGCCCGCGCTTGCGGGCCTCCGTCCAGACGGCCGACAGGCTGAGCTGGAGCCCGGAGATGCCGCCCCACGCGGTCGCGAAGTCGTCGGTCTTCAGGTCGGCCGTGGACGGCGAGTGGTCGGTGACCACGCAGTCGATCGTGCCGTCGGCCAGCGCCTGCCACAGGAGGTCCTGGTTCGCGGCCTCGCGGATGGGCGGGCAGCACTTGAACTCGCTCGCCCCGTCCGGGACTTCCTCGGCGGTGAGTGTCAGATAGTGCGGACAGGTCTCCGCCGTGACCCGTACGCCCTCGCGCTTGGCGGCCGCGATCAGCGGGAGCGCGTCGCTGGACGACAGGTGCAGGACGTGGACGCGGGCGTCGAGGCGACCGGCCTGGGCGATGACGTTCGCGATGGCGGTGTCCTCGGCGTCGCGGGGTCGCGAGGCCAGGAAGTCGGCGTACTTGCGGCCGCTCTTCTGCGGGGCCGCCGCGAGGTGGTGCGGGTCCTCGGCGTGGACGATCAGCAGTCCGCCGAATCCGGCGATCTCCGCGAGGGACTGGGCGAGTTGGTCCTGGTCCAGTTCGGGGAACTCGTCGACCCCGGAGGGCGACAGGAACGCCTTGAAGCCGAAGACGCCCGCGTCGTGCAGCGGCCGCAGATCCTTGACGTTGTCGGGCAGGGCGCCGCCCCAGAACCCGACGTCGATGTGCGCCTTGGCACGGGCGACGTCCTCCTTCGTACGGAGGTGGCCGACCGTCGTGGTGGGCGGCAGGGAGTTGAGGGGCATGTCGACCAGGGTCGTGATGCCGCCGGCCGCCGCGGCGCGCGTGGCGGTCCAGAAGCCCTCCCACTCCGTGCGGCCCGGATCGTTGACGTGCACGTGGGTGTCGACGAGTCCGGGCAGCAGGACGTCGTCACCGAAGTCCTCCAGCCGGGCCCCGGCGGGCACCTCGGCGTCGTGCGCGAGCACGGCCGTGATCCGTCCCGCGGAGACGGCGACCGAGGCCGCGCGCGTCCCTTCCGGAGTGATGACGCGCGTCGAGCGCAGGACCAGTTGGACCAAGCCGTCGTCGGACACCGGGACCCCTTTCCATGCCGGACGTCTCGTGTCGGAGGCCTCGTACCGGAAGCCTCCTGCCGGACGTCCACCGCCGCCGTTAACTTCCGCGTAACGAAATTCAACGTTCTGTTGAAGGAGTCTTCACTCCGCACCCCATGCCGTCAAGAGCCGGCTTCGGCACCGACCCCGCACACGACAGCCACTGGACGTTTCCACAAAGCGGAAATACACTTCCGTAGAGCAGAACTTAATCTCACGCAGCCGTGCAGTCAACCAACTGCCGGGTAGGCTTCCCACCTGCCTGCCCGTCTGAAAGGACCGCGCCCGTGCCGACGTCCAGCGCCAGCGACGCCTCCGCCGAGGTCGCCACCAAGCCGGCTGCCGCCGGCGGTGGCGTCCAGTCCCTAGAGCGCGCCTTCGACCTGCTGGAGCGGATGGCGGACGCGGGTGGCGAGGTCGGACTGAGCGAGCTGTCCGCGAGCAGCGGGCTGCCCCTGCCCACCATCCACCGCCTGATGCGCACGCTCGTGGTCTGCGGTTATGTACGTCAGCAGACCAATCGGCGCTATGCGCTCGGCCCGCGCCTGATCCGGCTCGGCGAGTCCGCGTCCCGGCTGCTCGGCACCTGGGCCCGGCCCTATCTGGCCCGGCTGGTCGAGGAGACCGGCGAGACGGCGAACATGGCGCTGCTCGACGGCGACGAGATCGTGTACGTGGCACAGGTGCCGTCGAAGCACTCGATGCGGATGTTCACCGAGGTGGGCCGCCGGGTGCTGCCGCACTCCACCGGCGTCGGCAAGGCCCTGCTGGCCCACGTCCCGGCCGACGAGGTGCGCGCCCTGCTGTCCCGTACGGGCATGCCCGCCGCCACGGACAAGACGATCACGACACCGGACGGCTTCCTGAGCGCGCTGGAAGAGGTGCGCCGCGCCGGTTACGCGGTGGACGACAACGAGCAGGAGATCGGGGTCCGCTGTCTCGCGGTCTCCGTGCCCAACTCCCCCACGGCCGCGGCGATTTCCATCTCCGGACCGGCCGGCCGTGTCACGGAGACGGCCACCGAGCGGATCGTGCCCGTGCTGCAGCAGGTCGCGGTGGAGCTGTCCGAGGCGCTGGCGAACTCGGGCCCGGCGGCCTGAGCGGCCCCCAACCAGCCTGCCCCGCGCGGGAGTTACCGGCGCGGCGGCTCTCCGAAGAGCTCGACCGCGCTGCGTACCGCGGCGAGTCCGGTGGCCAGCGCGCTGACCGAGCCGATGGAACCGGCGACCAGCAAGAGCGAGCGGCGCAGGCGCGGGATCTCGGGGAGGCCGCTGACGGCCATCGCGGCGAGCGCCGCGAGTTCGTCCTCCGCGATGCCGCGGTCGGGGAACTCGGCCGGGAGTGCGGCGAGTTCGCGGCGCAGCCTGGACACGGCGGCACGCAACTCCGCCACTCTCGGATCTTCGTCGCTGCCGGTCACTGACCTCTGTCCCAAGCTCCGCAACACAGCTCTCCCCCTGGCGCGCCGCCCGCCGCCCGGCGCACGGCCTGACCTCTCCCGCCCGACCGCCCCGAGGCGTCGGTCGGGCGCCGGGGACGCGGGCAAGTAAACGCCACCCGGTGCGGTGGGCGCCACCGCACGGACCGAAATTCAGGCCCCGGACATCCTGATCCCGCCCGCGGGTCAGGTATGCAGGAGGAATGACGGACAACGACGGCCAGGTGGCCGGACTCCTGCTCGCCGCGGGCGGCGGCCGGCGCCTCGGCGGACGGCCCAAGGCGCTCCTCGAACACCGCGGGCGCCCCCTGGTGGAGTACGCGGCCGGGGTGCTGCGCGAGGCCGGCTGCACCCGGATCCATGTGGTTCTCGGAGCGCGGGCGGACGCTGTACGGGAGCGGGCCGACCTCTCCGGGTGCGTGCTGGTGGACAACCCGGAGTGGGAGGAGGGGATGGGGTCCTCGCTGCGGGCCGGGCTGGAGTCCCTGCGGGGTACGGGGGCCCCGGCCGCCCTGGTGTCCCTGGTCGACCAGCCGGGCATCGGACCGCGGGCCACGGCCCGGCTGCTGGCCGCCCTCCGCTCCCCCGCGACGCTCGCCTCGGCCTCGTACGAGGGGAAGCGGGGCCACCCCGTCCTGCTCGGCGCCGACCACTGGGCGGGGATCGCCGCGACTGCGACCGGCGACCAGGGGGCACGCGCCTATCTGAAGGCGCACGCGGACGCGATCACTCTCGTCGAGTGCGCGGACGTGGCACAGCCCTACGACATCGACACGGCGGCGGACCTCGCCCGGTACCTAGAGTGAGCGAGATGGCACTGAGCGCCGCCTTGTCTCGATCCGGAGAGTCTCGACGTCAACAAAACATTGAACTTCCACCATGAGGAAACTAGTATCCACTGATCAGAAGCGCCCGGCCCCTCGACGGGCGTTCACCGCCGTAACCCGGTCGACTGGCACCCGGTGCCACGTTCGCTGAAGGAAGTGACAGCTCATGTCCGCACCAGCGCCGTCCCCGCTGGCCCTCGTCGACGCCGAGCCCCTGCCCCGGCAGGAGGAGGTCCTGACCGACGCGGCCCTCGCCTTCGTCGCCGAGTTGCACCGGCGGTTCACGCCCAGGCGTGACGAGCTCCTGGCCCGCCGCGGCGAGCGCCGCGCCGAGATCGCCCGTACCTCCACGCTCGACTTCCTCCCCGAGACGGCCGCCGTCCGCGCGGACGACTCCTGGCGGGTGGCCCCGTCGCCCGAGGCCCTGAACGACCGCCGGGTGGAGATCACCGGTCCCACCGACCGCAAGATGACCATCAACGCGCTCAACTCGGGTGCCAAGGTGTGGCTCGCGGACTTCGAGGACGCCTCCGCGCCGACCTGGGAGAACGTGATCCTGGGCCAGGTCAACCTGCTCGACGCCTACACCCGCTCCATCGACTTCACGGACGAGCGCACCGGCAAGTCGTACGCGCTGAAGGCACCGGAGGAACTGGCGACCGTCGTGACGCGCCCGCGCGGCTGGCACCTGGACGAGCGTCATCTCGTCGACGCCGACGGCACCCCGGTCCCCGGCGCGCTCGTCGACTTCGGCCTGTACTTCTTCCACAACGCGCAGCGGCTCATCGACCTCGGCAAGGGCCCGTACTTCTACCTCCCGAAGACGGAGTCGTACCTGGAGGCGCGCCTCTGGAACGAGGTGTTCGTCTTCGCGCAGGACCATGTCGGCATCCCGCAGGGCACCGTCCGCGCGACCGTCCTGATCGAGACGATCACGGCGGCGTACGAGATGGAGGAGATCCTCTACGAACTGCGCGACCACGCCTCGGGGTTGAACGCGGGCCGCTGGGACTACCTCTTCTCCATCGTGAAGAACTTCCGTGACGGCGGGCGGAAGTTCGTCCTGCCGGACCGCAACGCGGTGACGATGACGGCCCCGTTCATGCGCGCGTACACCGAACTCCTCGTCCGCACCTGCCACAAGCGCGGGGCGCACGCCATCGGCGGCATGGCGGCGTTCATCCCGTCGCGGCGCGACGAGGAGGTCAACAAGGTCGCCTTCGAGAAGGTCAAGGCCGACAAGGACCGCGAGGCGGGCGACGGTTTCGACGGGTCGTGGGTGGCCCACCCGGACCTCGTGCCGATCGCGATGGCGTCCTTCGACGCCGTGCTCGGCGACCGGCCGAACCAGAAGGACCGGCTGCGCGAGGAGGTCGACGTGAAGGCCGCCGACCTGATCGCCGTCGACTCCCTCGACGCCAGTCCCACGTACGACGGGCTGGTCAACGCCGTTCAGGTCGGCATCCGTTACATCGAGGCGTGGCTGCGCGGGCTCGGTGCCGTCGCCATCTTCAATCTGATGGAGGACGCGGCCACGGCGGAGATCTCGCGCTCGCAGATCTGGCAGTGGATCAACGCGGGCGTGGAGTTCGAGCACGCCGGGGAGTCCGTGAAGGCGACGCCCGAACTGGCCCGTGAGATCGCGGCGCGGGAGCTGGCGGACATCCGCGCCGAGATCGGCGAGGAGGCCTTCGCGGCCGGGCGCTGGCAGCAGGCGCACGACCTGCTGCTCACGGTCGCGCTCGACGAGGACTACGCGGACTTCCTGACGCTGCCCGCGTACGAGCAGCTGACCGGCTGAGCGCCGGCCGGGACAGGTACTACCGCTCCGAGTGGCCCAGGGACTTCTCCGGGGCCACTCGGTCGCGTACCAGGCGCTTCACGGCCGTCGGCTCGGGGAAACCCTGCTCGCGGCGGTCCCAGACCACCTCGTCGTCGACACGTACGACGAAGACGCCGCCGGTGCCGGGCTTGAGCGCCAGCTCGGTCAGCTCCTGCTCGAAGGTGGTGAGCAGTTCCTGGGCGAGCCAGGAGGCGCGGGGCAGCCAGCGGCACTGGGTGCAGTACTCGATCTGCACGCGGTGCGGCTGCCCGGCCGTGGCGGCGGGCGCGACGGCGGGTGTGTTGTCCGTGGTCATCCGAGGTGTACCGACCAATCCTGTTGCGCCGCCGGTTTGCCGTGCAGGTCGGGGACCCGCTTGAGCCAGTCCGGCCGGCCCTGCTGTGTCTTCGCGGCCCGGCGGGCGTCCTCGTCCGCGAGCTGTTCCCGGGTGGGGAAGTCGGTGGGGAGCCAGGCCGCGGAGGCCCTGACCCGGGCGAGGAGATAGCCGACGTACGCCTCGCGGACGTCGTCGGGCGTCGCGAAACCGGGCTCGTCGGCGAGCCAGGCGTCGGGCACCTCGGCCGTGATCGCGCGCAGCAGTTCCTCCGTGACCCGGGGCGCGAGTTCGGCGTCCGCGGCGCGGGTGTCGGGGGTGTGGCCGCCGAGCGCGTGCTGCCGGAAGTCGTACGCCTTCTCCGGAGCCGACTTCTCCGGGGCCGACGCGTCCCAGCGGTGGTGGAAGACCAGCGCGGCCCCGTGGTCGATCAGCCACAGCTTCGGGGGCGCGACGCCGAGCGTGGGCCAGATCATCAGGTTCGAGCTGTGCCTCGTACGGTCCACGTTGACCGTGAGGGCGTCCAGCCAGACGATCCGGCCCGCTTCCAGCGGGTCGACGTGGAACGTCTGCGCGATCTCGGGGGTGAAGTCCACCGCGCCCGACAGATAGTCCATGCCGAGGTTGAGCCCGGCGCTGGCCCGCAGCAGGTCCTGGACCTCCTGGTGCGGTTCGTCCGCGGCGATCGCCGGGTCGAAGTCCACCAGCACCAGCTCGGGGAACCGCAGGCCCAGGGCGCGTGCCAGTTCCCCCACGATCACCTCGGCGACCAGCGCTTTCAGCCCCTGCGCCGAGCCGGTGAACTTCACGACGTACGTCCCCAGGTCGTCGGCCTCGACGACTCCGGGCACGGAGCCGCCCGCCCGCAGCGGGGTCACGTATCGGTCGGCGGTCACTTGGCGCAGCACATCCGCCACTGTAATTCAGTCGCCCGAGATGTCGGTCGGGCGCCCGCGGTGCCGGTCAGGCGTCCGGCGCGCGCAGGGGGTTCGGGACCGGCCGGTAGCGTGCGTCGGCGCCGTCCGCCCCGGTCCAGCGCAGCAGCAGGTTCGTCTTGCTGGGCAGGGTCGGGGAACAGGGGAGGTCCGCCGCCTCGGGCAGCTCCGGGGCGTACCGCGCCAGCTCCCGGCGCGCGGGCTCCCACGGGTCGAGATCCGGATACCGCTCGCGCAGGGCGTCCGCGATCTCCAGCAGGTTGTTCACGATCAGGCAGTACACCAGGCGCTCCCACCCGGCCTCCCGTGTCACGTCCGGCAGCAGCTTCACGCCCTCGGCGTCCCGGAACAGCGCCTGCACGGGGGTGCCGTCCGCGTCCACGGCCACCACCGTGTTCTGCAGATGCGCTTCGAGTACGACCCCGTGCCGGGCGAACAACTCCAGTACGGGCGGGACGACTTGGCGCAGATACGCGGTCCACCAGGCTGCCGGATCGGCGAGGGTGTCCAGAGGGTTTCCGTCGAAGCCGGCCAGGTCGGCCGTGCCCGGTGGGTCGTACGGGCCTCCCCCGCCCTCCGTCAGCGCGGCCGCCAGCAGCGGAGTCGAACCGGGGGTCACATGCCCGTCCAGACCGTCACGCACGAGTACGGCCAGTTCCTCGAAGGCGAAGTCCGCCGTGCGGTAGCCGCGGTCGCTCAGCCAGGCCGCGCCGCCGGGGAGGGTGCGGAAGGCCTCCGTCACGGCGGCGTCCGTACGCCGCAGCGCGAGGAGGTCGTGCCGCCACAGGCGCCGGATGTCGTTCGTGATGCGGACGTCGAGGCTGAACTTCACGAAGAGGTCGGCGCCGGGAACGTACAGGGTGCGGACGGCCGCCGTGGGCCAGGCCGACCACGGCGAAGGCCCGAGGTGTACGAGGCGGCCGTCGGCGAACGCCTCGCGGATCTCCGGGCTGCCGCCGACGAGGTCGAGCTGCCACGGGTGGGCGGGGAGCAGCCGGTAGCCGTCGGGGGCTTCGCCGAGGGCGTGCAGGGCGCTCGTGTCGCCGTCCTGCACGCAGACGTCCTCGCGCAGACCGAGGAGTGTCAGCGGGAAGTCGGCGTACGCCTCGGGGGCGTACGGGAGCCAGCCGGTGACCGGGCCGCCGCCGCGCGCCTTGGGGGCGGGGTGGTGGGGATGCCCGGTGATCAGGGACTGCTCGGAGCGGCGGTACGGGTCCGGCGGCGGGGCCGTGCCCGCCCTGGCCGCCAGGATCGCCGCCACGGCGTCCCGGCTGTCGGTCATCTCGGCGGGCAGCTCGGAGTTGGACAGGCCGGTGTGCAGGCGCAGCTCCTCGGCGGCGAGTTTGACCAGTTCGGCGTGGCCGAGCCGCTGCCAGGTGTCGTCGTCGAACAGCTCCGGGTCGCGGGGCCGGCGCCCGTCGCGCACGCGCAGGAGCCGCTCCCCTGCGGGCAGCCGGTACACACGCCGGGCGCCGGGCGCGTGCTCCGGGCCCGGCTGGGTCTGGTTTTGGGTCTCCGGATCGAACTCGGGCGCGCCGATCTCCCGCAGCAGGCAGTTGAGCAGCGGTGCCGCCGCGATCGCGTCCGCCGCTTCGGCGACGCCGTCGGTGGCCTGCGCGGAGGACGCGGAGGGCCCGGACGGGATGGGGGGCATGGGCTGCATGGGTGGCACGGGGGGCATGTGATCCACGCGATCCGTTCGTTGCATACGGTGCACTTGCGCTGAGTATGTCCGGATGTCCGGCGTCGTACCCGGCCGGACGGCGTCCCCTCACCCTAGGAGCCCCTGTGCATCCTCCCCGCACCCCGGCCGAGACCGAGACCGCTCTCGCCGCCGAGCTGCGCACGGTACGCCCCGACCTGCTCTCCCCGTACGCGGCCGAACTCCCCGGCGCCCGCTCTGCCGTGCTGACCCGGTTGTGGCGCGGGCTCGCCCTTGAGCCGCTGCCGTGGGTCACGCACCACGAGGCCGGGCACGACGGTCCGACGCTGCGGCTGGCCGACGGCCGCCGACTGCACGGGCCGCGCCCGGACGCGTACGCGACGGCCTCGACCGTCACGGAGGTCGAGCTGGACGGGACGGCGTACGACCATCCGGCGGCGCTGATGACGGCGCTCGGACTTCCGCACTGCCGGCCCTTCGCCGCCGAACTCGCCGACAGCGTCGCCTCGTTGGCCTTGTCACGCGCCAACCAGGCGCCTGGGAACGGCCCGTCGGAGGGTCCGCGCACACTCTGGGAGTGGGAGCAGCGGGTCGTCGACGGCCATCCCTTCCATCCCAACTGCCGTTCCCGGCCCGGGTTCTCGGTGGCCGAGCAGCTGGCGTACGCCCCCGAGCACCGGCCGGTGGTGCGGCTGGGCCTGGTCGCCGTACGGGAGGACGACTGCCGGTCGACGGGCGAATGGCCGTACCGGGAGGCGGGGCGGCTGCTGATCCCCGTCCATCCGTGGCAGGCCCGGCATGTCCTCAAGGACGAGAAGCCCGTCGGGGACGGCATGGCCGCGCATCCCCTGATGTCGCTGCGCACCCTGGCCGTGCCGGACGGACCGCACGTCAAGACCGCGCTCAGCGCCCGGCTGACGTCCTCCGTGCGGGACATCTCGGTGTACTCGATCACGTCGGCGGCGACCGTGTCGGCGTTCATGGAGTCGATGGCCGGGCGCCTGGACGGACTGCTGCACATCACCCGGACCCTGGGCGCGGTCACCGCAGGCTCCGCCGACCTGGCGGCCGTCTCACGGGAGTCCCCCGAGTTGTACGCGGCGGCGGGCGAGCAGGTCGTCCCGGTGGCCGCTCTCGCCGCGGGCGTCCTGCCCCGGTCCCCGCGCTGGCTGGCGGAGTTCAGCCGGCTCGCGCTCACCGTGGGACTGCGGCTGCTCGACCTCGGCGTCGCCCTGGAGGCGCACGGCCAGAACCTGCTCGTCGTGCTCTCCCCCGCCGGTGACCCGGTGCGGCTCGTGTACCGCGACCTGGCGGACATCCGGATCAGCCCGGCCCGGCTGGCCCGCCACGGCATCCCGGCCCCCGACCTGACGGGCCGTATCGTCACGGACGACGAATCCGTCCTGCGCAGCAAACTCTTCGGCTCGCTCGTCGCGGGCACGCTGGCGGCGACGGCGGGTTCGGCACCGGCGCTGCGCGAGGCACTGTCCACGGCGGTACGGGACCTGCCGCGCACCCCGGATCTCACAGCGCTGCTCGAACAGCCCCTGCCCGCAAAGGCGTTGACGCTGATGAGGCTGTCGCCGGAGCGGCCCGGCGACCTCTGGGCCCGGCTGCCCAACCCCCTCGAAGACCCGCTCGTTTTGAAGCGCGGTGCCTTTGATCAATAGGATCCGTCGATGATCACAAGACAACGGCTGGCGGCGGGCGCCTGCGCCCTGCTCGCCACCCTGGCGGCCGGGATCGCGCTCCCGCCCGACGCCGTCGCCGACGAGCCCTCGGGGACCGCCGCACCCAAGGTGAACCTGCTCCTCGACGTCAGCGGCTCCATGCGGGCACGGGACATCGACGGCCAGTCCCGGATGGCGGCAGCGAAGCAGGCCTTCAACGAGGTCCTCGACGCGACCCCCGAAGAGGTCGAGCTGGGCATACGCACACTCGGCGCCAACTACCGCGGCGACGACCGCAAGACAGGCTGCAAGGACACCGAACAGCTCTACCCCGTCGGGCCGTTGGACCGTACCGAGGCGAAGACCGCGGTCGCGACCCTGTCGCCCACCGGCTGGACCCCGATCGGCCCCGCGCTCCTCAAGGCAGCCGACGACCTCGAAGGCGGTGAGGGCTCCCGCCGTATCGTCCTCATCAGCGACGGCGAGGACACCTGCGCCCCGCTGGACCCGTGCGAGGTGGCACGCGAGATCGCCGCCAAGGGGATCGGCCTCACCATCGACACGCTGGGTCTGGTGCCGAACACCAAGCTCCGGCAGCAGCTGAGCTGCATCGCGGAGGCGACCGGCGGCACGTACACCTCGGTCGAGCACACCGACGAACTCACCGACAAGGTCAACCAGTTGGTCGACCGTGCGGCCGACCCGGTGGTGACACCCGTCGCCGTCGAAGGCGCCGACGCGTGCGCGAAGGCTCCCGAGGTCAAGTCGGGGCTGTACACCGACCGTGAGGAGTTCGGGCAGCACCGCTGGTACCGCGTGGACCTGCCGGCCGGCTCCGAACTGCGCGCCTCGGTGAGCGTCGCGGCCGACCGCCAGGTCAACCGCGACTACGGGGTGTCGCTGCGGGCGGTCACCACGAACGGCCGTGAGATCGTGCGCGGCGAGACCACCGGCACCGGGCGGACCGACGTCATGTCGGCCGGTCTGCGCTATCCCAAGGCGGAGAGCGACGACTCCGACGACTCCGGGTCCGCGAGCGAGGTCGTGTGCCTCCAGGTCGCCAACTCCTTCTCGGCGGCCTCCGGCGTGAAGACCACACCCGGTCTGCCGCTCGAACTGACCATCGACATCGTGGACGGGCCCGACGCGTCGAGCGACGTGGCCTCCTTCGGCCTCGGCCGCGGCTGGTGGCTGCTCGGCGCACTGGTGCTCACCGGCTTCCTCGCGGGTGTGCTGTGGGGTTGGGTCTCGCGCTGGCGGGTCGCGGTCTGGAGGACCAACTGATGCGTACGAAGCTTGTGTTGAGAGCGGCGAGTGCGGGGCTGCTGCTGCTCGGGGTCGCGGCGGTTCCCGCGGTGGCCGACTCCTCCCCCTCCGCGAGCCCGTCGGACGACTCCGACGCGCCCACCTCGGCGGGGACGTCCTTCCGGACGGCGGCCGAGGTCGACCAGGGGCAGCGGGCGACCGCCGGGGCGTCCACGGGTGACTACCTGTACTGGTCGTTCCCCGCCGACGCCGGGCAGCGGCCGACGGTGAAGGCGAAGGTGAAACTGCCGGACTCGCACGCCTCCGCGACCTGGCAGATCGATGTGTACGACGGGCTGCGGCGGCGTCAGGCGTGCCAGTACGGGGCGCAGACGCGGACCGCGGCGCAGGACGTCGGCTCGGTGGAGCTGTCCTGCACGCTGCGCACGGTGCGGGCCTGGTCCGAGCCGTGGGCCGACGATCCGCTGCCGGGGACGTACTACATCCGGCTGACCACGGTCGGGCTGACCGCTGCCGACCTCGGGCTGCCGGTGACCACCGAGGTGCGGGTCGACTCCAAGGAGATCGGTGGGGCGGCGGCGGTCGACGGCTCGCTGTCCGAGCCGTTGGTTCCTGGGATCGCGGTCAAGGCCGCGGCCGAGGCCGAGTCGGACGACGAGGAGTCCGACTCGCCTGCGGCCGTGCTGTCCAGCATCGAGCCGGATGACGGGTGGGCCTCCGGGTGGTGGTCCGACCGGTGGGTCTGGACGGGGATCGGGGGTGTGCTCGCCGCTCTCGCGGGGATCGGGGGGTACGCACTGACACGCGGAGCGGGGCGGCCGCGGCCGTAGCGTTGGGCACGTCACCGGTGTGCGGGTGCATCGTGGTTGGCCGCGCCGTTCCCCGCGCTCCTTCGGGGGCCGTGCGTACGTCGTCGACTGCGGGTGCGTCGTGGCTTGTCGCGCCGTTCCCCGCGCCCCTTTGGGGGCCGTGCGTCCGTCGTTGGGTGCGGGGCGCGTCGTGGCTTGTCGCGCAGTTCCTCGCGCCCCTGAGGGGGCCGGCCAGGGCCGCCCAGGGGGCGCGGGGAACTGCGCGGCCGGCCACAGCGCACCCGCAGCCGACAACGGCCCCAGGCCCCGTCCCACCCAGGGGCGCGGGGAACTGCGCGGCCGGCCACGGCGGACCCGCAGGTGAATTCGGGCCCGGGGTGCCCAAGAGCCCGTGGGCCGGTGACGCACCCGGGTGGGTCAAGGTTCGCGCAGTGCCTTTGACAGAGGGCTCTCGCCCGAGACCGCCACGCGGTGCGTGCGTATCGCTTCCGCGAGTGTCAGGTCGCCGCGGCACAGCGCCGTGCACGTCTCCGTGTCCAGGGCGAGCCGAGCGTCCGGCGCAGAGGGCGCGGACCCCTCCCCGTAGACCGGCTGCTCCCCGACCCCGGCGCCGGCACGGACATAGAACTCCCCCTCGTCCAGGCGAACTTGGACAACCCCTTCACCGAACCCCTCCAACGCCCGCAACAACGGCAGCGCGAACCAGTGCGCCCGCACCGCATCCGTGGGCCGCCGTTCCCCGAGCAGCGGCGCCCCCCACTCCCCGAGCGCCTGCAGCACGGGCAGCAACTCCCGCCCACGGCCGGTGAGTTCGTACACGTACACCGCCCCCGGCGGCGGCATCCGGCGGCGCGTCGTCAGACCGTCCCGTTCCATGTCCTTGAGCCGGGAGGCGAGGACATCCGTGCTCACCCCGGGCAGATCGGCATGCAGGTCCGTGTAGCGGCGCGGCCCGGCCAGCAGCTCGCGGACGATCAGGAGGGTCCAGCGGTCACCGACGGCGTCGAGCGCCCGGGCAGCGGAACAGTACTGGTCGTAGCTTCGGCGAGGTGACATGCGACGCAGTCTAGACAACTTGTTGGACTTTCCAAGCGTGAACTTGGTAAAACCAAGCAACACCACAACCTGGAGGTGCGCACCGCATGGAGTTCCGGCAGTCGAGCAAGCTCAGCGAGGTCTGTTACGAGATCCGGGGCCCGGTCATCGAGCACGCGAACGCCCTGGAGGAGGCAGGCCACAGCGTGCTGCGCCTCAACACGGGCAACCCCGCGGCCTTCGGCTTCGAGGCCCCGCCGGAGATCCTCCAGGACATGATCCGGATGCTCCCGCAGGCACACGGCTACACGGATTCGCGCGGCATCCTGTCGGCCCGCCGCGCCGTGGCGCAGCGCTACCAGGAACGCGGCCTCGAAGTCGACGTGGACGACGTCTTCCTGGGCAACGGCGTCTCCGAACTCGTCTCGATGGCCGTCCAGGCCCTCCTGGAGGACGGCGACGAAGTCCTCATCCCCGCCCCGGACTTCCCGCTCTGGACGGCGGTGACGACCCTCGCGGGCGGCAAGGCCGTGCACTACCTGTGCGACGAACAGGCCGACTGGTACCCGGACCTCGACGACATGGCGTCGAAGATCACGGACCGCACGAAGGCCGTCGTCATCATCAACCCGAACAACCCCACCGGCGCGGTCTACCCCAAGGAGATCATCGAGGGCATTCTCGACCTGGCCCGCCGGCACGGTCTGATGGTGTTCGCGGACGAGATCTACGACCAGATCCTGTACGACGACGCCGTGCACCACACGGCCGCCGCGCTCGCCCCCGACCTGGTGGTCCTCACCTTCTGCGGCCTGTCGAAGACGTACCGCGTGGCGGGTTTCCGGTCCGGCTGGATGGTGGTGACGGGGCCGCGCCAGCACGCGAAGAGCTATCTGGAGGGCCTCACCATGCTGGCCTCCATGCGGCTGTGCGCCAACGCCCCGGCGCAGTACGCCATCCAGGCCGCGCTCGGCGGCCGGCAGTCCATCCACGAACTCACCGCGCCCGGCGGCCGGTTGCGCGAACAGCGTGACATCGCATGGGAGAAGCTGAACGAGATCCCCGGCGTCTCCTGTGTGAAACCGAAGGGCGCGCTGTACGCGTTCGCGCGGCTCGACCCCTCGGTCCACAAGATCCACGACGACGAGAAGTTCGTCCTCGACCTGCTGCTGCGCGAGAAGATCCAGGTGGTCCAGGGCACCGGCTTCAACTGGCCGCACCCCGACCACTTCCGCATCCTCACCCTCCCGTACGCCGACGACCTGGACGCGGCGATCAGCAGGATCGGCCGGTTCCTGAGCGGCTACCGGCAGTAGAGGGGGATGTCAGACCCAGGTCGTAGCCTTCGTCCTCGATGAAGAGTTCCGCTCTGGGGAAGGAGCATCCCGTGACCCGACCGCCGACCGCCGCGCAGCGGCGCGTCATCGACGCCGCCGATCCCGTGAGCGGGCGCCTCAGGGGTACGGAGAGCATGCTCGCGGCGCTGGTGCGGCACGGGCTGGCCTTCCGGCACCCCCGTCCGCCGCACGACCACTTCCTCACACCGGCCGGGCACCGGATACGCGAGGAGCCGGCCGCCCCGGTGGCGGCCCCCGCCGAGGCCTCCGTACCCGCCGGTTCGGCCTCGGGCGTGTTCGCCGCGCGGGTGGGCGGCGAGGAGAGCGCCGACGCCGGGCCGTCGCGCCTGCGTGAGGTGCGCGGTGCCTGGCAGGGGCTGCTGGAGATGCGCCGGATGACCAACACGGGCGGTGTCATGGACCGGCCGTGCGCATGGGAACGTACGCATCTGGTGCAGGCCGCCGCCCTGGCCCTGGAGGCGGCGGGACTGCGCCCGGCGGGGGCGGGCCCCAGCGCCGCGGGATACCGGGTGCGGGCGACACCCCAGCCGGAGGCCGTCGCCGTGCGCGAGCCGGACGCGGCGGCACTGCGGGAGTGCGCGGTGACGCTGGAGAACGCCGGCTGGCAGGTCAGCGAGCACGCAGAACCGCGCACGGGAGCGCGCTACCTACTGGCTTCGCCCCGCCGGTCCTGAAGACCCCAACGACCCTGCGCAGACTGCCGGTTGTGCGACCTCTGACGCCAGATCATCGCCGAGACCTTCCAGGCCCGACCGGTTCACTCCGGCTGGTGGCGGGCGTCGTACGCGGCGCGTGACTCGGCGATCGTGACGCGGTGCCGTTCCGCCCAGTCGGTCAGGCCCAGCAGCGAGGCGTGCAACTCATGCGCCACCGCCGTGAGTTCGTACTCGACCTTCGGTGGGACCGTCGGGTGGACGGTGCGCGTGAGGAGTCCGTCGCGCTCCAGATTGCGCAGGGTCAGCGTGAGCATGCGGCGACTGATGCCCTCGATGCTGCGCTCCAGTTCGGTGAAGCGGATCGGTCCGTGCGCCGCGGCCACGATGATCAGAACGCTCCATTTCCCGGCGACCCTGTCAAGAACCTCGCGGACGGGACACGCGTGCGCGTTCACGACCTGCGAGGTAACACGGGTGTTCCCCTGGGACATTCGGGTGCCTCCTTACGGCCGCTCTCCATGGTCACTGACGATGTCCTCCGTTACAAGTCGTGCACCTATGGAACGTCCAGCACGTATACGGAGGCCGTGACCATGTCGTCCCCGATCGGAGCCCGCACGACGGGGCTCACCCAAGACAGTCCGGAGCCCGCACACCCCTCGCGAACGTACTCCCGCCGGGCGTCTCTCGTCGTGCTGTGCGGGGGCGCGCTGATGACGATCCTCGACGGCAACGTCGTGACCGTGGCGATGCCCGCGATCCAGAGCGATCTCGGCTTCTCGTCCGCGGGGCTCGCCTGGATCGTGAACGCGTATCTGATCCCCTTCGGCGGACTGCTGCTGCTCGTGGGGCGGCTCGGCGATCTGGTGGGACGCCGACGGATGTTCACCGCGGGCCTCGCCCTGTTCACCGTGGCGTCGGTGCTGTGCGGGGTCGCCACCGGCCAGGGCACGCTGATCGCGGCGCGGGCGTTGCAGGGCGTCGGCGGGGCGATGACCTCGGCGGTCGTCCTGGGCATGCTGATCGCACTCTTTCCCGAACCGCGTGAACAGGCCGGGGCCATCGCGGTGTTCAGCGCGGTCGGGGCGGCGGGCGGTGCGCTGGGCACGTTCCTCGGCGGGGCGCTCACCCAGGCGCTCAGCTGGCACTGGATCTTCCTGGTCAATCTGCCGATCGGGATCGTCGCCTGGATCGCCGCCCTGCACGTCCTCGCTCCGGACCGCGGCGCGGGGCTCGGCAGGGGCGCCGACTATCCGGGGGCCGCGCTGGTCACGGGTGCGCTGATGCTCACGGTCTACACGATCGTCGGCGCCGGAGAGCGGTCGGTCGGCGGCACGCTGATCCTGGCCGCGGTCTCGCTCGCGCTGTTCGCGGGCTTCATCCTGCGGCAGGCGCGGGCCGCGCGTCCGCTGCTGCGGCTGAGGCTGTTCCGCTCACGGCTGCTCACCGGCGCCAACGGTGTGCAGATCCTGATGATCGCGACGATGTTCGGGTTCCAGTACATCGGGGCGCTCTACCTCCAACGGGTCCTGGGATACGACGAGTTGCGGACGGGACTGGCGTTCCTGCCCGCGCCCGTGCTGATCGGGGTGCTGATGCTGGGCCTGTCGGCGCGGACGATCGGCCGCTTCGGGGCGTACCGGGTGCTGCTCGCCGGGCTCGTGCTCATCGTGGCCGGGATGGGCCTGATGAGCCGGATACCGGTGTCCGGGTCGTACGTGGTCGATGTGCTGCCTCCAATGCTGTTGCTCGCGGCGGGGTTCGCTGCCGCGATGCCTGCGGTGACCGGGCTCGCCATGTCCGGGGTGGCGGGGGAGGATGCCGGGCTTGCGTCCGGGCTCTTCAACACCACGCAGGTGGTGGGGGGTTCGTTGGGGCTGGCGGTGCTGACGACGCTCGCGGCGGGGCGTACGGATCAGCTTCTGCGGGGCGGTCAGGTGTTCGCGGTGGCAACCGCTGAGGGGTATCGGTTGGCGTTCGCCGTCGCGGCGGGGATCGCGGGGGTGGGGTTGGTGGTTGCGGGGGTGCTGTTGCGGCCGGCTCGGGATTCTCTCGCCCCCGCCACCCCTACCCGTTCCCGTCACTGACTCGGGGGCTCCGCCCCCGAACCCCCGCTCCTCAAACGCCGGAGAGGCTGACCAATAGCCCGTCCGGCGTTTGAGGACGAGCGCGCAAGCGCGACAGGGGGTCTGGGGCGCAGCTCCAGGGTCGGGAAGGGCAAGGGCGGCGGGGGCGAGAAAACGCTTGACGGGTATACGTCACTCTCAATCTCTGGTAGGAAACTTTCCTAACAGTACGGAAGAGCGACTCCCACCCCCACTGGAGGTCCCGTGCACACCCCCCACACCCCCATAAGCTCCTCCCGTCGCACCATCCTCGCGATGATCGGAGCAACCCTGGTGGCAGGCCCAGCCCTCACCGGCACCCCCGCGAGCGCCCAAGGCACCGCGGCCCCCGGCCTCGACGACCCGGCGAAGAAGGAGATCGCCATGAAGCTGGTCTCCAGCGCGGAGAACTCCTCGCTGGACTGGAAGGCGCAGTACCAGTACATCGAGGACATCGGCGACGGCCGCGGCTACACCGCGGGCATCATCGGGTTCTGCTCGGGCACGCACGACATGCTCGACCTCGTCGAGCTGTACACCCAGCGCAAGCCGGGCAACCCGCTGGCCGGTTACCTGCCCGCCCTGCGCCGCGTCGACGGCTCCGACTCGCACGAGGGGCTGGACCCCGGTTACCCGGACGCCTGGCGCCGGGCGGCCCAGGACCAGGCGTTCAAGCAGGCCCAGAACGACGAGCGGGACCGCGTCTACTTCAACCCCGCGGTCCAGCGCGGCAAGGCGGACGGCATCGGCACGCTCGGCCAGTTCACGTACTACGACGCCATCGTCATGCACGGCAACGGCGGCGACAGCACGAGCTTCGGGAGCATCCGCAACCGGGCGCTGGGCCGGGCCAAGCCCCCGGCCCAGGGCGGCGACGAGGTCTCGTACCTCAACGCCTTCCTCGACGCCCGCGTGTGGGCGATGAAGCAGGAGGAGGCCCACTCGGACACCAGCCGCGTGGACACCGCCCAGCGGGTGTTCCTCAGGAACCGGAACCTGAACCTGAACCCGCCGCTGGACTGGCAGGTCTACGGGGACAGTTTCCACATCGGCTGAGGAGCCAGGGGAACCTGAGGAACCCGAGGAGCCCGGAGAACCGGGCCGGTGGCCGCTCGCTCGCGAACCGTCAGCGAGCGGCCACAGGACCCGGACCCGTGCCCGCACCCGGAGTCGTCGGAGCCGGAACCGAACCCGGCCCCACCCCCGGCCCCGGCTCCATCGGTGCCGTCACCTCGTCGCACTCACGGCTTGCGCCCAGGTGGTTGAAGACCAGGTTCAGCGCCACGGCCGCCACGCACCCGGTCGAGATCCCCGAGTCCAGGATGATCTTCGCAGTCTCCGGGAACGCGTGGTAGAACTCCGGCGCGGTGATCGGGATGATGCCGACGGCCAGCGAGACCGCCACGATCAGGACGTTGTTGTCCTTCTCCAGACCGGCCTTGACGAGGGTCTGGATACCGCTCGCGGCCACCGAGCCGAACAGCACCACGCCCGCCCCGCCGAGCACGGGCCGCGGGACCACGGCTATCAGCGACGCGGCCATGGGGCACAGGCCCATCAGGACGAGGAAGCCGCCGCCCGTGGCCACGACGTACCGGCTGCGGATGCGGGTCATCGCGACCAGGCCGATGTTCTGGGCGAAGGCGCTGCACATGAAGCCGTTGAACAGCGGGCTGACGGCCGAGCCGAGGGTGTCGGCCCGCAGGCCCGCCGCGATGGTCCTCTCGTCGGCGGGGCGGCCCACTATCTCCCCCAACGCCAGCATGTCCGCGGTCGATTCGGTCATCGAGACGACCATCACCACGCACAGCGAGAGGATCGCGGCGAGATGGAACTGCGGGGCTCCGAAGTGGAACGGCGTCGGGAAGCCGACGACCGCCGCGTCGGCGACGGGCGCGAAGTCGGTGACACCGAACGGGATCGCGACGAGCGTGCCGGCCACCAGGCCCAGCAGTACGGCGATCTGCTTGACGAATCCGCGGGTGAAGCGGCGCAGCAGCAGGACGATGAGAAGGGTCGCGCCCGCCAGGCCCAGATTGGTGGTCGAGCCGTAGTCGTGGGCGGCCGGGTCGGGTCCCTGGGCCCAGCCGAAGGCGACCGGCATCAGGGATATGCCGATGAGGGTGATGACCGTGCCGGTGACCACCGGCGGGAAGAAGCGGACCGCCTTGCTGAAGAAGGGGGCGGCGAGGAAGCCCAGGACACCCGCCACGATGACGGCGCCGAAGATGACCGGCAGCGCGTCGCGCTTGTCGTCGGTGGAGTTGACGACCGCGATCATCGGCGCGACCCCGGCGAAGGTGACGCCGTTGACGAAGGGCAGGCGGGCGCCGATCTTCCAGATGCCGAGGGTCTGCAGGAAGGTGGCGAGTCCCGCGGTGAACAGACAGGCACCGGTGAGGAAGGTCAGTTCGGTCGCGGTCAGGCCCACGGCCGCGCCCACGATCAGGGGCGGGGCGACCACTCCGGCGTACATGGCGGCCACGTGCTGCAGTCCGCTGGTCGCCATCTTCAGGGCGGGGAGTTTCTCGTCGACCGGGTGTTTCTCCGGGCCGGTCGCGCTTACGTCCGTACTGCTGGGCAGGTGCTGGGCAGCCACGGCGGCTCCTCCGGTCGGGTACACGTCGGCGTTGACGTGGGTGTCAGGGAGGTCTTTTCGGCAGGACTTTCTGGCAGGACGGCGCCCGTCACGGAGGGGGCGTGGCGGGGCGTACGGACGGAAGGGGACCGTTCCGGGGCGCGGGCAGTTCGTGCGCGCGCCCCGGAGACGGTCACCGCGGACCCCGTTCGGGTCGGCGGCCACCGGCCGAGGGCCGTCCCCCTCGGCCGGAGATCATGGCGGGGACGAGGTCAGGCCCGCGCGGCGATCCGCGCGAGGCGCTGGGCCTCGTCCCGCGTGGAGCGGGCGATGGCGTCCTCGTCGACGTTCAGCAGCCGGTTGTTCTCGACGATCTGCTCACCGTTCACGAAGGACGCGGTGACCGGCGCCGCGGCGCCGAAGACGAGTGCGGTGACCGGGTCGGCGATCGACGCGTGGGCCAGGGTGTCCAGCTTCCACAGCACGAGGTCGGCGAGCTTGCCCGGCTCCAGGGAGCCGATCTCCGGCGCCCGGCCCAGGACTTGGGCTCCGCCGTACGTACCCAGCCGCAGCGCCTGACGGGCGTTCAGGGCGGCCTCGCGGTGAGCGCCGAGGCGGTTGATGAGCAGGGCGTTGCGCAGTTCGGTGTGCAGTTCGCCGGATTCGTTGGACGCCGTGCCGTCGACACCCAGGCCGACGGGGACGCCGGCCGCGAGCATGTCGGGCACCCGCGCGATCCCGGCCGCCAGACGGGCGTTGGAGGAGGGACAGTGGGCCACCCCCGTCCTCGTACGGGCGAAGGCGGCGATGTCGGAGTCGTTCATGTGGACGCAGTGGGCCATCCACACGTCCTCGCCGAGCCAGCCGGTCGACTCGAAGTAGTCGGTCGGACCCATGCCGAACAGTTCCTTGCAGAACTGCTCCTCCTCGACCGTCTCCGAGCCGTGGGTGTGCAGCCGCACCCCCTTGCGCCGGGCCAACTCGGCGCCCTGGCGCATGAGTTCGGTGGACACGGAGAAGGGCGAGCAGGGTGCGACGGCCACCTGGGTCATGGCGCCGAAGGAGGCGTCGTGGTGTTCGTCGACGGTCGCCTCGGTGGCGGCGAGGGCGCCTTCGAGGGTCTCGACGGCGAAGTCGGGCGGCAGCCCGCCGTCCTTCTCGCTGCGGTCCATGGACCCGCGGGCCAGGGTGAAGCGGACACCCGTCTCACGTGCGGCGCGGATGATCGAACCCGACAGGTCGCCGGACCCCTCGGGGAACACGTAGTGGTGGTCCATGGCGGTGGTGACTCCGCCGCGGGCCATCATGCCGAGGGAGCCCTGGGCCGCCGCGTACGTCATGCGCTCGTCGATGCGCGCCCAGGTCGGGTACAGGGCGACGAGCCAGTCGAAGAGGTTGTGGTCCGTGGCGAGGCCGCGGGTGATCCACTGGTAGAAGTGGTGATGGGTGTTGACCAGGCCCGGGGTGACGAGGTGGCCGGTCGCGTCGATCCGGCGTACGACGTTCTCCAGGCACTCGGGGGCCTTGCCCGCACCCAGCGACTCGATGCGGTCGCCCGCCAGGACCAGATGGCCCGACGTGTACTCGGTGTCGTCGGCGTCCACGGTCGCGATCGAGCAGTTCTCGATGACGATCCGCCGGTCTGCTGCCATGGTTCGTCCTTCTGCCGTGCCGAAAAGGGTTTCCGTCAGGGGGAGTTGCTGACGGAGGCGGGTGCGTCAGAGGTTGCTGAGGTCCACCGGGATGAGTGCCTCGCAGCCGTCCCGCAGGATGGTCGCCTCGATCAGGCCGTACGGCCGGTCGGCGGCGAAGTACACCTCGTTGTCGTTCTTGAGGCCGAACGGCTCCAGGTCGACGAGGAAGTGGTGCTTGTTCGGCAGCGAGAAGCGGACCTCGTCGATCTCGTCGCGGTTCTCTATGATCCGCGCGCCCATCTGGTACAGGGTCTGCTGCAGCGACAGGGAGTACGTCTGCGCGAAGGCCTGGAGCATGTGCCCGCGCACCTGTGCGTAGGACTCCTCCCAGTCGGGCATCGGCTGCTCGTCGTCGGTCCAGTTGAACCGCCAGCGCCCGGAGACCTCGGTGGCGAGGATGCGGTCGTACGCCTCTTTCAGCGTCGTGTACTTGTCCTTGACGTAACCCCAGAATTCGGAGTTCGTCGAGTTCAGGACGACCAGGTCCTTGAGGCCGGAGACGACCTCCCACGAGGAGCCGTCGTACGTGATCTGCGTGACCCGGGTCTCCTGGCCCTTGCGGGCGAAGGAGTGCCCGCCCTCCTCGGCGCCGGCGGCCGACGAGTCCGCCTCCGGGGTGCCGATCCGCTCCCAGGAGTACTCCTCTATACGGATCCGGGCGGTGCGGATCGGCTCCTGCGAGGTCACGAAGTGCCGGGCGAGGTGGATGCCGAACTGCTCGGCGGACTCGATGCCGTGCTCCTTGGCGAAGACGTACACCGTGTTCTTGGTGGTGTCCGTCGGCAGGACGTTCGCGTTGGAGCCCGAGTAGTGGACCTCCTCCATGTCACCGCTGAGGGCGACGGAGACGTTCAGGTCCTTGATGTGGTGGGTGGCGCCGTCCCGGGTGATCCGGACGACGCGGTTCTCGGCCTTGCCGTACTGGTTCTGCGCCAGGACAGCCGGACGGGCGGAACGGGGCTGGGTGGTCATGTCTGCTAGCTCCCTCGGTAAACGGAGTAGCCGAACGGGTTGAGCAGCAGCGGTACGTGATAGTGCTCCCCCGGGCTGACGGCGAACGTGATCGCCACCTCGGGGAAGAACACCGGTGCGGCACCGCTGTCCCGGTTCGCGGGGGCGTCCTGCTGCGCCTCGGCCTGGTTCTTCACGGGCTTGTTCTCGGGCTTGCTCTCGGGGTTGTTCTCAGGGTTCTTCTCGAAGTACGCCTCGACGGCGAAGTCGAGCCGTACGTGTGTGGTGCCCTCCGGCAGGGCCGGCAGGTCCTTGCACCGGCCGTCCGCGTCGGTCGCGGAGCCGCCGAGCGCCCGCCACTGCGCGTCACGGCCGGCACGGGCCGCGAGCAGGACGGCGACTTCCGCGGCGGGGCGGCCGACGCTGGTGTCCAGGATGTGCGTGGACACGGAAGCGACGGCGGCGACGGAAGCGGTGGTCTCGGTGGTCATGCGGGGGCGTCCTCTTCGACGAGTGGGGCGAGCCGGATGCGGTTGATCCTGCCCAGTTCGGTGCGCACGATCTCGCGCTCCTGTGCGGGCGTGTTGCCGCTGCGCTCCTTGAGCGCGTCACGCATCTGTTCGCCGGTGAGGCCGGTCGCGCAGATCAGGAAGACATGGCCGAACCTCTCCTGGTACGCCAGGTTCAGTTCGAGCATCTCCGCCTTGAGTGCGTCGGAGGCGCCGGCCATGCCGCGCTGTTCGCGGGAGGAGGTCGGGTCGCCCGGCTTCGGGCGGCCGATCGGCGGGTGGCCGGCCATCGCCTCCGCCAGGTCGGCGTCGGTCAGGTCGGCCATGGCTGCGTCGCTCCGTGCGAAGAGGTCGTCGCCGGTGGCGTACGGGCGGCCGGTGAGCAGGCTGTGCGCCCAGGCCGTCGAGGCGCACAGCTCGTGGAGGGCGGCGCGGGCCGCGGGTTCCTCCAGGGTGTTGAACCGGGCGAGGCCGCCGGGTGTCGTCGTACTCGAAGTCACGGGAAGCCTCCGTGGCCTTGTGCTGGACGGGCTGCGGTCAGCTAACGCCCTCGGAAACACCACGTCAACACTTTGTTGAAAAATCCAGGTAACGAAGACGTCCGCCACCCGGGCGCCCCGATCCCGGACCGGCCACCGTTCTCCCAGCTCAGGCCCTCTGCCCAGACGTCCCGCTCAGGCGTCCTTCTCGCGGTTCAGGTAGTTGTAGACGGTGAACCGCGAGACGCCGAGCGCGCCCGCCACGGTCTCCACGCCGTGCCGTACGGAGAAGGCTCCGCGCGCCTCAAGGATGCGTACGACCTCCTGCTTGGCCTTGCGGTCCAGTTCGGCCAGCGGCTTGCCGCGCTTGCGCTCCAGGGCGGCCAGGATGTGGTCCAGCGAGTCGGCGAGCTGCGGCAGGCGGACGGCCACGACGTCGACGCCCTCCCAGGAGAGCACCACGTCGTCGGGTCCCGCCTGGTCGGCGGGCAGCATCTCGGCACCCATGGCGTCGACCAGCGGCTTGACGGCCGACACGAAGGGGTCGTCCGCGGACCGGGTCACCGACCCTCCTCCCCGATCACGTTGAGCTGCAGCGAGACCCGGGTGGCACCCGCGTCCAGGGCCTTGCGCAGCAGCGCGTCGACCGCGGCGAGCACCGAATCCGCCCCGCCCTCGGCGGTGTTGCCGAACGGGCCGACGTCGACCGAGTCCAGTTCGGCCGCCTCGATGACCTCGCGGGCGACCAGCGCGTGCGGCGGCGCCTCGTCGAGGTCGAAGGGTTCGGTGGTGAACTCCACTCGCAATCGCACTGTGCCCCCATGGCATCACTCAGGTCCGTGTCTGCGACGGCCCAGGCCCGGCCGACCAGAAGGCGACCCTAGCCCACCCGGAACCCCCCTCCCGGCTGCCGAACGGGACCCGGACCCGACCAGGGACACGCCCGCTTTTCCCGCCGCCCCCTCTTGACAAGGTTCCCCCACGAAGGCAGCCTTTCCATCAAGCAGAAAAGAACTTCCGCAATACGGAACTGCCGATACGGGCCCGGCCATACGGACCTACTCGCCACGGAAGGGAGCGCCGACCCCTATGCCCGGTTTCTCGATGGATGCAGCCGCAGAGCAGCGCTTCAACGTCAACCTGTCGATCCTCTTCACCGAGCTGCCGCTCCTGGAACGCCCCGCGGCCGCCGCGGCGGCGGGCTTCACCGCGGTCGAGCTCTGGTGGCCCTGGACCGACACCCCCACCCCCGACCGCGCGGAACTCGACGCTCTGAAGAAGGCCATCGAGGACGCGGGCGTACAGCTCACCGGCCTCAACTTCTACGCCGGGCAGCTGCCCGGACCGGACCGGGGCGCACTGTCGATCCCCGGCGAGGAGTCCGAGCGGTTCCGCGCGAACATCGACGTGGCCGCGGACTTCGCCCGCTCACTGGGCTGCACGGCCCTCAACGCCCTGTACGGCAACCGCGTCGAGGGCGTCGACCCCGCCGAGCAGGACGAACTCGCCCTGGAGAACCTCGTACTGGCGGCCCGCGCGGCCGACCGCGTCGGCGCGGTCCTGCTGATCGAGACGCTCAACAAGCCGGAGTCGCCGCTCTATCCGCTGGTGAGCGCCGAGGCCGGGATCGCCGTCGTCGACAGGGTGAACGAGGCGACGGGACTCGGCAACGCCCGCTTCCTGATGGACCTCTACCACCTGTCCATGAACGGCGAGGACCTGCCGTCGGTGATCGAGCGGTACGCCGCCAGGACCGGCCATGTCCAGATCGCCGACAACCCGGGCCGCGGCGCACCCGGCACGGGCTCGCTCCCGCTGGCCGACCTCCTCGGCCTGCTGCGCAAGCAGGGTTACGAGGGGTGGGTCGGCCTGGAGTACAAGCCGGGCGACCTGCCGAGCGCCGACTCCTTCGACTGGCTCCCCCGCGGGGCCCGCGCCGCACGCACCGCGCGATGAGCGGCACCTCCCAGTCATAGCAGCGCAGTTGGTCCAGCACAGCAGTTGACGCAGCACAGCAGTCAGCAGTCAGCAGTCAGCAGTCAGCAGTCAGCAGTCAGAGAGGCATCCTCACCATGAGCAAACTTGCCGACAGTTCCCACGCGTCCCGTCCGACGATCGCCTGGATCGGCCTCGGCATCATGGGCTCCCCCATGTCGGAGAACCTGATCAAGGCCGGCTACGACGTCACCGGGTTCACCCTGGAGCAGGACAAGCTGGACCGGCTGACCGCCGCGGGCGGCACCGCGGCCGGGTCGATAGCCGAGGCCGTACGGGACGCCGACGTCGTGATCACGATGGTGCCGGCCTCCCCCCAGGTCGAGGCCATCGCGTACGGGCCCGACGGCATCCTGGAGAACGCGCGGTCCGGCGCCCTCCTGATCGACATGTCCTCCATCACCCCGCAGACCTCCGTGGACCTGGCCGAGGCGGCGCAGGCAAAGGGCATCCGGGCCCTGGACGCCCCGGTGTCCGGCGGCGAGGCGGGCGCGGTCGAGGCCGTGCTGTCCATCATGGTCGGCGGCGAGCAGGCCGACTTCGACCAGGCCGAGCCGATCTTCGAAGCGCTGGGGAAGACCATCGTGCTGTGCGGTCCGCACGGCTCCGGCCAGACCGTGAAGGCCGCGAACCAGCTGATCGTCGCCGTGAACATCCAGGCGTGCGCCGAGGCCGTGGTCTTCCTGGAGAAGTCGGGCGTCGACCTGAAGGCGGCCCTGGACGTCCTGAACGGCGGCCTCGCCGGCTCGACCGTACTGACCCGCAAGAAGGACAACTTCCTGAACCGCGACTTCAAGCCGGGGTTCCGCATCGACCTCCACCACAAGGACATGGGCATCGTCACGGACGCCGCCCGCAACGTCGGTGCCGCGCTGCCCGTCGGCGCGGTGGTCGCCCAGCTCGTCGCGTCCCTGCGCACCCAGGGCGACGGCGGCCTGGACCACTCCGCGCTGCTGCGCGCGGTCGAGCGCCTCTCCGGCGCGAAGGTCTGACCGCCCGCCCCCACAGACCCGGGCGGCGCCGGCGCTGACACCTGTCCTGTCGCGCCCAAGCGGCGGCGCCGCCCGGTACCAACAACTCCACAGCTGCGCCCAGGGTCTGACGGGAGGTCAGCCCGTGGGCGCACCGCCCGCGAGGACCGTGGACCCGGATGAGGGGTAGTCCACGGAACGAGCGGGCAGGGCGAGGGCCGCGGCGGTGCGCACGCCAGTGCGGTGGTGAAGGTCCCGGGGCTCCCTTCTCGACATGAGGGAAGGGAAGCGTTCGGAACCGTCGCACCGCCGCGGTCCCGGCCGAGAACCGACGACGAAGAGCGCCGAGTACGGAGAGTCCCGTACTCGGCGCTCTTCGTCGTCCGTACGCCGGGGGGCGTACAGCGGTGGGCGTACGGCCGCTACGGAACCCTCAAATCAACCTCTGAACATGACCCGCGAGGCTTCAACTCACCGTGCTGTTGGGCACATTCTCAGCACATGGGGCCCGCCGGCACGGGGGCGGCGGGCCCCCTTGAGGAGTACACCGCGGGCTGGTCGTGGAACGGGGGTGGGACGCATGGGCAGCCGGTCGAGGTGTCGGCACGAGCCGTTCGCGGCGCTGTCGCGAAGCGGGCCACCTGCCGCGGTGACGGTCGCACCGCGCGACGCACCACCCGACGCACCACTCGGGGAGTAGCGCGAGGCGGGACACAAGGGAAAGCACGGGGGCGCCGGGTTCGGCTCGGGTCGCGGCGGGGGCGGCCGGGACCGGACACGGCGCGAGGCCCCGTCCTGACGACTCAGGACGGGGCCTCGGCTTGTCCGGGTGGGCTTGTCTCGGGGTGGGCTTGTCTCGGGGTGGGTCGGACCTTCAGGTCAGGGTTCAGACCTTCAGGGCCCTGATGGACGTGGGCGCGTGGCCCGGCTCGGTCGCGATCTCCTCGAACTCCACGACGTTGCTGATGTCGTTGGTCGTCGACATCGAGATGTTGGTGACACGCTCCAGGATCGCCTCGACGACCACCGGCACCTGGAACTCGGCGGCCAGCTTCTTCGCCTGCTCGAAGGCGGCGCCCAGCTCGCCCGGGTCGGTCACCCGGATCGCCTTGCAGCCGAGCCCCTCGACGACCTTGACGTGGTCGACCCCGTACACGCCCAGCTCGGGCGAGTTGATGTTCTCGAACTCCAGGTTGACCTGGAAGTCGATGTCGAAGCCGCGCTGGGCCTGCCGAATGAGGCCCAAGTAGGCGTTGTTCACGAGCACATGGACGTACGGGATGCGGTGCTGGGCCCCGACGGCCAGTTCCTCGATCATGAACTGGAAGTCGTAGTCGCCGGAGAGCGCGACCACCTGCGCGCCGGGGTCGGCCTTGGCGACGCCGAGCGCGGCGGGGACGGTCCAGCCGAGGGGGCCGGCCTGACCGCAGTTGATCCAGTGCCGGGGCCGGTAGACGTGCAGCATCTGCGCGCCGGCGATCTGGGAGAGGCCGATGGTGGTGACGTACCGCGTCTCCGGGCCGAAGGCCTTGTTCATCTCCTCGTAGACGCGCTGCGGCTTGATGGGGATGTCGTCGAAGTGCGTACGCCGCTGGAGGGACGCCTTCTTCTCCTGGGCGGCCGTGGCCCACCCGGACCGGTCCGGCAGCTTGCCCTCGGTCTTCAACTCCCGTGCCACCGCCACGAACAGCTCCAGCGCGGCTTTCGCGTCGGACGCGATGCCGAAGTCCGGGGCGAAGATCTTGCCGATCTGGGTGGGCTCGATGTCGACGTGCACGAACTTCCGTCCGGCCGTGTAGACGTCGAGCTTGCCGGTGTGGCGGTTGGCCCAGCGGTTGCCGATGCCGAGGACGAAGTCGGACTCCAGGAAGGTCGCGTTGCCGTAGCGGTGCGAGGTCTGGAGGCCGACCATGCCGGCGTTCAGGCCGTGGTCGTCGGGGAGGATGCCCCAGCCCATGAGGGTGGGAACGACCGGGACGCCGGTCAACTCGGCGAACTCGACGAGGAGTTCGGAGGCATCGGCGTTGATGATCCCGCCGCCCGCGACGATCAGCGGCCGCTCGGACTCGTTCAGCAGCGCGATCGCCTTCTCGACCTGGGCACGGGTCGCGGCGGGCTTGTAGACCGGCAGCGGCTCGTACGTCTCCGGGTCGAACTCGATCTCGGTGAGCTGGACGTCGATGGGCAGGTCGATGAGGACCGGGCCCGGACGGGCCGAGCGCATCAGATGGAAGGCCTGCTGGAAGACGCCCGGGACCTGGGCCGCCTCCAGCACGGTGACCGCCATCTTGGCGACCGGCTTGGCGATCGACGCGATGTCGACGGCCTGGAAGTCCTCCTTGTGGATCACGGCGGTCGGGGCCTGGCCCGTGATGCACAGGATCGGGATGGAGTCGCCGGTCGCGGAGTACAGACCGGTGATCATGTCCGTGCCGGCCGGTCCTGACGTCCCGATGCAGACGCCGATGTTCCCGGGCGCGGTACGGGTGTAGCCCTCCGCCATGTGGGAGGCGCCCTCGACATGGCGGGCCAGGGTGTGGCCGATGCCGCCGGCGGCCTTGAGCGCCGCGTAGAAGGGGTTGATCGCCGCGCCCGGGACACCGAACGCGTCGGTGACGCCCTCGCGCTTGAGGATTTCGACTGCCGCGCGGGCAGCGGTCATACGGGCCATTGCGTACTCCTGCTTCGGCTGCCGGATTCGGGCTCCCGTCGCGCCCCGCGGAGAGCTTCAAATTCCGTATTGCGGAAAGTAACTTCTACTATCTGGAAGCAATGTAGGTGGGCGGCCGGAGGGCGTCAAGGGCGCGCGACGGGGCCGCGTGCGCGGCGAATCATGGGGCGTCCGATCGATTCCCTGCCGGAGGACAGGGTTCCGGAGGACGATGGAGGTGCAGCTCCCCTGTGGTTCGGTGTCACGTGTTCTGGAGAGAGTCATGGCCGAGAGCGTGCCGGTGACGTGTCCGGCCTGTCGGCGCGAGCATGTCTATGCGGCGCCGACGTACCCGTGCGCGTGCGGTGCGCCGGTCACTCCCGCGCTGGACTCGCGGGCGGCCCCCGAGTCCATCACCCACCACACCTGGGACGAGGGCTGGGTGACGATCCCCTGCGGAACCTGCGGCCGCGCGGACCAGTGGCCCCGTCCGGAACTCGGCTGCCCGTGCGGGACGGTGCTGCGGGTACCGGTCGCCGGGGCGGGGCCGGACGGCACGGGCCCCGCCCACATCGCCCCCGACGCGCCGGGCCGCGCCTACACCGATCCCGATGCGGCGGGCCTCACGGAGCCGGGCTGCGCGGAAACGGGCCTCGCTGACACCGGGCGCGCGGAATCCGGCCTCACCGAGCCGGGCTTCACGGAGACCGGCCTCGCTGAGACTGGGCGCGCCGAGAGCGGGCGCTACGGGACCGGGCGGGCCGGGACAGGGCGGGCTGGGACAGGGCGCGACGGGACCGATGCGCGTCCGCGAGGCGCCGACGAGGCACGCGCCTCCGGCGCCGAGGGGGCGGACGGCTTGGTGGGTCCGGACGGCCCGGACGGCCCGGCGGGTCCAGCCGGCTCGGACGGCCCGGACGGCCCGGCGGGTCCAGCCGGCACAGACCGCCTGGCCGACCCGGACAGCTCCGTCGGCCACGACAGTCCTATCCGCTCGCACGGTTCTACCGGCTCGGACGCCCCGAACAGCCCTGTCGGCGCGGACAGCGCAGACCGCCCAGGACGCCCCAACCGCTCGCACAACCGCATCGGCCCGGACTCCCCGAACAGCTCTGTCAGCCCGGACGGCCCGAGCAGCCCTGTCGGCGCGTGCGGCGCAGACCGCCAGGCTGCCCCGGACAGTTCCGTCGACCCCGACAGCCCGATCGGCTCGGACAGCCCCGTCCGCTCGGACCGCCCGGCCGCCCCGGACCGCACAGCCGGCTCGGACGGCCCCGTCGACCCGGGCAGCCCGGGTGACGAGGGTGGCGGCGACGGAGGCGATGGCGGGCAGGGCCCCGACAGCGCCGTACCCCCGGAAGCCGCCGCCGGAGGGGCAGGCCGCCGGCCGGGGGCGAGGCCGCGGTCACGGGCGCAGCGGCTGCCCGCTGCCGTGTCGCTCCCCCTCCCCCGTGCCGAACCCGCGCCCCGCCCCGCGTTCCAGCCGGTGACCATACGTACGGCCCGGGACGCCGTGACCGCCGCCGCGCTGTATCTGCGCTGGCTCGGGTACCGGGACATACGGCGGGCCGACCAGCGGCCACCCTCCGGCATAGGGCTCGCGGCCCGCGGGATGGTCGCCCTGGTCGACCCGACCGTGCGCCCGGCCTCCCTGCGGGACGTGGAGTGCCTGTGGCTGACGGCGATGACGGAGTCGTCCGGCTGCGTCTACTTCTCACTGGCCGGTTACGAGAAGGACGCCCGCGCCCGCGCCGACTCACTGGGCGTCCCCCTGTTCGTACTGGACCTCACCGGTACCCCGCAGCCGGCGAACAGCCTCGCCGACGACCTCGTCGCGACCGGCGCGTGATCCCACCAACTCGGCGAAGCCGTCGCATACTTGACCCCATGACCGTCAGAGCGGCCACTTCCGCCGACCTCCCGCTGCTCCAGGACATCGAACGTGCCGCGGGCGAGCCCTTCCGTATCTTCGGCATGCCGGAGATCGCCGACGACGAGCCGTTCGCGCTCGACGTCCTGGAGCGTTTCCGCAAGGCGGGCCACGCCTGGGTCGCCGAGGACGCCACGGGCAGGCTCGTCGCGTACCTGATCGGTGAGCCCCTGGACGGCGCCTTCCACATCGAGCAGGTCTCCGTCCACCCGGACGCCGCGCACCAGGGCGTGGGCCGGACCCTGATCGCGTACGCCGCCGAGCGTGCGCTGGAGCAGGGGCTGACCGGACTCACGCTCACGACCTTCTCCGAGGTCCCCTGGAACGCGCCCTACTACCAGCGGCTCGGCTTCCGTGTCCTGCCGGAGGCCGACCTCACGCCGGGACTGCGGAGAGTCCTCGCCGTGGAGGCCGAGCAGGGCCTCGACCGCCGCCCCCGGGTGTGCATGTATCTGCCGATGGAGCAGCCCGGGCGGCACGTCTAGGGCCTGTCTGACCATTCCCGTCGTCGCCCGGAGGGCGGCCGGGCGGCGTCAGGCACGCCCTAGGGCGTGTGGTGGTGGATGTCGAAGCCCTCGTCCATGTCCGGGGTGTCGGGCGCGTCCGGGACACTCCCGGATCCCGGGGACCGGGCCGCCACCACGTTCGCCGTCGGGCCGGTGGCGAGCTGTGCCTGGAGCCTCAGGTGGCGGAACTCGAACCCCGCCCCCGACTGGCGCAGCACGCCCCGTTGGTGTGCCTCGTCCAGGAACGCCATCAGCCGCCACGGCAGTTGGCCGGTCGCCGCCAGCCAGCTGCGCGCGACGAGGAAACGGCCCCAGGCGCTCAACGCCAGCGCCGCCGTGCCCAGCGGCAGCCACAGTTGCGTACCCAGGTGCACCAGTCCGCCCCAGTCGCCGGGCGTCGCCACGACGGGCACGCAGACCAGGGCCACGAGCAGGGCCACCATCCCGCCCCGGGTCAGGGACGCGGTCCGGTCGGTGCGCAGCGAGAGGCCGGGGCTCGCCGCGCGCATCAGGTCCGACGGCACGCTCAGCGCGCGGTAGACCCCGCACACACAGCCGCCCACCACACCGATCAGCAGGCCCGCGACCAGGACCGGGGGCAGGTCGCGGGTCACCACGCCCGCCGCGGGCCCCTGGGTCAGCCAGTCCCGGCCCGCGCCGGGCAGGACCGACCGCAGGTTCGTCGGATGGACCGCCGTCGTGCGGGGGCCGGCGCCCGGGGTGATGAGGACGACCACGGCACCGTGCCGTGATTCGAAGACCGTCCGCCGTGACACGAAGTCCACGCACCGGCGCCGGGGCAGCAGGGGCATCGTGCAGTTCGGCGGCCGGGTCGTCCCGGCGAAGGCCACCGGGCGCGCTCCGTCCCCGGGCAGCAGCAGCCCGCCCCGCAGGGTCCGTTCGGTGACGGCGCTGCGCACTCCCGCCCGTTCGGAGAAGTACCAGCCGTCGATCTCCCGGTCCTTCAGGTCTACCGCAGTACGGGACTTGAGCGCGGTCACGCCGACCGCCGCGAACCCGCCCGCCGTGCAGGAGGCGACCCCGATCAGCATCGCCGCGGCGGTGCCCCGGACCGCGCCCGTCACGAACCGGCGGGCGATCCGTCCGGCACGCGGGGTGTGCGCCCCGTCCTGGCCGCCCCCTCGGCTCGTTCCGCTCGCCATCAGGGCGGTACCCGCCCCCGCGCAGGTGGTGCCGAGCAGTACGGTCCACGGGTTGCCCTCCCGGCCCAGCAGGGCCACGCCCGCCGTGGCGGTTCCGGCCGCCGCCAGCGCGGCCCCGCCCAGCCGGGCCGCCGCCCGGCTCATGACCCCGCTCCAGGGCAGGCCGAGCGGGGTCGGGCGGCGGGTGAGTCCCGCGATGCCGAGGAACAGGGTGAACAACTGCGAGAACAGGAATCCGCCGAGCAGATCCGGCATCCAGCCGTCGGTGACGCCGCCGAAGCGGAACCCGAAGCGCAGATCGTCGAAGTACGCGTACCCCGCCCACATCAGCGCGCTCACCCCGATGGTGATGAGCGCCTGCCGCCGCCGGAAACCCCGGTCCGGCTCCTGTGTCCCCCGTCGTCCCCGCCGCCCGGACGGGAGCAGGTACCGGAGCCCGAACGCGAACCCCAGGGTCTGGCCGACGAGCAGGGCGACCAGGGACAGCACGTCCTCAAGACCGGCCAGATCGTCGACCGCGCGGGCCAGGGTGACCGGCAGCAGGAATAAGGACAGCACGGCGAGGGCCAGCAGGCCCGGCGCGTACAGCGCGAGGGTCCGCGGGACCAGCGACTCCAGCTCCCACCAGGCCAGCCGGCCCGTGCCACGGCGGTGCAGCCCCCGGGCCAGCACGGTGAGCCGCCGGGTGGCCTCGCCGGCGGCCGTCGGCCCGGCGTCCGCGAACGCCGCGGGTACGAACGCCTCCAGGAGGTGCCCCTCCACCGCCGCCACCGTGGGAAAGCGCCGGGGGTCGAGCAGGGGTGCGGGGTCGCGGGAGGTGTCGCCGTAGACCGTGCGGGCCAGGGCGACCATCAGCGGTGTGGTGAGCACCTCGGCCAGCGGCAGGCCGGGCCGCTCCGCCAGCTTCCGCAGCACCGGCGTCCACACGGTGTGCGGAACGCCGTCCGCCGTCACACCCAACGGCCGCGCCGAGCGCTCCAGATGCGCCCCGGCCCGTACGAGGTCCAGGGGCCGCAGTTCCACCACCTCGGCCCCGGTGAGTACGTCGCCCTCGTGCACCGCGGCGGCCCAGGCGTCACCGCGGCTGGTCAGCAACAGCGGGGTGCCCGGGTCGAGTTCGGCGTTGATCCGGCGTACGGCGGTCGCGCGGGCGGGGCGGGGCAGTTCGTCGAAGCCGTCGAGGACCGGGGCCACCAGGCCCGTGTCGACCAGGACGCGTGCCAGGGTGCGCCGGTCGTCCGCCTGGGCGGCCAGCGGCCGGTAGTCGGCGGCGAGCCGGGCTGTGAGCCAGTCGCGCAGCGGGGCGCGCAGGGGGTCCCACGAGGCGAGCGGGAAGATCACCGGGACCGGGCCGCCCTCCTGCCGGGTCGCGAGGCGGTCGAGGACGTACCGCATGGCCAGCACGCTCTTGCCCGATCCGGGCTCACCCAGGACCACGACGCGCCGGTCCGGCGGCGCGGTGACCGGCTCCGGGGCGGCCGGATCCTGGACGGCCGGATCCTGGACGGCCGGATCCACGCTGCCCGGGGTGCCGCCGGCCGCGCGTGGGCGGGGCAGCACCGGGCCGGGCGGGATGTTGTACGGATGGTCGGCGAGGCGGCGGTCCGCGAGCGACCACTCGACCTCCAGCGGCGCGGGGTCCTGGAGGCGCCGCAGCCGTGCCTCGGCGGCCCACTGTTCCCGTACGGCCTCCGCCAGCGCCTCGACGGCCCGGCGCCGGTGTGCGCCGTCGCCGTCGGGGCGCGGGGTGGCGTCGCCGCGCAGTACGTCGGCCATCAGTGCCGCGACCGACATGAAGGCGCCGAGCGCCGTCAGCAGGACGCCGGCGGTGGCGGAGTCCTGCCACCAGAAGCGCAGGATCGCGGCCAGTGCCGCGAGTGCCACCGCGCACACGGCGAACCACATGCGTCTGCGCGCCTGCGCGCTGTGCAGTCCGACTTGCATCCCCACCGCTCTCCCACCGCTCCCCCGTCGAACGTCGCGGTCGCGCGACCGCCGGAGTGACCCGTTCTAGTCGTCATCGCGGCGGCGAACTGGCTGTTCGAGACACGTGTGAGTGAGCGCGTAGGGGTGATAGGGGGGCGGGTAGTAGTGCGTTGCGCCGTCCGGTGCAGGGGTCAGGGGCATACGCGTCAGGCATGGGCCTGTGCGTGGTGCTCTCGCGAGCGTTGCGGGTGCGGGTTCGCTGTGGCTGGTCGCGCTGTTCCTCGCGCCCCTTGGGGGGGTGGGGGGTACCGTGCGTTTTTACCTGCGGGAGCGTCGTGGTTGCTCGCACCGTTCCCCGCGCCCCTCAAGGGGTGAGGGGCTGCGTGCGCTTGAACCTGCGGGAGCGTCGTGGTTGGTTGCGTCGTTCCTCGTGGCCCTTGCGGGGTGGGGGGTTCCGTGCGCTTGAACCTGCAGGAGCGTCGTGGTTGCTCGCGCCGTTCCTCGTGGCCCTTGCGGGGTGAGGGGTTCCGTGCGCTTGAACCTGCAGGAGCGTCGTGGTTGTTGCGCCGTTCCTCGTGGCCCTTGCGGGGCTAGTCCTCAGGGGCGTGCTGCTCCCGGAGTTCGATCTTGCGGACCTTTCCCGAGACCGTCATCGGGAAGGTGTTCATGATGCGCAGGCGGGTGGGGGCCTTGTAGTGGGCCAGGCGGTTCTCGCAGAAGGTGCGCAGTTCCGCCAGGGTCGGCGGGTCCTCGGGGTCGCGTGGGATGACGCAGGCCAGTACCTCCTCGCCGTACCGCTCGTGCGCCACCCCGACCACCTGTACGTCGGCGATCTTCGGGTGCGCGTACAGGAACTCCTCGATCTCGCGCGGGTAGATGTTCTCGCCGCCCCGGATGATCATGTCCTTGATCCGGCCGACGATCTGTACGTAGCCGTCGTCGAGCATCACCGCCAGGTCCCCGGTGTGCATCCACCGCCCCGCGTCCACGGCCTCGGCCGTCTTCTCGGGCTCGTCCCAGTAGCCGAGCATCACGCTGTAGCCCCGGGTGCACAGCTCGCCCGCGGAGCCACGCGGCAGCGTCACCCCGGTCGCCGGGTCGACCACCTTGACCTCGATGTGCGGCAGGACGCGCCCGACCGTGCCGGTGCGGTGCTCCAGGTCGTCGTCGCGGCGCGTCTGGAGGGACACGGGCGAGGTCTCGGTCATGCCGTAACAGATGGACACCTCGGCCATGTGCATCTCGGAGACCACCCGTTTCATGACCTCGACCGGACAGGGCGAGCCCGCCATGATGCCGGTCCGCAGGGAGGAGAGGTCGTACTCCGCGAACTCCGGCAGGTTCAGCTCCGCGATGAACATCGTCGGTACGCCGTACAGCGACGTGCAGTACTCCTCCTGCACCGCCCGGAGCGTCGCCGCGGGCTCGAAGGAGGGCGCCGGAATGACGATGCAGGCGCCGTGCGAGGTGGCCGCGAGGTTGCCCATGACCATGCCGAAGCAGTGGTAGAACGGCACCGGTACGCAGATGCGGTCCCGCTCGGTGTAGGCGATCGACTCACCTACGAAATAGCCGTTGTTGAGGATGTTGTGGTGGGAGAGGGTCGCTCCCTTGGGGAACCCGGTCGTGCCCGAGGTGTACTGGATGTTGATCGGGTCGTCGCAGGACAACTCGGCTGCCAGCAGCGGAAGTCGCTCGTGCAGTTCCGGGGTGGCACGGTCGAGCAGCGCGTCCCAGGTCGCGTCGCCGACGTACACGGTCTCCCTCAACTCCGGGCACGCGCCGCGCACTTGGCCGACCATCGCCCGGTAGTCGCTCGTCTTGTGGCTGAGTGAGGCGAACAGCAGTGAGATGCCGGCCTGCTTGAGGACGTACTCGACCTCGTGGGTGCGGTACGCGGGGTTGATGTTCACCATGACCGCGCCGATGCGGGCGGTGGCGTACTGGACGAGCATCCACTCGGGGCAGTTGACCGCCCAGATGCCCACCCGGTCGCCCTTGGCGATGCCGCTCGCGAGCAGCGCGCACGCCAACCGGTCGACGTCCGCGGCGAAGCGGGCGTACGTCCAGCGCCGTCCCGAGGGCAGGTCGACGAGCACCTCACGGTCCGGCCAACGGCTCACCGCCCGGTCGAGGTCGGCCCCGATCGTGTCCCCGAGCAGGCCGGTGCCGCTCACCCCGTGCGCGTACGACAGGTCGGTGCGCGTCCGTTCGGTCACCGGATCGCTCGTCGGGCCGGTCGTCAAGCCGGTCGTCGGAGCGCTCATCGGGTCGGTCATCGGAAGTCCTCCTCGCGGTACTCGGCCTCGGAACCCGCCGCCGTGGCCTCGCGCAGCTCGATGCGCCGGATCTTCCCGGAGACGGTCTTGGGCAGCTCGCCGAACTCCAGCCTGCGGATGCGCTTGTACGGCGCGAGGGCCGTGCGCGAGTGCTCGAAGAGGACCTTCGCGGTGTCGGGGCCCGGCTCCCAGCCCTCCGCCGGCACGATGTACGCCTTCGGGACCGCGAGCCGCAGGTCGTCCGGCGCCGGCACGACGGCGGCCTCGGCGACGGCCTCGTGCTCCAGGAGCGCGCTCTCCAGCTCGAAGGGGCTGATCTTGTAGTCGCTGGCCTTGAAGACGTCGTCGCTGCGGCCCACGTACGTGATGTAGCCGTCGGCGTCGCGCGAGCCGATGTCACCGGTGCGGTAGTAGCCGTCCGCCATCGCCTCGGCCGTGCGGTCGGGGTCGCCGTGGTAGCCGGTCATCACACCCACGGGCCGCGCGGACAGGTCGAGCGCGATCTCGCCCTCCGCCGCGCCCGGGGCGCCCGTCACCGGGTCGAGCAGTTCGACGCGGTAGCCGGGGCTCGGCCGCCCCATCGACCCCGTCTTCAGCTGCTGACCGGGGCTGTTGGACACCTGGACGGCCGTCTCGGTCTGACCGAAGCCGTCCCTGATCGTGACGCCCCAGGCCCTGCGCACCTGCTCGATGACCTCGGGGTTGAGCGGTTCACCGGCGGCGACGACCTCGCGCGGGGGCGTACGCAGCCGGCTCAGGTCGGCCTGGATGAGCATGCGCCACACGGTGGGCGGCGCGCAGAACGTCGTCACCCCGACCCGCTCGATCTCCGCCATCAGCCGGCCCGCGTCGAAGCGCGTGTAGTTGTAGATGAAGACGGTCGCCTCCGCGTTCCAGGGGGCGAAGAGGTTCGACCAGGCGTGCTTGGCCCAGCCGGGCGAGGCGATGTTCAGATGCACGTCACCGGGCTTGAGGCCGATCCAGTACATGGTCGCGAGGTGGCCGACCGGGTACGAGACATGGGTGTGCTCGACGAGTTTGGGGCGGGCGGTGGTGCCGGAGGTGAAGTAGAGCATCAGCGGGTCGTCGGCCCGGGTGGGGCCGTCCGGCGTGAAGGGCCCGAAGGCGCGCTCCTGGACCTCCTCGTAGGCGTGCCAGCCCGCGCGCCCACCGCCGCCGGCACCCGCCGCCCCTGTCGCCGACACCGCGATACGGGTGTAGTCGCCGGGCACCTCGTCGAACTTGGCCGTGTCCTCGGCGCGCGCGACGACGTGCCGGACCCGGCCCCGTTCGACACGGTCGCGCAGGTCGGCCGGGCCCAGCAGGGGGGTGGCGGGGATGACCACGGCGCGCAGTTTCATCGCGGCCAGCGCGGTCTCCCACAGCTCGGCCTGGTTGCCGAGCATGACCAGGATGCGGTCCCCGGCACGGACACCCAGCCCGCGCAGCCATTCCGCGGCCCGGTCGGAGCGCATGGACAGCTCGGCGAAGGACAGCTCGATCTCGCAGCCGTCCTCCTCGACGATGTGCAGCGCGGTCCGGTGGTTGCCGGCCGCGATGACGTCGAACCAGTCGAGCGCCCAGTTGAAGTACTCCGGACGGGGCCAGGAGAACCCCTCGTAGGCCGTGCCGTAGTCCTCGCGGTGCGCCAGCAGGAAGTCCCGCGCCGCACGGAAGCTCTCCGTGGGCGTGGAGTGGGCCGGCGTCGTCGGCGGCGTCGTCATCTGTCCTCCTCGGTCCCGGACCATTGCCGGGCGGCTCTCCCCCATCGTGTAATCCGTGATGCGGGTCTCACTACCCCCGGACGGGGGGTGCGTGACGGTGAAGGGACGAGTACGTGGCAACTGGCGGCGCCGATACGGTGGAGATGCGCGGCGCGCTGATGCGGCTGCGGCGGGAGACGGGGCTCGCCGTCGCCTTCGGCGGGCTGGTCGAACCGGGCCGCGCGCAGGTCCGTATCAGCGAGCTGAACGGCACGACGACGGCCGCTCTGAGCGCGCTCGCGGTGTCCTCGGGCAACGGTCTGGGCGGCAAGGCGGTCGCTCTCGCCCGGCCGTGCGCGGTGACGGACTACTCCTCGTCCCGGCGGATCAGCCACGAGTACGACGTCGCGGTCGCCGCGGAGGGGCTGCGCTCCGTGCTCGCGGTGCCCGTCGTCGTACGCCGCCGGGTGCGCGCTGTCCTGTACGGCGCCCTGCGCTCGGCCCAGCCCCTGGGCGACCGCACGCTGTCCGCGGCGGTGGAGGCGGCCCGGGACATGGAGCAGTCACTGGCCGTACGGGACGAGGCGTACGGCCTGCTGGCGGCGGCCCGGGAGCCGGGGCCGCCCGGGGGGTCGGAGAGGCACCCGGGGGCGCAGGGGGCGGAAGGCATGGCCTGGGAGCGGCTCCGGGAGGCGCACGGTGCGCTGCGCGCGCTGGCCCCGCGCGTCATGGACCCGGCGCTGCGGGCCGAGCTGCTGTCGGTCTGCGAGACGCTGGCGGCCTCGCCGGGACCGGCGCGGTCGGCCGGAGCGGCGCAGTCGCCGGGATCGGTCCGGTCGGCGGGATCGTTCCGGTCGGCGGGGCAGATCCGGCTCACCCCGCGTGAGCTGGACGTTCTCAGCTGTGTGGCCGTCGGCAGGACCAACGCGGGGGCCGGGGAGCGGCTCGGGCTGCGCGCGGAGACGGTGAAGGCGTATCTGCGGTCGGCGATGCGCAAGCTGGGGGCCCATACGCGGCTGGAGGCCGTGGTGGCGGCGCGGCGGGCGGGGCTGCTGCCATGAAGGTCCGTACCACTCCGCGTGTTTCATACATGTGCGGGTGCCATGAAATCCCGTATACCGAATCTCTGTTATTTCCCTCACGGTGGAACCCCCCGAAATTCAGGGCCTCTTTGCATAATATTGTTCCGGACACGACTTGAGGGGAGCGGTGCGCGTGCGACGGGATTTCGAAGAGCCTGTCAGACCCCGTTCCGACCAGGTCATCGGGCGGGAGGAGCTGCTCGTACGAGCACGTGGCCAGCTCTCCCGAGGGGGCAGCCTCCTCTTGCACGGTCCGCCCGGAATAGGAAAGTCGACCGTCCTGCGGGCAATCACTGCGGAATACGCCGAATCAGCCCGGACTGTGTTGCGTTGCTCCGCGACCGAGTCCGAATCGCATCTCCCGTTCCTGGCACTGGTCGATCTGCTCGGCCTGGTCGCCGACGAGGTCGCGGACGCGCTGCCAGCCCCGCAGCAGGCCGCGCTCGAAGCGGCCCTCACCGGGCGTGCGGAATCGTCCCTGCACCAGGACGGCCTGGCGCTGCGGCTCGCCGTCCTCTCGGTGCTCCGCGCGCTGGCGGCCAGGGGGCCCGTCCTCCTCGTCGCCGACGATCTGCAGTGGCTGGACGCCCCCAGCGCCGAGCTGCTCGCGTTCGCCGCCCGGCGCCTCGGCGGTATGCCGGTGCGGATGCTCGGCGCGGTGCGTACCGGAACGGAACCCAAAGAGCAGGAGCATGACCCGTATCTACGCGCGTATCCGCCGGAGACGCTGGCCCTGCGGCTGTCCCCGCTGTCCCGGCCGCAGGTCTCCGAGCTGCTGACCGCCCGCGGCCACAACGGGCTGCGCCGCTCGACCCTGCGGGACATCCACCACACCAGCGGCGGCAACCCCCTGTTCGCGCTGGAGATCGGCCGCGCCCTCGCCGAGAGCCCCACGCCGCCGAGGCCCGGCGAGCCGCTGCCCGTGCCGACCTCCCTGCGCGCCCTCGTACTCAGCCGTCTGGAACTGCTGTCCGCCGAGGCCCGGCAGACGCTCCTGGTGGCGAGCGCGGGAGCCCGCCCCACCCAGTCTCTGCTGGAGTCCGCGGGCCGTCCGGACGCGGAGGCCGAGATCGCCCTGGCCGCCTCCCTCGGACTGGTGGCGGCGCAGGGTCCGGACGGCCACGGCCCGGACGGGCAGGAGGGCGCGGTGCGCTTCGCGCACCCCCTCGTCTCGGCCGCGCTGTACGCCCAGGCCGCACCGCAGGACCGGCGGGCCGCCCATGCCGCCCTGTCGACGGCCGCCTCCGAGCCGATCGAACGCGCCCGGCATCTCGCACTGGCCACCACCGGCACCGACGAGCAGGTCGCCGAACGGCTCTCCGAGGCGGCAGCCCTCGCCCGGGACCGCGGCGCGCCCTCGGTGGCGGCCCAGCTCGGACTGCTCGCCGCCCGGCACACCCCGGCCGACAGCCCGGTCGGCGCGGACGAGCGGCGGCTGCGCTCCGCCGAGGACGCGCTGACCTCCGGCGAGATCGACCTGGCCCGCGAGGTGGCCCGCGACGTCCTGGAACGCGCGACGGACCCGGCCGCCCGGGTCCGCGCCTGGATGGTCGTGATCGACGCGGCCGGGCAGGCGATGGCCGACGTCGAGGCCGTGTTCCCGCAGGCCCTCGCGGACGCGGGCGAGGACCCGCGGTTGCTGGCACTGGTCCGCTACCAACTGGCATGGCGGGCGCTCCTCGTGGAGGGCGCCATGGGCAAGGGCCGCGAGGAGGCCGCCCGCGCGGCGCGGCTCGCCGCCACCGCGGGCGACCGCAGCACCGAACTGCTGGCCCTGTCCTTCCAGGCCCAGATGGAGACCCTGATGGGGCACCCCGCGGCCCCGGTGACCCTGGAAAAGGCCCTCGCGGAACCGCAGGACCTGCGCGTGGCCGTCGACCACAACGGCGCCGGCGCCACCCGCTTCCGCTGGCTGATCATGAGCGACCAACTCACGGACGCCCGGGTCTCGATCACCCGACTGCTCGGCGAGGTACGCAGACGCGGCATCGTCGAGAGCGAGGTGCACTTCCTGCGCGGGCTCGCCGAGACCGAACTGCGCTCCGGACACTGCGGCCGGGCCCTCGACCTCGCCCACGAGAGTCTGCGGCTCGCCCGGGACACCGGGATCGGCGAGGCCGCGGGCAACATGTTCACCTCGCTCGCCGAGGCCGCGGGCGGCGATGTGCACCGGGCACTGGTCCTGGCCGGGGACGCGGTGCGGCGGGCCGAGGACGACGGCGACCTGATCTACCTCTCCCGGGCCCTCGGCGCGCTCGGGCACGCCCAGCTGGTGGCAGGGGACGCGGCCGGCACGGTCCGCTCACTGCGCCGGGCCCGGGAGTCGGAGCAGCGGCTCGGCATCTCCGATCCGGCACGGGGCCGCTGGCACGGCGACCTCGCCGAGGCGCTGGTCCTGGTCGGCGAACCGGCGGAGGCGCAGGACGTCATCACCGCCACGCGCGAGCACGCGGTACGGCTGCGGCGGGCGAGCGTGCTGGCCGTACTGGACCGGGCCGAGGCCCTGGTGAAGGCCGCGACCGGTCACCACGAGGCGGCCGTGCAGCAGTTGACGTCGGCGCAGGACCGGCTGGCGCAGCTCGGCTACGGACTCGAAGAGGCCCGCGCCGCGTTCGCGCTGGCACGGCTGCGCGCGGAGCAGTCGGGGCGGGGCTCGTACGACGAGGCGGCACGGCTGTTCCGGCGCTGCCGGGCCATGCCGTGGCTGCGCCAGCTGGACGCGGTCGCCGCGGCCGACGCCGCGCCCGCCGCGGCGTCTCCCGGTGTCTCCGCCCCCGCCGCGCCCGAGTCGGTGCTGCCGCATCTCGACCGGCTGGCCTCGACGGAGCGTCAGGTCGCGGCGCTGGTCCTGGAGGGCGCCACGAACCGGGAGATCGCCGCGCGCCTGTTCATCAGCGTGAAGACGGTAGAGGCGACACTGACCCGCGTCTACCGAAAGCTGGGCATCCGCTCCCGGGTGGACATCGTGCGCTTGGCTGCGGGGCAGCACCGGGGCGAGTGAACTCGCCCTCGCTGGCGAAGAGTTGCGCGCTTCTGGGAGCGGGGGTGGCTGCGTCGCTGCCCGTGCGGGTCAGACCAAAAGATTGCGCCGTTCCCCGCGCCCCTATAAAGGGGCGCGGGGAACTGCGCGACCGGCCCCCACCGGGCCGCCGTCGACACACAACGCCCGGCCCGGGGCCAACGTGACCGAGGGTTATCCCTCGGTAACCGGCCGAGGGAGTTCCCTCATTGGGAACACCCCCGCCCCACTCCTACCGTGGACCCACCCCACAGGCCGTCGCACCACCCCACAGTGCACCCCCCACCGGCACTCCTGAGGAGATCCATGTTCGGGCTCACCTTTGCCAAGAAGGCCGCCGCCGTCACCGCGGCCGTCGCCGCCGCCGCGACCACCTGTCTTCTCGGCGCGACCACCGCAAGTGCCGCCCCCGCCCCCATCGTCGGCGGCACGACGACCACGGCAGCCGCTTACCCGTACGTCATGCAGATCACCACCGCCTCGCAGAGCCAGTTCTGCGGCGGCACCCTGGTGTCGGCCACGAAGGTCGTCACCGCGGCCCACTGCATGGTCGGCGAGACCCCGAGCGGCATCCGCGTGGTCGGCGGCCGTACCTACCGCAACGGCACCAACGGCACCGTCGCCCAGGTCAGCAAGATATGGATCAACCCGAGCTACACGGACGCCGAGGAGGGTGACGACGTCGCCGTCCTGACCCTGTCGACGTCGATGCCGTACACGCCGATCAGCTACGTCTCCGCCTCCGAGACCAGCCTGTACACGGCGGGCACCACCGCCCGCATCCTCGGCTGGGGCACGACCAGTTCGGGCGGCTCGTCGTCCAACCAGCTGCGCACGGCCACGGTCCCGACCGTGTCCAACTCGACCTGCTCGTCGGCGTACGGCTCCTCGTACATCTCCTCCGACATGGTGTGCGCCGGCTACACCTCCGGCGGCGTGGACACCTGCCAGGGCGACAGCGGCGGCCCGCTCATCATCGGCGGCAAGCTCGCCGGTATCACCTCGTGGGGCTACGGCTGCGCGGACGCCGGCTACCCGGGCGTCTACACCCGTCTGACGACGTTCTCCAGCCTGGTGACCACGCAGGTCAACTCCTAGCCGAGGGATCGGCCCCGAGTACTCCCTGAGGTCAACTCAGGTAGAGCCAGGGGGCGTTGCGGGCCTCCACGAGCGGCCCGCAACGCCCCCTGTCCATATGCCCGGCACTCCCTGGGCACCCGCTCGTCAGCCTCGTACGACGGTCCCGAACCGGATGTCGTACGAGGACGAGGGCGAGGCCGGCCCGCTCAGCACGGTCAGCATCCGGGTCGCCTCCTCCGTCACCTCGGCGCGCTGCCGGTCCGTGAGCGTGCCGAAGGGCTCGACGGTGAGTACGGCCCGTCCGCCGGTCTCCTCCAGCCGCCACACGCCCGCCAGGAACCCGTCGACGAGCAGGGTCGGGTAGGCCTGATTGCCGCGCCAGGTACGGCCCTTGTAGTCGGCGGACACCACCCGGGAGCGGTCGGCGTGCGAGAGGAGCAGGTTGTCGAACTCGGGCAGCAGACGCGCGGGGGCCGGGGTGCCGGCGTCCGGGCGGGGCGCGTCCGGCAGGTCGAAGAGCTCGACTCCGTGCTCGTCGGCGAAGGTGACCAGCTGCGGCCGCAGCCGTTCGAAGGCCTCGCGCAGCCGGGTCAGACCGGCCCAGGTCTGCATGTCCTTGACGGAGGCGGGCCCGAAGGCGGCGAGGTAGCGCAGGACGGTGGCGTCGGGCGCGGGAGCCGGTTCGGACGGCCTGCCGAGCCAGTGCTCGGCGGTGGTGAGCGCGACCTGCCCGCTGCGCCCCCACAGCCCGCGCGGGGTGACCTGGACGAGCGGCAGCCGGCAGCGGGCGGCGATCGCGAGGGCCGCGGGGTCGGCGTCCGGCCACTCGGTGAGCAGCACCTCCCGCAGTTGCTTCATCGTGCGCGGCTCGGCCTCGACCAGCTCCCGGCTGATCGCGGCGAGCCGGTCGAGATCCACTCCGGCGAGTCCTTGGCGAAAGCCGTACAACTCCCTTTCCCTGGCGGCCTGTACGAGCGGCCGCAGCGTCAGGCAGTCGTCTGCGGTGTGGGTATGGATGGTGGACCGCATCGTCACGATGCGGACGACCTCCCGTGCTTCCATGGCGGCCGACAGCTCCTCGGGCGCGAAGCCCTCCAGGCGGGCGGCGAGCGCGTGGTACGGGGGCTTCACGTTCTGCGCCTGGAGACCGACGAGGTGTTCGACGGCGCCCTTCGCGGACAGGCCGGCCCGGCGCAGGAGCAACTGCCGGGAGAGGGTCGCACGGTTCAGCTCGCGGACGCTCAGCACGGGAGCGGTCGAGGTCTTCGTCATGTTCGGCACGCTACCGGCCCCTGCGGACACCTTCTGTCCGCCATGGTGCCGAGCCGCTCCGGCCATGTGGCCCGTATATCCTGCCGGTGATCGACAGGACGTCCGACAAGGCGTCCGGCAAGGCAGACGACACGACAGCCCACAAGCCGAACGCACGAACAAACGTGCGACACGTACGACACGGAGGCAGCCGCGATGCCGGAGCGCCGAGCCCGCCCCGTACCGGCCACCAGGGGCAACCGGAAGCCGATGTGGCGACGCGCCGCACCTCCGACCACCGAGCCCCCTTCGAGCCCTCCGGCGCCCGGCCCCGCCGCGGCCGACGTGAAGACGGACGCCGTGGAGCCCGGCAGCGTCGTCCAGGCGGCGCTCTACCGCGACGGCGTCCGGGTCGCGACGCCCGCCACCCTCGCGGAGACCTTCCGTGAGCTGCGCGAGCAGCCGGACGGCATGGCCTGGATCGGTCTCGCCCGTCCCACCGAGGACGAGATCCTGTCCCTGGCGGCCGAGTTCGACCTTCATCCGCTCGCCGTCGAGGACGCGATGGAGGCCCATCAGCGACCGAAGCTGGAACGGTACGGCGAGACGCTCTTCGTCGTCCTGCGCGCGGCCCGCTACCTCGACGCGTCCGAGGAGGTCGACTTCGGCGAACTGCACGTGTTCCTCGGCCCCGACTTCCTCATCACGGTCCGGCACGGCGCCGCCCCCGACCTCTCCGCGGTGCGACGCCGCATGGAGGAGACCCCGGAACTCCTGAGCCTCGGCCCCGAAGCGGTGCTCTACGCGATCCTCGACGCGGTGGTGGACGGTTACGCACCGGTCGTCTCCGGCGTCCAGAACGACATCGACGAGATCGAGACCGAGGTCTTCGGCGGCGACCCCTGGGTCTCGCGCCGCATCTACGAACTCTCCCGCGAGATGGTCGAGTTCCAGCGCGCCACCCGCCCCCTGGTCGGCATGCTGCACGGCCTGATGGCGGGCTTCGCCAAGTACGGCACCGACGACGAACTCCAGCGCTACCTCCGCGACGTCGCCGACCACGTCACGCACACCAGCGAACGCGTGGACGGCTTCCGCCAGGCCCTCACGGACATCCTCACGGTCAACGCCACCCTGGTCACCCAGCAACAGAACGCGGAAATGCGGGCGTTGGCGGAAGCGGGCTTCGAACAGAACGAGGAGATCAAGAAGATCTCATCCTGGGCGGCGATCCTGTTCGCCCCCACCCTGGTAGGCACGATCTACGGCATGAACTTCACACACATGCCCGAGCTTGGCTGGACCTTCGGATACCCCTTCGCCATCGGCCTGATGGGGGTTGTCTGCGGCAGCCTGTACGTGATTTTCAAGCGCCGCGACTGGCTCTAGGCCGGGCAGCAGCCCCTCAAGTCCTTCGCTTGGTCTGCTCTCGCACCTCCCGAAGTCAGAGCCATAACGGACTCTGGGGAGTCGGCCCGCGGTCGGGATGTAGCGCGGTGCCTGGCACGTCGTCAGGATGCAGGATGAACAGCGTGGCGTCGTAGTTGATCGCGTAGGTGCCCTGTGCCACCCGCGGATCTGCGATGCGATGGCCGGTCAGGTGATCGCCGGCCGGGGATGCCTGTGATTCCTGGCGGCAGGGCACTCTCCCTACGAGGAACAAGTGCCGGCCCCAGCTGGGTGGACAAGGACATTCACCGACCCGAGGTCGTGTGCGGCCATCGTCGACCGGCTGAACGAGCGCGATGCCGCGTGCGCCGCGTACGTGGAGCAGGCACCTCTAGGCAGTCTCGTTTGGATCATGAAGGTGAGCTGTTGCTCGGTAGGATTGATGGGCCGAGAGCAACGTTCTACCCACGGAGGTTGGTGACGGGTCCCGGTTGGCAGGTGCGCCGGAGGAACGGTGATACCCCTCGCCGCTACGCCGGGCCGGTTGCCTGATTCACAAGCTGCGCCGGGCGGGGGTGAATGAGCTAAGTCCGGCGTCGATAAGTTGGGCTGCGCGTTGGACGTCGGCGCTGACCTCATCGTGCAGTTCCTCGGAGGTCCGGGCGCGATGCAGGTGCCTGCGCAGCGCCTGGAACTGGACGGGCCACAGCGCGAGCAGGGCGGCCGCGGCGATCTGGGGTTCAGGATCGTCCGGGCTCATCCCAGTACGCCGGGCCAGGATTTCGGCGGCAACGGCGACCTGCTGGTCGGTCATGTCGCGCTGATATGCCCGCAGGGACGGGGTCGATCGGATCAGCATGCCGAAGCGAAGCAGAACAGCCTTGGCCCGGGTCCAGTCGTCCTGCGCCGTCAGCCAGGATGTGAGGCCCGCCAGTTGGCCGGACAAGATCTCCAATACCGCCTCGACCGGCGACAGGTCCGGATCGGCCAGTGTGGTCCGCAGGGAGATCAACGTGGTTTCGCCCAGGTCCAGGACAAGGGATTCCTTGGTGGGGAAGTAGTTGAACACGGTCTTCTCCGACACCCCGCAGGCGTCGGCGATCTCCGCGACACGCACAGCATCGAAGCCCCGGTCCATGAACATCTCGGTGGCCGTGTCGGACAGCTGCTGCCGCAGCAGCCGTTTCTTGCGCTCCCGCAGCCCCTCGGCTGCAGGCTCCTCTTCGCGGCCCTGCAAGGCCGTCCAGTTCACGGTGCGCGTACTCATCACCGAAGCATAGCCCGGTCAGGCTGCATTATTCTGTTACTGTAATTTTACAGCGACTGAACTTTAAGCCGTACTTGACGCACCCCTCCCTGAGGAGCCCTCCATGAGCGCCATCCACATCGTCCGCGAGTACCCACACCCACCCCAGAGCGTCTGGCGTGCGGTCACCGATCCGGAACTGATCCCGCTGTGGACGGCCACCGGCGCCGGCGCTCGGCCGGAGGGCTTCGCCACCACGGTCGGCACCACGTTCAGGTTCATCGCGAAACCGAAGCCCGGCTGGAGCGGCGTCGTGGTGTGCAAGGTGTTGGAGGTGCGCGAGCCTGCACTACTGCGCTACTCGTGGCAGGACGAAGGTGGCGGCGAGGTGACCGAGGTCGCCTACCGGCTCGAACCGCACGGCAACGGAACACGCTTCACCTACGACCACACCGGCTTCACCGGCGCCGGAGGCTTCTTCATGGCCAAAATCCTCGGCTCCGTCCGCACCAAAATGCTCACCACTGGCCTGCCCGCCGTGCTCAACGACCTCGACGGCCAAGGCACCCTGCACCCCGAAAACCCCTGAACCCCAAGCGGCTCCAAAATCCAACCGGGGAGCCCGGTCGTTGAGCACGCGAGGCCGCCGTCAATTGCCGGACGGCCGGTGACCGATTGCTCTGCCGAGGGCAGCGGTAATGTCTTTCGGCTTGCCGATGTCGTCGATCTTCGCCTGCACCGCGGGTGTGACCGATGCTCGTCCCGCACTCCATACGACCGGTTGCACCGGAAGGTCCTCATACCCGGTCACACCCATTTCCCCGATCGTCCGGCCACGCCCCTTCGGGGGGATCCGTACGTATCTACTGTCCACGAGAGCGGCCATCATGAAACTCCCGGTGGCGAATCCGAACTGTTGCTTCAGCGACCATTCCTCGATGAGGCCGTACTTCGCTTTCTTTTCGTTGAAGCCAGTCTGACTGACGGCCTCCTCCTCCGTGGGGACCTCGGTGCGGCCGGGATTTGCGGCGGCTCCGCCCATCGACTTGTTGGCGTAGATCCGGTCCGCCTGGAACAGGCTCGGGCCGCGGAAGATAGCCAGCTTCGGCTCCCGGATGTCCCCCTGTCCGTCCTCTCCCAGTTGGTTCGCTATCCTTCTCGCGACCGTTTCGATCTCCGTGCGCAGTGTCGAGTCCGCGGTGATCTTCATGCTGAGCTTGGCGTATATCTCCCTGTTGTCCTCCTCCCGCTTGTCGGCTTCGGCCAGGAGGAAGTAGAAGGCCATGATGACGTCATCGCGCTCATAGGTTTGCTTTGGACTCCGCGCGGCCTCCACAACCACCTTCCTGAAGAGGCCTCTCCAGGCGTCCAAAGTAGTGGGGTCTCTGCTTATCAGTTCGATGTGCCCCTGTTTCATCCAGGTGTTGAACAGTTCACCGGTCTGGCTGGCGCCCACTCTCTTGCCCCGGTCGTCGATCAGTCCAGGACTTTTTGTCGCTTTGGCTGTTTTTCCCAAAGAGGAAGGTGCTACGGAATTTTTTTCGGTGGCGAGTGCTTTTTTCTCGAGCGTCTTTTCTTTCTGTTGCAGAGATTTCTCCTCCAGGACCGGGGACTGCGCCGGAGGCCCGGAGGGGGCGCCCTCCTGCCCCCCGCCGCCCGGTGTCAGAGGTCCGCTCTCCGGTGCGGTTTCGCTCATCGGTCCTGTCCTGTCCCGTTGTCGCCCGCGCGGTCACCGGTGTTGACGGCGGCATGGTCGATCTGGTTGACGATCTGCGTGGGCATGAACAGCGTGCGAAATGCCCGGGCGCGGCGTTCGTCGCCGTCGCGGGCGATGTCCAGGGCGACCTGGAGGCGTTCGGCTTCGCGTTCCTTGAGGAGGTTGTCGGCGGCTTGGGCGCGCAGGGCCTGTTCCTGCAGGCCGGTGGAGTAGGCGTCGAGGCCCTGCCCTTCGCCGAGGAAGGCGTCGACGGTCATGCCGTCGGTGCGCATGACGTGGTGCTCGGCGGCGGTGACGATGCCGGGCAGGGTGATGGTGCGGCCGTCAGGGGTGGTGTAGGTGCTCGTGTAGGTGGGGTCGACGGCCGGGGCGAGGCCGGTTCCGTCGGGTGCCTCGGTTCGGACGAAGCCCGGGTGGGTGTTCCCGGCGAGGTCACGGGTGCCGGCGACAAGGGCAAGGATCTGTTCGCGGACCGCGGTGACCTGTGCGTCGCTGTTCAGGACGCGGTGCAGGAGAGAGTCCATCTCCGCCAGCGGTACCTCTTCGCGGGATTCGTTGTGGCCGCTGAAGAACGCGACGCGGACGTCGACCAGGTGCAGGACGGCCGCGTACTCCTGATTCATCTGCCGGAAAAGGAAGTTCAGGGTGCGGCTGGTGTTGATGTTCTCGATGGTCCGCTCGACCGCCGACTCCTCGCCCTCCTCCAGCTTCATGTCCATGCTGGTGTCCACGGTCACCTCGCGGCGTGCGGAAGCCTTCGCGGCGTTCTTCCCGACCGCGCTGGTGAGGTTCTTCGCGAACTCCTGCCGGGCGGAGGTGTTGCTGCCGGCGACGCCACCGCTGACCGAGGCGCTCGCGCTGCCCCAGCCCCAGGAGCCCTTCGCGGACGCGGAAGCCTGAGCGTTGTACTCGAAGCTCTTCGACGAATCGGCGGAGTTGCCCTGCTCGGCGGTGACGGCCTGCTCGAACTCCCGCTCGCTCTCGTCGCTCGTGGAGTCCAGCACCGACGACGTCGACTGGATACTCTGCGAGGACCGTTTGTAGGAGCTCACCCGCATCGTCGTGCGCTCGCCGGGCAGCAGGGTGAATGTCTTGATCACCCTGCCGGGTCCGTAGTGCAGCGGTACGGAGGTGAGCTGGTAGGTCTCCACCAGGAGCAGGCGCGGTCCGGTGTAGCGGGCGTCCGGCACAAAACGGAATATGTACGCGCCGCTGCTCGTCCGCGTCGCCGTCAGCTGACGGCCCTGGTGCATCTCCGCCACGACCGCGTCGGCGTCGACGTTGCCCAGCGCATCGCGTAACGCCTGTGCAGAAACGCCGTCCGTAGGGACGCTCAGCAGCGGAAACACCTCCGGGGAGCGGATGCCCACATCCCGCAGGGCCAGGAACGCCTGCCGCACCCGGCTGGACGACAGGGCGGGCGGCATGGTGCGGCACGGCGGCGTGACCTGTCCGGTGACGGGGTCCTGGTAGCCCAGCACGTACGCCTGCTTGGTGACACTGCGCGGCCACTGCTCGTTCTCCGCGGTGGCCGGCAGGGGGCGGGGTGCGAGGGTGAAGGCGAGCAGTCGGCCGCCGAGGAGTGTGGACGCCGGCTCGCCCAGGTCGAGGTGGAAGACAAGCGGGTTGCCGTCCAGGCTCATTCGGATGTGGAGTATCCGCCCGCTGTACGACGTGAGCGGACCCGCGGTCGCCGTCACGGGAGGGCCTCCGTTGAAGTCCACCTGGTTGATCAGCTGCTGGTCCTCCGTCATCACCTGAACCAGGAATGGAAGGGGTGTCGAAGCCTGTGCCGACAGCCGGAACGAGTTCGCCGGCACGTCTGCGCGGCGTTCCAGCCGGTAGGTCACGCAGAGCACCTGACGCCACGCGTCTTCGGGCACGTCGAGTTCCAGCACGTGGTTGCCCTGGAAACTCGTGGTCTCCGCAACCGCCTCGGACACGCCCTCCAGCAGCCCGGCAAACAGATTCTCCATGGTCACGATCCCCGCTCCGCACCGCGCGTCGTCCCTGCCGGACCAACGCCATGGCGAGGAATATGCCCGCGGCACGCCTGTCGATCAAGGACAGGAACAGCCAACTCGGGTCTCCTTGTGCGCGTTGCGTAACGCACCCGTGACGCCGGCCCGCTTGCACTCGGGCACCGGAACCGCAGGTGAAAGCCCTGCGCAGGTGGTGCCGGGACCCGGCAGCATCGTCACACCTGTTACCGGCCCGTCCCACCCCCTGTCTGAAACCGGTCAGGGTGATCAGGTTCTCCGCATACCGCAGGACCGACCCATGGCCAGCCGTGCCGATGACAGGCTTCGTATGCCGTCCGGCCGCCGCCGCGCACTGACGCGGCGACGGCCGGAAGCGCGAAGACCGAGCCCCTCCCCCGGATGCCCGGTCCTCGCGGTGCCCTCCTGGCGATGCGCGGCGCGGGAGCTGTTCGCCGGGCGCGCCAAGAGGATGAAAGGGCTGGAGCCGCACAGTCGGTGGTGCGGCTCCAGCCCTGGTTTCAGCAGTCAGCCACCACCGGGCCCGCGCCGTGAACCCCACCGGGCCGACGAGTTCCGGCACGAACTCGCGGCGGATCCAGAAGCGCGCCGCGAGTTCTTCGAGCAGCGGCACTCGTCGTGGGACACACGGTTCGCCATGTATCCGATTCTGCGCGTGGACAAAACGGTGGGCAGAACCGGCCTTCGCAGCCGTAGCGGTTCAGCCGGCGAGTTCCGTGCCCCGCCGGCCGCCGGTGACGGCGGGGCGGGGAGTCTCGTCGACGTGGAGTGTGAAGACGTCGGGGCGGGCGTAGTGGCCGGTGGTGTCGAGGTCGAAACGGGCACGGGCGAGGTCGTCGAGGTCGAGCACGGCGGTCAGCATGCCCTCGCCGTCGCGCAGCGGACCGGCCAGGATCTCGCCGAGCGGAGAGACGATGACGGATCCGCCGCCGATCAGGACGGTGTCGGGTGCGTCGCCCTGGACGGGGTGGAGATCGGCGGGCAGGGCGTCACGGCGCAGGTACTGGCTGGCGCTGAGGACGAAGCAGCGGCCCTCCAGGGCGATGTGGCGCATGGTGGCCTGCCAGGCGTCGCGGTCGTCGACGGTCGGTGCGCACCACAGGTCCACGCCCTTGGCGTACATCGCGGTACGGAAGAGTGGCATGTAGTTCTCCCAGCAGATGGCCGCGCCGATGCGGGCGGCGCCGGTGTCGATGACGGGAAGGGTGGAGCCGTCGCCCTGGCCCCACAGGTACCGCTCGGCGGCGGTGGGCATGAGCTTGCGGTGCAGGCCCAGGTAGCCGTCGGGGCCGAAGAAGAGCGCGACGCAGTACAGCGTGCCGCCCTGGCGCTCGACCGCGCCGACCACGGCGTGGCAGCCGAGCTCGCGGGTGACGGTGGCCAGGGCTTCGACCTCCGGCCCGGGGACCTCGATGGCGGCGGCATGGTAGCGGCGGAAGAGGTCGCGGCCGGCCGGGGTGCGGCTGCCGACCGTGATGCCGAAGTCCAGGCCCTTGGGGTAGCCGCCGAGGAACGCCTCGGGGAGCACGACGACCTCCGCGCCGCGGCCGGCGGCCTCGCGGATGAGTTCTTCGGCCCGGGTCACCGCGGCCGGGGTGTCGAAGAGCGGGGCGGCCGCCTGGACGACGGCGGCGGTCACGGTGCGGCTGGGCTGGGGAGAGGCAGACGTCATGCTGCGACGGTAGGAACCGACCTGCCCATCGGGCAAACTAATCTTTCAAATGATCGACATCTACGAAACCGAATTCAGGAAGGCCGACCTCAACCTGCTGGTCGTCTTCGCCGCCCTGATGCGCGAGCGCAGCGTCACCCGGGCCGCCGCCGCCCTGCACCTGAGCCAGGGCGCCACCAGCGCCGCCCTCGGCCGCCTGCGCGGACTCTTCGACGACGAGCTGTTCACCCGCACCCGCAGCGGCGTCGAGCCGACGCCGCGCGCCGTCGAACTGGCCCGCCGTATCGAACCGGCCCTCGGGCTGATCCACGGAGCCGTGACCGACCGGGACCGCTTCGACCCGGCCACAGCCCGGCGCACCTTCACCCTGGGCATGTCCGACGATCTGGAGGCCGCCCTGCTGCCCCGCCTGCTGAACGTCACGTCCGCGCTGCCGGGCATCCGGCTCGCCGTGCGGCAGGCCAGCCGCAACACCGTCGCCGACATGATCGACCGCGGCGAGGTCGACCTCGGCGTGGCCGCCGCCCCCGCGCACCGCGCCGACCACCGCAGCCAGGAACTGATGACCTCCGGCTACACCTGCCTGTTCAACCCCCGCCTCCTGCCGCTGCGGACCCCGCTCACCCTCGACGACTTCCTGACCCACCCCCACCTGCTGATCTCCTACGACGGGCGGCGCGGCATCGTCGACGACATCCTGGAAGCACGCGGACTCGACCGCCGGGTGATCGCCTCCACCACCCACTTCGCCGGAGCCGCCCTCCACCTGGCCACCCTGCCTGTCCTGGCCACCCTCCCCGCCCACGCGGCCACCGTGTACGCCGGCCTGCTGGGCCTGACAGCCACCGCGCCGCCCATTCCGATGCCCCAGTACGCCGTCAGCTCGATGTGGCACGAAACCCTCACCGACGATCCCGCTCACCTCTGGCTCCGCCACCTGGTCGAGGAGGCGGCGCAGCTGCGGTAGGCGGGCGGCTGGGAGCGATGGTCACCTATCGGGCACAGACATGAGGGTGGCGGTCAATACGGGCGAACCAAGGGCGACCGACTCGACACCGCGGCGGCGACACCGGGCCCGGGTCCTGGTCTTCCGAACCTTTCCGACCCGGGTTCGTAGGCAGACCAGGCCGACTCACGCACGGCCGGCCGGACAGCCGGGCGACGGAGATTCACCACTGGTGGTTCACCACTGATGGTTCACCGCTAACGGTCCGTCACTGATGGTTCGTCACTCACCGGTGTACGACCCGGCGGGCGTGTCACTCCGCCGCTGTCACACCCCGCTTGCGCAGGTCGGTGACCTCGCCGGCGCGGCGGAGGGCGTCCTCGTCGGTGCGGGCGTCATAGCTGAGGAGCTTGGGCAGCACGGCCGCCAGCACCCCCACCGTGGCGACGCAGGCGAGCCCGCCGGTCCAGATCGCCGGGCGGGCGCCGGTCCAGCCGGCCATCGCTCCGGCGCGGACCTGACCGAGTTGGGGGCCGACACTGTAGGAGAGGACCTCGATGCCGGCGAGCCTGCCGCGGATCCGGTCGGGAATGGTCTGGTTCCAGATGGTCGAGCGGCCCAGACCGCTCAGCATGTCCCCCGCTCCCGCGAGGCCGAGGCACACCAGCACCAGCCAGATGTTCGAGGTCCAGCCGGCCGCCGCGACAGCCACGCCCCATCCTGCGGCGCCGAACACCACCAGCAGGCCGTGGCGGCGTGTCCGGGACACCCAGCCGCTGGTCAGGCTGACGAAGAGTGAGCCGACGGAGCCTGCCGCGTACATCAGGCCGAGCGACCATTCGGCGTCGAGTTCGTCGGCGAGGAAGGGGAAGATCGTGTTCGGGAAGGCGAAGAACATCGCGGCGAGGTCGATGGCGTACGTGCCGAGCAGGACCGGCCTCGACCAGGCGTACCGGGCTCCTTCGAGGATGCCGTGCCAGGAGGGCCTGGCCGCGTGCTCGACGGGCGGCACGGCCGAGAGGCGACGGCACATCAGGACCGACGCGGCGAAGCCGGCCACGGTGGTGGCGTAGGCGGGAACGTTGCCCGCGTACGCCACCACCAGCCCGGCCGCCGCGGGGCCGGCGATGGCCCCGATCTGCCAGCGCAGGGCGTTCAGTGCGGCCGCGGCGGCGAGCTGGTCGTGCGGGACGATGCGGGCCAGCAGCGAGTCCATGGCGGGCCGTTGGAGGCCGGCGAGTGCAGCCACTCCCGCGGCGACGACGTACAGGGGCCACAGCATGGGGCTGGGCAGCATCGCGTTCACCAGCAGGACGACCGCGAGCAGTCCCAGGCCCGCTTCGGTCAGCAGGATGACCTTGCGCCGGTCCACCGCGTCGGCGAGGGCGCCGCCATACAGTCCGAACACGACGAGGGGTACGAGTTCGACGGCGCCCATCGCGCCCACGGCCAGCGGTGATCCGGTCAGGTCCTTGATCTGGAGCGGCAGCGCGATCAGCGCCATCACACTGCCCAGGTAGGTGACCAGGCCCTGTACCCACAGGAGGCGGAAGTCCCGGGAGGTGTGCCAGGGCGAGAGGTCGGGCAGCAGTGCGGTGAGTCTCGATGTCACCGGTCGGCTGCCTTCGGCGCGTTCACGGGCGGCGCCGCCCGGTGCCCGGCACCGATTCCGTCGGCCTTCGAGTGGTGGCGCCCGATGGGCAGGACGAGGGGTTTGCCGGAGATCGGGTCCTCGATGACACGGCTCTCCATGCCGTACACGGCTTGGACGGTGTCCTCGGTCATCACTTCTTCGGGGGTCCCGGCGGCGTGCAGCGCGCCGGATGCCAGGGCGACGAGGCGGTCGGCGTAGCGCGCGGCCAGGTTGAGGTCGTGCAGGACCATGACGATCGTGGTGCCGCGGGTCCGGTTGAGGTCGGTCAGCAGGTCGAGCACCTCGATCTGGTGGCTGATGTCGAGGAACGTGGTGGGCTCGTCGAGCAGCAGGAGGTCGGTCTGCTGGGCGAGCGCCATGGCGATCCACACGCGCTGGCGCTGGCCGCCGGAGAGTTCGTCGACCGACCGGTCCACCAGCTCGGTGGTCCTCGTGGCTTCCAGCGCGACGGCCACCGCCTCGTCGTCCTTGGCCGTCCAGCGGGAGAACGCGCGCTGGTGCGGGTGGCGGCCCCGTCCGACCAGGTCGAGCACCGTGATGCCCTCGGGGGTGACCGGCGCCTGCGGCAGCAGGCCCATCGTGCGGGCGAGTTCCTTGGCGGGGGTGCGGTGGACCTCCCTGCCGTCCAGGACGACCCGCCCGGTACGCGGGGTGAGCAGCCGGGACATCGAGCGCAGCAGGGTCGACTTGCCGCAGGCGTTGGCGCCGACGATCACCGTGATCCGCCCGGCCGCGAGGGTCAGGTCCAGTCCCTCGATGACGGCACGGTCGCCGTAGCCGAGTGTGAGGTTCTCGGTGGACAGGGTGTGGGACGCGGTCACAGTGAGCCTCCGGCCCGGTTGGTGCGGACGATCAGGTAGACGAGGTAGGGGGCGCCGAGGACGCCGGTGACGACGCCGACGGGGTAGCGGATGTCGAAGGCGTACTGGCCGGTGAAGTCGGCGACCAGGACGAGCAGGGAGCCGACCAGGCCCGCGGGTATCAGCAGCGATCCGCTGTTGCCGACCAGCCGGGCGGCGATCGGGCCGGAGAGGAAGGCGACGAAGGCGATGGGCCCGGCGGCGGCCGTCGCGAAGGCGATGAGCCCGACGGCCGCGACGATCACGACGACGCGGGTGCGTTCGACGCGGACGCCGAGTGCGGACGCCGTGTCGTCGCCCAGGCTCAGTGCGTTCAGGTTGCGGCCCTGGGAGAGCAGCACCGGACTGAGCACGAGCACGGCGAGGACGGCGGGCACGGTCTCCTGCCAGGAGGTGCCGTTGAGACTGCCCGTGAGCCAGCGCATCGCCTCCTGGAGGTCCCATTCGGCCGCCTGCGACAGGACGTACGAGGTGACGCTGTCGAGGAGGGCGGAGATACCGATGCCGATCAGGATGAGCCGGGTGCCGGCGACCCCGTCCCGGAACGCGAGGGTGTAGACGAGCAGTGCCACCCCGAGCGCGGCGGCGATGGCGAGGACCGAGACCTCGGTCTCGCTCAGTGAGAGGACCACGATGGCGATGGCCGCGGCGGCGCTCGCACCCGCGCTGATGCCGATGATGTCGGGGCTGGCGAGCGGGTTGCGGAGCATCGTCTGGAAGGTGACGCCGGCGATGCCGAAGCTGAATCCGGCGGTCAGGGCGAGTACCGCGCGCGGCAGGCGCAGGGTACCGACGGTGAAGGAGGCGCCCGGCACCTGCTCCCCCATGATCACGCGCAGTACGTCGCGGGCCGGATAGTAGGTGTGCCCGGCCATGAGGGTCGTGGCGAACGCGGCGGCGACGAGGACCAGCAGCACGAGGACGAGCAGCCGCCTGCGTCGGGCGCGGGCGACCCGGGTGCGGGCGACCCGGGTGACGGTCCGCGCCACGGACTGGCCGGGGACGGCGGGGGCAGTCACAGGGATCTGACCTTCTGTCGGCGGACGATGTGGATGAAGAAGGGGGCACCGACCAGCGCGGTCACGATTCCCACGTCGATCTCGGACGGCCGTGCCACGACCCGGCCCACCACGTCCGCGGCCGTCAGCAGGACGGCGCCGCTCAGCGCGGAGAACGGCAGCAGCCAGCGGTGGTCCACGCCGACCAGCAGGCGGCAGGCGTGCGGTACGACGAGTCCGACGAAGCCGATCGGTCCGGCGACGGCGGTGGAGGCGCCGCACAGGACGACCGCCCCGAGTGCGGCGGTGGCCCGGACGAGGGCGACGCGCTCACCGAGCCCGGCGGCCAGGTCGTCGCCGAGGGCCAGCGAGTTGAGGGCGCGGGCGGAGGCCAGGGAGAGCACGAACCCCACGGCGAGGAACGGCAGGACGCTGCCGAGCTGCTCGTACGAGGCACCTCCGACTCCGCCGATCTGCCACAGCCTGAAGGTGTCGGCGATGTCGTTGCGCGGCAGGACGACGGCACTGACCAGGGAGGCCAGCGCGGCCGAGATGGCGGCGCCGGCGAGGGCCAGCTTCAGCGGGGTGGCGCCGCCCCGTCCCAGTGAGCCGACGCCGTAGACGAAGGCGGCGGTCAGGGCGGCGCCGAGCATCGCCACCCAGATGTAGCCGGACGCCGAGGCAAGGCCGAAGGAGGCGATGGCGGTGACCACGGCGAGGGAGGCGCCCATGTTGACGCCGAGGATGCCGGGGTCGGCCAGCGGGTTGCGGGTCACCCCCTGCATCACCGCGCCGGCGAGTCCGAGGGCGGCGCCGACGACGACGGCGAGGAGGGTACGCGGAATGCGTTTGGCGACCGCGGCCTGTTCCAGGGTGTGGTCCGCCCCGCCGAGCGCCGACCACACGTCGGACCAGGCGACATCGCGGGAACCGAAGGCGAGGGAGGCGGTCATGACGGCGATCAGGACCGCGGTGACGGCGAGGAGCGAACTGACGCGCACACGCGCCGGACGCCGTAGCGGGACGGTGTCCGGCGCACGCGGGATGTCGGTGACGCTCACGCGGCCTTGTCCGCGGCCTTGGCGAGTGCTGCCACGTAGTCGTCCAGGACGTACGGGATGGAGAGCGGGGTCGGGTTCGCGGCGGTGGCCAGCGGGGTGCTGCCGGGCAGCAGATAGAGGGAGTCCCTTGCGACCGCGGCCAGCTTCGACGTGAGCGGGTCCTTCTTGAGCGCCTTCAGCAGCTCGCCCTTGTCGTCGCCGTAGCCTGTGATGATGTCGACGTCGTTGAAGTCGTCGATGCGCTCGGCGCTCTTGGTGAGCACGAACTTCTTCGTCGACCTGGACGGCCCGGAGACGCTGGCCGGGATCTTCATGCCGAGGTCGGTGAAGAACTGCGTGCGGGTGTCGTAGGTCGTGTAGTAGCCGACCTCACTGACGTCCTTGGACGACACGTGGGTCATGAACATCGCCGACTTCCCCTTCAGCTGGGGGTACTTGGCGACGGTCTTGTCTATCTGCCCCTCAAGGTCGCCGATCAGGTCGTCGCCCTCGGCGGCCAGTCCGATGGCCTTGCTGTTGAGACGGATGATGTCGCGCCACGGGGTCGCCCAGGCGGCCTCGGGGTAGGCCACCACGGGGGCGATCTGGCTGAGGGTCTCGTAGTCCTGCTTGGTCAGCCCGGAGTACGAGGCGAGGATGACGTCCGGCTCGGTGTCCGCGACGGCCTCGAAGTCGATGCCGTCGGTCTCGTCGAACAGGACCGGCGTCTTGGCGTCGAGTTCCTTGAGGCGTGCCTCGGTCCAGGGCAGCACCCCGTTGTCGTCGTCGTCGCCGAAGTTGGCCTTGGCCATACCGACGGGAACGACACCGAGGGCCAGCGGCACTTCGTCGTTCGCCCAGTTCACGGTGGCGACGCGCTTCGGCTTGGCGGGGATGGTGGTGGTGCCGAGCGCGTGCTTGATCTTCACGGGGAACTGGCCGGAGCTTTTCGCGCCGGCGTCCGAGGCGCCGTTGTCGTCCGTGTCGTCGGACTGGCCGCCGCAGGCGGTGAGTCCGAGCAGGAGTGTCGCCGCGAGGGCGAGCGCGCGAAGGCGTGGGCTTCTCATCGACCCTTGTTCCACTTTCCATCAGGGGTTCCGGGCGGGCTCATACACGAAGGCCCGCGGACCGCGGGCCTTGGAGTGGGGCGCCACGGACACACCAGAAACTTAGGTAAGGCTTACCTGATGAGCGTATGGATTCGGAGAGGGCGAATCAATCGAGCTTTTTCGACAGCCCTTGTTGCGATCGGGACATGAACCGGCCCTGTACGAGGCTGTCGATGCCGTGAGCCGGTCCGCCTCTCCGGCCTGCGTCAGTGCGCCCGGAAGCGGCCCGGAGTCATTCCCGTCGTACGCCGGAAGGCCACCCCGAAGGCGCTCGCCGAGCGGTAGCCCACCGCGTCGGCGACCACGTCGACCTCGAACCCGAGGGACAGCAGCTGCACGGCGTGCTGGGCCCGGACCGAGGCCACCCATCGAGCGAAACTCGTGCCTGTCTCCGCCCTGAACGCGCGGGTCAGCGTGCGCGCGCTGCATCCCAGGGAGGCGGCCCAGCCGGTCAGCGTCCGCTGGTTGGAGGGATCCGCCCGGACCGCGTCCACGATCGGCCGCAGCAGCGCGGAGGTCGGCAGCTGGACCAGCAGCGCGCGGGGTGACGGCCGCAGTACGTCGAGGACCATCGCCTCGGTCACGGACCGGGACCGGGGTGACAGGTCCGCCTCCCCCAGCCTCTCCAGCAGGAGGCGGAGCAGTGGCGTGATCTCCACGGCCACGGGCTCGTCGGCCAACGCCGACAGCGTTCCATGACGGAAGAAGTGGGCGCGGTAGGAGGTACCCGCGATCGCGGACGCGGAATGCAGCTGCCCGGCCGGCATCCACAGCCCCAGGGCCGGCGTGATGCACCACACCTGGGAACCCACCACTGCCGTGGATGCCCCGCGCTCGTTCCAGAGGAGTTCGTGCCAGGAGTGCGAGTGTTCGTTCCACGCCATGTCGGCGGTGACGATCTCCTCGTAGCCCTGGATCACGAACGGCACGTCCACCTCGCCCGCGGCGAGCGTGGGCAGCTCTCTGGTGACGCGCATCCCCCGAGGCTAACCGGCACCGGTCGAGCACGCGGAAGCAGTCCCACCGGGAACCGGCACCGCCTCCGCCTCCGCCTGCCGGGCACATGACTCGGGCCCGCGCCCGCGCCCGCGTGAGGCGTTCATGTTCGAGCAGGGGCGTGAGCTGTGATCTACGGCATGAACTTCACGCACATGCCGGAGCTGGGCTGGAGCTTCGGATACCCCTTCGCCATCGGTCTGATGGGGGTTGTCTGCGGCAGTCTGTACGTGAATTTCAAGCGGCGGGACAGACTCACGAGGCGTATTCGTCCGAGATCTCGGTGGCGTAGTTCTTCCAGAGCGGTTGCATGGTCTCGGCGTTGACCGGCTGCCCGGAGTCGAGCATGGCCTTGAAGTCGCGGAAGTACTGCACGTACAGGTCCGGTGTGAAGGTGTTCAGCATGACCGCGTTCTCGTCGCCGACGTTGGCGAACGTGTGCGGCGCCCCGGTCGGCACGATGACCCAGGTGCCCGGCCCGGCGTCGTACTGGTCCTCGCCGACGGTGAAGCGGAAAGTACCCGCCAGCACGTAGAAGCCCTCGTCGTGCTGGGCGTGGCGATGCTGCAACGGGCCCGGCGTGCCCGGCGGAATGGTGACCTCGGCGAACCCCAGCCGGTGGTCGGTGTGCTCGCCGTTCTCCAGGATGCGGATCTGCTGCGCCCCGCTGCCGAGGATCTCGCCCTCACCGGGGCGGACGATGTTCACCTTCGCCACGACTTCTCCTCTTGTTGTTGCGTGTCTTGGTCACCACCATCCTTGTTCGGGCCGGCTGTGCGCGTCCTGGTCGTCCGTGCACGGTTGCTGGTAACCAGTGCACGGGCGTTGTAGCCGTACGTCGCCTTGAAGAGCTTGCTGAAATGGGTGGGATCGGAGAATCCCCACCGGGCGGCGACGGCGGTGACCGTACGTCCGCTGCCGGTCAGCTCGGCCCGGCAGCGCTCCAGGCGGCGACGGCGGATCAGGGCCGCGACGGTGAGCGGCTGGTCCTCGAACAGCTTGTGCAGCCGACGTACGGACATGTTGTGGGCGACGGCGATGCCGCGCGGGGACAGATCGGGATCGGCCAGCCGGGCCTCGATGTAGCCGGTGATCCTGCTCCGCAGCCATTCGTCCGGGGCCGGTTGTTCGTCGCCGAGCCGGGCCTCCAGTGCGACCGCGATCAGTTCGACGACGGCCGCCGCCGACCGCAGCGCCTCCGCCTCGCGGAACTCGGTCGCCGACCGCGCCGACTGCCGGGCCAGCACGGAGACGAGAGCGCCAGGGCCGTGGCTGCCGTCGATGCGTACGCCGATGAGCCGGTCGATCTGCGCGGGCCTGATCCGGAGCTCCCGGCGCGGAACCAGGATGGTGACGTGCGCCGCGGCGGTGCTCTCGAACCGGACCGTACGCGTGGGATCGAGCAGCACCAGGTCGGTGGGCCCGAGTTCGGCGTCGCCGCGCCCCTGCTCGATCCGCGTGCGGCCCCGGGTCATCACCTTGATCGCCAGGTTCTCGCCGTCGGAGGCGTCGCGCTCCCGCCCGGTGCAGGCGCTCTCGGGTATGTCGAGGGAGACCAGCCGCAGCGGCCCGAGGGCACGGGTGGTGATCCCGCCCCGGAAGCCGGCCCCGGCCAGCTTGTTGACCAGCCGCGGGAAGCCACTGGCGGCCAACTCGTCCTGGAACGACTCAAGGTTGCCGATCACCGGTCAAGGATAACGGCGGCACTTCCGCCCGGGCGGTACGCCGTGACTCCGGCGGATCGCACCCCTGTTGCCCCCTGTGCCGCTGTGAAGGTTTGTTGAAGGCTGGCGAGCCGTGTCGTGTTCAAGTCGCGCGAGGGGACCCGAGTTGGCCGGTTCTGCGTGCAACGTGACTTGTTCCAGCGGATGTTGAGGCTATTTCAGGGCGTAGCGGGCGCTCTGGAGGGGCAGCCCGCGGTGATAGCATCGCGGCGTCTGCGGCCTTGATCAACTTTGTGGTGATCTGAGGCCAGCCTGCTCTTCGTAGTAGCGCTCATGCAGTTCCCAAGGTGTGCGCTGCGGATCTTTCTGAGGCGCGTTCCGGCGATGTCTGCATGTCGCGCCCCGGGAAAGGTATCGATGAATCGAGACGTGCTCATATGGTGCCTCGGTGCTGCGGCGGTGATAGCCGCCGCCGCAGTCCTAGCACTCGTCGTCCGCAACAGAGCTCTGGGAGCAAGAAAACGACAGTTCGAGAGTGAGTCGGCGCACCGGCTGGCCGAGGCCCAGAGCAGGCTCTCGACCGCTCTGGGCGACTTGCAGAAGTTCCGTGCCGAGCAGGACGACGCGCTGCGGGACGCCGAACGGACGGCGGAGGAGAGCACCAAGGCGGTCCTCAAGGGCGCGGTGCGCTTCCTGCAGAGCCTCGCGGCCGAGCAGACCACGCTCCTGGACGGCATCCAGCGCAAGCACGGCGGACACGCGGTCCTGTCCGACCTGCTGGACGTCAACCACGCCACCGCCCAGATGGCCCGCAAGGCCCAGGGCATCGCGGTCATGTGCGGCGCGCCTCTCAGCCGCCGCAGCCAGCCCGCCAGCGTCTACGACGTGGTCCGCAACGCCCAGGGGCAGATCCGTAACTTCAACCGCGTCGAGATCATGCAGCAGAGCGGGATGGCGCTGAAGGCGTCCGCCGTCTCGCCCGTCGCCCTCGCCGTCGCCGAACTGCTCGACAACGCCGCCAGTTTCTCGCAGCACGACGCACCCATCGAGGTCACGTTCCAGCGCGTGCAGAAGAACCTGTGCATCGTGATCGACGACGCCGGTGTCGGCATGAACGACGAGGACCGGCAGAAGGCGACCGTGCTGCTGTCCGGCGCCACCGCCCCCCGCCTGTCCCAGCTCGGCGCCCAGCCGAAGTTCGGTCTCCCCGTCGTGGGCCTGATCGCGAGCCAGTACGGGTTCAAGGTGGACGTCACCGGAGTCTCCCGGTACGGCGGCGTCCGGGCCGTCGTCCTGCTGCCTGAGGAGCTGTGGACCATGGAAGAGACCCCGCAGGCCCCCGCTCAGGAAGCCCCGGTGCGCCGGATCCGGCGTATCCCCACCAGGGAGGACGAACCCGAGAGCCGCACGGTGCACGGTCTGCCCAAGCGGGGCGAGCGGCAGTCCCCCACGGCGAGCGTCACTGACACCGGGAGTTCCACCGGCGGAGCCACCCGCCCGTTCAAGAAGGCCCGGGGGGCCGGCGGCCTGGCCGCCATCCAGCGGGGCACCATGTCGGGCCGTGCTGTCGAGACCCCGTCGTCCGAAGGGACCGAGGACGCATGACCACAGACATGTCATGGATGGTCAAGGACATCGTGGACAACGTCCCCGGGGCCCGGCACGCCGTCGTGCTGTCGGCGGACGGGCTGCCGCGTGGGGCCACGGACCGTCTCACCGACAAGGACGTGAAGACGATCTCGGCCGCCATGTCAGGGATGCAGTCGCTGAGCCGCGCCACCGCGCACTTCGTCGGCGCGGCGCAGGAACAGCAGTGGAACCAGACGGTCATCGAGTTCTCCCACGGCTGGGTGTTCCTCATCGGGGCGGGACAGGGCGCCTATCTGGCCGCCGCCGCGGAACCGGACGTCGACCTGCAGCAGTTGTCGTTCCGGATGAACCGGCTGGTCGCCAGGCTGGGCAACAACCTGACGTCACCGCCGCGGGCCGGTCTCGACGACCCCTCCCGGACGAGCGACGCCGTGCGGCCCCAGCGCGTCGAGGCCGGCGGTTCGAACTTCGTGCTCGAGCAGCTGGACCAGGTCGTCGACGAGGTGGACGGCGCCCTGCACGCGCTGCTGCTCGGCGCCGACGGTCTGCCGCGCGGGGCGACCTCGGGGATAGGTCAGGATCTCGCGGACACGATGTCCGCGGCCATGACCGGCATTCACGCCTACAGCCGTGCGGCGGCGGATTTCGCGGGCGGCTCCCAGGACGCCGAATGGCAGCAGACGGTCATCGAGTACCAGCACGGCTGGATCTTCCTCATCGCGGCCGGGGACGACGGCTTCCTGGCCGCCGCGGCCGAACACGCCTGTGACATCGAGAAGTTCACGACGCGCCTGTGCGACGCCGTGCCCGGGATCCTGGCGCCTGAGAGCCGGGGAGAGAGGGCCGACCATGTCTGACGGATCGGACGAGGAGCTGGAGCTCACCACCCCATTAGTCCCTCTCTTCGTGATCACGAACGGGCGTGGCCTCCCCTCGGACCACGAGTACGAGCACACCGCACTGGTGACCGCGCACGACAGCGGCTCGTCGGCGGCCGCGCGTGCCCTGTCACCCGAGGCACGCAAGGTCATGAATCTGGTCGCCGACGGATTCCTGTCGGTGGCGGAGGTCTCGGGCCACACCCACCTGCCCCTGGGCATCGTGCGGATCCTGCTGGCGCAGCTGGAGGAGGACGGCCTCATTCTCGTACGCAAGCCCATTCCCCGCGTCGAACGAGCCGAACGCGAACTCCTCAGCGCCGTGCTGGATGGCCTCAGAACCAAATTCGGAGCGTAAGCCGTGTATCTGAATCCAGACACCTCCAACTCGGTCAAGATCCTCGTCGTGGGTCATTTCGGGGTCGGGAAGACCACCCTGATCGGCAGCATCTCCGAGATCGAACCGTTGCAGACCGAGGAGGAGATCACCGAGGCCAGTGAGGGCTTCGACGATCTGTCGGGGACGCCGAACAAGACGACCACCACCGTGGCCATGGACTTCGGCCGTCTCACCCTCAGCGACACCCTCGTGCTGTACCTCTTCGGAACCCCCGGGCAGGAACGATTCAAGGAGATGTGGGAAGCACTGTCACGGGGCGCGCTGGGCGCCCTCGTCCTGGTCGACCCCACCCGACTGCACGACAGTTTCCCCATCCTGGACCTGGTCGAGCGCTTCGGCCTGACGTACACCATCGGCGTCAACCACTTCGAGGGGACCGTCGAGTACCCGCTCGACGAAGTCCGCGAGGCGCTCAACCTCGCGGAGGACACCCCGATCGTGCACTGCGACGTACGCGACCGCACGTCCTCGGCGCAGTCCCTCATCACCCTCGTGCAGCACCTCATGTCCATACTCGGCTAGGAGCCGGCATGCAACACCAGATCAACTCCCACGCGACACCGCCGCCCGGGTGCCCCGCGCACGGCAACACCCAGCTGTTCGGCCCCGAGTTCGGCTCCGACCCCGAGCGCCACTACGCCCACCTGCGCTCGCTCGGCCCCAGCGCCCCCGTCGACATCGCCCCCGACGTCGAGGTCGAACTGGTCACCAGCTACGACGCGGCCCTGTACATCCTGCAGAACCCGGCCTCCTTCGTCCGCGACTCACGCCGCTGGAACGCGCTGAACGAGGGCCGGGTCCCCGCGGGCAGCCCGGCACTGCCCATGATGGGCTACCGGCCCAACGCCCTCTTCAGCGACGGTGCCGCCCATGCCCGGCTCCGCCAGGCCGTCACCGACAGCCTCGCCAGCGTCGACGAACTCCAGCTCGTGCGGCAGACCCAGCAGTCCGCCGACTACCTGATCAGCCAGTTCTCCTCGGACGTGCGCGGCCAGGCCGATCTGATGGCCGACTACGCCCAGCCGCTGCCCCTGCTCGTCTTCAGCGACCTGTTCGGCTGCCCGCCCGAGATCGGCGACCGCGTCATCGCGGGCATCAGCGGCATCTTCGAAGGCACCCCCGGCGCCGACCAGGTCCTGGGCGGCGCGCTCGGCGAACTCATCGCCCTCAAGCACCGCCGGCCCGGCAACGACGTGACGACGCGGCTCATGCAGCACACCGCGGGCCTCACCGACGAGGAGGTGCTGCACCAGCTCGTGACCCTGCTCTCCGGCGGCACCGCGCCTCTGGCCGCGGCCATCGGCACGAGCAGCGCGCTGTACCTCGGCGAGGACTGGCCGGCCGGACTCCCGGTCGAGGACGCGGTCGTCCAGACCCTGTGGAACTACGCGCCGATCGCCAACTACGCGGCCCACTACCCGACCCACGACGTCGACCTGGGCGGCCGGGTCCTGCGCGCCAACGACCCGGTGGTCATCTCCTTCGCCGCGGCCAACACCGACCCGAAGCTGACCGAGCACCGCGAGCAGCTCAGCGGCAAGGCCCACCTCGCCTTCGGTGCCGGACCGCACGCGTGCCCCGCCAAGGACCCGGCGTTCATGATCGCCGTCACCGCCGTCGAGTCGCTCCTCAACCGGCTGCCCGACGTCGAGACGCGCGTCCGCTTCCAGGACCTCGCCTGGGTGCCCGCGCCGTGGAGCCGGTCCCTGGTGAGCGTCCCGATCCGGTTCACCCCGCGCAGCGCGACCCAGACCGGCGCGGAGTCCTCCCGGTCCCAGGACGCCTCGCCGGCGCACGCGGCGCAGCACTCCACCGCCTCGTACCAGCAGCCGGCAGGGCACTCCGCGTCCAAGGCCAAGTCCGGTCTTTTCAGTCGGTTCCTGGCATGGACCAGGGGTGAGTGACGTAAGTAACCCTATGAGGACACAGTGTTATTGGATGCTTCAATAACCCCACGGGTACGTATGGCGGCTGTTGCTCAGAAAGGAGCCGCCACCGTGGGCAGCCTCACGACGTCGTCGTCCGACCGCCGCGCCACCGTCTCCCTCTTCTCCCGTCTGCGGACGGCAGAAGGACAGGCTGATCCCTTCCCCTTCTACACGGAACTACGGTCCAAGGGAGGAGTCCGCCCCGCTCCCTGGGGCGGCTTCCTCGTCACCAGTTTCGACGCCTGCGACCGCGTACTGCGCAGCGCCGAGTGGCTGGAGCCGGACAAGAGCTGGCGCGACCGGCAGGGTCCCCGCACCCGCTGGAGTGCTCCGTCCTCGCGCGAGATAGGCAGCACGATGCCCGCTCTCAACCCACCGGAGCACACCCGGGTGCGCCGGGCGGCCGGCGGATTCGACCGGACGGCCATCCAGCAGATGAGCCGGACGGTCCTCGGGCTCACCGACGGTCTCCTCGACACCCTGGCCGAACGCCTCAGGGACGGCGAGGAGCACGCGGACTTCGCCGCCCTGGTCAGCGAGGAACTGCCGATCGCCACCATCGGCGCCTGGCTCGCCCTGCCGTCGGCCGACTGGCCACGGCTGCGCGAACTGACCCATGAACAGGTCTTCACCCAGGAACTGCTGCCCTCCGGCAGCCAGTTGGCCCGGTCCGACGTGGCGATGGCCGAACTGCGCTCCTACTTCATGGAGCTCATCCGCGACCGGCGCGGGCACCCCGGCGACGACCCCGTCTCGCGCTGGATCACGACCTGGGACGCCATGGAGCCCGACCGGGACAAGGCCGACGAGGCGGTCTACTTCCTGGTCCTGTTCGTCCTGCTGGCCGCTCTGGAGACCACCTCGACCCTGTTGTCGACCATGACGCTCCTCCTCGTCGAGGACCCCGCACGCTGGGACCTGCTGGCCGCCCGCCCCGACCTGGTACCCGCCTTCGTGGAGGAGACACTGCGCTACGACCCGCCGGCCCACGTGATCAGCCGGGTCGCCGCACGCGACGGCCTGCTGGACGGCGTCGAGGTCCGCGCCGACGACATGGTCCACCTCATGGTGGGCGCCGCCCACCGCGACCCGGCCAGGCACCCCGATCCCGACCGGTTCGACCCGCACCGCAAGGCCTTCCACAACCTCGCCTTCAGCGGAGGCATCCACTACTGCCTCGGCGCCCCGCTGGCCCGGCTCGAAGCCCACACCCTCCTGCGCCAACTGGTCGGACGCCTGCCCCGCCTCACCCTGGCCCGACGCCCGCTCAGGGCACCCAGGGTGGCCTTCAGGCGTCTGCTGAACCTGGACGTCGCCCTCGCATGAACCACATACTGCCGCCCCCCGCCGTCCGCCCCTCCGCCATCGACACCGAGCAGGACGGTCCCGTCCTGCGAGTACGCCTCAATCCCGACGGGCAGGACGACGTCCTGAGCGCCGCCGCGATCGACGACCTCATCGCCCTCCTGGACGGCCTGCACGGACGGCCCGACGTCCGTGTCCTGGTCCTGTCCTCCCTCGGACCGGACTTCTGCACCGGAGCGGACCGCGGCGAGTACCTGGACGCGGTCAACGCCGACCCGTCCGGCGCCGCCCTGCGACGGGCCGTGGACAAGGCCCACCGCCTCTGTCACGCCCTGGAGAACACCCACGCCGTCACCATCGCCCGGCTCCACGGCAGGGTCGTCGGCGCCGGACTCGCCCTTGCCGCGTTCTGCGACCTGCGGGCGGGCTCGGACACCTGCCGGTTCCGCATGCCCGAGGTCGCGCTGGGCCTCCCGCCCGCCTGGGGAGGCGCCCTGGGCCGGCTGATCTCCGAGGTCGGCGTCGCACCGATCCGCGAACTGGCGCTCACCTGCGAGGTCTTCGACGCCTCCACCGCCCACCGGATCGGCCTGCTCCACAAGGTGGTTCCCTCCGACCGACTGGACCGCACCGTCGACGCGTGGACGAGACCGCTCGCCCGACGCTCGCCCGAGACCCTCGTCCTGACCAAGCGGATGCTCGCCGGCTACGCGCAGACCGGCACGGCCAACGTCTCCCTCCTCGACTCCCACCTTCTGTCCAACACCCTCAAGTAGCCCTGGAAGCAGCCCTGATACGGCGCGGACCCACTCCGACCAGTGCGTCCGCGCCGTCCCGACCGGCCGGTTGTCCCCAAAACGCCTGAGCGCGGGCGATGTTGCGGGAAGAATGGACACCGTGCCGTACGAACACTCCTCCATCGACCCGACCAGGCCCAGCATCGCTCGCGTCTACGACTACCTGCTCGGCGGCAAGGACAACTACGCCGCGGACCGTGAGATCGGCGACGTGTTCAAGCGCGACCTGCCCGGTTCGGTGACCGTCGCCTTCGCCAACCGCGCGGCCCTGACGCGGGCGATCAGGGAGATCGCGACGACCACCGGCATCCGGCAGTTCATCGACCTGGGCAGTGGTCTGCCGACCGCGGACAACGTCCACCAGGTCGCGCAGCGGCACGCCCCGGATTCCCGGGTCGTCTACGTCGACAACGACCCCCAAGTACTGGTCCACGGTCGCGCGCTGCTGGAGAACAACGATCGGACCCGCGTCGTCGCGGCCGATGTTCGCGACCCCGAAAGCATCCTCACCCACCGCGACACCATCGAAGTCATCGACTTCTCCCGGCCCGTCGCCGTCATCCTCAGCGCCATCCTCCACCACGTCAACGACGACGAGGACCCGGCCGGCATCGTCCGCCACTGGCGCGACCACGTGCCCTCCGGAAGCCACTTCTTCGTCAGTCACTTCCGCTCGGGCGACAACCAGGAGACCGAGGAGGCCGAGAAAGTCCTCCAGCGGACGTTCGGCCGCGGCCGGTGGCGTACCGACGCGGAGATAGCGACGCTGCTGGACGGCCTGGAGATCCTCGACCCGGGAATCGTCCCCGCGCCGCTGTGGCGCCCCGACCGGACCGAAAACCCGTGGAGCAACGGCGCGGAACGGGAGTTCACGGTCTGGGAGCAGCTCATCGCCGCCGGACTGGCACGAAAGGCATGACACGACCCCCGGACGACTCCGCGCAGGGGTGATCTGCCCACCCGTCCTCCGGAGACCGCCGGTTCATCGGCGCCTTCCACCTCCCCTCGGCGTGGTCGGGCCCCCGGCCGCGGGTCCGTTCCTGGGTGCACATACCACTTGCATACCGGTGGTTCACCGATCCCGAATTGACCCCGCCTAGCTTCGGTGGGACCGGTCGGCGATCGCCGTCCGGCCCGTGGAACCCATCGGAGGACCACCATGGCCGAGGACATCGAACCCACCCCCGAAGAGGTCGTCGAGGACGCGCAGTCCCAGGAGGAGCCGGAGGTCGAGGCGCACTCCGCGGAGGCGGTCCTGGGCCTGCAGGGCATCGAGGACGCGTCGCAGGCCGGGATCATCGACGACCCGGCGGCGGGGAGCTGCAGCTCCTGCAACGGCTCGCTCTGCTCGTGACGCACCCCCAGTAGTACGGCGCCGGCCGGGCCGTGGTGGACCACCGGCCCGGCCGGCGGTCGAGCCCGGTAGCCGGACGCGGACGAGAAAGGACCCCGTAGGCATGCAGCTCCCCTGGAACACGATGCTGCGTTACCTGAGGTACGACCCCCGTTGGTTCGAGGACCCCGTCCGCCGCCAGCCCGGCAGCGCCCATCTGACCGAGTTCCGTGCGGCGATGCCGGGGAACTGGCGGCTGCGGCGCCACGGACACTGGCTCGTCGGGGACCCGCCCGGCGCACCCGAACTCGGCCAGGGCTGGAAACTCCACGTCTCCGCCACCTCGCGGACCAGCGCCGAGACCCTGCGCCGCAGCCTGCCCGTGCTGCGCGACGCGGGCGTGCGCTTCAAGTTCCTGATCGACCCCGCCGAGGTGCGCGAGCTGAACAGCAAGTCCTTCTCCCGTCCGGCCAGCGGCAAGTTCATCACCGTCTACCCGCCCGACGTCACGTCCTTCCACGACGTCGCCCGCGGGCTCACCGAAGCGTTGCGGGGCTTCGAGGGCCCGTACGTCCTGTCGGACCGCCGCTACCCGGGCTCCCGCGTCGTCTCGTACCGCTACGGCGGCTTCACCAGCAGGTTCCGGCTCCAGCCGCTGGGCGTGCGGGAGTTGCTGATCGAGTCCCCCGACGGGGCCCTGGTCCTCGACACCCGGACCCCGTACTGGTCCATGCCGGAGTGGACCACGGATCCCGTGACCGGCGAGGGCCCGCCCCCCGCCGCGGCCCCGGAGGAACCGGACGCGCCGGCGGCGAAGCGCGTACTGAACGGCCGGTACGAGATCGAGAGCGCCATCGCCTTCAGCAACCGCGGCGGCATCTACCGCGCGGTGGACACCGTCACCGGCGCCGACGTCGTGCTGCGCGAGGCCCGCCCCGGTGTGGAGGTCGGGCCCGACGGCCTCGACGCGGTCGTACTGCTGCGCCACGAGTACGACCTGCTGACGGAACTGGCCGACAGCGGGTTCTTCGTCCGCCCCCTCGACTTCTTCCGGCAGTGGGAACACTCCTACCTCGTCGAGGAATGGGTGGGGGACAGCCATCTGGGACTGATCGTGACCACCGAGAACCCCGTGTTCGAACTCGACCTGTCGGCCGAGCGGTTGACCGCCTACTACCAGCGCCTGCAGCGGGTGTGGCTGCAGCTCGCCGACGCCATCGCGGTCTGCCACGAGCGCGGCATCGTCCTCGGCGACCTGTCCCCCACCAACGTCATGGTCACGCCGGACGACCGGATCCGCGTCATCGACCTGGAGTCCGCCTTCCACGAGGACGGCGCCCCCGGAGCCGGGCTCATGACGCCGGGGATGGTCACCCGGCGCGCGCTGGCCGCCAAGCACGGCGACCGCCGCACCGACTACTACGCGCTCGGCGGCCTGATGCTGGCCACCATGATCGCCTGCCAGCAGAACGACATGGTCGACCACGAACTCCCGCTGCGCCTGATGACCGAGGTGGCCCGGGACCTCGACCTGCCCGCCGGACTGACCTCCCTGATCAGCGACCTCTACAGCGAGGACGAGGAACTGCCCGACCCGGCCGTGCTCCGCCGGCGGATAGCCGGGCTGCCGTTCGACACCGCCTGGCGCCGGCCGCCGCCGCTCGCCCACCGGCTGCGGCCCGAACCGGAACACAGCACCCCCCTGCACGAGCGGATCACCGAGGTGCTCGACGGCGTCGTCGACTACATGAAGGGGACCGCGACCGTCGAACGCGACGACCGGCTCCTGCCCGCCGACGTCCTGGTCTTCGAGACCAACCCGCTCTCCCTCGCCCACGGCGCGCACGGCGGCCTGTACGCCATGCACACCCTGGGCCACGAGATTCCCGACGCCCTTCTCTCGTGGACCCTGCGCCGGCCGACCGACCACGACGCGCTGCCCCCCGGCCTCTACTACGGCTCGGCGGGCGTGGCCTGGTCGCTGTCCGCGCTGGGCCACCGGGACCAGGCGGTCCGGCTGCTGCGCGAGGCCGGCGGCCATCCGCTGCTGCACACCGAACCCGGCGTCCTCACCGGCGCGGCGGGCCACGGCATGGCCTGTCTGCGGCTGTGGCGCGACCACGGGGTGCAGGAGTTCCTCGACCGCGCCGTCGCGATCGGCGACCGTCTGACGGCGGAGGCCCGCTGGGAGGACGGCCGGGCGCACTGGCCCGACTCGGCCGACCGGATCCCGGTCGGCTACGGCTACGGCGCGTCCGGCGTCGCCATGTTCCTGCTCGCCCTGCACGGGGCCACCGGCGACGGGCGGCTGCTCGACCTCGGGCTTGCGGCGCTGGAGTTCGACCTCTCCCACCCCATCCACTCGACCAGCGGAGTGCTGTCCTTCCCGTCGTTCGCGCAGAGCGAGGGCCCGCGGGTACGGCGCCACTACTGGGACGCGGGCACGGCCGGCGTGCTGACCACCCTCCTGCGCTACTGGGACGTCACCGGCGAGGACCGGCTGCGCAAGGAAGTCGACCGCGTCCTCCCCGACGTCCGCCGCAAGTACACCGGTCTCCCCCAGCTCTTCCACGGCATCAGCGGCCTGGGCAACACCCTCCTGGACGCGTACGAGTTCCTCGGCGACCCGGAACTCCTCGGGGACGCGCAGCGGGCGGCGGAGGCCGTGCTCTGCCACACCCTGCGGCGCCCCGAAGGCGTCGTCTTCCCCGGAGAGCAGTCACTGCGGGAATCCTGCGACCTCGCGAGCGGCTCGGCGGGCGTGGCCCTGTTCCTCGACCGGCTCCGGCACGCCGCCCCGGGACGGCGCACCAACCGGAACTTCCTCCTCGACGACCTGCTGACCGGCGCGCGGCCCGCCCCGGGGGACGGCTCGTGACCACCGAGGCCGTGCGGGCGGACGGGGGCCGGACCTCGGTGCTGCGCCACAACCGGCAGTTCCGGCTGCTGTGGGTGGGGCAGACGCTGTCGGGCTTCGGCTCCTCGATGGCCGGGGTGGCGCTGCCGCTCGTCCTGCTGGCCGGGGGCCATCCCCCCACCTCCGTGGCCGCGGTGACCACGGTGGTGGCCGTCACCGGCCTGCTGGTCCGCATCCCCGCCGGGATACTGAGCGATCACCAGGACCAGCGCAGGCTCGTGATCGCCTGCGACCTCGTGCGCCTGGTGGTCTCCGCGTCCGTGGCCCTGTTCCTGCTCGCGGGGCCCCTGCCGATGTGGCTGGCGATCGTCGCGGTCATCGCCTCCGCGAGCGCCATGGAGGTGTTCAAGCCGTCGCAGTTCCAGCTGATCCGGCGCGTCGTCAGCAGCGAGCAGATCCCCTCGGCGGTGTCACTGAACCAGGCCCGCGCCTACGGGGTGTCGATGGCGGGCCCCGCGGCGGGCGGACTGCTCGTCGGGGTGTACCCCGCGCTGCCCTTCGCGGTCGACGCGGTCACCTTCCTGGCGTCGGCGCTCTGCGTCGCCGCCATGGTGTCGCGCAAACGGGCGGCGACCGCGCCGCCGAAGGCCCCCGCGGCACCGGAACCCGCCACGGCCCCGCCGGCCCCGCCCGGTCCGGAGCCGGTGCGGCAGGCCCCGGCGGCGGGGTTCCGGGACCGGCTGACCGTCGGCTTCCGACACCTGGCGCACGACCCGTTCCTGCGCCGCTCCACCGTCTTCTTCAGCGGTATGACCGTGGTCTTCAGCATGTTCGGCTCCGCCCTGATGCTCGGGGTGGGCGACCGGCCCGGTGGAGCCGCGGCCGTCGGCTACGCGTTCAGCAGCGCGGCCGTGGCGGGGCTGCTGGGTTCGCTCGCCGCCCCCACCCTCCAGCGCAGACTGCCCCTGCCGGTCCTCGTCGCCTCGGGACCGGCGGCCGCCGGCGCCCTCCTGACGCTCGCGTGGCTCAGCGGGAGCACCCTCGCGTTCGTCGCCGCGTTCTCCGCGATGTCCCTGCTGGTCCCGGCGATCAACGCGGCCGTCGTCTCCGTCATGGCCACCTCGGTCCCCCCGGAGATCTACGGCCGCGTCACCACCGCCAACGACTTCGTCGTCCAGCTGCTCCAGCCCTGCGCGCCACTGGCCGCCGCGCTGCTGCTGACCACCAGCTCGCTGGCGGTGACCGCCCTGGTCCTGGCGGTCTCCTACCTGGTGCTCGCGCTCCTGGCCTTCACCCTGCCGACGCCGACCGCCGCCCCCATCGCTCCCCAGGAGCCCACCCGGAGTGACGCATGACCACGACCTCCCAGCACGCGCCGCGGTCCGCGGACCCCGTCGAACCGTCCCTGCCGCTCTCCGTGCTCGAACGGGGCGGCCATCCGGCCGGAACGAGTGCCGAGCAGGCGGTCCGGGACATGGTGGACACGGCCAGGACCGCGGACGCACACGGCTACCGGCGCTTCTGGGTCGCCGAGCACCACGCCGTGCGCACGAGCGCCAGCAGCGCCCCCGCCGTGCTGATCGCACACATCGCGGCGCGCACCGAGCGGATCCGGGTGGGTTCGGGCGGGGTGATGCTGCCCAACCACCCGCCCTACGCGGTCGCCGAGCAGTTCGCCACCCTGCAGACCCTCCACCCCGGGCGCATCGACCTGGGCATCGGCCGCCCCTCCGTCGGCAGCACCGAAGGCCACCGGCTGCTGGAGTCGGCCCTGCGGCGGGCCCCCGGGGCCGGCACCGGGTTCCCCGCCCAGATCGACGAACTGCTGGGTGTCCTGTTCGGCAGGGGCCCGGACCGCGACCGCTTCCACTCCCTGCCGCTGACACCGCGACCCGCCGCCCCGCCCGAGGTCCACGTCCTGGGCGCCGGCACGACCAGCGCCCGCCTCGCCGGGGAACGCGGACTTCCCTTCGTCTACGGCCACCACCTCAGCCGCTCCGTCTGCCGCCCGGAGGCCGTGGAGGGCTACCGGGCGGCGTTCCGGCCGGATCCGGACCACCCCGGGCAGGACGGCTCCCGGCCCCACCTCGCCGTCTCGGTCCACGTGGTGTGCGCCGAGACCGACGAACTGGCCGAGTCGCTGGCCCTGCGGACCGCCGTCCACATGGCCGCCCACTCCGGCAACGCCGCGTTTCCGGGCCCGCTGTCCCCGGCCCGGGAGGAACACCTGGCCCGCCGGATCCTCGACGAGTACCAGGTGGTGCACGGTTCACCCGCGAAGGTCGGCGCCGAACTGGAGGCGCTGGCCGACCTGTTCGCCGCGGACGAGCTGATGATCGCGCCCTTCGAAGTCGGCGGGAAGGCCCGCGCCCGCACGCTGCGCCACACGGCACGGGCCCGCGTGACGTCACCGGCCCGGCGAACGGCCCACCGATGAGGAGCACCCCGTCCCCCGCACCGGGCACCGCCACCCGGGACGCCCTGCGCACGGTGCTCGGGCAGTTCGCGACCGGAGTGACCGTGGTCAGCGCCGGGCGGGACCTCCCCCAGGGGATGACGGCGAACTCGTACACCTCGGTCTCGCTCGACCCCCCGCTCGTCCTGGTCTGCGTGGCCCGCACCGCGGCCGTGCACGCGACCGTGCTCGCGGAGCGGCACTTCGCGGTCTCCATCCTCCGCTCCGGCCAGGACCACCTGGCCCGGTACTTCGCGGACCACCGCAGGCCCCGGGGACCCGGCGCGTTCGACACGGTCGACACATTCACCGGGCGCGTCACCGGCGCGCCGCTGCTCACGGGCGCACTGGCCTGGCTGGAGTGCGCCCTGACCGCCGTGTACGACGGCGGGGACCACTCCATCCTGCTCGGCGAGGTGCGCGACCTCGCCCGCGGCACCCCGGGCGAGCCCCTGACCTACTTCGCCGGCTCCTTCCGGCCGTGACCCGATCCCGTCCACCACACACTCCGGAGCGAAGCATGAGCGTGGCCGACCCGATGACCGAGGACGCTCCGGACCCGACCGTGCCGGCTGTCCCGCCCGTGCCCCGGTCCGTGCTCGAACTCGGGGGCCGCCTCCCGGAAACCGGGCCCGAGCGGTCGTTCCAGGACATGGTGGACACCGCTGAGACGGCCGACGCGTACGGCTACGCGCGCTTCTGGGTCGCCGAGCACCACTCCTCGCACCGGACCGCGAGCGGTGTACCCGCTGTGCTGATCGCGCACATCGCGGCGCGGACCGAGCGGATCCGGGTGGGTTCGGGCGGGGTGATGCTGCCCAACCACCCTCCTCTGACGGTCGCCGAGCAGTTCGCCACCCTCCAGGCGATGTATCCCGGACGGATCGACCTCGGCCTCGGCCGGTCCGTGGCCGGGCCCGTGAGGCCGGACGGACTCATGGAGGCGGCCCTGCGGCGTGATCCGCTCGGCGCGGCCGAGTTCCCGGAGCGGATCGACGAACTCCTGGGCTTTCTGCTGGACCGTGGACCGGAGCAACACCGCTTCCACACGCTGCCGCTGACGCCCCGTCCGTCGAGCCCGCCCGAGGTCCACGTCCTGGGCGCCGGCGAGGGCAGCGCGCGGATCGCCGCGGAGCGGGGGCTGCCGTTCGCCTACGGCCATCACCTGGGCCGGTCCAAGTGCCGCCCGGCGGCGACGGCCCACTACCGCTCCGCCTTCCGGGCGGCACGGGAGGGCGGACGACCGTACCTCGTCGTCTCGGTCAACGTGGTCTGCGCGGAGACCGACGAGGAGGCCGAGACGCTGGCCCTCGACGCCTCGGCGCGGCTGGGCGGCTCCTACCGGGAGGCCGCCGCGGACACCACGCTGTCCCCGGCCCGGGCCCTCCAGGTGGCCCGCCGGACCCTCGACGAGAACCAGGTGGTCCTCGGCGCGCCGGCGAAGGTGAACGCCGAACTGGACGCGCTGGCCCGCCGGTCGGGGGCGGACGAGCTGATGCTGGTGCCGTACGAACTCACCGGCGCCGCACGCTGCCGCACGCTGCGTCTGGCGGCGACCGCCCGGCACACGCCCCCGCGGGAACCACGCGGACGGACGACGGCGGCCCCGGAGCGACGGCTCACCCGCTGAGGGAGCCGCCGGTACGGGCCCGCTCGGGGCCGCGCCCATCCCGCGCGGAACTGCGCCACCTCCGGGCCGCCTCCGGGCCGCCCCCGCGCCGCGCCCTCCATGGGGCCGCCCCCTTCGCGGACCCGCGCTGTCCTCCACGGGCCCCGCGCGGATCCGCGCCGCCCTCCCCGCAGGGCGCCCCCCTCGTGGGCCCGCCCCGCCCCCTCCCCCGGTCCGAGCCGCGCCCGCAGGCCCTCGGCAGGCTCCCGCCTGACGCTTGCGGGCTTGCGGACTTGCGGACTTGCGGACTTCCGAGCCCCGTCCCGGTGCCCGTCGGCCGGTCGATTCGGTCGATTCGGTCGGCCGGTCGGCGGACCGTCAGGTGGATGTTCCCAGCAGGCGGCGAAGGTCCTCCGCCATGCGCAGGGCCGCCGCGAGGTCCTCGCCGCAGAGGTCCGGTCCCGCCGCGCGCCGCCGGCGGTCGAGCACCACCCGCAGGGCGAAGGCCGCCTGCCGGGCGAACAGCGCCAGCAGATCCAGCTCGTCGAGGCTGGACCGGGACTGGGGAGCCGGGTCCAGGACCTCCAGCACGCCCAGGATCCGGTCCTCGTGGGTCAGCGGAGCCGCCATCAGGGCGTCGGGCACGTACTCCGTGGACTCGGCGAACGCCCGGTCGAAGTCGGAGCGGTGCGACAGGTCGTCCACGATGACGGGCTCGCCGGACATCACCACCCAGCCGGCGACACCGCTCTTCGCGGGGAAACGCCGGCCCACCAGAACGTCCTCACCCTGCCCGGAGACCGCCTGGAAGACCAGTTCCTGCCGCGCCTCGTCCAGCAGGAACACCGAGCTGGCGGCGGCACCGAAGATGGCGCGCGCCACGTCGACCACGGACCGCAGGAGTTCCTGCGAGAGCAGGTCGTTCGCCGCGTCGGTCTCAGCGTTGTCGTCGTTCACGAAGCACCCCTCATGCCGGTGTGTACGTTGGCCGCGGAAAGGTAGAGCGCGTTCTTGAGCTGAAAGCTCGTCAGCCTGCGGTGCCGGGACAGGACACGGGCGCACAGTCCCGTGATGTACGGCGTCGCGAAACTGTTGCCCGTCGTGCGGATCGTCGTGCCGCCGAGCCAGGCGACCTGGACGTTCTGGCCCGGAGCGAAGAACTCCACCGGCGGACTGGGGTTGTAGAGGTGCAGGTCGGGGTCGTCCTCCGCGTGGCTGCCCACGGAGATCACCGACGCGAACCGCCAGGGGAAGCTCTCCACCGTGGAGTTGTGGGCCGAGGCGACGATGACGGTCCGGCGGAAGTACGCCTCGTCGGCGAGGACACGCAGTTCCTCGACGAACCGTGCCCGGGTCGTGGACAGACTCAGGTTGATGACGTCGAAACCCTCGTGGATCGCCCACCTGAGGCCCGCCAGCAGGACGTCCCCGGTCCCGCCGAACGTCCTGCCGAGCACCTGCACGCTGTAGAGCTCGCACTCCGGCGCGATCCTGCGGATGATCCCCGCGCAGGCCGTGCCGTGACCGCAGCTGTCCGTGGCCGCGGTCTCCGTGACGCCGATCCCGTGCTCGTCCTTCGTCACGGCCCAGGCGCCGTCGACCCGGCCGACCAGCGGATGGCCGGCCTCCACACCGGAGTCCACGACACACACGCGGACACCGCGTCCGCGGGCGTCCGCCCCCTCCCGTGCCGACCCGGGGCGCTCCTCGTCGGCGGTGACCCCGATGTCCTCGGGTCGCCTGCCGCGCAGGCTCCACACCAGTTCGGGGCGGCGCGGCGCCGTCTGTACCGTGTCCATTCAGGGGCCCTTCGGTGTCCGGTCGGGGAGAGGAGCCGTGCCGGGGCGGGAGCCGCCGCCGGTACGCGCGGGAGTGGCGTCGAGGGCGTCGCGGGCCGCCGCGGCCCGGCGCACACCGGGCAGATGCCCCTTCGACTCGAAGCAGGTGACGGCCCGTTCCGCCGCCGCGCGCGCCTGCGCCGCCCCGCCCGTCCGCCGTACGACCTCGGACCGGTCGAGCCAGGCGATCGCCCTGACGACCGGCGAGTCGGTGCCGACGGCGTGGCGCACGGCGCGTTCGGAGAGCGCGACGGCGTCCGCGGGCCGGCCCTCGGCCACGGCGATGCGGGCCAGCAGTCCGTCGAGGTCGGCGGCGTCGGAGCGGGCCGGTGCCGCCGGGGCGGGCGAGGCGGTGCCCCGACCGCCTGCACCGTCCGGGCCGTCCGGACCGCCTGCACCGTCCGGACCGGTGGCCGCGGTCAGATGGGCCACCGCCTCGTCGACCCTGTCCGCGTCCAGCAGCAGCCGCGCCGACTCCCGGTGCAGCGCGGCCAGCAGTCCGTCGGCCCTGAGCGCGTGCGCGGCGGCGGTGGCCTCGTCGAGCAGTTCCAGCGCGTGCCGCTCGTCGCCCGCGAGGGCCTCCACGGTGGCGTGGAACAGCGGCAGCACCACCGCCCCCTCGGCGTAGCCCAGGCCGTCCACGAGTCGTCGTACCCGGGTGAGGCAGGTGTGCGCGTCCTGCCACCGTTCCCCGAGCGCGAACAGCACCGCCAGCGGGCAGTTCAGTGTCAGCCGGACCGTCGGCCGCTGTTCGCCGTGCTCGGCGAGCAGCTTCCGCGCGCGGGCCGTCGCCCCCGGCACGGGTTCGGGACCACGCCACAGGGAGATGCCCATGGCTCCCAGCGCCAGGGCGCGTTCGGGCTCGGCGCCCGAACGCCGTGCGTGCTCAAGGCCGCGGCTCAGGAGGAGGTCGGCGGCTTCGTGCCGCCCCTCGAACTGGCGCTCCTGTGCGAGCCGGACGGCCGCTCTGGCCTGGCCGAGTTCGTCGCCGGCCCGTTCGAAGACCGCCATGGTCCGCTGGGCGGTCTCGCCCGGGGTGCCGCCCGCGAGGTCCGCGGACACCACGGAGAGCGCGAGGCGCGCGTGCGCGGTCTCGACGGTGTGTGCGGTCTCTGCGATGTGCGCCGTCTCGACGGTGTGCGGGGCGGGCGCGGTCAGGACGTCCCGCAGCAGGGAGCAGCCCTCGTCCGTGCGACCGGTGGCGAGGCAGACCTCGCCGAGTCCGCGGGTGGCGGCGATCCGGTCGGGCTCACCGTCCCGGGCCAGCCCGAGGGCCCGGCGCAGGAGGCCGTCCGCCCAGGCGAGGTCGGAGCGGGCGAGGGCACGGGTGCCGCTCTCGACCAGGAGGTGGGCGGCGGAGCGCCGCAGTGCTTCGGTACGGGGCCCGGTGATGCCCAGTTCGGTCCGGTAGCGGTAGGCGTGCTCCAGGTGGCCGGCCATCGCCGCGCTCGCCTCCACCGTGCGGTCCTGCGTGCGGTTCTCCGTGCGGTCCTCGCCGCTTAGGGCCGCGTCCGGCGACCGGGTGGCCAGCTGTGCGGCGAGGTGTTCGTGCCGCTCGGCACGGGCGCGCTTCGCCATGGAGTGGTAGGTGACCTCGTGGAGGAGACCGCTGCTGAACCGGAGCACGGGCGTCTCCCGTCCGCTCGCGTCCGGCGGGTCCGGCGCGTCCACGAGCCGGTGCCCGCGCAGGCGCACGAGCGCGGCCTCGACACCGAGGCGCAGGGACGGCACGGCGTCACCGCCCGCCGGGGCGCCGGCCAGGACGTCCGCGGGCACACCGTCGTGGTCGCGCTCGGCCAGCGCGGCCACGTCGTCGGCGGTGAACTCCCGCCCCACCACGGCCGCGAGGTCCAAAGTGGTGCGCTCGGCCCGGCCGAGCGCACCGATTCGCGCGCCGAGCAGGGCCTGCAGGGTGGTCGGCAACCCGTCGGCGCCCCGGGCCCGGTAGCCGGACCCGTGTTCCATGACGGCCGCGACCAGGTGCTCCAGGTGGAGCGGGTTGCCGCCCGCCGCCTCCAGCACGTGCGCGGGTACGCCGGACCCGGCCGCGGTGTCCTCGGCGACGGCCTCGCCGAAACCGTGCGCGCCCACCTCCATGAGGGTCTCCGCGACGGTCGCGGCCTCGTGGGCGGTCAGGCCGGGCAGGGGCAGCGACCTGGTGGCCCGCCCGGTCGACGCCCACTCGGAGCGGCGGTCCAGGAGGTCAGGACGGGCCAGGCAGACGAACAGTACGGGCGAGGCGGTCAGGTCCGCGGCGAGTGTGCCCAGGACGTCGAGCAGCACGTCCGAGGCCCACTGGCAGTCGTCCACCACCAGCACGACCGGCCGCCTGCGGGCGAGCGCGGCCAGGAGGTCGCCGGCCGCGGCGCAGGTGTCGTCCACCGAGGGGTTCGGCGTGCCGTCCTCCAGCAGACCGCCGGCGAGCAGCGCGAGGGCCTGTCTGACCTCGTCGCGCTCGGCGGTGTCCTCATCGGTGTCCTCGTCGGTGTCCCTCTCGGCTCCGGCCGGATCCCGTATGCCGGGGAAGTCCCGCAGCACCTCCCGCACCGCGTCCGCCAGCGGTGCGAGGCTTCCGTGCTCGCCGTAGGGACGGCAACGGCCGGAGCCCTGGGCGCAGGCGGGACCCGTGTCCCTGAGCCACTCGTGGACCAGACGCGTCTTGCCCATGCCCGCCTCGCCGTGCACGACGAGGACGTTCGGTGCGTCGTGCCGCCCTGTCGCGTCCCGCAACGCCTGCCGCAGCACGCGGAGTTCGGCCGTCCTGCCGACGAGGGGCACGTCGAAGCGGCGCGAGAGCCGCGGGTCGTCCTCGGCGACGGCGAGCAGCCGGTACGCGGTCACCGGCGCCGTCTTCCCCTTGAGCCGCAGCGGGCCGACCGGCTCGGAGCGGGCGCTGGGGCCGGCCGCCCGCCGGGTCTCGGGACCGATCAGGACCTCACCCTCGGCGGCGTGCTGTTCCAGCCGGGCGGCGACGTTGACCGTCTCCCCGGAGACGAGGGCCTGCCGGGTGGACACGTCGGTGCTCGTGACGGCGGGTCCGGTGTTGACTCCGATCCGCACGGCCAGCCGGATGCCCAGGGTGGGGTGCAGTTCGTTCTCGTTGAGGTCGTGTACCGCGTCGAGCATGGCGAGCGCCGCGGACAGCGCCCGCCGGGCGTCGTCCTCGTGGGTGACGGGCACCCCGAAAACGGCCATGACGGCGTCCCCGATGAACTTCTCGACCGTGCCCCCGCACTCCTCCAGCGGCGCCCGCATCCGGTCGAAGTACCGCAGGACGACGGTGCGCAGGGTCTCCGGGTCGAGTACTCCGGAGAGCGCGGTGGAGCCGACCAGGTCGCAGAAGACGACGGTCACGATCTTGCGTTCCTCGGCGGGGGCCGCCGCGCCCGCGCGGCCGACAGGCACGCCGCAGGACGGGCAGAAGCGTGCTCCGGACGGCATCGCGCGGTCGCAGGCTGCACACCGCATGGCTGACTCCTCCTGGCTGACGGTTCGCGGACGGTCGGCGCGGGTGCGCGAGTGCGCTGGGCCGCACGGGCCCCGGTGTCAGAACAGCGCTCCGCCGGCGATCTCGCTGTGCGCCTGCACCTCGGGGCCCGCCTCGTCGAGCCGGCCCTTGAGGTCGAGGACGAGTTCGAGCTCCTCCGCGCTCAGGTCCCGCAGCACCTGGCGCTGTTCGTCGGTCAGTGCGGCGAGTCCGAAGCCGTGGATCTCCAGGGCGCGGAGCGTGTCGTCCCCGCGGTCGTCGGGACCGCCGGCTGCCACGGGTTCTTCCAGGTGTTCGCTCATGACGGGTGCGTTCCTCCCGGGAGGCGGCGGATCGGGCGTGGTTCCCCTGCGATCCGGGCGAACAGCCCGATGAGGCCGTCCACGGTGTGCAGGGCGCTCGTGGTGACGGCCCGCCGCAGGACAGGCGTCAGCGGAAGGGCGTCGAGGAGCTCGAAGAGGTCGGCGGTGTGTCCGTCGTCCAGCTCGGCGTGTGCGCGGACGGTGTGCAGCGAGGCCTCGGGGACGCCCGACGAGGCGATGTGGTCGGCGAGCCGGGGAGCGGGGGCGTTGCTCTCCAGTACGGCGATGTATCCGAGCAGGGCGACCGGGTGGTGGTGCTCGATCCAGTAGTACTGGGCTCCCACGAACCGGGCGGTCGACGGCGGCGGCTGCTCGCCGGCGACGGCCGCCGCGGTGTCGCCGAGCGCGATGTCGCCGAGCGCGGCGAGATCGGTCAGCAGCCAGTCGTCGTGGCCGCGTTCCTCCTCGGCGTGGACCCGGAGGTAGCGCTCCAGCGGTGCGGCGACCGGATCGTGCGGGCGGAGCGCCGCGCACAGCGTGGCCGCGCGTTCCATGAGCGGGACCGAGGCCCGGATCACGCCGTGCATCACCGCGAGGTACGTCGCGTAGCGCGGGGCGAGTCCGGTGGGCCGCCACAGTGCGTCGGTGGCCGCCCGCACCATCGGCTCGGTGAGCGCGAGCCGCGCCCGGAGGCCGGCGGCGGCACTCACCGCGGTGCTCACCGCGGGACTCATCGGGGTGCTCCGGGCAGGGCGACCAGGTCCTCGTACCCGGCCGTGCCGTGCCGGCGTACGAAGGACACCGGGCCGGCCTCCCGCTGCCGCTGCGCGACGTGGTGATCGAGCAGCGCACCCGCCGGGCCGCCGGCCAGCCGGTCCGCGGCGGCGAGGACTTCGGGGTGCTCGCCCAGAGCACGGCACCCGTCGCAGTACCCCGGCCGCGGACCGGCACCGGCCGCCGTGCCGTAGCGGGCGGTCAGATGGCCCGGCCCCACCGTCCTGATCATCCGCAGGGCGGGCGCCGACCGTACGCGCCGGCTCACGGAGGCCCAGTCGCTGCCGTCGAGGTGGCCGACCGTCAGGTGGGCGGGGGCCGGCCGGCGGTCGACGGTGTGCTGGTTGCAGCAGGCCAGGATGGTGCCGTCGGCCGCCACGACCGGCCAGGCGGCCATCGAGCAGGGCCGCACCCGGCCGGGGTCGGGGGCGGGGACGGTTTTCGCGGCGGCCCAGGAGGCGGCGCGGCCCACCGGGCGCAGCGAGTTGACCAGCATGGGGACGCGGTCGCCGAACGTGCGGCGGATGTCGGTGGTCACGTCCGCGAGGTAGGGGTCCCGCGGTCCGTCGCCCACGACGTGGAAGCTGCAGGCGATCCCCCGGTCGAGGACCTGCCGCACCACCGAGAAGGCGCGGGCGCGGGGGACCTCGCGTTCGTGGAAGGCGTCGACGCTCACCGAGAAGTGGTCGAGCGCGCCGATCGCCCGCATGACGGCGGGCGGGATCACGGCACGGTCCGGCCCGCCGGGTCCGGGGCGGTTCCCGGCGCCGCGGGCGGCGAACCAGGCACCCGTGAGCAGTGCGACCCGGGTGCCGGCGGCGCGCGCCCGGCCGGCCAGTTCGGCGGTGAGGTCGCTGCGCAGCAGTGGTTCACCGCCGGTCAGCATCAGGACCTCGGGGCGGTCGGTGGCCTCGAAGGAACCGACGAACCTCAGGAGCCGGGCGGAGTCCGGTTCGGGGGAGGCCATGGTCGAGGTGGTGGAGCAGTGCGCGCAGTGCAGCGGGCAGCGCCCGGTGACGGTGACCAGCAGGCCCGCGGACGGGACCGGGCGGAGGGACATCAGTTCGGCGAGTTGCATGGCGTGCTCACCCTCCGTCCGTGGGGTCGGCCGTCTGTGGGGGCGGCCTCCTCCGAAGCGTCGGCCAGGACGGTTCGGGACGAGGACCGTAGCGGTTGGGATCCGGTAAAGGCCCAGGTGGCGGCGGAGTCCGGCGGGTGGTTCAGGCGGGTATCCGGGTGACCGGCGGCTGTCGCAGGGCGGTCTGTTCACGGGCGAACACCCTGATGAGCCGCGGCAGTTCGTACCGTGCGGCGTGGGCGGTGATCTCGCTGTCCGGGGTGAGGAGCACTCCGGAGTCCATCAGGGACTCCAGCCGGCGGAGCACCTCGTGCTGTCCGCTGCCGAGCCGGGCGGCCGCCTCGGCGAGGGTGAAGGGGCCTTCGGGCAGGCCGGCCAGTTCACACAGCGCCGAGCGGTCCGCCGGGGACAGGTCCTGCCAGCCGCTCGCCAGCCGTGGCCGTACGTCCATGTCACCCGCGACGAGTTCGTCGAGCACCGTCCGGCTGTCCGCCAGCCGCCGGGCGTACTCGTCCAGCGGCAGATGGCGTCGTACGGCGAGTTTCAGACCGCACACGCGCACCGCCAGGGGCAGCATCCCGGTGGCGGTGACGATGTGCACCGCGGCCTCCCGGCCGGCGCCGAGCCGGGCGGGGCCGACGATCCTGCCGAGCAGTTCCAGGCACTCCGCGGTGTCGAACGCCGTCGCCTCCAGCCGGTGCGCCGGGGTCAGTCCGGCCAGCGGGGTCCGCGCGGTGACCAGGACCGCGCTGGCCCCGGTGTCGGGCACGAGCGGTCGCACACTCGGTTCGTCGGCGCAGCCGTCCAGCACGACCAGGACCTTCCGCCCGGCGAGCCAGCCGCGCCAGGCCGCCGCCGTGCGGTCCGGCTCCGGCGCGCCGGCGGTCCGTGCGGTGGACGGCGTGGGCGAGCCCACGAGTTCGGCCAGTTCGGCCAGTACCGAAACGGTCGGCCGGGCCCGGCCCGCCGTGTCCCGCATCCGGATCAGCACCCTGCCGTCGGGGAACGCGTCGGCCAGCCGGTGCGCCGCGTGGACCGCCAGCGCGGTCTTGCCGGTCCCGGCCGGCCCGGTCACCACCGCCAGCCGCGGGCCCGTGTCGTCGCGGGCCAGGAGGGCGAGCAGTGTGCGCAACTGCTCCCGGCGGCCGGTGAAGTCGGGCAGGTCGGGCGGCAGCAGGGTGGCCGGCCGCCAGTCCGGACGGTGTCCGTGCCGGGTGCCGGCGTGGCCGAACACGCCGCCGGTGGCGCCGCCCCCGCCCGAGAGCATCGACCGGTAGAGCGTCTGGAGTGCCGGACTCGGCTGCAACCCGTATTCGGCGGCGAGGAGTTGGCGCAGGCCCTCGTAGGCGGCGAGGGTCTCGGTCTGGCGTCCCTGGTCGAAGAGGGCGTTCATCTGGGCGGCTCTCAGCCGTTCGCGCTCGGGGTGCTCCTCGACGAGTTCGCCGATGGTCTCGGCCACCTCGTAGGAGTTGCCCAGCCGCAGTTCGGTCTCGGCCCAGCTCTCGTACGCCTGCAGACGGCGGCCGTCGAGCCGGTCGGCCTCGCACCGCAGTGCCGGTGAGGACCGCAGGTCGTGCAGTGCGGGTCCGCGCCACAGACCGAGCGCTTCGCGCAGCATGCCGGAGGCCTGGGCGAGGTCGTTCTGGTACGTGGCCTCGCGGGCGGCGCGGACCAGGCGCTGGAAGCGCAGGGCGTCGAGTTCGTCGTCGTCCACCCGCAGCAGGTAGCCGCCGGCCTGGTGGACGAGCCGGTCACCGGCGCCGACGGAGTCCAGGAGCCGGCGCAGGGCCGATACGTACACCTGGATGTTCTTCCGGGCCGTCCGGGGCGGCTCGCCGTCCCACAGTGTGTCGGTGAGCAGGTCGAGCGGGACGGGTGTGCGGGGGCGGCACAGCAGCATGGCCAGGAGCAGCCGCTGTTTGAGCGGTCCGAGTGCGAGGGGGAGGACGTGTCCGCCGGCCGCGTCCGCCGCGTGTGCGGACAACGGTCCGAGGACGGAGAACCGCAAGCCGGTGCACGGTGGTTCGCCCATATCCGGTCCACCCTTCGGTCATGAGCTGAGATGAATGTATCAAGACGCTGACATATACCAGATGCCTTGGGCATGGGTAAACGGCGAGTATGCGCCACACTCCCCACGGTGATCACCGGATGACGGTCACGCTCAACTGCCACCATGAGAACGCCAGTTGTCGTCTGCGTGTCATCACGGTTTCCCGGTATGCCTTCGTCTTCGGTCTGTCCGTCGACGAGGAGCGTCAGCTAGGATGAACGACGCGTACGGTCGACCCACCGAGGCGGCACCGAAGGGCGGAAGGCACGTGATGGGCGAGAGCGGACCCGCGTCGACACCGTCGGACTCGATGCTGGCGGACCGCATCGACGCGCTGTTCCGGGTCGTGCGGCGACCCAACCGCGAGCAGTACAGCCACGAGGAGGTCGCCCGCGCCTGCCGTGAGGCGACGGGCGAGAGCTTCTCCGCCACCTACCTGTGGCAGCTGCGGACGGGACGGCGCGGAAACCCCACCAAGCGCCACCTCGAATCCCTCGCCAAGTTCTTCGACGTACCCGTCGTCTACTTCTTCGACGACGAACAGGGCGCCGTCATCGCGAAACAGCTGGAACTGCTCGACGCGCTGCGCGACGCCGAGGTGCGCAGCGTGGCACTGCGCGCGGTCAACCTCTCGCCCGAGGGCATGGGCACGATCAGCGACATGATCGACGTCATCGCCCGCCGCGAGAAGGGTGCGGGCGGCGCCGGACCGTAACCGGCGAGTGGGCTCAGAACGGTGGACTCGCGAGTTCCGGCGGCGGCGAGAGGACGGCGTGTGCGTAGTGACCGGCGAGGGCGGCAGCGGCGGCGATGTCGGCGCATCGTCGACGGGCTCGACCTGCCCACCCCCTTCGACGCGGCCGACTTCATCGGCGCGCTCGCGCGGATGCGTGGCCGGCCCATCGAACTGATGCCGGTCCGTTCCACGTCGGACATCCCGTGCGGAGTGCTGATCACCACCGACCGCGCCGACTACATCGTGTACGCCGCCGACACCACGCCGCTGCACCAGCAGCACATCCTGCTGCACGAGGCGGCCCACGTCATCTGCGGCCACTACGAGACGGCGCCCGCCTCGTCGGCCGCCGCCCGGGTCCTGCTGCCCGACTTACCTCCCGCACTGGTACGACGCGTCCTCAGCCGCAGCGTGTACACCGAACCGCAGGAGCAGGAAGCCGAACTGGTCGCCTCGCTCATCCTGACCCGTGCGGCGCACCTCGCCCGGACGGGACCCACCGGGCCCGAATGGCCGCGACTGCACACCCTGTTCGGACGGACCGGGAACCAGGAACCCGCCGGGGACGGCCGGCCCACCGACGGCCCGCACGGCGCCGACGGCCCGCACGGCACCGACGGCCCGGACGGCACCGATGGCTGACCTGGGCAGTCTCGTCGCCGCCGCCCTCTTCCTCTCCTTCGCCCTCTACCGTGCGCTGATCATCTGGCGGGGCTCCGACCCCGCCCAGCGGTACATCGCCGGTTTCGCCGGGTGCATGGGGGCCGCGATGCTCTTCAGGGCCCCCGTCGTGATGTCCGCCCTGCGGGACCTGGCACCGCTGGACACCGTCGTCATGCTGATCACCCACGAACTGAAGAGCTTCGCGCACGTCATGCTGCTGCTGGTGGGGCTGTCGCTCAGGCCCGCCGCCGCCGACCGCAAGGCGCAGGGGCGGCAGATCCGGCTCGCGGCGGCGGTCCTGGTGACCGGAGCCGCCGTCCTGCTCATGGCGGGCGTCAGGGCCGAGAGCGGGCTGGCGACCGCCCCACCGGACCGCCGGTGGTTCCTCGCCGTCTACAACGTGCTCTTCGCCGCGTACGGCACCTGGTGCCTGCTCGTCCTGACCCGTGAACTCGTCCGGCAGACCCGGCAGGTGGCCGCGGGACCGATGCGGACGGGACTGCGGCTGATGACCTTCGCCGCGCTCCTCGGCATCGTGTGGACCCTGTGGGTCCTGACGTACGTGCCCATGAACCTGACCCAGGGACTCCACACGGCCAGCGAGGACGCGGTGTGCAGCGTGCTGGGCGCCGTCACCGCCGCCCTCGCCACCGGCGGGGCCACCGCGACCTGGTGGGCGAGCGCGTCCGGCGGGCCCCTCGCCGCGCCCGGCCGCTGGCTGTCCGCGTACCGCACGCACCGGGCCCTGGAACCGCTGTGGTCGGCGCTGCGCACCGAACTGCCCCAGATAGCGCTCGATCCCGCCGCCCCGCGCCGCCCGGTGCTGTGGCGGGCGGAGTTCGACCTCTACCGGCGGGTCATAGAGATCCGCGACGGGCACCTGGCCCTGCGTCCGTACTTCCCCGCCGACGCCACCGGCCGGGCGGCACCCACCGGGACCGGCGGGACGGCCGTCGACCCCGCCGGTCCCGTCGGTCCCGTCGGTCCTGGTGAGCGGTCGGCGGAAGTCCGCGCCGTCGCGGAGGCCGCCACCATCGCCGCCGCCCTGGAGGGCAAACGGGCCGGGCGGGCCCCGGCCGGCCCGCACCCCTCCGGCCCCGTGTCGCAGCAGATAGCGAACACCGTCGCCGCCGAGACGGCATGGCTCCTCCTGGTCACGGCCGCTTTCGTGTCCTCACCCGAGGTCGCCGCGGCACGCGTCCGGGCCCGCACGGACATCGCCGGGCTCCAGGACGGACCGCGGTCACGGTGAACACGAGCAGGCCACCAGGCGGTCCGTGACCGGCGATACCTGGCACCCCGTGGCCGTACGAGACCCCGGCGTTCCTGCCGGGGTGCGTGCATTTCTTGCTCACCCCCGCCACCCGCGCTCGGCAGTCGCGACGGCAGATCAATGCGGCCGCCCCTGATGGGACGGCCGCATCTCTATTGCGCATTACGCGTCACGCAGACACTCCCCGCGGTATGTCACCGGAATCCGGTTCGGTCGTGCGTGCGGCCGCGCGTGCGTTCACTCGCTTTTTCGTTCTTTCGTTCTTTCGTTCGCGTGGGAAACGGAGATCACATCGAGGAGAGAAGCACCGACAGCCGTGCCTGTTCCACGGGAGAGACACGCTTGGACCATGCGCTCCAATTGGGGTGCTTGATCCTGCTCTTGTGCCTTCCGGTGTGGACGGTCTTCAGCTCGTTGTGGCTGATTCCGGCCTTATACTGGACCTCGTGCTTCGCGATGCCGGCGATACCGGACGCCTCGGAGACGACTCCGTCGTTGTACGACGACACGGTGGTCCAGTCGGTGGTCCAGCCGGTTCGCTTGTTGGACTTCGGCATGGCCGTTCCGAGGCTCTTGAGGAACGCGCTCCTCGGCTTCATTTCCTTGCACTGCACGAAGATCCCGCTGCACGCGTAGCCCGCCTTGGTTCCGCCGTGCGGGGTGCCGAGGGTGACGACGTCCTCGATGTAGAGCTTCTTCGGGAAGCCCGGGGTGCCCTTGCTGCTGTGGTAGAGGGCGGCACGGACGATGAGACCGCCCATGGAGTGGGCGACGACGTCGACCTTCTTGTTCTTGTTGGAGTAGTTGTCGGCGACGTAGTTCGCGAACACCTTGGCCACGGTGTTGAGGGACTTGTTGCGGGTGCCGTTCTTGTACGTGTACGAGCAGTTCTTGTCACCCTTGTAGTAACCGAAGGTGAGCAGGTTGCCCTTCCAGTTCTTGTTCTTGAAATGCTTCCGGGCGGACGAGAAGTACTTGGCGCAGTCGTGCTTTCCGGTAGGCGCGAACCCGTGAACGAAGATGACCCGGTTGCCCGATCCGTCCGAGTGGCTCGGCGCCGCGCCGGCCGGCGTCACCGTGAGCATGGTGACGGCGAGTGCCAGCACCGCGGAAAGAAACAGCGTGAGCCGCTTCAATGACCTCTGCATGTGAATTCCCCGTGATGTGTGATGAGTTGCCTTTGCTGAACTCTTGGTCTGAAATTAAGGGACCGCCCGGAGAAATACATGTCACGCGAACGCGTGACAGCCCACCGTCCCCGCAACCGGCCCCCGCGCCCGCCCCTGCTCCTCCATGTCCCACTCCTCCGCGCCTCTTCGCCTCTGTCGTGCGCGGTCGGGTTCGTCTACGCTGACGGACCGATCTCATCCGTATGCGGGGAAAACGCGGGGGAAGCACTGTGAGGAACGGGGCGAATCCCCTTGCCTTTCTCGGCGGAAGCGGGAATCCCCACGGTGGAAGCGTCGCTACGACGCAGGGACCCGCCCAGCTCCAACTCCGGCGCCGGTTCGCCCGCCTGGCCGCTGTCCTGCGTGCGGCCGGTGCCCTCGGCGCGGCCCTGGTCGCCGTGGTCGGCTTCGCACCGCCCGCCCGGTCGGTGTGGGTGGCCGTCGCGGTCGTCGGACTGCTGCTGTGGAGCGGCCTGTTCACCGTTCTGACGCTGAGGCCGCATCCTCGTACCTGGCTCTACGCCGGTGACAGCGTCATCGTCGTGGCGCTCTGCCTGGCGCAGGGCGGCCTGGTCCCTGCCGAGGTCCTTCAAGCCAGTGCGGGCTCCGGATGGATCGACATGGTCGCCCGCACCGGAGTGCTCATCGCCCAGTTCACGCTGCGCCTGCCGCTGGCGGCGGCCTCGACGATCGCCATCGCGGCGGCTCACGCGGTGGGCGCCGGCCTACGGGACGCCTCCGTGGTGCTGGTGCTCCAGGGGCTGCTCGCCGCCGCTGTCGTGGCCCTGCTGCGACGCGGAGCGCGAAGGGCGGACCTCGCACTGTCCGAGGAGGCGTCCGCCCGCGCGGCGGAACGTGCCCGGTCCGCCGCCCGCACCGACGAGTTGGACCAGCAGCGGCTGCTGCACGACACCGTGCTCGCCACGCTCACCATGGTGGGCACCGGCAGCATCACCCGTGGCTCTGCCGCGCTGCCGCAACGGGCCGCGGCCGACCTGGCCGTCATCGAGGGCCTCCAGGCACACCCCGACACGGCACGCGCCGTGGCACACAGCCCGGCACCACTGGATGTCGCGCTGCGTACCGTCGTACTGACGCGGCACGTCGGCCTGCCCGCGTTGGACGTCGAGTTCGACGTGCCGCCGCTCGACCTGCCCCACGAGGTCGTGGAAGCTCTCGCGCACGGCGCCGCCGAGGCCCTGGCCAACGTGGCCCGGCACGCGGGCACCCACGCCGCCCGGGTCGCGGCCCGACGCGTCGGGGAAGGGGGCGTCGCCGTCGAAATACGCGACAGCGGACGCGGATTCGACGCTGCGGCCGTTCCCGCTCACCGGCGCGGTCTGCGCGAATCGGTGCAGGGCAGGATGACCGCCGTGGGCGGCAGCGCCCGTGCCACGTCGTCCCCCGGCTCCGGCACACGCGTCGTGCTGAGGTGGGAACCATGACTGCCGACGCGGTCGAAAACGTCACTGAGGACGTCACCGAAGCCGCCGCTGCGAACGCCGTCGGGACTGCCGTCGAGGATGTCGGCGAGGGCGTGGTCGCCACCCGCTTCGGCAGGGTCGTCGACATCGGGCTGGTCGCGATCGTCGGCGTCTGGCACCTGGGTCTGGACTCCGTGCGGGTGCTCAGGAATTGGTCGGTGTACGAGCCGCCGGCCGTCGCCGCCGGTGCCTGGCTGGCCCTCACGCTCATCCAGACGATCGGTTCCGTCCTGCTGCTGCGTTCCGCGCTCGGCGCGCGCACCGCGCGGATCCTCGCGGGGGCGGCGCTGCTCACCGGCGTCGCCGCCGCCACCGCTTACCCGCCGGGCGGGGCGATCGGCGACGTGAGCTGGGCGTGGAACACCGTGGGCTGGTTCGGCATGCTGCTCCTGATGCAGCGCCCGCTGTGGGAACTGATCGCCCTGCTCGGCGCCAACACGGCCGTCACGGTGGGTTTCCTGGCCGCCGACGGCGCACTCGACAACGTCACCCTCTCCCGTCTGCTGGCCTCGGTGTACGTCACCGCCGGTATCCAGCTGACCTTCGCGTATCTGGTGAGGCAGCTCGCCGACGGTGCGCGGGAGGCCACCGAGACCGCCGCCGCGCAGGCGGAGCACCTGGCCCGGGATACCGCCGACGAGACCGTGCACACCGAGCGCCGGCGCCGCTACGCGTACCTGCGCATCAGGGTGGAACCGTTGCTGCGAGGTCTCGCCGAAGGCCGCCTGGACCCGGGAGACACCGTCGTGCGCCGCCGCGCGGCCGTCGAGGCGGCCCGCCTGCGCAGGCTGTTCGTGGAGACGGACGACACCCCGCACCCGCTCCTGCACGAGCTGCGGGCCTGCGCCGACGTCGCCGAGCGGCGTGGCGTACGCGTCACCCTGCTGAGCTACGGCGAACTGCCCGACCTGCCCCCGCCCGTCCGCCGCGAACTGGCGGAGGGGACCCTGCTGGTCCTGGCGACCGCCGTTACCCGGGCGCGGTTGACCGTGGTGACCACACCCGAGGAGGTCGCGGTGAGCGTGGTGGCCGACGCGCCCGCTGAGACGCGTGTGGAACCGCCGGGCCTTCTCACCACCTCCTCCATGTACGACCAGGAGGAGGAGCAGCTGTGGTGGGAAACCCGGTGGCCGTTACGTCCGGCTCCCTGAGCGTCGCCGTCGTCGACGACCACCCGGTCGTCATCGAAGGCATCCAGGCCTGGCTGTCCCAGGAGCCGCGGATCTCCGTACGGCACACCGGCGAAGCCGTGGATGTGCGGCCCGGTGCCGTGGACGTCCTCATTCTCGATCTGAACCTGCACGGCCGCCTCGTCGTCGACGACATCGCCACGCTGGCCGCGGCGGGTCAACGGGTCATCGCCTTCTCGCAGTTCACCGAGCAGCGGGTGGTCCTCGAATCGCTGGAGGCCGGCGCGTGCGAGTTCGTCGCGAAGAACGAGGGCCGGGCGCACCTCGTGAACGCGGTGCTGGCGGCAGCGGGCGACCGGCCCTACGTCACCCCGACCGCCGCCGGGGTCCTCGTCGGCGACCGCGGCGCGAGCCGGCCCCGTCTCTCCTCCCAGGAACGTACAGCTCTCTTATGGTGGTTCCAGTCCATGTCGAAGGCCTCCGTGGCCCGGCGCATGGGCGTCTCGGTCCACACGGTGGACATCTACATCCGCCGGGCGAGGGTCAAGTACGCCCAGGTCGGCAGAACCGCCCCGACCAAGGCCGACATGCTGGCTCGGGCCATCGAGGACGGCCTGGTGACCCCCGACGACATCACGGGCTACGAATCGGCGGCCTTCAACAAGAACTGAACCGGACCACGCGAGGCCGTGCTACGTCGCCTCGGCCACAGCCTCACGCACGCGCCGGGATCGCAGATAGCCGCAGGCCGCATGGTTGTTCGGCGAGGGATTGTCCATCGCGATGTCGGCGATCACCTTCGCCCCGGTCCTGAAGTCGTCGGCCAGGGTGGTGTCCAGGGTGACGAGGTCGAGCGGGTCGGCGAAGTTCGTCCACAGCCGTACCGGGACGGGAACCTTCAGAGGGCGCGTGATGACGTCCTGGATCTCGGTGTAACCCAGTGGCGAACCCAGCGTGATGAACAGTGGGATCTCCTTCCGAGCAGATCCGACCTCGCTCAGCACGTCATAGGCGACGACGGTGCCCAGACTGTGGCTGATCACCACAACGGGTCCGTTCACGGCGCCGAGGACCCTGCGTAGCCGGTCCCTGATCCTGTCCCGGGCGTCGGTGAAGAAGTACCCGTTGGCATCCGGGATGAGGTGACTCAGAAGTTGGCGCAGCAGAAGGCGACGCAGCGGGGCGGGCAACGGCAGCAGCGCGGCGACGTCGGCAGCCGGGCGGGCGCCCGCGGTCGGGGCGAAGCCGGTCGTGCTCGCGGCGCGGGCTGCCATGCTGACGGTCAGAGCGAGGGCGAATTCCTGTCCATCCGGTGTCATCTTGCCGAACGTCTCGCGAACCTGGGTGTCTTCGACGACTGCGGTGTCGGCGAACGCCTCGGACACGAGCGCCCCCAACGCACCGCTCGCGCCGCACGCGTCGGCCGCGATCGCGGACGGGTGGTCGTGCAGCAGGTCGGCGTAGTAGACCATCCGAGTCCGCTCACCCATGTCCCGCTCGAACAAGTCCTCGTCCCAGGCACGCTTGAGGTCGTCCTCCGGCGGCTTATTGCCGGCGCCATGTACATAGAGGAACGTTGCCGAGTCCGCGTCGATTTCCATAGCGGAATCCCCCTCCCTTTTTCCTCCGCGGAGCGTGGTCGCAGGGAGCGTCCCTCTCCGCCGAGTTCCAGTCAACCCGCCATTAAGCGTAGAGAAGGCCGACGGGATCGCGCGTTCGAAAGCTCTTGATTCCTGCGGAAGCAAGAAATGAATCTTCACCAAAAGTGAGAGGCGGGATTCCTGCTCCCCGGGGCTGGCCAACGCGCTGCCCCCGCAGGATGCTGCGAAATCCAGAAGCGTGAGCCAGGGACAGGTGATCACCATGCCCGACGACAAACGTGCGCTCGATTATCTGCGGCAGTTCGGCTACCTCCCGGTCGAAGTGGCCCTCGACTCACCTCAGGGCCCGGCGGCCGTGCGGGCCTGCCAGGCCATGGCCCTGCTGCCGGCCACCGGGACGCTGGACGCCGAAACGGAGAAGGTCTTCGAACGGCCGCGTTGCGGGTTCCCGGACCGGAAAGGCGCCCGTGAGGGCGGCCTCGGGACCTTCGTGGCCTTCGGTACCGTATGGGATCACGCAATCATCACCTATCGCATCAACAACCTCTCTCCCGACTTGGATTCAGGGCGTCAACGCAGCCTTATCTCGACGGCCTGGGATCGGTGGGCATCGGTGGTTCCGCTGATATTCCGTGAGACCGATGGGGAGCCCGACGTCGAAATCCTCTTCGGTGCGCGTCAGCACGGCGATGCTTTCCCGTTCGACGGACCCGGAGGTGTCCTCGCACACGCGTTCTTCCCGCCACCGAATGCCGGAACACTGGCCGGAGACGCGCATTTCGACGAGGACGAGACCTGGCAGGAGGGATTCACCGGAAATGGCTTCGACCTGCTGACGGTCATGGTGCACGAATTCGGTCACTCGCTGGGGCTGGATCACACCTCGGTGCCCAGTTCGACGATGAACCCCTTCTATCCGACGCCGTCGGTCCCCGCCGCGGACGACCGCGCGGGGATCCGCGCGGTCTACCGGCGCCACATCTGGGTGGCGTCGCTCTACCGCGATGTACTCGGGCGCCGCTTCGACGACAACGGTCTCGACGGCTGGGTCCGCAGCCTGTTCTCAGGTGCCGGCCCCCAGGATGTGGCCCGCGGATTCTGCTACTCGGAGGAGCACTCCGGACAGATCGCCACCGAGTTGTACTTCACTCTGCTGGACCGGGCACCTGGCGACGCGGGCCTGGCCGGCTGGCGCGGCCAGCTGCAGCAGGGCATGGGATGCCAGTCGGCCATCGTCGCGTTCCTCGACGGCGCCGAGTACCGAGCCAAGTACCCGTCGGACGACGCGTTCATCGATTCCCTCTACCGCCGCCTGCTCGGCCGTCCTCCGGACGCCGGGGGTCTCGACTTCTGGCGTCAGCGCATGCGGGACGGCATGCCGCGCTTCGAGGTCGCACGCGGCTTCGTGCTGTCCGAGGAGTACTGCCGCAACCACAGCCGCGATCTCTACCAGCGCTACCTGCGCCGGCAGCCGGATGCCGCGGGATGGCAGGACTGGACCGATCAGCTGATGCGCGGACTCAACCAGCAGGACGCCCTGATCGGATTCGTCGCGTCACCCGAATACCAGACCGCCGTCGAAGCTTGGTGGTAGGCGAACAGCTTCTGTGTGTCCGCTTCTGAGGTCGCTGCGCGCAGTCCGGACCGCGCCGGTACGCGGGTCAAGGGCCAGCTCCCGGTCGCCGTCCATGACCACCGGCCCCCAGTCCGTCAGGAGAGCGCCCGCCACGACGACAGACGGTCTCGGGACGCACCGACGCTGCCAGCTACACCGACGTATCGGTCACAGCCCGGCTGTCCGACGTCACCGTCGACCGAGCTCGGCACACCACCACCGTGTCCGGCTCCCACGTCACCGCTGACGTCTCCACCGAGGCCATGACGCGGCGAATGGCTTCTGGTGACGGCAAGGACGCCGCCATGATCTCCGGCATCACCACCAACCCCACAGCGGGAACCCTGGATCTGACCGTCCACGGCGGCCTGGCCACGATCCGGGTCACGCCCACCGTGGCCGACGGCAAGCTGGAACTGTCGGTGACCGGCGGCGAAGTACTCGGCTCCCCCGCCCCGCCGGCTCTGCTGGACCGCGTACAGACGGCTGTCGACGCCCGGCCCACGCAGGACGGTCCGGAGCCACAGGGCGGGGCCGCCGCGCTCGGCCTCCGGCTGGCTGAGGTGACCGTCACGGACGATGGCCCACGGGCCGGTCTCTCCGGTGGCAGGGCCGAACTCGAACGCACGGGGACCTGACCGACGGATCAGAGTGCCGATGTGCGCCGATTACGGTACATCACCAGGAGAGACAGTCTCGATGGTCACTGCGGCCGTTCCGAACCCGCTCCTTCTCGCCAATCGAGGAGTTCGACCAGGCCAATGGCGCCATCCATGCCCACTCGTGGTTCCTTGCCAACCTCGCACTTACCTAATTACGTCCAGGGTCTAATCTCGGCGATCTGTAAGTAGACTCAGCGTGCCTCACTGGCGCAGCAGAGAACGCCTACGATCACGACAGCCCAGAACATACCCCCGCCCTGCTCCTGAAAGTCCTCCTCGGTGAGGCCCAACTCCTTGACCATGTCGAGGATCTTTGACCTGTCACCCTTGATGGTCTCCTGCAGAAGTGCTTGAAACTCCTTCGGGTGGTCGCGCAATTTTGCGCTGATTATTTCTAGGTCCTTCTGGGCCTTGGTCAGCCCCTCGAACGGGAAGGTCGCATCGAATTCGATACGCCCTACACGATCCATGGACATCCCGAGCCCCGAGACCCTCTGGGGCATACCGGATATCCTGACATCCATTTGAGCCGTGACGTTCTTCATGCTTCTCCTCGATTGAGGCTCTGCCCAGATATCTCGTTTCCCACACGCAGGGTCCTCCAGACAGACGGGAGGGTCAATACGAAAGAAGTCGTATCCGTCTACGCTGAAACAAGCCAGTGATCTGGATGACCGGGACTATCACACGGTCGCGTGGTCGACCATGGTCATGGCTTCGCCCGATGTGAGCGACTGACTGAACTACGCTAGGGACTGATTGAGAAGTTGCTGGAGTGATGACGTTCCGTATCGAACACACTTGCCCAACCAGTCACTAATGAAACCAATACAGAACGGTCCGCTTCCGTCGCAGCAGTAGCTCCATCCTTGAGCGTGGGTATGGAGCGATCCGAATACATCCAAGGAAAAGAAAGCGGATTCGCTACTATCACCATCGGTGTCTGCACAGAACCATGGTGTGGCGATATGGAGAACACGCGTACCGGTCACACCCCGACGGCTGGTCGAGAAGTCCCTCGCGGGCACTGGGCACTCAGGCGAAGCACCATCGGAACCAGAACCGCGCTCGGTCGTTCCACCCACGTTTACCGAGGTTGTCTACTCGAACACGGTGCTCAAGCCAGAGCGTTCCGTCCTCGGGGAACGGTGTGACCTGGAGAGTGATGGCCGAATAGGAGGTCATCACGTCGACAGACGAAATGGTGTTAGCGGCGTTCTTCCATCCCCACCAGAGAAAGCCGCAGGACCACAGCTTGGAGAGATCCGCGACACCGCTCGTGGTGTCCAGTGCGCGCCATCCACAGCCACCGAGGTTTTCGTGTTCCCAGAACTCGACAACTCCCGACCCGGCGGGTAGAGGGTTGGATCCACCTCCCTCGATCCGACAGCCACTCGCGGCCGCCGCTGCGACCGACCTGGAGCCTTTGGTGGGTTCCGAAAGCAGAGTCGCCTTTGACGCGGACGCTCGGGCGAGGCAATGCTGTTGGGCATCGTCCAGGTCGCTGAAGATGTGGAGTGCGCCGCCCGCGACAGTGTCCCGGTCGACGACGGTATGCAACGGTTTCTTCGGCTGTTCCACCAATTCCAGAACCTTCGCAGGGCCAATCGGATCCCCATCGAACGCCACCGGGCCACGCGGCACACCGTGCCGAGTCCGATCATGTGGGATACCCGCGTCGATACCTTTTGACCAGGGCAGGCGAAGGGACATTCTTGTCACCTCATCTTCTCGTCTCAGGAGGATCGTCCGGGAAGGGCGCCAAGCTCTACCACGATGCTGGGACTGCCACGAGGTAGCAAGTCACTGGGGGAATGAGAGACCGCTTCCGGCCGCGGCCATGCGGTACACGTCACTAATCGGGCGTCAGCAGGAGGCTGCTTCGCGCCGACTACGTAAGTGACCTACGCCTTTCGCCACATAAGACCTTCCGTTACCCGGGCGACTTCGGCTACTCCGCTTCTCATCGCATTGATGCGCCTGCACGAGGGAGCCATCAACGAGCGCGATCGTCGGAGCGTAGCTCGACATGCGGCCATCCAGGCCTGGCCAGAGCACAATCCGCCAATGAGATCGCTGCGTTCCTCTGGGCTGCCAAAGCTCATCAGGATTCCGTTCTCGCGGCGACCCATGTTGTCAACAGGCGCCCGCAACAATGCAAGGAAGATTTCGGCTTGGGCCGTAGTTCTCTTCGCCCCCACCCTCGTCGGCACCATCTACGGCAGGAACTTCACGCACATGCACGAGTTGCACGCGAAGTGACTGGTCAGAGCGCAGCAGTCCGGTGCGGGGGCAGTCCGGCGCGTCTCCGAGGGCAGTCTCCGTGCCCCGGCGCTACCTGACTCGGTACCCGCGTTGCGTCTAACGTCCGAGAGTGAGCCTTTGGACTTCTCTGGAACCCGCCTCCGCGACCGTGGACCCGGGTGGCAGTACGACGGTGCGGCTGCGTCTGCGCAACACCGGTGACGTGGTGGACGAGTACCGCTTCGAGGCGGTCGGTCCGCTCGCGCCGTGGGCGAGGGTGGAGCCGCAGGTGCTGCGGCTCTATCCGGGGACGACCGGTTCCGTGCAGGTGACGTTCGCGCCGCCGCGTACGCCGGACGCGACGGCGGGACCCAATGCGTACGCGGTCCGGATCACGCCGACGGAGCATCCGGAGGCGACGACGGTTCCCGAGGGGAATCTGACGATCACTCCGTTCACGGAGGTGCGGGCGGAGTTGGTGCCGCCGACCGTGAAGGGCCGCTTCCGGGGCCGTCCGAAGCTGGCCGTGGACAACCTGGGCAACACGAAGCTCACCGCGTCGGTGGGCGGCACCGACAACGGCGATCACTTGTCGTACGACATCCATCCGTCGAACGTGCAGATCGAGCCGGGGCGTGCGGCGTTCGTGAAGACGACGCTCAAGCCACGCCAGATCATCTGGTTCGGGTCGAAGGAATCCCGGCCCTACACGTTGGCCGTCCAACGGTCCGGGGTGGACCCGCTGGACGTCGAAGGCACGTACGTCCAGAAAGGCTTCCTGCCGCGCTGGCTCGCCACCTTCCTCGGCATCTTCATGGCACTCGCCATCACCTTCGTGATGCTGTGGATCGCCTACAAGCCCAGCGTCCGCAGCTCCGCCACCGAGAAGATCCAGGAAGCCGGCATCAGCACCCTGGCTCCCTCCCTCTCACCGACCCCCGAAGCGCCGAAGGCCCCGTCCTCCGTCCCCACGGCGCCCCCGGCCGCGACCGAGACGCAGAAGGCGGGCGGAGGCGGGGGCGGAGGCGGGGGCGGGGGCGGCGGTTCCGAGGACAAGGAGACCAAGGCCCCGGAGCGGACGGCGGCCACCGCCGTCCAGAAACTCGCCGCTCAGGACCCGACCGGACGGCACATCTGCTACCGGGCCTACGTGTCCGGCAAGGGCTGGACCGACGCCGTGTGCGACGGCGAGACGGCCGGCACAGTGGGCGAGGAGACGCCGCTCAAGGCCGTCAACATCGCCGTGTCCGGAACCAAGGGCACCAGCAGCGCCGCCTTCGTCCACAACCCCGACTCCACCAACGGTGAAGGGCACTTCCCCGAGCCGTGGTCGGGCGCCGCCGACGGTATCGACAACTACGTCGGCAGCACCAAGAAGGACGCCCCGAACATGCTGGGGCTCACCATCAACGTCGGAGGCGGCGCCAGCAGCGTCTGCCAGACCGCCCACGTCCACAACGACGCCTGGCTCGGCCTGGAATGCGACGACCCCAAGTCCGGGTTCGACTTCACCTACGCCGGCACCCACAACAACGACCTCTGGCTCGAAGCGATCAAGCTCACGGTGTGAACCACCGAGGACGGGAGGGGGTGCCGGCACCGGTTGCCGGCACCCCCTTCCGTCTGCTTCGTCAGCTTCGTCAAGCAGCCAGGGCTGCGGGTGTGGTGGCGAGTGCGTCGGGTTCGGCGAGCAGGTCCATGAGGGTGGCTCGGGCGCGGGCCACCCGGGAGCGGACCGTTCCCACGGGGCAGTCGCTGAGCACGGCCGCCTCCGCGTAGGGCAGCCCCATCAACTGCGTGAGCACGAACGCCTCACGGCGCTCGTCCGGCAGCGCGGCCAGCAGATCGAAGAGTACGACGCCGTCGTCGAAGCCGGGCAGGCCGCGCGGCTGGGCCCGTTCGACCGCCAGCCGCCAGTCCGGTACGTCGGACAGGCGGGGCCGGGCAGCGGCGTACCGGAGGCTGTCGACCACGGCGCGGCGCGCGATGGCCAGCAGCCAGGTACGGGCCGAGCAGCGGCCCTCGAATCTGTGCAGGCTGCCGAGCGCCCGCAGGAACGTGTCCTGGGCCAGGTCGTCGGCGGCCTGGGGGTCGGCGGAGAGGTACGCGACATAGCGCACGACGTCACGGTGCAGGGCGCGCACGAAACGCTCGACGGCGTCCGGGTCGCCGCCCCGGGCGGCCAGCGCCCAGGCGGTTATCGACTCGTCGACGGATGCCGCAGTCTCACCACCACTGCCGCTTCTGTCACTTCCGATGCTTCTGTCACTTCCGATGCTTGCGTCGCCGCTGTTGCTCGCGCCGCTTCTGTTGCTCGCGTCGCCGCTGTCGCTTCCGCCGTGTGGGACGGGCGGGGCAGGAGTGATCACCAGGTGTCCTTCTCGGGTCATCCGTGATCCGGACCGACGGGCGCGTACGCGTGGTGCGCGCCCATGGCGCGCTCGCACGTCGGTCCGGCGAGGGGGTGCGGCCGTACACGGAGGTACGGCCGAGGCCCGAGGCGCGCAGGGCGACGCCTCGGGGATCCGGCTGTCTCAACTGGCAGCGGAGCCCACGGGCGGACCCCGAGAAGTGATGGCGTGGACGAGAAGGAGTCGCCGCGGCGAACGGTCGGAGGAACCGCGGCGGGCGCGAATGCGCGGGCGGTGCGGGGGCGTGGGCAGCGCGAGCAGCAGCCGCAGGGGGGCGACCAGCCGTCCGGCCACCGCGCGCAGGATGCGGAAGGCGGCGCGTTCGCCGTACGCCAGCCACAGACCGCACAGCAGCGCGGCCAACAGGTGGGCGGCGAGCATGCCGAGCGAGGACGTTCCGTCCATGGTGTGCGCCGACTGACTCATGGCATCCGAGCCCATATGGCCCGCCCCTATGTGCCCGGCGCCCATGTGCGCCGCGGCCATGTGGCCTGAACCCATGTGCCCCATCGACGACATGGACCCCATGTCCGTGGTCGACATGGTGGTGGCCGACATGTTCGTGGCACCCAGCGCATCCATGGCGTCCATGGAAGACATGTGCGCCGCCCCCGTCCCCCGGCCGGACGCCACCGCCCCCGCGGCCGACCCCGCGAGCGAGAACGACCAGTGGAGCAGGCCCTGGGTGACGACCACCACCGACACGATCAGCGGGAGTCCGCGCTCCCGGTCGGCCAGGCACCAGCCCGCGCCGCCCGTCGCCACGGTCCCGGCGGCCATCGTCCACCAGGCCACCGGGGCGCCGGACATCAGCACGTGGCCGAGGGCGGCGAGCAGCACACAGACGACCGCGAACACCGCGGCCCGTACCGTGCGCACACCCCACCCAGCAGTCATGACGGGCCTCATCCTCGCATTCGTCGCGCGTGCGTCGTGGTGAGGTACGGGAATTGCCCCCGTCCCACCCTCAACACGCGACGCGTGATCCAGAACACATGGCAGGCCCGGAACTTCACCCGCGTCCGAACCGACGTCCGCGCCCGCTCCCCCACATGAGCAGCCCCGCCCTCACGCGCGGGCCTCCCCCCGCGTCGGCATCCGTACGTCCACCGCCGTCAGCGCCATCGCCAGGGGACCCGGTGCCAGGAACGCCAGCGGCAGCAGCATCCACGCGCACATCAACGCCGCCGCGAGGGCGAGCAGGACGAGGCCGCTGCCGCCCGCGTCCCCGACGGAGTCCCGGGCGGCGCCGGCCACCGCCGCCCGCCAGTCGGTGAGGGACTCGGGGCGCCCGCAGGCACGCAGGCCGACGACAGCCGCGTACCCGCCGATCGCCGCGGCGACGACGGCGAACAGCGGGGCGCCGGGCAGTCCGGCGCGGGCCAGGGCCAGGTCCGCCCAGAGCAGCAGGACACCGGCCAGGACCAGTGCTCCGGCCGCGAGGTCGCCGGGGCGCAGCCGTCGTCGCAGGGTCGTCAGATACCGGCCCGCCGTGGCCGGTCGGTCCTCGCGGGCGCCGCGCAGGACCGCGCACGCCGTGGACAGCGCGGCGGGCAGGGTGACGACCGGCAGGGAAGCGAGGGCCGTGCACACGCCCACGCTCAGCACGTCGGCGAACAGCGTCATGCGCGGCCCGAAGACCTCACCCGGCTCCCGGGCCTGCCCGCCGCCCGCCCCTCGGCTCCCGCTCATCCCTTGATCCCGGAGTTCGCCATGCCCTCGACCAGGAAACGCTGGAAGGCGAGGAAGAACAGCACGATCGGCAGCAGGGCGATCACCGACATCGCGAACATCGGGCCGAAGGCCGAGGTGCTCGACGCGTCCACGAACGACCGCAGGGCCAGCGTGAGCGTGAACTTCTCCGGCGAGAAGAGGTAGATCAGCTGGGTGAAGAAGTCGTTCCACGTCCAGATGAACGTGAAGATCGCCGTGGTGATCAGCGCGGGCCGGGTCAGCGGCAGGATGACGAGGAAGAAGCTGCGGAACGGCCCGCAGCCGTCGATCCGCGCCGCCTCCTCCAGCTCGCGCGGCAGCCCCCGCATGAACTGCACGATGAGGAAGACGAAGAACGCCTCCGTGGCGAGGAACTTGGGCAGGATCAGCGGCCAGTAGGTGTTCACCATGCCGAGCTGGTTGAAGATGATGTACTGCGGGATCAGCACGGCGTGGTGCGGCAGCATGATCGTCGCGATCATGAAGGCGAACAGCGGCCCGCGGAAGCGGAACCGCAGCCGCGCGAAGGCGTACGCGGCCAGGGAGCAGCTGAGTACGTTGCCGACGACCGCGCCGCCCGCGATGAGCAGCGAGTTGCCGAGCAGCCGCCACACGGAGACGTCGTTCACCCCGTCGAGGGCGGTCGAGTAGTTGGACCACTCCAGGCTGCCGGGCAGCAGGTCGAGGCTGGCGATCACCTCGTCGGCGGGCTTGAGCGAGGTCGCGAGCAGCCAGGCCAGCGGGTACAGCATGACGAGGAGCGCGGCGAGGGCGCCGAGGTGCAGGGCGACGCGGCGCCGGGCGACCGGCCTGCGTACAGGTGAGGCCGTAGGGGCTGTGGAGGCCGTGCTGGTGGTCGAGGTGGTCATCGGTCCCCCTCGGACGCGTAGAAGACCCAGGTGCGGGACGTGCGGAACAGCACCGCCGTGACGGCGCCGATGACGATCAGCAGGACCCAGGCCATCGCGGAGGCGTAGCCCATGTGGGAGGCGACGAAGCCGCGGTCGTAGAGGTAGAGGGTGTAGAAGAGCGTCGAGTCGGCGGGGCCGCCCTTGCCGCCGCTCACCGCGAAGGCGGGGGTGAAGACCTGGAAGGCCTGGATGGTCTGGAGCACCAGGTTGAAGAAGATCACCGGGGAGAGCATGGGCACGGTGATGGACAGGAACTGCCGCCACCTGCTCGCCCCGTCCACGGACGCCGCCTCGTACAACTCGGTGGGGATCTGCTGGAGTCCGGCGAGGAAGATGACCATGGGGGCGCCGAACTGCCACACCGTCAGCAGGGCGACGGCGAACAGCGCCCAGCCGGGCCGGTTGACCCAGCCGCCGGTGCCGAGCAGGTTGTCGACCGTGCCGCCGTCGTTGAACAGCGCCCGCCACACGAGGGCGATGGACATGGAGGCGCCGAGCAGGGAGGGGGCGTAGAACGCCGAGCGGTAGAAACCCCGGCCGCGTCGCATGGACTTGAGGCCGAGCGCGACGACGAGGGCGAGGCCGAGCTGGAGGGGCACGGCGATGACGACGTAGGTGAGGGTCGCGCCGACCGAGCGCCAGTAGCGCGGGTCCTCGGTGAACATCTGCGTGTAGTTGCGCAGGCCCACCCAGTGGGGCGGGTTGAACAAGTCGTAGTCGGTGAAGGAGAGATAGAGCGATACGACCATCGGCAGCAGGGTCAGCACGGCGGCGCCGAGCACCCATGGGGAGAGGAACACCCAGGCTGCGCCCTCGCGTCGACGTCCGCCGGGCCGCTTCGCGGGAACGGCCTTCTCGGCGGGGGCGGTCGCGGGCGTGTCGGTGGTGGTGGTCATGACCTCAGCTCCGCCTTCGCCTCGGTGACGTAGTCCTCGGCCGCCTCGCGGGGCGACATCCGCTCGTACGACACCTGGTCGTAGTCCCGCTGGAAGGTGGTCTGCAGCGCGCTGTCCCCCGAGGGCGGGGCCTGGGGAGGGGCTTCGAGGTCTCCTTCCAGGGACGCCTGGTAGTCGAAGACCGTCTTGTCGAAGTCCTTGAGGCCGGGGGCGATCGACTCGCGGAGCGACTCGTTGACGGGGATGCCGCGGGTGGCGCCGAGGATCTTCGCGGCGTCCGGGTCGTTCAGCATGAAGTCGACGAGTTGCACGGACTCCTTCGGATGGCCCGTGTCGGCGGCGACGCCCATGAACATCGAGGGCTTGAAGTACTGGCCCGGGGTGCCGTCCTCGCCGGACGGCATCGGCGCGAGGGTGACCCCGTCGGGCACGAGCGCGACGAACCCGCTGGAGGGCGCGTCCCAGTTGCTGTCGGAGATCGCCCTGCCGCGCCCGAGCGGGGTGTTCTCGACCGTGCCGTCGAGCTGGGTGGTCTGCTCGGCGGGCGAGACGGCGCCCTCCCTGCGGAGCTTGTCGGCGAAGGTCCACCAGCGGGTCAGGTCGTCGACGGTGAAGCCGAGCCGGCGGTCCTCGGTGTAGAGGCTCTTGCCCCGGCCGCGCAGCCAGACCTCGAAGGCGTCCTCGCTCTGCCCGGGGTCGGTGGCGCCGGGCCTGCCGGTCCGTTCGGCCAACTCCCGCATGGCGTCGGCCCATTCGCTCCAGGTCCAGCCCTCGCGCGGCAGGGCGACCCCGGACTTCTTCCACTGCGCGGTGTCGTACACCACGGTCTCCGTGCCGCGGGCCTGCGGGATCGCGTACTGCTTGCCGTCCACCTTCCCGGTGGCGAGGAGGCCCGCGTCGAACTCGCCGGTGTCCAGCACGGAGCGCTGCTCGGCGAAGTCCAGCAGGACGCCTCCGGAGGCGTACTGGTCGATCATGCGGTAGTCGAGCTGCATGGCGTCGGGGGCGTCGCCGCCCGCCGCCTGGGTGGCGAGCTTCTGCTTGTAGGCGTCGTAGCCGGAGAACGACGTCTGCACCTCGATCTCCGGGTGCTTCCTCTCGAAGAGGTCGACGGCCTCCTGGGTTCTGGCCGCCCGGTCCGGGTTGCCCCACCAGGTGTAGCGCAGGACCACCCTGCCGCCGTCGCCGCCCGCCCCGTCCGGCCCCGAGCAGCCGGTGAGGAGCGAGCAGGACACCAGCAGCACCGTGGCCGCCGCGATGCGCGGCCGCCAGGACTTCCTTGTCCTGTTTCCGGGCATGAGTGGGTCACCTCATTCGTCAGAAAGCGCTTCCACCCCCTGCCCGACGACCCTAGGGATGGTCCTGATGTCAGAACAAGCCCCCTGCACGGACCCTTACGCGGACCCTCACACGGACCCGTACGGGGCGGCCCGGACGGATTCCGCTTCGCGTCGCCGCTGTGCCGTGGTGGGCCTGGGCGCCCGCGCCCGGCTGTTCACCCAGGCGCTGGCCGGACCGTACGCGGACCGCGTCGACCTCGTCGGATTCTGCGACGTCAACGCGCACCGGATGGCGGTCCACAACGGCTGGCTCACGGCCGACCATCCCGGCCGCGAGCCCGTACCGGCGTACGCGGCCGAGGACTTCGACCTGATGCTGCGGCGCGAGCGGGTGGACCTCGTGGTGGTGTGCAGCGTCGACCGGACCCACGACGACTACATCGTGCGCGCCCTGGACGCGGGCTGCGACGTGGTCACCGAGAAGCCGATGACGACGGACGCCGACCGCGCGCGCCGCATCCTCGCGGCCCGGCAGCGCTCCGGCCGCGAGGTGCGGGTCGCCTTCAACTACCGCTACAACCCGGTGCATTCGGCCGTACGGGAACTCATCGCGGCCGGGGAGATCGGCGAGGTCGGCTCGGTGCACTTCGAGTGGCTGCTCGATCTGCGGCACGGCGCGGACTACTTCCGGCGCTGGCACCGCAACAAGGCCGATTCCGGCGGCCTGATGGTCCACAAGTCGACGCACCACTTCGACCTGGTGAACTGGTGGCTCGGCACCGAACCGGAGACCGTCTTCGCCCAGGGCGGCCTCTTCTTCTACGGCGACGAGGCGGGCGGGCGACGCGGTCTGGCCCGGCCCTACACCCGCGCGCACGGCTCCCCCGCCGCTCAGGGCGACACCTTCGCCGTGCACCTGGCGGACTCGCCCGTGCTCGGCGCGCTGTACCTGGACGCCGAGGGCGAGGACGGCTACCACCGCGACCAGAACGTGTTCGGGCCCGGCGTGACCATCGAGGACGACATGGCGGTCCTCGTGCGGTACGCGTCCGGGGCGTCCCTGACCTACCACCTCACGGCGTACGCCCCCTGGGAGGGCTACCGCGTCGCGTTCAACGGCAGCGAGGGCCGGCTCGAACTGCTCGTCGAGGAGTCGACGTGGTCGCGCCCCGGGACTCGTACCGACGAGGGCTCCGAGGGGCACACCGGCGTACGGGCCGAGGGCGCGAGCGCGGTCCTGCACGGCGCGGACGTGGGCGACGAGGCAGGCCGCACCGAACTGCTGCTGCGCCGGCACTGGGAACGGCCGCGCGAGGTGAAGGTGCCGACCGGTGAGGGCGGCCACGGCGGCGGAGACGTACGGATGCTCCAGGACCTGTTCGGCCCCCACCGCACCGCCCCGGACCCGCTGGGCCGGGCGGCGGACGCGCGCGACGGGGCGAAGTCGCTGGTGACGGGGCTCGCGGCGAACGAGTCGTTCGTGACGGGGGTGCCGGTCCGGGTGCGGGATCTGCTGGACGTCTGAGGCGGCTGCGACAACGGCGTGTTTGTCGCAGCTGTGTGCTTACGATCCAGGGATGGCTCTCTTTCTTGTGTGTCGGGACACCATGTTGGACGCCGACGAGGCATGGCGGCGGCTCACCCTGTGGGAGCGGCATGCCGATGTGGTGCCGTTGACGCGGGTCCGGGTCGTCACGCTGCCGCCGCGTGGGGCGGGCACGGTGTTCGTGGCACGTACCGGGGTGGGGCCGGTGGCGTTCGACGACCGTATGGAGGTCGTCGTCTGGCGGCCACCCCTGGATCGCACACCCGGACTGTGCCGGCTCGTCAAGCGCGGCCGGCTCGTCGTCGGGTGGGCCGAGATCGAGGTACGGCCGACGGCGGGCGGCGGCTCGCAGGTGCGGTGGCGGGAGGACTTGGGGGTGCGAGGGGTGCCTCGCGCCCTCGACCCCGTACTGGGGCGGGCGGGCCGGTGGATGTTCGGACGGGCGGTGGACCAGCTGCTGTCACACCCCTGAGGGCTGAGCCCGTCAGCCGCTGCCTGTCATGTGTGTTGCCCTGCCATGTGTCTTGGCCCGTCGTGTGTCTTGGCCGGCCATGCGTCGTGACCTGTCATGTGGCTTGACCTGCCATGCGTCGTGACCTGCCATGCGTCGTGACCTGTCATGCGTCGTGACCTGACATGTGTCGTGACCAGTCGCGACCTGTCACGCGGGGGTCTCGTCGCCCAGGAGTCTCAGCGCCTCCGCCACCACCACCTCCAGCATCGTCTCCGGGTCCGTCGCGCGGGCGAGGAGCATGCCTCCCTCGCACAGGGCTCCGAAGACGAGCTGGCAGCGGGCCGTCAGGGCCGCGTCGGGTGTGCCGCCGGCCTCGCGTACCGCGTGCTCCATGGCCTCGCGCAGGACGCGCAGAGCGTGCTCGTACTCGATCTCGCGCACCGTCTCCCAGCCGAGGACGGACGGGGCGTCGAGGAGGACGACACGCTGGAAGCCCGGGTCGAGGCAGTGTTCGAGAAACGTCCGGGCGCCCGCACGGAGCGCCGCACGCGGGTCGGGCGCGGCGGCTCCGGCCCGGAACAGCGCTTCCGCCAGCAACTCCTGATGGCGTACGAAGACGGCGTGGAACAGGGCCGTCTTGCCGCCCGGGAAGTGGTGGTACGCGGCCCCTTTGGTGACCCCCGCCTTGGCCGCGACGGCGTCGAGGGGCGCACCCGCGAAACCGTGGCTGCCGAACAACTCCGTCGCCGCGTCGACCAGTTGGGAGGTGGTCGCGCCGGATCGTTCGGCCTGGGTCCGTCGGACCATCCGGCTCATCAACTCCCTTGACAGACATACCGAGGGTACGTAACTTAGCCGATCCGATTACATACCCTCGGTATGGAAGTGAGCCTCGCCATGACGGCACAGGCAACACCGGAACCGACGACGTCATCCACGACGACCCGCGCAACGGCACGAAAGGCACCCCTCTTCGCGGTCTACGGCGCCACCGGGCACACCGGAAGGGTCGTCACCGCCGAACTCCTCGCCCGGCAGCAGCACGTGATCCTCGCCGGACGCGACGAGCGGGCCCTGCACGCGGTCGCCGCCGAACTCGCGGCCCCGGATCTCGTACGCGTCCGGCACGCACCCCTCGACGACCGCCCCGCCCTGCGCGCGCTCGCCGAGACCGCCGACGTGATCATCCACTGCGCGGGGCCGTTCACCACCACCGGGGAACCCGTCGCCACCGCCGCGGCGGAGACCGGCACCGCGTACGTGGACCACGCGATCGAGCCGCACCATGTGAAGTACCTCTTCGACTCCCTCCAGGCCACCGCCCAGCGCACCGGAGCGGTCCTCGTCCCGCAGATGAGCTTCTACGGCGGACTGGGCGATCTGCTGGCCGCGGCGGCAGCGGCGGGACTGCCCGACGTGGACAAGGTGACCGTCGGTTACGCGGTCACGGGCTGGCGCATGACCCAGGGCGCCGTGAACACCGCCAACCTGCTGATCGGTGAGATCGACCGCATCGGTTTCACGGACGGGGCACAGCGGGTGGGACCCGTGGAGATCCGCAACGCGGTCTTCCCGTTCCCGCCGCCCGTCGGACCCCGTACGACGATCGCGCCCTTCCCCTCGGGCGAGGTCGTCACGGTCCCGCGCCATGTTCCGGCCCGGGCCGTGGAGGTCCAGCTGACCGCCTCCACCTTCGAGGAGGAGCAGATCTTCAGCAGCGTGGACGTGAGTCCGCAGGAGCGCGCGAAGACCGAGTTCACCGTCGCGGTCCAGGTCACCGGGGCCGCCGGTGGCGGGCGCAACGCCCATGTCCGGGGCAGGGACATCTGGCGGGCCGGGGCTGTCGTCTCGGTCGAGGCCGCGCTGCGGCTGGCGGGCGGGGAGGGACCGGCGAAGACGGGCGTGCTGGCCCCCGCGGAAGCCTTCGCGGCGCCCGAGTTCCTGCGCGCGCTCGCCGAGTCGGGCACCTTCGCCCTCACCCTGCCCGGCTGACGGTCACCGGGGCCCCTCCCCGACGCCCCTCCCCTGCGTGCGTTGCCCTACGCGTGTTCCCCGCGGGCCGCCCCCGGGACTCCCGCGGTACGCCTCGGCGAAAGTCTGTGGAACGAGTCCGCCCGGAGTTGCGAGACTGGGACCCATGAACGACATGGGGCGGTTCCGTCAGGCAGTCGTCCAATGGGCGGCCGGCGGCGCGGGGGCGGCGGAAGCGGGCACGAGCGCGCGGGAGGCGGCGGCCGGCGCCGGGCTGCGTACCGTCGTGCTCGTCGAGGGGGGCAGCGACCAGGTCGCCGTCGAGGCGCTGGCCGCCCGGCTCGGCCGGGACCTCGACGAGGAGGGCGTCTCGGTGGTGCCGCTCGGGGGCGCCATGAGCGTCGGCAGGTTCGTGGACCTGTGCGGGCCGCAGGGACTCGACGTGCGGCTCGCCGGACTGTGTGACGTGGCCGAGGAGAGGTTCTTCCGGCGGGCCCTCGAACGGGCCGGGATCGGCTCCGGCCTGACGACCGACGGGCTGGAGTCGCTCGGGTTCTTCCTGTGCCACGCGGACCTGGAGGACGAGTTCATCCGCTCCCTGGGCGCCGACGTCATCCAGCAAGTGGTGGAGGAACAGGGCGAGTTGCGCGCGTTCCGCACCCTCCAGAACCAGCCCGCGCAGCGGGGATGGACCGTGGAGCAGCATCTCCACCGCTTCATGGGTACGCATGCCGGCCGCAAGGCCCAGTACGCGCAGGAACTCGTCGCGAGCCTGGACCTCGACCGGACGCCGCCCCCGCTGGAACGGCTGCTCGCCCACGTCTGATCGCCCACGTCCGACACACCGCGTCGGCCGGAGTGTCAGGCCACCGCCCCGACTCGCCGCATCGGCGTGGGCACGGGCATCTGCGACGCGTCGTGGTGGATCGGCGTGTGTGCGCCGGTGAGCGACACCCCGCTCCCGCCCCGCCGGTTCGCGACGATCTCCGAGGCGATGGACAGGGCGGTCTCCTCGGGCGTACGGGCGCCGAGGTCGAGGCCGATGGGCGACCGCAGCCGGGCCAACTCCCGCTCCGACAAACCCACTTCACGGAGCCGTTCGTTGCGGTCGAGGTGGGTGCGGCGGGAACCCATCGCCCCCACGTACGCGACCGGCAGCCGCAGCGCGAGCGCGAGGAGCGGTACGTCGAACTTGGCGTCGTGGGTCAGGACGCACAGGACCGTGCGCGCGTCGACCTCCGTGCGTTCCAGGTAGGTGTGCGGCCACTCCACGACGATCTCGTCCGCCTCCGGGAAGCGTGCGGCCGTCGCGAAGACGGGGCGCGCGTCGCAGACCGTCACGCGGTGGTTGAGGAACTTGCCGATACGGACCAGGGCCGCGGCGAAGTCGATCGCCCCGAAGACGATCATCCGGGGCGGCGGGACCGACGACTCGATGAGCACGGTGAGCGGCGCTCCGCAGCGGGAGCCCTGCTCGCCGATCTCCAGGGTGCCGGTGCGGCCCGCGTCCAGGAAGGCACGCGCCTCCTGCGCCACGGTGCGGTCCAGTTCGGGGTGCGCGCCGAAGCCGCCCTCGTACAGGGCGTCTGGGCGTACGAGGAGGGCGCGGCCCCGTAGTTCCGCCGGGCCGGAGACGATGCGGGCGAGTGCCGCCGCGTTTCCGTCGGCGGCTGCGGTGAGGGCCGAGGCGAGCACCTCGCGGAGGGGTGAGGAGGTGTGCACCGGGGTCACCAGGATGTCGATGATGCCGCCGCAGGTCAGGCCTACGGCGAAGGCGTCCTCGTCGCTGTACCCGAAGCGTTCGAGGACGGGCTGCCCGTCGTGCAGTGCCTGTTGGCACAGGTCGTAGACGGCTCCCTCCACGCAGCCGCCGGAGACCGAGCCGATTGCCGTGCCGGCGGCGTCCACGGCGAGGGCGGCGCCGGGGTGTCTCGGTGCGCTTCCGCCTACGGCGACGACGGTGGCCACGGCGAAGTCGCGGCCTTCCGCGGCCCACCGCTGCAGGTCTTCGGCAATGTCCAGCATGTCCCGGTCTCCTTTTCCCTGCGGGTGCGTTGTCGCTGGCCGCGCCGTTCACAGCTCCCCTTGGGGGCGGGGCTCGTCGTCGGCTGCCGGTGCGTCGTGGCCGGGCGCGCCGTTCCCCGCGCCCCTTCGGGGGCGGGGCTCGTCGTCAGCTGCCGGTACGTCGTGGCCGGGCGCGCCGTTCCCCGCGCCCCTTGGGGGGGGCGGGGCTCGTCGTCGGCTGCGGGTGCGTCGTGGCTGGGCGCGCCGTTCCCCGCGCCCCTTAAAGCTCGGTGCGTTGTCGCTGGGCGCGCCATTCCTCGCGCCCCTTACGGGGTGGGGGTGTGCCCCGGCTTTTGGGCTTTAGGGGCGCGGGGAACTGCGCGCTCAGCCCCCACCGGGCCGCAGGTTCAATCACCGGCGCACCCGGCGGAGCGTCTAGTGGATGCCCATCCAGCTTTCTATGGGGCTCAGGGCGAAGAAGATCAGGAAGATCGCCGTCAAGCCCCACATGAAGGCGCCCACCTCGCGCGCCCTGCCCTGCGCGATCTTGATGGCGACGTAACTGATGACCCCGGCCGCGACCCCCGCCGTGATGGAGTACGTGAACGGCATGATCACGACGGTCAGGAAGACCGGGATCGCGGTCGCGCGGTCGGCCCAGTCCACATGGCGGGCGTTCATCATCATCATCGCGCCGATGACGACCAGGGCCGCCGCCGCGACCTCACCGGGGACGATCGCCGTCAGCGGGGTGAAGAAGAGACACGCTGCGAAGAACAGGCCCGTGATGACCGAGGACAGCCCCGTTCGGGCACCCTCGCCGACCCCCGTGGCCGACTCCACGAACACCGTCTGCCCGGAGGCGCCCGCGACCCCTCCGATCGCCCCGCCCGCCCCGTCGATGAACAGCGCCTTGGACAGGCCCGGCATCCGGCCCTTGTCGTCGGCGAGGCCCGCCTCGGTGCCGACGCCGATGATGGTGGCCATCGCGTCGAAGAACCCCGCGAGGACGAGCGTGAACACGATCATGCCGACCGTCATCGCACCGACCTCGCCCCAGCCGCCGAACTCGACGTCACCGAAGATCGAGAAGTCGGGCATCGACACCGCGCTGCCGTGCAGTTCGGGCGCCCCGCTGGCCCACTGCTTCGGGTCGATCACGTCGAGGGCGTTGAGGACCACGGCGAGTACGGTTCCGCCGACTATGCCGATCAGGATCGCGCCGGGGACGCCGCGCGCCTGGAGCATGAAGATGGCGAGCAGCGTGACGGCGAACAACAGCACCGGCCAGCCGGCCAGTTCGCCCGTCGCGCCGAGCGAGACCGGGGTGGCCTTGCCCTGGTGGACGAAGCCCGCCTTCACCAGGCCGATGAGCGCGATGAACAGCCCGATGCCCATGGTGATCGCGTGTTTCAGCGCCAGCGGGATCGCGTTCATGATCATCTCGCGTAGTCCGGTGACCACGAGCAGCATGATCACCACGCCGTACATCACGCACATGCCCATGGCCTGCGGCCAGGTCATCTGGGGCGCGACCTGCGAGGAGAGAACACCGGAGACGGACAGTCCGGCGGCCAGGGCCAGCGGCACCTTGCCGAAGAAGCCCATCAGCAGCGTGGTGAACGCCGCGGCGAACGCCGTCGCGGTGATCAGGGCCTGCCGGCCGAGCGTGTCCCCCGCCACGTCCTTGCCGGACAGGATCAGGGGGTTGAGGAGGAGGATGTACGCCATCGCCATGAAGGTCGTGACGCCGCCGCGCATCTCACGCGCGACCGTGCTTCCCCGCAGGGAAATGTGGAAGTAGCGGTCGAGCCAGGACCGGCCGGCCGGGACGCGGGTTCCCTCACCCGCGTCGTCGGCGGTGGTCCTGGGCTCCAGTGACTGCTGGGTCATGGTGCCTTCTCCCAAGGTTCATAGGGGCACCCGCGCCGTGCTTTCTGCTTGCGCGGGTTTTGGGAAGGTGCACGACCCGGGGGACGGCCCGAGACGAGACGCGGTGCTGTACTTGCGCGGTAACGGGTGCCGTTGATCGAACGGGTGCCCGGTACCGGGGTGGCCGTCGCTGTGCCCACCCGTCCCGCCCTTGCGGAACGCCTGCCCACAGCAACGGCGGGAGCCTGCCCGGAGCGGCGGCGGAACGCGCGCCCACGAGCGTCGGGCGGACTACGCCGTGCCCGTCAGGTGTTCCGGGCGGACCGGTGTCCTGTTGAGCTCCAGACCCGTCGCGTTGCGGATCGCCGCAAGGACGGCCGGGGTCGACGACAGGGTGGGGGCCTCGCCGATGCCGCGGAGCCCGTACGGCGCGTGGTCGTCGGCGAGTTCGAGCACGTCGACGGGGATGGTCGGCGTGTCGAGGATCGTGGGGATGAGGTAGTCGGTGAAGGAGGGGTTCCTGACCTTCGCCGTGACGGGGTCGACGATGATCTCCTCCATCACCGCGATGCCCAGGCCCTGCGTCGTACCGCCCTGGATCTGGCCGATGACGGACAGCGGGTTGAGCGCCTTGCCGACATCCTGCGCGCAGGCCAGCTCGATGACCTTCACCAGGCCCAGTTCGGTGTCCACCTCGACGACCGCGCGGTGGGCGGCGAACGAGTACTGGACGTGTCCGTTGCCCTGTCCGGTACGCAGGTCGAAGGCCTCGGTCGGCCGGTGCCGCCACTCCTCCTCGACCTCGACCGACTCGTCTTCGAGTACGTCGACCAGGTCGGCCAGGACCTCGCCGCCGTCGGTGACGACCTTGCCGCCCTCCAGGAGCAGTTCGGCACTCGCCCAGGCCGGGTGGTACGTGCCGAGCTTGCGGCGGCCGATCTCCAGGACCTTCTCGCGGACCAGCTCGCACGCGTTCTTCACGGCGCCGCCGGTGACGTACGTCTGGCGGGACGCCGACGTCGAACCGGCCGAGCCCACCTGCGTGTCCGCCGGCTGGATCGTCACCTGGGCGACGCCCAGCTCGGTGCGGGCGATCTGTGCGTGGACGGTGACCCCGCCCTGGCCGACCTCCGCCATGGCGGTGTGGACGGTCGCGACGGGTTCGCCGCCGACGACCTCCATACGGACCTTGGCGGTCGAGTAGTCGTCGAAGCCCTCGGAGAAGCCGACGTTCTTGATGCCGACCGCGTAGCCGACACCCCGTACGACGCCTTCGCCGTGGGTGGTGTTGGAGAGGCCGCCGGGGAGCTGGCGGACGTCCGCCGCCTCGCCGGCCGCGAGCCACTGCTGCTCCGGCGGCATCGGCATCGCCTTGACGCGGCGCAGGAGTTCGGCGACGGGGGCGGGCGAGTCGACGGGCTGCCCGGTGGGCATCAGCGTGCCCTGCGACATCGCGTTGAGCTGCCGGAACTCGACCCGGTCCATGCCCACCGCGTCGGCGAGCCTGTCCATCTGCGCCTCGTAGGCGAAGCACGCCTGGACCGCGCCGAAGCCGCGCATGGCGCCGCAGGGCGGGTTGTTGGAGTAGAGGGCGACGGCCTCGATGTCGACGTCTTCGAGGACGTACGGACCGACCGCCAGGGATGCCGCGTTGCCGACGACCGCCGGGGACGCGGAGGCGTACGCGCCGCCGTCCAGGACGATCCGGCACTTCATGTGGGTCAGCTTCCCGTCCTTCGTCGCCCCGTGCTCGTAGTGGAGCTTGGCGGGGTGGCGGTGGACGTGGCCGAAGAAGGACTCGAAGCGGTTGTAGACGATCTTGACCGGTTTGCCCGTGCGGAGCGCCAGCAGACAGGCGTGGATCTGCATGGACAGGTCCTCGCGGCCCCCGAACGCGCCGCCGACACCGGACAGTGTCATCCGCACCTTGTCCTCGGGCAGCCCGAGGACCGGGGCGATCTGGCGCAGGTCGGAGTGCAGCCACTGGGTGGCGACGTAGAGGTCCACGCCGCCGTCCTCGGCCGGTACCGCGAGGCCCGACTCGGGGCCCAGGAACGCCTGGTCCTGCATGCCGAAGGTGTACTCGCCCTCGACGACGAAGTCGGCGCGCTCACGGGCCGCCCCGACGTCTCCGCGGACGATGGGCTGACGGTGGACGATGTTCGGGTGGGAGACGTGCCCGATGTGGTGGTCGTCGCGGCCCTCGTGGATCAGGGGGGCGTCCGGCGCGGTGGCCGAGGCCTCGTCCGTGACGACCGGCAGCTCCTTGTACTCCACCTTGATCTTGGCGGCGGCGCGGCGGGCGGTCTCGGGGTGGTCGGCGGCGACGATCGCGACGGGCTCGCCGTGGTGGCGTACGCGGCCGTGGGCGAGTACCGGGGTGTCCTGGATCTCCAGGCCGTAGTTCTTCACCGCGGTCGGCAGGTCGTCGTACGTCAGGACGGCGTAGACGCCGGGCGTCGCGAGGGCCTCGCCGGTGTCGATGGAGAGGATCTCGGCGTGCGCGACCGGGGAGCGCAGGATCTGGCCCCAGAGCATGTCCTCGTGCCACATGTCGGACGAGTACGCGAACTCGCCGGTGACCTTGAGGGTGCCGTCCGGGCGCAGCGTGGACTCGCCGATGCCGCCCTTGGTCCGTGAACCCTGGGTGACCTTCGTGGGAGTACCGACGGGAGCGGTGGCGCGGGCCGCGTCGGCAGTGGTGTCGGTAGCCATCGTCAGACCGCCTCTCCCTGACGGGCGGCCGCCAGGCGGACCGCGTCCATGATCTTCTCGTAGCCGGTGCAGCGGCAGAGGTTGCCCGAGAGCGCCTCGCGGATGTCCGCGTCGGTCGGGGTCGGGTTGCGCTCCAGCATCTCGTCGGCCGCGACCAGCAGGCCGGGGGTGCAGAAGCCGCACTGGACGGCTCCGGCGTCGATGAACGCCTGCTGGATGGGGGCGAGTTCGGCGCCCTCGCCGGTCTGCGAGTCTGAGGGCCGCGCCTCCCAGCGCTTGGCCGCGTCCAGGGGCGTACCACAGGCGCCGGGGGCTCCCGCGGCTCCAGAGCCTTCGTGGGCTCCGGAGGCGCAGCCGCCGTGTTCCGCGCGCTGCCTGGCGAAGTCCGCGAGGCCCTCGACCGTGACGACGTCGCGGCCCTCGACCTGTCCGGCCGCGACCAGACAGGAACACACCGGAACGTTGTCGAGGCGGACCGTGCAGGAGCCGCACTCGCCCTGCTCGCAGGCGTTCTTCGAGCCCGGCAGGCCCATGCGTTCCCGTAGTACGTACAGCAGGGACTCGCCCTCCCACACGTCGTCGGCTTCCTGCGGACGGCCGTTTACCGTGAAACTGACGCGCATTACGCGACTCCCTCCGTGCGGGCGGCGGTGCCGCGGTACGACTCCCAGGTCCAGGTCAGCGTGCGGCGGGCCATGATGCCCACCGCGTGGCGGCGGTAGCTCGCGGTGCCCCGGACGTCGTCGATGGGGTTGCAGGCGCCGGAGCACAGCTCGGCGAACTGCTTGGCCACCGACGGGGTGATGATCTTCCCGTTCTCCCAGAAGCCGCCCTCTTCGAGCGCCGCGTTCAGGAATTCCTCGGCCGCCCTGGCCCGGACGGGCGTGGGCGCGGCCGAACCGATGCCGGTGCGGACCGTGCGGGTGGCGGGGTGCAGGGCGAGGCCGAAGGCGCACACCGCGATCACCATGGCGTTGCGGGTGCCGACCTTGGAGTACTGCTGCGGGCCGTCCGCCTTCTTGACGTGGACGGCGCGGATCAGCTCGTCGGGGGCGAGGGCGTTGCGCTTGACCCCGGTGTAGAAGGCGTCGATGGGGATCAGCCGCGAGCCCCGTACGGACTCGGCCTCCACCTCGGCGCCCGCCGCGAGGAGGGCGGGGTGGGCGTCACCGGCCGGGGAGGCGGTGCCGAGGTTGCCGCCGACTCCGCCGCGGTTGCGGATCTGCGGGGAGGCCACGGTGTGGGAGGCCAGGGCCAGGCCGGGCAGCTCGCCGCGGAGGTTGTCCATGATCGCCGAGTACGGGACCGAGGCGCCGAGGCGGACCGACTCCTCGCCGACCTCCCAGTCGCCCAGCTCGCCGATGCGGTTCAGGTCCAGCAGGTACTCGGGCCGGCGGTGGTCGAAGTTGATCTCGACCATCACGTCGGTGCCACCCGCAATCGGCACAGCTGTGGGATGCGCTGCCTTCGCGGCGAGCGCTTCCTCCCAGCTGGCGGGGCGAAGGAAGTCCATGACCGGCTCTCTTCTTCGTCTCGTTGATGGTGCTGATCAAGCCAGATCGTGTGCGGCGGCCCGGGCTCGTTCATGAGGTGTTCACGTGGATGGGAGCCAGTACACAGCGCGTTCCGCCAACGGGGTCAGTCACCGAAACCATGAAGGAGTTGGCTGGCCAGGGCGCGCATCTTGTAGATTCGTATGAATGGAGGTCATCAGTAACCTCTTGGCTTTCCCTGGGAAACGTCAGACGCAGCCCGCTGCGCGTCGGCCACCGGCCGGAACGAGTCCTCCTCCCTCCCCCTCATCGGTTCGACCCCCTCCACCGGTTCCCCATCCATCGTAATTTTTCGAGACAGAACGGCGGCGACGAGATGCGGCTGCGCGCACTGCTGGACACGGACGCGCTGGGCCTGCGGCTGCTCGGCGGCCAGGACGAGCTGGACCGCACGGTGCGTGGCGTGATGACCACGGACCTGAGGGACCCCAGCCGCTATCTGTCGGGCGGTGAGCTGGTCCTCACCGGTCTCGCCTGGCGCCGTGGCCCGGCCGACTCCGAGCCCTTCGTACGGCTCCTCGCGGGTGCCGGGGTCACGGCGCTGGCGGCGGGCGAGGCCGAGCTGGGCGCGATCCCGGACGATCTGGTGGCGGCCTGCGCGCAGCACCGGCTGCCGCTGTTCGCCGTCAACGAGTCGGTGGCCTTCGCGACGATCACCGAGCACGTCGTACGGCAGGTGTCGGGCGAGCGTGCCGGGGACCTGGCGGCCGTGGTGGACCGGCACCGCCGGATGATGACCTCCGGCCCGGCGGGCGGCGGCCCGGACGTGGTCCTGGACCTGCTCGGTTCCGATCTGGACCTGCGGGCCTGGGTGCTCTCCCCCGCCGGACGCCTCATCGCGGGCTCGCGCCTCGCGGAGACCGAGCTGCCCGCGGGGGTGTGCGCCGCGCTGGCCGGTGAGCACCTGGCGGCGGTCCGTACCGGCCGCCGCGGCCCGCACCGGGTGACGCTGGGCCCGGCCACGTACTCCCTGTTCCCGGTCCGCGGCGGCGGACGCGGTACGACGGGGACAGCTGGGGCGACTGGGGTGGCGGGTGCGCGTGACGTACGCGAGACGGTGCTGTCGGAGTGGCTGCTGGCGGTCGAGGCGGACGCCGGGGACTGGCCGGACGAGCGGCTCGACCTGCTGGAGGGCGTGACGCAGCTGATCGCCGTGGAGCGGGAGCGCCGGGACGCGGCGCGCACCGTGCGGCGCAGGCTCGCGCAGGAGGTGCTGGAGCTGGTGCAGACCGGCGCCGCGCCCGCCGAGATCGCGGCGCGGCTGCGGGTCGCGGCGCCCGTGCTGCTGCCGGGGCTGGGCGCGGCCCCGCACTGGCAGGTCGTGGTCGCCCGCGTCGAATGGGACGGGACGAAGGGCGGGCCCGCGGGATTCCCGGCCGAGTCCGCCGGCGGTGGAAGACGCACCGAGGGGCCCGCGGGAGGACTGGCGGGCGGTCCGGTGGCGCAGGCGCTGCTGGAGGAGATCCTCGTGGACCCGCTGTCGTCGGGGCCCGAGCCCTCGGACCGGATCGCGGTCGCCCACACGGGCGACGAGGCCGTCGCCCTCGTACCGCTGCCGGCCGTCTCCTCGGAGCACGACGGCTCGGAGACGGGCCTGCTCGCCGACGCGATCCTGGAGGCCGTACGCGAGCCGCTGTCGGCCGGGCTCGACGGCGACGGGCGGCTCACGCTGGGCGTCAGCGCGGCCGTGCACTCCGCGGAGGGTCTGCGGGGCGCGCTGGAGGAGGCGCGGCACGCGCGGCGGGTGGCCGCGGCCAGGCCCGGGCGGGTGTGCGCGGCGGGCCACCAGGAGCTGGCGTCCCACGTACTGCTGCTGCCGTTCGTACCGGACGACGTGCGCCGCGCCTTCACGGCCCGGCTGCTGGACCCGCTCCGCGAGTACGACCGCCGTCACCGCGCCGAGCTGATCCCGACGCTGGAGGCGTTCCTCGACTGCGACGGGTCCTGGACGCGCTGCGCGGCCCGGCTGCATCTGCACGTCAACACACTGCGCTATCGGGTCGGGCGTATCGAGCAGTTGACGGGCCGAGATCTTTCCCGCCTTGAGGACAAGCTGGACTTCTTCCTCGCGCTGCGGATGAGCTGAGGTCACAGCACTGCGGGCGGCCGGGTCCCCCTCGCCCGGACGCGGCAGTAAGCCCCGAAGGGGCACCAAGTCTCTTCTCTGCCCCACGACTTTGTGAAATCCTTCACCCACCCCCTTGGCCGGGCGCGCTGATTCGTGCTGAGATGCCGCCACCACTCAACAGCTCAATGGCGTGCTCGGGGAGGGCAACGTGGCGTATCCCGCCATGTCTGGTTACGGAACTGCTGCAGGGGACGATCCACTCCAGACCGCGGTATGGCGGTTGCGTTCACGCGCCTGCTGGGCCGACGCGGCCGCTCTCCTGGAACCACACACGGCATCGGCGGCTCTCCAGAGAGCGTCACTCCTCGTCGAACGCTGTCTCTACACCGAGCAGGGCTGGGCGGAGGCGGAGGACGCGCTGCGCACGGCGGAGGCGCTGGCCCAGAGCGACGACGAGCGGGGGGCGGCGGCGTGCGAGCGCGGGCAGCTCGCGTACGCGTCCACGCTGCTCGCGGTCCGCGACCGCGCCGACGAGGCACGGGCCGCGCTCGGCCGGGCGGCTGCCCTGATCGCGCCGGGCGCCAAGGGGCGGGCGCTGCTGGACTTCCGGCGCGGGCTGCTCGCGGAGAACCTGGCGCACTCGCCGCAGTCCGCGCGCGCGGCCTATCGCCGGGCCCACGCGGGCGCCACCGCGCACGACGACCCGCTGCTGCTGTCCTTCACCTGGCGCCACTTGGCCGGACTCGCGCTGCGCGAGGGCGAGTTGGCGGAGGCGCGGCACGGCTTCGCCGAATCCCTGCGCATCCGCGAGGAGTTGGGCTACCTGGTCGGTACGGCCCCGGCGCTGGCGTCCCTGGCCGACGCGGAATCCGAACCGGAGGCATCCCGGCTCCGGGCGGAAGCGGGACGCCTGTTCAAACTCCTGGGCGGCGTACCGACATGGCTGGCAGCCCAGTTGACACCCCCGGCAGCCACGGCATGACACTTGCGCCGTTCCCCGCGCTCCTAGGGGCGCGGGGAACGGCGCAGTCTTTCGTCTTCAGGGGCGCGGGGAACTGCGCAGTCCTTTGCCTTTAGGGGCGCGGGGAACTGCGCAGTCCTTTGCCTTTAGGGGCGCGGGGAACTGCGCAGTCCTTTGCCTTTAGGGGCGCGGGGAACTGCGCGACCAGCCCCCACCGGGCCCGCAGACGAACGACACCCCGCCCCCACCCCCACCCCCACCCCGGAGGGGACCCGCTAGGCGCCGCCGAAATGGTCCCGTATCAAGGACTGCGCAGTCGGCACGTCCGAGCCGGACAACGCGTCCAGCAGCGCCGTGTGCTGACCGGCATCCGCCAGAAGGTCCGCACGCGGCCGCCGAGCGGACACCCCCGCCATCGGCCACTGCGCCCGCCGATGGAGATCGTCAGCGAGCTGCACCAGCTGACGGTTGCCCGACAGCGCGAGCACCGCCGCGTGGAAGACACGGTCGGACTCGGCGTAGCGCGCGAGATCACCGGTGGCCGCCACGGCCACGGTCGCGTCGGCGAGCGGTCGCAGTTCCGCCCAGCAGGGGGCCGCCACCGTACGGGTCAGCCGCAGCATCACCGGCATCTCGACGAGCGCCCGGATCTCGGCCAGTTCGGCCAGTTCACGGGCCCCGCGCCGGATGACGCGGAAGCCGCGGTTCGGTACGACCTCGACCGCGCCCTCGTTCGCGAGTTGCTGCATGGCCTCGCGCACGGGGGTCGCGGAGACGCCGAAGCGTTCGCCGAGCGCGGGGGCGGAGTAGACCTCGCCGGGGGCGAGGTCACCGGCGACGAGCGCGGACCGCAAGGCGTCGAGGACCTGTCCGCGGACGGAGACCCGCTGGATCACGGGCCGGGGAGCCGCGACGGCGAAGACGGGCCCGGACACGGGTCCGATCGAGGCCTTACGGGCATCGGGTGCACGGCGCCCCGACGGCGTACCGCGTCCACCGCGCCCGCCGGGGGCGCCTGGGCCGTTCAAGGCTCCCGGGGCTTCCGGGGCTCCGACGGCATCGGAGACATCGGGTGTCCCTAATGACGCCGGGGTGCGGCCGGGACCGCCCAGGATTCCCGGGGCCGAGGACACACGGGCATCCGGCACACCCGGGCCGCCGGAAGCACCCGCGCCGCCCGGCGCTTCCGGGCCCTCGGGAGCGCCGGGCGGCGCTGCCGCTTCGCGGCCCTCGGTTCCGGGTACGGCGGTCGACGCGTCGCGCGCGTCGGTGTCACGGGCGCCGCGCGGGAAGCCGGCCGCACCGCCTCCGGGTACGAACGCCTCGCCCGGCAGGCCCCCACCGGCACCCGAGGAGCCCTCGCGCGCGATCCGCGGCTGGGGAATCGGCGTCTCGCTGTGGGTGTGCTCGCCACGGGCCGCGTGCGCGACGGGAGCCGCCGGGGCGGTTCCACCCCGGGGGGCCGCGTCACGACCGGCCCCGCGCGTACCGCCACCGCTGTCGCCACGACGGCTCTCCGCCCGCGCCTGCTGCGGGACCCGCGGGGCAGCACCCTCGGAACGGCCTCCCTCGGAGCGCGCCTCCGTCAGGCGGTCCTCCGCGGGCCGCGCGCCCACCGGGCCTTCCCCCACCGGTCGCGCCCCCATCGGACCCGTCCCCGAAGACGACGCTCCGACGGCGTCATGTCCCTCGCGCGAACCGGCCTTCTGCATGGGAGCCTCCTCCGGGGTGGCGCTGGTGGTGGGTGTGCGGGTGGGAATGTCGGGTGGGTCCGTCGTGACCCCGACAGAACAGGGTAAACCTCGACCCTATCGGGTAAGGTAAGCCTTACCTGTCGAAGATCGAGAAACGGGGTCCTTGCATGTCCGCTCCCGCCCCGGCCGCGACTGCGCCCGTGACCCCCGGCGGCGCGCACCCGGCCCACTCGGCCCTCACCGAGGCGTACACGCGGATGACCGAGGTGTTCCCGGCCCTGGGCGTGACGGAGCTCGCCCCGGGCGAACCCGCCCCGACGGGCGACGGGCGGGTCGGTGTCGCGCGGCTCGCGGAGGCGGGGCCGGAGTTCGAGTCCTTTCTCGCGTGGGACGACGAGCAGGTGCTGGCCGACCACGGCCGGCGGGCACGCCCGGACGTCATCGCCAGCTTCGGTCTGCACCGGTACGCCTGGCCGGCCTGTCTGCTGATCACGGTTCCGTGGTTCGTGCTGCGCCGCGTCCCCCGTTTCCCCGTGCAGGACGTCACCTTCCAGCGCATGCCCGGCCGTATCGCGGTGCGCGTGGGCACATTCGCCTGCCTCCCGGACGACCCGGCGGCGACACTGCCCGGCGCCCGTGTCGTTCCGGACGAAGAGGCCCTGCGCGCCGAGGTGCGGGCCTCCGTCGCCGAGCACCTGGAGCCGGTCCTGAGCGGTTTCGGCCCGCGTATGCGACGCCGGGGCCGCGCCCTGTGGGCCATGGCGACCGACGAGGTCGTCGAGAGCCTTCATCACGTCGCCGGTCTGCTCGGCGAGCAGGAGCGTGCGACCGAGGAGCTGGAGCGGCTGTTCCCCGGCACCACCAAGCCGTACGTCGGCACGGCCGGCTTCCGTGAGGTGACCGGTTCGAACGGCGAGTGCCTGCCCACCCGGGACCGGGCCAGCTGCTGCTTCTACTACACCCTCGACGCCGAGGACACCTGCGCCAACTGCCCCCGGAACAGCGAGGCCGTGCGCATCGCGAAGCTGACGGCCCAGGCAGAAGAGGCGGAGGCGGCGGAGGCGGCCTGAGCCCCGCGCAAGATCACCTTCCGCGTCCGGGTAAGATCAACTCGGCCCGGCCCCGGGTTCTTTGCGGTAAACGCCGGTGCTGAGGTCACGGCTGGTTCACAATATCCTCACTTGGCGCAGGAACTTTCCGTGGAACCACCCGTACGGGTAATCTAACTCGAACTCAACTCCCGCTCCTCAAGCGGCAGTTCGAGGAGAATGCCGCCCACGCGCATCCCCTTGCACTCTCTTGGCGGCCTCTTGCCCCGAAACCCCCTGAGGACCCGCGGGATTGGGCCACTATGACGGGCGTTACGCCCTATCCCAATGCAAGGGACCCCAGATGAGACTGACCGACATATCGCTGAACTGGCTGCTACCCGGCGCCGTGCTGCTCCTGGGCCTGCTGGCGGCGGTTGCGGTGCTCGCGCGTGGCAAGCGCGCCGGGGAGAAGACCCACGCCGAAGACTCGTGGGAGCGCACGGAAGAACGCCGCAGGCGCAAGGAGGCCATCTACGGCACCGCCTCCTACGTACTGCTGTTCTGCTGCGCCGCGGTCGCCGCCGCACTCTCCTTCCACGGCCTGGTCGGCTTCGGCGAGCAGAATCTGAACCTCTCCGGCGGCTGGCAGTACCTGGTGCCGTTCGGCCTGGACGGCGCGGCCATGTTCTGCTCCGTGCTCGCGGTGCGCGAGGCCAGCCACGGTGACGCGGCGCTCGGCTCCCGGATACTCGTGTGGACGTTCGCGGCCGCCGCTGCCTGGTTCAACTGGGTGCACGCCCCCCGGGGCCTCGACCACGCGGGCGCTCCGCACTTCTTCGCCGGCATGTCCCTGTCGGCCGCCGTCCTGTTCGACCGCGCGCTGAAGCAGACCCGCCGCGCCGCTCTGCGTGAGCAGGGCCTGGTGCCCCGGCCGCTGCCCCAGATCCGGATCGTACGGTGGCTGCGCGCCCCTCGTGAGACGTACGGCGCCTGGTCGCTGATGCTCCTGGAGAACGTGCGCAGCCTGGACGAGGCCGTCGAGGAAGTGCGCGAGGACAAGCGGGAGAAGGAGCAGAACCGCCTTCGCCGGCGCGACCAGGAGAAGCTGGACCGTGCCCGTATCAAGGCCATCACCCGCGGCCACCGCGGTGCGCTCGGCCGCGGCGGCCGTCAGGCGGAACTGCAGGCGGCCCAACCGGCCACTCAGGTCACCTCGGAGCCTGCCATATCAACGCCGGAACTACCTTCCCGCGCCCGACCCTCGTTGCAGCCGGTCCGGCGAAGCGGGGACTCGGGGACAGTCGATCTCACCGCGGAGGACGACACAATGGCCCTCCCTCGCCTCGATTCCCTTGAGCGCAAGCTGAAGGACCTGGAGCAGCAGTTCGGCTGAGCACGACCCGGGGCTTCTCAACGGCCTCGACTCTGGATGGGGGCGCGGCATTTCATGTCGCGCCCCCATCCAGTTCGAACCACACCGCCTTCCCCACCCCGTGCATGCGTACGCCCCACGCGTCGGCGAGCGACTGCACCAGGATCAGGCCCCTGCCGTGCGTGCCCTCGTCCGGGTTCGGTATCCGTATCCTCGGCCTGCGGGCCTCGAAGTCCCGTACCTCCACCCGCAGTCCGCGCGGGCCGACGGTCGCTGTGAACAGCGCCTCCTGATCGGTGTGGACGAGCGCGTTGGTCACGATCTCGCTGGTGAGCAGTTCTGCCGTCTCGGACCTGCCGGGCCTCCCCCAGTGGGCGAGCAGTTCCCGCAGCGCCCTGCGGACCTCGGGCACGGCCCGGAGATCGCAGCGCCGGAGCCTGCGCCTCAGATGCGACAAGCCTTCCTGAAGACCCTGCTGGTCGAATGCGATCTCCGCCGTGTCCGCCGTGTCCTCCACGGTCGTGGCCGAATTCACCGTCTCCGCCGAGAAGGCCCCGGATAAGACGGGACCGCCTCCTCGCGCATACCTCTTCATGACCCCCGCCGCTCTCGGTACCCCTCCTGCTCGAACACGTTCACGGAATGCATGCCCCGCCAGGAAACCAGGCAGACATGTCGATTCTTCAATAACTGGCTGTACGTGGGTCGTTGACGGCCGTACGAGGCAGGCCGTCCGGCGGCGGATCACACCCGCGAAGGCTTCGGAAGGGCCCCGCCGACGCCGGGAAGCGGTGGGCGGGGCGAGTGCGTCGGACATCGGCGGGCGGGTGCCGCGCGGCGGACTGCGTACGCTCCCGCCGGGACGGCCGGAGAACGCACTGGTGACACGGGGGACTCCGGCCACCCGGCGGACGGACCGCCGGACGCGGCGCCGACGCCCCGCCGACCGCCTCCCGCGACGGTCGCGACCCGGGCGGGCGGGGCGGCCCCCGCGCGGGAGGCGGCGCCGTCCAGGTGCGGCGCCGGGCAGCGGTGTACCGGACGGGCGCACACCGCTTCGCGCCGATGTCTTCGGCTGGCGGTACGGTCGTCGGCGCTCGGTCCATCCGCCGACAGCCGCCTGCCGCACCGGCCGTACACGAGTCGGACGTACGCGGGTCGGACGTACGCGGCCGTTGCTTTCGCCTACTTGCCGCTGATCCCCTTGTCCCCGATGTGGATGATCTCGTGGTCACGGTTCATGTCGACGACGAGTTTGGTCGTGGTCCTGTCCCCCCAGGTCATCGTCACGACCGCTTCGGAGTGGTCCGCCTTGCCGTTGTCGGTGACCGTCCACTTCGCCGGCACGTTCTGGGCCCGCAGGACGCCGTCCGCGTGGTTGGCGTCCTCCCAGGCCTCGATCTCCTTGAGGTGGTCGGCGTCCACGTAGTACTTCCGCAGCTCGGTGACCAGGTTGCCGCCCTCGCCCGGGCCGCTCTGCGCGTCGATGTACGCGCCGTAGAAGTCGGCGATCCGGGTCACCGGGCTCGACGGCTGCCCGCTGACCGGGCGGAACGCGGCGCTCGCCGCCGTCGACCCGGCCGAGGTCGCCTCGGCCGACGCCGTGATCGCGAGCGGCAGGGCGGTCGCGGCGACGAGGCCGGCGATCAGAGCGGCACGGCGTCCCCGCCTGCCTGCGGTGGTGCCGGCGGCGCTGCTGTTGCTGTTCATCGGTCTGTGTTCCCCGTTTTCGTGGTCGTGGTGCTCGTCGGTCATGGTGATTGGGGCCGCCCTCTCGACCCCCGTCGCGTGAGGGCGGCCCCGGCTCCGGTGGCGGTCAGTAGAGCTTGTCGACCGCGGTGGCCGTCGTCTTCTTGAAGGCCTTCACGGGCGCGTCGGAGAAGTCGCCCATCTGCCCCCACTTCACGACGGTGACGGCCCGGCCGTCCCGGCCGACCGAGTAGAGGTTGATGTCGGTGGCGCCCCAGGAGGTTTCGGTGTGCACCCCGTAGACGTGGGCGCCCTCCTCGACCGGCAGCTTCCCGTAGTCCTTCAGGGTGGCCTCGACCTCGGGATCGGACTGCTCGGCCTTGGCCTCACAGGCCTTGATCTCCTTGTTCAGCCGCTTGGCCAGGGCATCGGCCTTGGCGTTGCTGCCGACGACGATGGTCAGCTGCTGGGCGTTGGTCTCCAGGTCGGTACGGAAATCCCGGTACGAGGAGTCGTAGCCCGGCAGCGCGTCCTCCAGGCAGAACGCCAGCTCGCCGGGAACACCCGGCGTGACCTTGCCCGCCGTCCAGGCGGACGAGGGGTGCGGCGGCAGCTGGGCGGCCGACAGGAACCTGGGCGTGCCGTTCGCCGTCACCGAGACGGGTGCCGAGGTGTTCACGACGGCACCGGCCGGGCCGGCGAGTACCGTGCCGACGGCGAGGGCCGCGGCGGCGAGTGCGGTGAACGCCACGCCTCGGGTGCGCTTGCTCATTGGATTGTCCCCCTGGGTCTGAATGCCTGCACGATCCGGGTGCATGGCCGTTCCGTGTACATGGCCGTTCCGTGTACATGGCCGTTCCGTGTACATGGCCGTTCCGTGTGCATGGCGAAGCGCCTGCACAAGTGGTGGGTGTGGTCGCGAAGGCCCTGCGTGGGCTGCCGTCGGCTGGTCGGTCCGGCGGCGGTCGGTGCGACACCAGAAGCATCAGCCGTCACTCGGGGCGTGCGCAACAGGAGACGCCGTTTCCGCCACGGTGGAACCATCCCATCCCCCTTGACGTGCAGGTATATGGAGTGCCTGGGATGCTCGTCCCGGACGGGACAGGCCCCTCGGCCGGGGGCGACGACCAGTAGGGCGACCAGTACGGGGGAACGGTGGCGACTCGGGACGAGGACGTCGAGGAGTTCGCGGCACTGCTGAGACGTCTGAAGGCGCGGACGGACCGCAGTTACGGCGCCCTGGCGCGCCGGGTGAACATGAACACCTCGACGCTGCACCGCTACTGCGCCGGTGACGCGGTACCGCTCGACTTCGCACCCGTGGAACGGTTCGCCGTACTGTGCGGGGCGACGCCGGACGAACGCCTCGAACTGCACCGCCGGTGGATCCTGGCGGTCGCGGCCCGGCAGCGGCCACGCACGCCCGGCACGCCGGAGGACCCGACATCGGACCCGACCCCGGCCTCGGACCTGCCCCCGACCTCGACCTCGACGGAGAACGACGCACCACAGTCGGACGGGCCGGACGAGCCGGAGGAGCCGGACCCCGTGGACGACGCCGGCGACGGCCTCGTGTCCGACGCCGTCCCCGCCACGGGCGCCGGAGCCGGCGCAGCCACCCCGCGCCCCCGCCCCGTCTGGTACCGGCGGCGGATCACCGTCACCGTCGCGGCGGCGTCCGCGCTGCTTCTGATGCTGGGCAGCCTGTCGGCCCTCTCCGGCGACCGGTCCTCCGACGAGGCCTCCGGGACCCTCCGCCCGTCCCCCACGACGGCCACCACCGACACCCGTCACCGGCCGTCGACGAGCCCCTCCCCCAGCGGGAGCAGCGCCTCGCCCTCCGCTGGCGCCAAGGGCAAGGCGTCCAAGTCCCCCAGTGGCAGAGCGCCTTCGAGTTCAAAGGGCACGAAGGGCAAACAGAAGCCCAACGGCAGCGGAAGCGTCTCCTCGCCCCTCACCTGGACCGCCAACTCGCACGCCTGGAAGCTCGGTTGCGGCCACGACTACGTCATCCGCAAGGACCCGGCGCAGGTCCCGCCGCCCCCGGCCCCGCAGGACGCCGGAACCTGGGCGGCGACCCAGGGCGCGGTGCACGGCCGGGAGACCGACGTGGAGATCTCGGTGCAGGGCCGGTCCTCGACCGCCGTCGTCCTGACGGATCTGCGGGTCCGGGTGGTCGGCCGTACCGCGCCCGATCCCGGCACGGTGTACGCCATGGACCAGGGCTGCGGCGGTTCCATCACCCCGCGTTCCTTCGCCGTCGACCTGGACAAGGACCGCCCGATCGCCCGCGCGGTGCCCGGCAACGACACCGGCACGCCGATCCCGGCCGTGCGGATGCCCTACCGGGTGTCGGCCTCGGACCCGGAGGTCCTGCTGGTCACCGCCCAGACGGAGAGCTGCGGCTGCGACTGGTACCTGGAGCTGGACTGGTCCTCCGAGGGCCGCACCGGCACGGTCCGCATCGACGACCACGGCCGTCCGTTCCGTACGAGCGCCATCAAGGGCCTGCCGCGCTACTGGTACGGAACGGAGGGCTCGGAGCGCAAGTGGATCCCCGCCGACTGACGACCGGAACCGAGACCCCTCCGCAAGCTCCCTACGGCCTGGGCACGTTACGGAGGTTGGAGCGGGCCATCTGCGCCATGCGGCCCACTCCCCCGTCGAGGACGATCTTCGACGCCGACAGGGCGAAGCCCGTCACCATCTCCTTGCTGATCTTCGGCGGGATGGACAGGGCGTTCGGGTCGGTGACGACGTCGATGAGGGCGGGGCCCTTGTGCTTGAAGGCGTCCTTCAGCGCGCCCGCCAGCTCCTTGGGCTTCTCGACGCGTACGCCGTAGGCACCGCAGGCCCGTGCGACGGCGGCGAAGTCGGGGTTCTTGTTGCTCGTCCCGTACGCCGGAAGCCCGCCGACCATCATCTCCAGCTCGACCATGCCGAGCGAGGAGTTGTTGAAGAGGACGACCTTCACCGGCAGGTCGTACTGGACGAGGGTGAGGAAGTCACCCATCAGCATGGAGAATCCGCCGTCCCCCGACATCGAGACGACCTGGCGGCCACGGTCGGTGAACTGGGCGCCGATCGCCTGCGGCAGGGCGTTCGCCATGGAGCCGTGCGAGAAGGAACCGATGATGCGGCGGCGACCGTTGGGCGTGATGTAACGCGCCGCCCACACGTTGCACATACCGGTGTCGACGGTGAACACGGCGTCGTCGTCCGCGAGTTCGTCGAGCACGGAGGCCACGTACTCCGGGTGGATCGGGACGTGCTTGTCGACCTTACGGGTGTAGGCCTTGACCACTCCGTCGAGCGCCGCGGAATGCTTCTTGAGCATCTTGTCGAGGAAGCGGCGGTTGGTCTTGGGGCTCACCCTCGGGGTGAGACACCGCAGGGTCTCCTTCACATCGCCCCACACCGCGAGGTCCAGCTTCGAACGACGGCCCAGCCGTTCGGGCCGTACGTCGACCTGGGCGATCTTGACGTCGTCGGGGAGGAAGGCGTTGTACGGGAAGTCGGTGCCCAGCAGGATCAGCAGGTCGCACTCGTGGGTCGCCTCGTAGGCGGCGCCGTACCCGAGGAGTCCGCTCATACCGACGTCGTACGGGTTGTCGTACTGGATCCATTCCTTGCCCCGCAGGGCGTGCCCGACCGGGGACTTGATCTTCTCGGCGAACTCCATGACCTCGGCGTGCGCACCCGCCGTACCGCTGCCGCAGAAGAGCGTGACCCTGTCGGCCTCGTCGATCATCGCGGCGAGCTTGTCGATCTCGGTGTCGCCGGGGCGCACGGTGGGGCGGGAGGTGACGAGGGCGGTCTCGGCGGCCTTGTCCGGGGCGGGCTGGTCGGCGATGTCGCCCGGCAGCGTCACCACGCTCACGCCGCTCTGGCCGACCGCGTGCTGGATGGCGGTCTGCAGGAGGCGGGGCATCTGCTGCGGGTTGGAGATCATCTCGCTGTAGTGGCTGCACTCGCGGAACAGCTGGTCGGGATGGGTCTCCTGGAAGAAGCCGAGGCCGATCTCGCTGGAGGGGATGTGCGAGGCGAGGGCGAGCACGGGGGCCATGGAGCGGTGGGCGTCGTACAGGCCGTTGATGAGGTGCAGGTTCCCCGGGCCGCAGGAGCCCGCGCAGGCGGCGAGGCCGCCGGTGATCTGGGCCTCGGCGCCCGCCGCGAAGGCCGCCGTCTCCTCGTGCCGGACATGGATCCAGTCGATGGCGGAGTTGCGCCGGATCGCGTCGACCACGGGGTTGAGGCTGTCGCCGACGACTCCGTACAGGCGTTTGACGCCGGCGCGGACGAGGATGTCGATGAACTGCTCGGCGACGTTCTGCTTGGCCATGAGTCACACGCCCTTCGCTGTCACGGGATCCCCTCAGGTCCCATCTGTTCACAACGGGCGCGGTTACGCCTCCCAAACGGCGGCGGCCGTCCGGTCGTCGGCGTACCCCTTGACCCGGACCGTGCTGTCCGCGAGGAACGCGGCGACGCCCGGCGGCTCGCCGCCCGACCAGCGGGAGGTGAGGTGTTCGACCAGGCGCGGCTCACCGCGCAGGGGTTCGGCGAGCCCGCCGCTGCACAGCAGCAGCGTGTCGCCCGGGCGGGCGACGGAGGCACGGAAGCGGAAGGGGTCGCGGGGCGGCGGCTCGGGGGCCGGTTCGTACGGGCTCGGGGGTGTGGTGATGCCCAGGTCCATGGTGAGACGGTCGCCGTCGGGCGTCTCGTGGGGCGCGTCGCGCGGTGTCTCGTGGGGCGCTCCGTGGGGCAGTGATCCGAAGCCGACGACGGCCTCGCCCGTGGTGTCGGCGACGCGCGGTTCGATGTCCTGCCACTCGCCGTCCCGCAGGCGGAACAGGCCGCCCGCTCCGACGCCGAAGAAGACGCGTGTACGGCACTCGGGGTCGGCGGGCAGGAGCAGGCAGCGCAGGCTCGCGGTGTACTCCTCGGGCTCGACGCCCCGCTCGACCGCGCTGGCCCGCAGTCTGCCGAGGCTGCGGTCCGTGAGGCGGTGCAGGCCCGACTTCAGGTCGCCGCGGCGGGCCGCCCTGATGTCCTCGGCCAGTCGCGCGTGGCTGCGGCCGACGGCCCTGCCGATCCATTGGCAGGCCTCGGCGGCGGCGCGGTGGGCGTCGGGGGTGGCGCGCGCGCCGGTCGCCATGGCGACCAGGACGAGCGCGTCGTCGCCGGTGCCGAAGCGGGCGGTGAGCAGGGAGTCCCTGCGCGGCTCACCCCGGAACCGGGCGGAGTCCCCGCGCACGGACACGGCCCGCAGGGTGTGCGTGCCGTACGACGCCCCGTCCAGCACGGTGTCGGCCACGAGGTCGTCGAGGTCGTCCGGGTCGGCGGGCGGGAGCGCGGTGGGTTCGGCGTCGTAGGTGGGCGGGCCGGAACCGACGTGGTCGAGAGGGGTCGGGGTCTCGGGCACGCGCAGGTCGCCCTGGTCTCCCTGGGCGGACGGCTTGTCGGCGGGGATGTCGAGCAGGGTGTCGGGGCGGACGGATGGGGTGCCGACCGTGGGTGGGGGGCCGATGGTCGGGGGGCCGCCGGGGGGCTGGGGCCAGGTGGTGGGACGGTTGCCGGGGTCCGTCGCCTCCGCACGCGCCTGCGCCTCCGCAGCGGGCGGAGGTACTTCCGTGGACATGGCCTGGCCCTGGTCCTGTGGGAAGGTGGCCGGGCCCGGGGGGTTGGCGGGAGGGGCCTCCCAGGGGGCGCGCTGGCGCTGCAGTCCGCTGCGCCACAGGGGGTCGGTCTCCGAGCCTGCGGCTTCGGCGGGGGTGCGCGGGTCGGCGGCGGGGCGGCTCTCCACCGCGGGGGTGTTCGGAGGCCACCAGGGCGGGGGCGTACCGCCTTGTGCGTCGGGTGCGGGTCGTGGGGGCTCGTCGCGCAGTTCCCCGCGCCCCTCACGGGGCCCTGTGCTCGGGCCCGACGAGCCGGTCGGGGGCGGACCCGGTTGTGCGTCGGGTGCGGGTCGTGGGGGTTGGCCGCGCAGTTCCCCGCGCCCCTGAGGGGGCGCGGGCGCGGGGCCGTCAGCGGGCGTACCGCCGGGTTGTGCGTCGGGTGCCGGCCGTGGGGGCTCGCCGCGCAGTTCCCCGCGCCCCTGACGGGGCGGTGGGACGCCGGGGCTCTGGGGTGGTGGTGTGCCCAGTGTGTCTGTCGCCGAGGCGAAGCGGTCGTCCACGGAGTCCGGTGCTGCGGGCGTCGGCCCGGTGTCCCCCGTGGAGTCGTCGTACAGCTGCCCCCACCAGTCGTCCTGCTGACCGGTCGGCCTCTCCCCCTGCTGGCTCATGCCCGTAATTGTCCACCGCTGAGGCCAGATGAAAACGGGGCATCGGGAAAAACCAGCGATACGGGACCGCCGGGCAGTCCCACCCCCCACGGGAGAACCACCCGGCGGCGCCTGTATGACCGGATCCCTCACGGAACCGGCCCTTCCGGCCCCGGGTGCGACCTGCTCACCCGAGACCGAGCTGTGTGCACCGGACGGGTTCCACCTGCCGTCCGGGATATCCGCCGGAGCCCCGTACTCCCGGTCATTGGCCGGTCCTCGCCCGTCCACGCCGGGGCCGGCGCCCCGTACCGTCCCGGCGCCACCTTGGCAGAGACACGGACGGTACGGCGATGATGTGCGGAGGCGGTTTCACGCCGTGGCCGTTTTCCGCCACGGCCGGTGTTCGGGGAGGGGCGGCGCCGCATGCTCGGAGCGACAGGTCTGGCAGCACTGGGGCTGGACGACACACACGAGTCGGCGTACCGGGCCCTGGTGTCCGTGGGCGCCGCCGACGTGCCCGATCTCGCGCGGCGGCTCACGCTCGGCGAGCACGACACCGAACGCGCGCTGCGCAGACTGGAGCGGCACGGGCTGGCCGCCCAGTCGTCGGCGCGCTCCGGCCGCTGGGTCGCCGCGCCGCCCGGCGTCGCACTGGGCGCGCTGCTCACCCAGCGGCGCCACGAACTGGACCAGGCCGAGCTGACGGCCGCGCTGCTCGCCGAGGAGTACCGCGCGCAGGCCACCGAACCCGCCGCCGTCGACCTGGTGGAGGTGGTGACCGGCGCCGCCGCGGTCGCCCAGCGGTTCCTGCAACTCCAGCTCGGCGCGAGCGACGAGGTGTGCGCGCTGGTCACCGGCAACCCCGTGGTCGTCTCCGGCACGGACAACGACGCGGAGGAGCAGGCCGCCGACCGGGGCGTCCGCTACCGCGTGGTCGTCGAGCGGTCGGTCCTGCATCTGCCGGGCGGCATCGCCGAACTGTCCGCGGCGCTCGGCCGTGACGAGCGCGTACGGGTCGTGGACGAGGTGCCGACCAAGCTGGTGATCGTCGACCGGGCCCTCGCCATGGTGCCGCTGACCTCCCAGGCCCTGGAGCCCGCCGCGCTCGTGGTGCACGCCAGCGGGCTGCTCGAATCGCTGTCGGGTCTGTTCGAGTCGGTGTGGCGGGACGCGCTGCCCTTGCGCCTCGGTGTGCCCGCGGCGCCCGGTGCGCCCGCCACCGTCGTCGAGGAGGAACGGGACGGGCCCGACGGCACCGACCTGGAGATCCTCTCCCTGCTCCTCGCCGGGCTGACCGACGCGAGCGTCGCCAAACAGCTCGACCTGGGGCTGCGGACCGTGCAGCGCCGGGTGAAGCGGCTGATGGAGTTGACGGGCGTCACGACCCGCCTCCAGCTCGGCTGGCACACGTACGAGAAGGGCTGGGTGGCCCGCGGCGAGGAGGGCTAGACCGCGGTACCGGCCTGGTCTGACCTGCGCGTTCCCCCGTCCTGGGGCACCCTGGGCAGATGGGAGCGTGGGAACTCCTGCTGGTCGGTGTGGTGCTGCTGCTCGGCCTGAGCGGGGTGCTGGTGCCCGGCGCGCCGGGGTCGTGGCTCGTGTGGGCCGCTGTCCTGTGGTGGGCGTTCGAGGAGCCGCGGGCGCTCTCCTGGGGTGTGCTCGTGGGCGCCACCGCCCTTCTCCCCGTCGTCCAGGTGATCCGCTGGTGGCTGCCGCCGCGCACGCTGCGTGCGAGCGGCGCCACCCCCCGGATGGCGGTGTACGCGGGCGTCGGCGCGCTCCTCGGCTTCTTCCTGGTGCCGGTGCTCGGCGCGATACCCGGCTGCCTCGGCGGCGTCTACCTCGCCGAACGTCTGCGGCTCGGTGGCCACGGGGACGCGATGGCCTCCGTACGCAGGGTGATGCGCCGGGGCGGGACGAGCGTGCTGGTGGAGCTGTTCGCCTGTCTGCTGATCGCGGGTGCGTGGCTGGGAGCCGTCATCTGGGGCTGACCGGGTCACCGGGAGAGGCCGGCGAGGGCCGTGAGGTCGACGCTGTCGGCCAGGGCGCGCATGCCCGCGTCGTTGAAGTGGAGATGGTCCCCGGGGTCGTAGGCGGCCCTCATGCGGTCCGGTCGGGACGGGTCGCGGACGACGGCGTCGAAGTCGGCGACCGCGTCGAACAGCCCGCCGGTACGGATGAGTTGGTTGACGGACCTGCGTACGCGCTCGCGGGCCGCCGTGTGGCTGCCGTGGCCGCCGAACGGGGTGACGGTGGCGCCGACGACCCGGATCCCGCGGGCGTGGGCGCGCCGGACGATCTCGCGGTACGCGGCGCCGAGGGCGGCCGGGTCGGTCTGGTTGGGCGCGCTCTTGATGTCGTTGACGCCCTCCATCACGATCAGGGTGCGCACCCCGGTGCGGGAGAGCACGTCGGCGTCGAGCCGGGCCAGCGCGCTGGGCCCGCGTCCTTCGAGCAGCAGCCGGTTGCCGGCGACGCCCGCGTTCAGTACGCCCTGCCGCCGCTCGGCCGGCAGGGCGCGGAGCCGCTCGGCAAGCCGGTCGGGCCAGCGGCGGTTGGCGCTCGGTGTCGAGCCGGAGCCGTCGGTGAGGGAGTCGCCGAGCGCGACCACGCTGCCGGGTGTCTGCGGACGGAGCACGTCGACGCCGGTCACGTAGTACCAGGAGCCGGTCGTGGCCTTGTAGGCCGCGCCGCCCGCCTCCGCGGCCCGATTGCCGTCCAGGGCGAGGAAGTTGGTCTGCAGCGCGTCGCGGTGGTAGGTCGCGGGGCCCGAGTCGCCGGGGGTGTGGAGGGTGACGAGGAGGTTCGTGGCGGCGGGGACGCTCAGGGTGAGGGGATCGCTGACGACGTCCTTGCCGGCCGGCACGGTGATCTTCTTCCGGCCGCCGAAGGTGAGGGTGCGCATGGTGCCGGAGAGGGCCTTCGGGCTCTTGGGCGCGTTCGGCTGCTGTCTGGCCAGGGTGGCCGCGCCGAGCACCAGCGGCAGGGTGCCGAGCCGGTTGGAGATCCGTACGCGGACGGCCGTACCGCCGACGCTCGTACGGACGACGTTGCGGATCGAGGCGCCGGGGAGCGGGGCCGCGGTGCCGGAGGCGGCGGCCTCCCAGGTGCCGGTCCAGTGCTGGGGGGCGGCCCGCGCGCCCGTGCGGTCGGCGGCGGCCGGGGGTCCTCCGTGGGCGGCTGCCGTGCCCATCAGGGTGAGCGCCAGCACACCGGCCACGGCGGTCAGGGCCCGGCAGGCGCCTCTTCGTCCGACCTCGACCATGCGTTCCTGCCTTCCACCGACGGAGCCCGAATGGGGCCCGCGGGGTACAGGTGCCGGGGGCCCGGGGTCAGGATCCGGTGCGGAGGGCGGGAAAACCGTGTTTGGCTGCTGACATGACCGCATTCAGTGAAGCCGAACGGGCGTACCTAAAGTCCCAGCGGCTGGGCCGCCTCGCCACCGTCGACCAGCACGGCCAGCCGCAGGCGAACCCCGTCGGCTTCTTTCCGCAGGACGACGGGACGATCCTCATCGGCGGTTATGCCATGGGAACCACCAAGAAGTGGCGCAACCTCCAGAAGAATCCGAAGGTCGGTCTCGTCGTCGACGACATCGTCAGCCTCCGGCCCTGGAAGGTACGCGGGGTGGACATCCGTGGGGACGCCGAACTCCTGACCGGACCGCACGAGTTGGGCCCGCACTTCAGCGAGGAGCTGATCCGCGTCCGTCCCCGCCGGATCCACAGCTGGGGCCTGGAGGACTGACCGGGGACCTATCTCTCAGCGGCCTTCGAGGGTGAGGAGCCGGACCTTGCGTTCCAGCCCGCCCGCGTATCCGGTGAGGGAGCCGTCGGCGCCGATCACGCGATGGCACGGGCGGACGATCAGCAGCGGGTTGGCGCCGATCGCTCCGCCGACGGCCCGTACGGCGATGCGCGAGGCGCCGATGCGCGCGGCGATCTCGCCGTACGTGGTGGTCTCGCCGTAGGGGACCGAGTCGAGGGCGTCCCAGACCTTCTCGCGGAACTCGGTGCCGCTCGTCCGCAACGGCAGCCGGAATTGGGTGAGTTCACCGGCGAAGTAGGCGGCGAGCTGCCGCTCGGCCTCCGTGAAGAGTTTCGGCGCGTGCCGCCAGTCGGGCCCGACCGTGCGTCCGCCCTTCTGGCCGGGCACGGACAGGGAGGTCAGCGCTCCGGACTCGTCGGCGGTGAGCAGGAGTTCGCCGACGGGGCTGTCGAGGGAGGTGTGGTACGTGGTCACTTGTCTTCGCTTCCCGGCTGCCGGGCAGCCGCTTCGAGGTGCCGCAGGGCGTAGGAGCGCCACGGCCGCCAGGTGTCGGGGACCGGCGTTCCGGGCGGGCCCACGTCGGGGTCGCCGAGCGCACGGGTACGGATGACGGCCACGACGGGGGCGTCGAGGCCGGGCAGGGCGTCCAGGGCGGCCCGCGCGGCCTGCCGGTCGGCGCCCGCGTCGAGCCGCAGGGTGCCGTCCGCGAGGGCCGCGGCGAGGGCGCCCAGGGTGCCGCTCGCCCCCACAAGAGAGGCGGGCTCGGGAAAGACGTGCGTGAGCGTCCCGCAGGGCGGGTCCAGCGCCTTCCCGTACGTCCGCACGAGCCGTTCGGCCTCGCGGGGGCCGACGAGCGCGCGTACGGCCAGTTCCTCCGGGTCGGCGGCGCCGGGCGAACGCAGCCCCGGCCTGGCGGCGACCAGCGGGGCCAGCCGCGGGTCGGTGGCCAGCCGCTCGTCGATCGCGTACGGGTCGGCGTCGAGGTCGAAGAGGCGGCGCAGCCGCTGCACGGCGGTGGTGAGGTCGCGCAGGTCGGTGAGGTGCAGGTGGGCGTCGAGCCAGCCGCCGCTGTGGGCGGACGCGTCCGCAGGCCGCTCCCCGACGGCGACGACGCCCGTCCCGTACGGCAGCCGCAGGGTCCGCCGGTAGGTACGGGACCCGGGGACGCCCGTCACCTCTTCGACGCCCGGTACGGCCTCGGCGCCGAGCAGGTCGAAGACGGCGGCGGCCTGGTAGAGGCCGCGGTGGGCGAGGCGCAGCGGGATGCCCGCAGAGGGGGTGGCCGCCGGACGTGTGCCACCGCGGTGCGCCGAGGTGCGCAGCCCGGTCGGTGTGGACGCGTACACGGTCCGGATCGTGTCGTTGAACTGGCGCACACTCGCGAAGCCGGCCGCGAAGGCGATCTCGGTGACGGGCAGCTCCGTGGTCTGCAGGAGCACCCGTGCGGTGTGGGCCCGCTGGGCGCGGGCGAGGGCCACGGGTCCCGCGCCCAGTTCGGCGGTGAGCTGCCGCTGCACCTGGCGGGCGCTGTAGCCGAGGCGGACGGCGAGCCCGGCGACGCCCTCGCGGTCGACGACCCCGTCGCCGATCATCCGCATGGCGCGTCCCACGACGTCGGCGCGTACGTTCCACTCGGCGGACCCGGGCGCGGCGTCCGGGCGGCATCTGCGGCAGGCGCGGAAGCCGGAGCCCTGCGCGGCGGCGGCCGTGGCGTAGTACCGCACGTTCTGCCGCTTCGGCGTCACCGCCGGGCAGCTCGGACGGCAGTAGATGCCCGTCGTCCGCACGGCGAAGAAGAACGCCCCGTCGAACCGGGCGTCCCGGCTGCGTACGGCTCCGTATCCCGTCTCCTCGTCGATCACCCTTCCAGTCTGCGCCCCCGCCGACCTGCGGGCTGGCGGATTTCGGACGCCACGTTCCCGGTACCCCGGTGTGCGGGGGCGGGCGGTTTCGCCCGCCCCCGCACATCTCACTGCCAGGCCCGGTTGCCGCGCTTGGCCTCCATCGCGGCCCGGCCCTCGGCGCCCCGGCGCTTCCACTCCCGCCGCAGTTCGTTGCGGACGCGCGCGTCGGTCTTGGCCACGATCCGCTGGTTCTCGCGGAGGAGCTTGCGGTAGCTGTCGAGCCGCCGCTCGGGCAGCACCCCGGATTCGAGCGCTTCCAGCACCGCGCACCCGGGTTCGGCCACGTGCGCGCAGTCGAGGAACCGGCAGCCCCGGGCCAGCTCCTCGATCTCGGAGAACACCTGCCCCACGCCGCTGCTCGCGTCGAAGAGCCCGACCCCGCGCAGACCGGGGGTGTCGATCAGTACGCCCCCGCCCGGAAGCACCAGCAGGTTCCGGGTCGTGGTCGTGTGCCGGCCTTTGCCGTCGACGTCACGAGACGCCTGGACAGCCATGACGTCCTCCCCGAGCAACGCGTTGGCGAGCGTCGACTTGCCCGCTCCGGACTGGCCGAGCAGGACGGAGGTCCCGCCGGAGACGACGGCACCGAGCACGTCGAGCCCGTCCCCGTCCGTGGAGCTGACCGCCAGCACCTGCACGCCCGGCGCCGCGGTCTCGACGTCCTGCACGAGGTAGGCCAGGCCCACCGGGTCCGGCACGAGGTCGGCCTTGGTCAGCACGACCAGCGGCTGGGCCCCGGACTCCCAGGCCAGCGCCAGGAACCGTTCGATCCGGCCGAGGTCCAGCTCCACCGCCAGGGACACCGCGATGATCGCGAAGTCCACGTTGGCGGCGAGGATCTGCCCTTCCGACCGCTTGGACGAGGTCGACCGCACGAAGGCGGTACGACGCGGCAGATACGTCTGTACGTAGCGGGGGTCCCCGCCGGGGTCGACGACGGCCCAGTCGCCGGTGCAGATGACCCGGAGCGGGTCGTTCGGCGTGACGAACTCGGTGTCGACCCGCACGGGCCCGTCGGCGGTGACGACATCGCACTGACCGCGGTCGACCCGCACGACCCGCCCGGGCACGAGCCCGCGCTCACGATGGGGCGCGAACGCGGCGGCCCACTCGTCGTCCCAGCCGTAGGGCGCCAGCGGATGGCCGGACGACACGGAAGCGGAGGAGGAGGAAAGGGGTGAAGAGGAGGAAGACAAGGGGTGACCCTTCGAAGGGTGGCCCCGGCCGCGCGCACTCGGGCGCGGAGAAGAAGGGTGTCAGCCGGTGACCACAGAGGTGGATTCGATGCACTTCCGGATGCGGGCAGCGCCCATCGCCAAGACAGCCATCGTTCACACCTCCCTGATCACATCGGTACGACACCGGTGGTACGACACCATCGGCACGACATCGGCGGCGCGGTACGGAACCGCCGCTCGAACAAGGTGACCCTAGCCCGCTCTCGCGACGGGGCCAACCGGTTTTCACGACCCGGTCGGCCCCGTCGCTCGGCTCAGCTCAGCCTCGTACGCCTGGTACGCCTCAGCTGGAGTGCGTGCAGCTGCGGCCGTTCAACGTGAAGTCGACCGGCGCCGAGTTCTCGTCGCGCCATGATGCGAGGAAGCCCACGGCGAGTGAGCCGCCCGCGGCGACGGACTTGTTGTAGTCGGCGGCGCTCGCCGTCACTCGGGAGCCCTTCTGGTCGAAGCTGCCGTCCCACATCTGCGTCAGCTTCTGGCCGTCGCGGAAGGTCCAGCCGACGCGCCAGGTGTCGAGGGCGTAGTCGGACTTGACGGTGACGGTGGCCTGGAAGCCGTCCGGCCACTCGCTGACCAGGTCGTACCGGGCGTGGCAGACCGCGGGCTCGCTGGGGTTGGGCACGACGTCGTCCTCCTCGGCGGAGGACGAGGAGTCGCCCTGGGCCTCCTTCTCCGACTTCGACCCCGCACCGGCGCCCTCCCCGGCGCTGGACTTCGGTGTCTTCGGGGAGGCCGTGGACGACGTCGATTCGCCCAGCGACCCGGACCCGGAGTCGGACGGCAGGCCGTCGAACGAGGGCACCTGCTCCCCCACGGGCCGGCGTCCCGCCGATTCCGCGGCGGTCTCGGTACCGTCGTCGCCGGAGCCGAAGGGCACCAGGGTCACGACGAGTGCGAGGAGTGAGACCCCGGCGGCCACGGCCAGCAGTCCGGCGCGTCCGATCCGGGGCCGGCCGCCGCTGTCCTTCATCCAGGCGGCGGCTTCCTCCGTGTCGTCGGCCGCGCTGCGGCTGAGCCCCGACTCGACGGCCCTGCGCCGCCGTTCGAGGTAGGCGAGCCCGCCCCAGCCGATCACTCCGCCCGCGAGCGCGGAGGGCAGCCCGCCCCCGCTGTGCTTGAGACAGGCGGCGGCCTCGGCGCACTCGACGCAGCGGGCCAGGTGCCGGGACAGGTCGTCCGGGACGTCGGCGGCGGGCGAGCGGGTGACCGCGTCGAGCAGGCGGGCGTAACTGCGGCACTCCTCGGACAGCGGGGTGTCGAGGTGGTTGCGGTGGCAGCGGTCGCGGAACACGCCGCGCACCTGCTGCAGTTCCTCGGCGACGCCGGCCGGATCGAGGCCGAGCCGGCGGGCCACCGCGGCCGTCGGCATGGCCTCGACCTCGGTCAGCCACAGGAGCGCGGCGTCCGGTTCCTGCATGTCCCGCAGCCCGCGCAGGGCGAGCGGCCGGTGCAGGGGCGGGCCGGAAAAGCGTTCGGCCTGCTCGGAGTTGAGCCACAGCCGCAGTTCGGGTACGAGCCGGTCACCGATCCCCTGGGCCTCCCAGGCGATGGTCGTCTGTCGTACGGCGGTCAGGAGGAGCGGTATGCGGGGCAGCCTGGGCGCGCGCGCCCGGCGTCCGAAGCTTTTGCCGCCGGTCTCGGCCTCCGCGGCACGCGCTTCGCGTATGCCGCGGGAGAAGGCCTCGGAGGCCAGGGGGCGTGCGTCGGCGGAGCCGCCGGTGCAGAGGTCGGCGTAGGAAAGAACCGCGTCCCAGCACTCCGAGAACAAGGTTGCCTCGGCGGCGTCCTGAGGGGTCGGCAGGTCTGGCATGGGTGGGGGTTTCACCTGCATCCAGAAGAGGGCTCAAGTGGGGTTCAACTCACCCGTTTAATACGGGAGTTGAAGGGGACGTCTCGCGAAGGGCAGAGTTTTTCACGGTTCCTGCACAACTGACAAGCGGCACCACCAGATCCGGTTACCGCCGGTCGCATGCCCCACCAGGCCCATCGGCCTCAGCCGTACGTCCCCATCAGCCCCTCGGTCCACCCTTCGAACCCTGTCGGCCACCCTGCCACTCAGGCCACGGACACCTCGTCCGTACCCGCTTCCTTCTCCTTGCCCACCGGCGCGTTCGCCGGGAGGCTGTCCATGAAGGAGCTGACCGAGAACACGGCGTTGCCCGGTCCGGGCGGGCCGTATCCGGGCGGCGAGGCGAGCCCGAAGTCGTCCATCGTCGCCCGGTAGGCCTCCAGCAGCCGGATGTGGTACTCCAGGGGCGCGCCGTTCGGATTGGCCTTGCCCAGCGGGGTCGTCGGCTCCGGGCACCAGGTGGTGAAGCGGGGCGTGATGCCCTGCGACATGAAGAACCGCAGCCCCTCCGTCGTGGACGCGATCGCCTCGTCGACCGTCTTGAACCCGAAGGGCTCGGCCATCTCCACGCCCGCGACGAAGTTGGGGATGACATTGCGCGCGCCGAAGACCTCGGCGGAGTCCAGGATGCGCTTGTGCCACTCGTCGCGGCCGACGTACCGCTCCTTGCCGGGGCAGTACATCTTGAACAGGTACTCGTCCCACACCTCGTAGTTGGGGTGGTAGATCTGCACGCCGTAGTCCTTGAACCGCTGCACGTCGTCGCGGGGCAGCGCCTGGGCGACGACCTTGCCGATCCACCGGCCGGGGAAGTGCTCCTCGATGGCCTTGGCGTACATGCCGTAGAAGTCGGCCTCGTCGCGGCCCTGCAGCTTGGAGGTGATCGCGCCGCCGGTCAGCGTGTACGCGGTGGACGTCTTCGCCGTGTCGTACCGGTCGATGATCTCCAGCGCCTCAAGGATCTCGTCGACGTCCTTCACCCCGGTGTACGGGCGGCCCGCCGCCTTCTGCTGGCGCCAGTTGTGGTTGATGTCGCAGTACTGGCACTCCTCCTTGGCGCCGAAGTACTGGCAGACGCGGAAGACCGTCAGGTAGATCAGGTAGCCCCACTGGATCGTCGGGGCCACCTCCATGACGGACTTCCCGTTGGAGAGCTTGTGCCGGTAGTACTCCGGCATCGGCGGCACCCCGACGTCCGAGATCCGCTTCCCGTCGAGGTACAGCCCGAGCATGCCGTCGGGGCTCGCGGCGACGCGGTAGGGCGAGGCCGGGTTCACGCGGACGGACACGACGGTCCGTCGCAGGTCGTACGGGCCGCCGGTGAGGATGATCTCCTCCGGCGGGCGGCGCAGGGCGGCCTCGCCCAGCTCGGGCAGGGTGCCGTGGTCGAAGGAGAAGATGAAGTAGGACTTCGGTTTGACGTCCCCGCCCTCGTTGTCGCTGAGCGCGGAGTCGTCGAAGGCCACACCCCCGCGGAGCAGGTCTTCTTTGAAGACCGCCTCGCGCGGTACGTGCGGGAACCTTTCCATCAGATCCTCGACCAGCGCGGTTCGGCTGCCCATCCCGTCCTCCTCGCGTGCGGTGTTCGACTCCTCACGGTATGCCCCGCCTCCGAGAGGGGCTGTGCCGGGGCCCCTTCACGGCGGTGGTGATCTGCGGGCCGGTGGGGGCTGGCCGCGCAGTTCCCCGCGCCCCTGAAAAGCGGGGCTGCGCCCCTGCCTTTCATCTTTCAGGGGCGCGGGGAACTGCGCGATCGGCCCCCACCGGGCCGCAGACGACGCCGCAGGTCACGGAGAGGTAGGTTCCAGGGAGGACTTTCCGGAAGGATGAGGGATGGCTGAGGCCCTGAAGAACTGGGCGGGGAACATCACGTACTCCGCCAAGGAACTGCAGCACCCCCGCTCCGTGGACGCACTCCGCTCCCTGATCGCCCGCAGCCCCCACGCCCGAGTGCTCGGCAGCGGACACTCCTTCAACCTGATCGCCGACCCCGGCCCCGAGGGCACCCTGCTCTCCCTCACCGCACTCCCCCCGTCCATCGACGTGGACACGGCGACCCGTACGGTCCGGGTGGCCGGCGGCGTCCGGTACGCGGAGCTGGCACGGACGGTCCACGGCCACGGTCTCGCCCTGCCCAACATGGCCTCGCTCCCGCACATCTCCGTGGCGGGCTCGGTGGCCACCGGCACCCACGGTTCGGGCAACGCGAACGGCTCGCTGGCCTCCCCCGTACGGGAGGTCGAGCTGGTCCTGGCCGACGGGTCGGTCCTGGTCATCAACCGCGACGACGCCCGTTTCGACGGTGCCGTGACCTCGCTGGGCGCCCTCGGTGTCGTCACGGCGCTCACCCTCCACCTGGAGCCGGACTTCGAGGTCGCCCAGCACGTGTTCGGCCCGCTGCCACTCGCCGGGCTGGACTTCGAGACGGTGTCGGCGTCGGCGTACAGCGTGAGTCTGTTCACCGACTGGCAGCGGTCGGGGTTCGTACAGGCGTGGGTGAAGCGGCGTACGGACGCGCCGTGGGACGGCTTCCCGTGGGCCGAGCCCGCCACCGAGGCGATGCATCCGGTGCCGGGGATGCCCGCCGTGAACTGCACGCAGCAGTTCGGCGTGCCGGGACCCTGGCACGAGCGGCTGCCGCACTTCCGGCCCGAGTTCACCCCGAGCAGCGGCGCCGAGCTCCAGTCGGAGTACCTGCTCCCGCGTGCGTACGCCGTCGACGCCCTGCATGCCGTCGACGCGGTCCGCGGGACGGTGGCGCCGGTGCTGCAGATCTGCGAGGTGCGCACGGTCGCCGCGGACAGCCAGTGGCTGAGCCCGGCGTACGGGCGGGACACGGTGGCGTTCCACTTCACCTGGGTCGAGGACACGGCGGCCGTGCTGCCCGTGGTGCGGCGGCTGGAGGAGGCCCTCGCGCCCTTCGACGCGCGTCCGCACTGGGGGAAGGTGTTCACGACGGAGGCCTCTGACCTGCGCGGACGTTATCTGCGGATGGCCGACTTCAAGGCCCTGGTGGAGGACCTCGACCCGACGGGCACGTTCCGGAACGACTTCGTGGGTTCGGTCCTCGGGTCCTGAGCGGCGCCTCCCTACGTGTGGTCGTCGACCCGCCCGGTGAACTCCAGCAGCGCCGTCGCGAGCGCTTCCGGAGCCTCCTGTGCGACGAGGTGGCCGACCCCCTCAAGGCGCACCGCGGTGATCTCACCGGCGGTCACCTGGCGGAAGGCGTTCTCCGTGAAGGGGTGGCTCGCGCCTTCGACCGTGAGCACCGGGACGGTGAGCGGACGTGACTCGGCCAGGGCCCTGATGGCGCCTCCGTCGGCGAAGACGGATCGGTAGAGGCCCTCGGTGCCCCGCCAGGCGTCCGGTCGCGCGTAGGTGCGGACGAATTCGTCGACGTCGGCGTCACTGATGGCACCTTCCGTGCCGTTCATCAGCGGGAAGGCCCAGTCGGCCAGGAACTCGCGCTCGTGGCCCGGCAGGAGCATCGCGGGGACACCCGGAGCGCCGAGGAACCCGACGTGCCAGGAACCGGAGTGGTTCACGTCGGCGAGGGCTTCGAGCCCGTATCCCGCGAGGGTCGTCTCGATCCCGGTGAAGCTGCGGACGTCCTCGGGGTGCGTGGCCGCGAAGCGGAAGCCGGTGCCGCCGCTGATGTCCTGGCACACGAGGTGGACGGGGCCCGCGCCGATGTGGCCGACGAGGTGGTGCAGGTCCTCGGCGGAGACCTTCTCACCGTAGGCCGCGTCGGCCGCGTTGCCGGAGTCGCCGAAGCCGCGGAGGTCGAGGGCGAGGACGCGGTGGGACCGCGCGAGCAGCGGTATCAGTTTGCGGAACGCCCACCAGGTCTCCGGCCAGCCGTGCACCAGGAGGATCGGTGAACCGGTGGTGCCCGCGGAGACGTAGTGCAGGCGTGTGCCGTTGAGGTCGGCGAGGTGGTGGGTGATGCCCGGCAGGGTCGCGCCGGAGGGCTCGGAGGGCAGGGTCGTGGTCACGGGGGCTCCTGAAACGTCTAGATGGACAACCTCGTTGTCCAATACGATAGACAACGAGGTTGTCGATGTCAAAGGTGGCCGTATGCTGGCGACATGTCCAGATCAGGCGCCGACCTCGCGCTGCTCCTGCTCGCCGCCTTCCGCACCCTGGCGGATCGGGCGACCACCGAACTCGCCGATCGCGGGTACGAGGACGTCCGGCCGGTGCACGACTTCGCCCTCCACTCGATCCTGTCCGGCGCGGACAACGCCTCCGAACTCGCCCGCAGGATGTCGGTCACGAAACAGGCCGCCGCCAAGACGATCGCCGTCCTGGAGGAGCGCGCGTACGTCGTGCGCGAGCCCGACACCGCCGACCGCCGGCTGATGCGGCTCCGCGTCACCGAGCACGGGCTCTCCCTGCTGCGGGAGGGCGAGGCGATCTTCGACGAGCTGCGCGAGCAGTGGGAGGAGCAGGTGAGCGCCGTGGCGGACGCGGCCTCGCTCACGGCGGTCGAGGAGACCCTGCGCGCACTGGTCGGGGACAACGCGATCCGCCTCGATTCACCGGGCTGGATCGCGCGCGATCCGAACACCTAGGGGACGCCCAGGGATCTCCGCGACGCCGTCGGCACCGCCCCTTCACGCGGTCGCGTGACCATGAGGGACTTTGTAAAGCCCCTTTCCTAAGGGGTTGTCGAAAGGGCGCGGCGGTCATAGCCTTGCGCGGCGCCGGGGCCCGTCGGGTTCCGTCATGTCCCCGCGTGGGCCGAACCTTCAGCCGGCCGCGGGGCGGAGGGATCGAGGGGGCACGTTCTGGTGAAGCGCACATCACGCGACATCCGCACCGCGAACCGCTACGGGGTGCTGCGCCAGATCATCGCCCACTCCCCCACCTCCCGGCAGGAACTGGCCGCCGCGACCGGACTGAGCATCGCCACGGTCGCCACACTCGTCGGTGAGCTGCTCGATCTCGGGATGCTCACCGAGGTCGGCTTCGAGGACTCCGCAGGTGGCCGCCCGCGGGGACTCGTCGCCGTCAACGCGTCCGGTGGCGCGCTCATCGGCGTCGACATCGCGGAGACGTACGTCCGTGTCGAGCTGTTCGATCTCGCACTGGACGTGCTGGCCCGCGCGGACGAGGACATGCGCCCCGGTGAGATCCGTCCGGAGCAGGTCGTCGGGCATGTCGCCTCGGCCGTCGGCTCGGTGGTAGCGCAGGCCGGGATCGAGGGCGCGCGCGTCCTCGGGGTGGGTGTCAGCGTGCCGGGGCAGGTGGACCGCGAGGCCGGTGTCTCGGAGTACGCGCCGAACTGGGACTGGCACGACGTGCCGCTGCTCGACCTGCTGGCGGAGCACATCGCGTACCCCCTCTATCTGGACAATCCGCTGCGCGCCTGCGCGGTCGCCGAGCTGTGGTTCGGGGCCGCGCGCGGGCGCGGGGACGCCGTGGTGGTGAACCTCGGCACGGGTGTCGGGGCCGGGCTCGTCCTGGGCGGCGGGCTGCACCGCGGGGTCAGCAACAGCGCGGGCGAGTGGGGCCACACCACTCTCGTCCTGGACGGGCGGCCGTGCCACTGCGGCAACCACGGTTGCGTGGAGACGTACGTCGGGGCGCCCGGCATCATGCTGAACCTGCGGGAGTCGAGCCCCGGCAGCCCGCTGCTGCATCCCGAGGACCAGACGGCCACGATCGACGCGCTCGCCCGCGCGGTCGCCGACGGGGACCCGGTGGCCGTCGAGGTCGTCCGGGACACCGCCCGTTTTCTCGGCGCCGCCATCGCCGACCTGGTGAACCTCCTCAACCCCGAGGTGGTCGTGCTCAGCAGCTGGGTCGCGGCCACGCTCGGTGAGCCGCTGCTGCGGGAGGTGCGCGGGGCCGTGGCCCGGCGTGCGCTGAAACGGCCGCTGGCCGGCACCGAGATCGTCCTCTCCCCCATTCCCACGGACCCGGTCTGCCTGGGCGCGGCGACGTTCGCACTCGAAGGAACCCTCAACTCGGCGGGCCCGAAGCCCCCGAAGTCCGCGGGCCCCGACCGGCCCCCGGGCGGCCGGGCCACCGCGCCGCGTCCCACCGCCCCCGCGAGGAGCCGTACCGCACCGACGTCGTGACGGCCGTGTGCAGCTGCAACGGCGGTACGGATCCGGCCGGTCCGGACAGTGGGGAACAGCGGCACCGGGGCCATTGATGCATGGCCTGCACACCTTTGCGTCCGGCATTCCGGACGCCGCGCAACGCTTCGAACAGACTTCGTCCAACCCCTTGCCGAAGCATTAGCCGAAGGTTAACGTCCCGCACCCCACAGCGATTTCGAGCCGCAGCCGTACCGGGATCACAGCCGTACAAGAGACAAGGACGTCACAATGTCGGCATTGAGCAGCAGTAACTGGGATCGTCGTTCCGTACTGCGGGCCGCCGCGGGCCTCGCCGCCCTCGGCCCGCTGGCCGCCTGTGGCGGCAACACCGGCCGTGAGGGCGGCGGCAGTTCGGGCAAGGGCCTCGTGCAGTACTTCCACGCGTACGGCGAGGACGGCACGCAGGGAGCGATCAAGCGGTACGCCAAGGCCTACGACGAGGCCCGGGTGACCACCCAGTGGATCACCGGCACCAACTTCGAGAGCAAGCTGTTCTCGTCGCTGCTCACCGACAACGCCCCGGACGTCTTCGAGTTCCACCCCCAGCTCCAGCTGATCAAGAGCGGTCAGGTGGCGCCGCTCGACGACATCCTCGGCCCGGTCAAGGACGACTTCAATCCGGCGGACATCAAGTCCCACACGGTCGACGGCAAGGTCTACGGCGTCCGGATGATCGACGACCCGCAGTTCTTCTTCTACCGGAAGTCACTGCTGGAGAAGGCCGGTCTCGGGGTGCCCCAGACCCTCGACGAGCTGGCCGAGGCGGCGGACAAGCTCACCACCGACAAGGTGAAGGGCCTGTTCCTCGGCAACAACATGGTGTCGACGAACTACGCCCTGGTCTGGGCGGCCGGCGCCGACCAGCTGAACGACAGGAACGAGATCGCGTACCACACCGACGACGTGGCCGCGGCGCTGAAGACGTACCGCAAGATGTTCACCAGTGGGCATCTGCTCCTGGACGCGCCCGCCGACTACTGGGACCCCTCCGCCCTGGTCCAGGGCCTCACCGCGATCCAGTGGTGCGGGATGTGGGCCATGCCCGTGATGCAGGAGGCCCTCGGCGACGACCTCGGGATCTTCCCCTTCCCCTCGGCGGCCTCCGGCGCCAAACCCGCTGTGTACAACGGCGGTTGGTCGATGTTCGTGAACGCCAAGGGCAAGAACGTCGACCTGGCCAAGGAGTACGTGAAGTGGCTGTGGATCGACCAGAAGAAGTACCAGGAGGACTGGGCGCTCAGCTACGGCTTCCACATACCGCCGCGCATCTCGCTCGCCGCGTCCGCCACCAAGCTCAAGTCGGGGCTGCCCGCCGAGGGCGTCAAGCTCTTCACCGACTACGGCCGCTTCGACAACATCTCCTGGACCCAGGCGATGATCACGGCGCTGGAGGAAGTGATCGCCAACTCGGTCCGCAAGGGCATGGACCCGGAGAAGGCCCTCGACGCGGCGGACGTGAAGGTCAACCGCGAACTCAAGAAGCTGTTCGGATAGGCCGGCGGACAGGCAGCGCCATGTCGACCACCCCGCCCCCTCCCGCCACTCCGGCCGCTCCGACCACCTCGACCGCCTCGACCGCTCCGACGCGTGACGCCGGCCGCCCCGCCTCCGCGAAGGCCCCCGGGCCGGCAGCCGGACGCTCCCGAAAGGGCGTGCGGGGCAGCACGCTCAGCTTCTGGATCTTCACGGGCCCGTTCCTCATCGGCCTGGTGATCTTCGTCTACATCCCCATCGGGTGGAGCGCCTGGCTCAGCTTCTTCGAGGCGCGCTACACGGTCACCCCCGACAAGTTCATCGGCTTCGACAACTACAAGCTGATGCTGACGAACGGCGACTTCACCGGTTCCCTCGTCACCTTCACCGTCTTCGCCGCGATCATCGTGCCGGTCACCTGGGCGCTGTCGCTGGGCCTGGCCCTGATGGTGCACCGGCTGCGCTTCATGAAGGCGTTCTTCCGGTCGGTGTTCTTCCTGCCGACGGCGTGCAGCTTCGTCGCCGCCTCGCTGATCTGGAAGATGTCCCTCTTCAGCGGAGTCCGCTTCGGCATGATGAACACCGTCCTCGGCTGGTTCGGCGTCGAGAACATCGCCTGGCTCGCCAACCCGAACCCGCCCTGGTACTGGCTGGTCATCGTGACCGTCCGCCTGTGGCTCCAGGCCGGCTTCTACATGATCCTGTTCCTGGCGGCCCTGCAGAACATCCCGCCCGTGCTGTACGAGGCCGCCGCGATCGACGGCGCCAAGCCCGGCTGGCAGACCTTCCGCCACATCACCCTGCCCCAGCTGCGGGCCACCTCGACGGCCGTGATCCTGCTGCTGCTCGTGGCCGCGTACCAGGCGTTCGACGAGTTCTTCAATCTGCTGTCGAAGACGACGTGGGGGCGGCCGCCGCTCGTCGAGCTGTACTACACGGCGCTGGGCGACGACCAGGACTACGGCGCCGGCAGCGCGGGCGCGGTCATCCTGACCCTGCTGATCTGCATGGTGACCCTGCTCCAGGGCAGGTTCCTCGGCTTCGGAAAGGGGGACGACTCCCGATGACCACCGCCGTCCCGACCCGCAAGCGCGGCCGACGGGGCGTACTCGGCTCCGCGGGCCTCTACTTCGCCACCGCCGTCTGCACCCTGCTCTTCCTCGTCCCCTTCTACCTCATCGTCCGCAACGCCCTGTCCACGGACGCCGAGATCACCGGCGAGAACTGGCAGTGGTTCCCCACCACCGTCCGGTGGGGCAATGTCACCGAGCTGTTCGACGACACGACGGTCCCGTTCGGCCGCTCCCTCGGGAACTCGGCGGTCGTCGGCATCCTGCACACCCTCGGCACACTGCTGGTCTGCTCGCTCGCCGGCTACGGCCTCGCCCGGATCCCGTACCGGCACGCGAACAAGATCTTCTACGCTGTCCTGGTGACCCTGATGGTGCCGGCCGCCGTCACCTTCGTACCGAGCTTCGTGCTCGTCTCGTCGCTCGGCTGGGTGTCGAGTATGCAAGGTCTCATCGTTCCGGGGCTCTTCAGTGGTTTCACCTGCTTCCTGTTCCGGCAGTACTTCCTGGGGTTCCCCAAAGAACTGGAGGAGGCGGCGCGCGTGGACGGGCTCGGGTACTGGGGTGCGTACTGGCGCATCGTCGTGCCCAACTCGCTGAACTTCTTCGCCGCGATCGCGACCATCACCTTCATCAGCGGCTGGAACGCCTTCCTGTGGCCCCTGGTCATCGGCCAGGACCAGGAGGCGTGGACCGTGCAGGTCGCGCTCTCCTCGTACATGACGAACCAGACGGTCAACTTCCATCTGATCTTCATGGCCACCGCAGTGTCCATCCTGCCCCTGGTGCTCGTGTTCCTGTTCCTCCAGCGCTGGCTGGTGCAGGGGGTCGCGCAGACCGGCATCAAGGGCTGACCTAGGAGAACGATGTCTGTCCGCACCACCTCGTCCCCGTCCGCCGAGTGCTCGTACGTCGAGGACGTCTCGCCCGGGAGCGGCGCGCTGCCGCCCCGGGCGTGGTACGCGTCCTCCGACGCCGTCTCCCTCCCGCTGAACGGCAGTTGGCGTTTTCGCCTGTCCGCGACGGCCGACGCCGAGGACGACTCCTTCGCCGGGCGGGGGTACGACTCCGGGGACTGGGCGGAGGTGGCGGTACCCGGGCACTGGGTCCTCCAGGGCGACGGGGCCTTCGGTGCGCCGATCTACACCAACCACCTCTATCCCTTCCCGGTGGACCCGCCGAGGGTGCCGACACGGAACCCGACCGGTGACCATCTGCGGTACTTCGACCTGCCGGACGACTGGCCCGACGTCTCGGACGCGAAGGGGTCCGCCGGGGGCGCGGTCCTGCGGTTCGACGGGGTCGAGTCCTGCGCCCGGGTGTGGCTGAACGGCACGGACATCGGGGAGTTCAAGGGGTCCCGGCTGCCGCACGAGTTCACGGTCGGGCATCTGCTGAAGCCCACCGGGAACGTGCTCGCCGTCCGGGTCCACCAGTGGTCGGCGGGCTCGTACCTGGAGGACCAGGACCAGTGGTGGCTGCCCGGCATCTTCCGGGACGTCACCCTGCTGCACCGGCCGGCGGGCAGCGCGCTGGACTTCTTCGTGCACTCCTCGTACGACCATCGCGAGGGCACCGGGACCCTGCGCGTCGACTCCGACGTCGACGGCCGGATCGTCGTGCCGGGCCTGGACATCGATGTCGAGACCGGCCAGGCCATCACCGTGCCGGTACGGCCGTGGACGGCGGAGACTCCGCACCTGTACGACGCCACGCTGGTCACGCCCGGGGAGCGGGTCGCGCTGCGGATCGGCTTCCGTACGGTCGCGCTGGAGGACGGCCTGATCAAGGTCAACGGCCGGGCGATCCTCTTCCGGGGCGTGAACCGGCACGAGTGGCACCCCGAGCACGGCCGCGCCCTGGACCTGGAGACCATGCGCGAGGACGTGCTGCTGATGAAGCGGCACAACCTGAACGCCGTACGCACCTCGCACTACCCGCCCCACCCGGCGTTCCTCGACCTGTGCGACGAGTACGGGCTGTGGGTCGTCGACGAATGCGACCTGGAGACGCACGGGTTCACCGAACAGGCCTGGCGCGACAACCCGGTGGACGACGACCGCTGGACCCCGGCGCTCCTGGACCGGGCGGCCCGGATGGTCGAGCGCGACAAGAACCACCCCTCGGTCGTCCTCTGGTCCCTGGGCAACGAGGCGGGCACCGGACGCGGCCTGACGGCCATGGCCGAGTGGATCCGCGGCCGGGACGGATCGCGGCTCATCCACTACGAGGGCGACTGGAACTGCCGTGACACGGACGTGTATTCACGGATGTACGCGGACCACGCGGAGGTCGACCGGATCGGCAGGGGCCAGGACGGCGGCCCCCTCAAGCGGCGCCAACTCCCCTTCATCCAGTGCGAGTACGCACACGCCATGGGCAATGGACCGGGCGGACTCGCCGACTACCAGAGGCTCTTCGAGACGCACGACCGTATCCAGGGCGGCTTCGTCTGGGAGTGGATCGACCACGGCGTCAAGGACGAGCGGTACGGCTTCGCGTACGGCGGTGACTTCGGCGAGGAGCTGCACGACGGGAACTTCGTCTGCGACGGACTGGTCTTCCCGGACCGCACGCCCTCGCCGGGACTCCTGGAGTACAAGAAGGTCGTCGAGCCGGTCCGTATGGAGGGGGACGGCGTCGACGGGGTGGTCCGGATCGCCAACCGGTACGACTTCGCGGACCTGTCGGCGCTGGCCTTCGAGTGGTCGTACGAGGTCGACGGCGAGACGGTGGGGACGGGCGTCCTGAGCGTGCCCGCGCTCGCGCCGGGCGACTCCGCCGACGTGAAGCTGCCCGAGCCCCCGGTGGACGTGCGCGGGACGGAGACCAGGTGGACGGTCCGGGCGGTGCTCGCCGGGGACACGGCCTGGGGGCCGAAGGGGCATGTGGTGGCGTGGGTCCAACTCTGGCGTGCACCGAGGCAGTTGATCGGTGTCACGGCCCGCAGGCGTCCCGTCCTCGACGGCCGGGGGCGCGTCACGCTCGGACCGGCCGTGTTCTCCGCCCGCACGGGTGAGCCGGTGACCGTCGGGGGGATCGACGTCGGCGACCTGAAGCTGGACGTGTGGCGGGCCCTGACCGACAACGACGAGGGCGCGCCCTGGCAGCCGGACATCCGCCACGGCGTGCTGTGGCGCAAGCTCGGGCTGCACCGGATGCAACACCGCCTGGACGCCGTGGAGTTGTCGGACGACGCCCTGACGGTGCGGACCCGGGTGGCTCCGGCCGCGTCGGACCTGGCTCTGCGCACGGTCTACCGGTGGACCTCCGACGGGACGAGGCTGAAGCTGGCCGTGTCGGTGACGCCGGAGGGCGACTGGCAGGTGCCGCTGCCACGGCTCGGCATCCGCTTCGGGCTGACCGCGGCCGACCGGGTGAGGTGGCACGGCGGCGGCCCAGGTGAGGGCTACCCGGACACCGACTCGGCTTCCATGCTGGGCCGTTGGGAGTCCACGGTGGACGATCTGCAGACGCCGTACGTCCGGCCGCAGGAGAACGGCGCCCGCGCCGGCGTCCGCTGGGCGGAGATCGGCCGGGGGCCGGACTTCCCGGCCCTGCGCGTCGAGGGCGGGGTGCCGTTCTGGTTCACGGCCCGCCGCTGGACGAGCGAGCAGCTGGACGCCGCGCGGCACCTGACGGACCTGACGCCCGGCGACACGGTGTGGGTCAACCTCGACCACGGCCAGCACGGCATCGGCTCCCAGTCCTGCGGTCCGGGCCCGCTGCCGCGGTATCAACTGGCGGTACGGCCGACCGAGTTCTCGTTCGTGTTCTCCGAGATCAACAACTAGAAGTCGTCCACCCAGACCACGATCCCGGTCCAGCCGGAGAGCACCGCGGCCGTGCCCGCGCGGACCGCCGCCGCGCAGCGGGCCGCGGTGAACGACTCGGGGTCGTAGGTCGAGGACATGCCGAGGCCCTCCCCGCGGAACGACGCTCCGGACCAGTCGACGGCGGTCACGTTGTGGGTGGGCTCGGCCAGTTCCGCGCCCACCACCAGGAACTGCTGGGAGAGATGGTTCGGGGTGACCGTCGCCAGCGCGTCGATCAGGTCGTTGCCCGCGCTCACCACGAGGTCGGGGCCCAGGTCGATCGCCCTGTCGACGGCGGGGACCATGTCGGAGGCCTCGGTCACGGTCTCCGTGCGCAGGTCCACCTGCTCACGGTCGGCCCACTCCCGTACGGCGGTCACGAGCCTCTTCGTGGGCCGGTCGTCGCCCGCTGTCAGCAGGACCACCCGGTAGCCCTCGGAGGGCCGGACCGCCGACCACGAACCGGGCCGCGGGGTGACGGTCGCCTCCGGCGCGGGCGAGGCGGCCGGGTCGACGAACCCCGCGCCCAGCGCGCCGACGGCGGAGGGCCGCGGGTGCGGCTGCGACCAGTCGTCGCCGTCGCCGCCGCATCCGGTGGCGAGGGCGGCGACCGCGACCGCGGTCGAGGCCAGTGCGGCGGCGGTCAGGAGCGGGCGGCGCAAGTCGATCGTCCTCCGTGACAGGGCGTGACAGGGGTGGGTACGCCGACATCCTGCGCCCCCTCCGACCAGCATCTCCATCCGCGCGGGCTTGATCGATCAGGTGTTCCCCCACGGTTCGCCGAACGGCCCCCATCGGTTCACCCCCGACCAGGACGGTGCACGGGCAACCACAAGGAGCCCCATGTCACACCCTGTTCGCCGCCCCCTGGCCGTTCTCGCCGTGGCGGTGTTCCTCATCCTGCTCGGCCCCGCCCGGCCCGCCTCCGCGCACGGCTTCACCTCGACCGTGTACGTCCATGTCACCGAAGCCGCAGCCCCAGCCGGAGGCGATGACGGTGACGGCCGGCTGCGGACCGAGCTGAAACTTGAGTACGACCTCCTGGTGGTGTCCGCCGCGGACGCCGGGCACGACGACCCGCTCTTCCGCGCCGGGACCGAGGCGTTCGACGCCGGGGACACCGACGCGCAGGCCGCGGCGCTCAAGGCCCACCACGCGACGGCCGTCGACTACGTCACCCGGCGTTTCACGGTCACCGCGGGCGGCGACGCCTGCCGGCCGGAACAGACCGCCGGCGGCTTCCGCATGGGCCGGGAGGAGGGCGTGCCCTACGCCCTGCTGACCCTCGACTGGACGTGCGCGGAGGCGGGCGACAGCCACGTCACCGTCGACCACGAGATCCGCAGCGGCCTCTTCCCGGACGCCGAGGAGTACGTCAAGGGCACCAAGACCATCGCCACGTACGACGTCGGCGGTCGCAGCGGCAGCGCGGCCCTCGACGCCGCCCGTCCGTCCTTCTCCCTCGGCCAGTCCTGGACCGAGCGGTTCTGGGAATTCTTCCGCCTGGGCGCCGAACACCTGCTGACCGGCGTCGATCACATCCTGTTCCTGCTCGCGCTGATCGCCGGATCGCGGCGCCCGCGCGAGATCGTCCTGGCCGCCACCAGCTTCACGCTGGCCCACTCGGTGACGTTCCTGCTCGCCGCGCTGGGCCTGGTGGACGTGCCCGGGAGCGTCGTGGAACCCGTCATCGCGCTGTCCATCGCGGTCGTCGCGGGCTGGCACCTGTGGCGCATCCGGCAGCGCGGGGTGCACGTCACCGACCTGGCGGTGGCCCCGGACGGTGGCCATGGCGGCCACTTCGCGCTGGACCGCGCCGGATGGACGCGGCTGGGTGTCGTGTTCTGCTTCGGCCTGGTCCACGGGCTGGGCTTCGCGGGCGCTCTCGGTATCGACGCGGCCTGGTCGTGGACCCTGCTGTGGTCACTGCTCGTCTTCAACGTCGGTATCGAAGCCGTGCAGTTGGCGATCATCGCCGTGGTCTTCCCGCTCCTTCTCCTCCTGCGGCGCCGTTCCCGCCGGGCGGGACTGTGGGCGACCGGCACGATCTCCGCGGGTGTCGCCGCCATGGGTCTCGTCTGGTTCGTACAGCGCACGTTCGGGCTGTGACCTGGAAATTCAGCCTGTGACCTGGATGTTCAGCAGACCCCGCACCCGCATTTATGCGGGGTTTACCTGGCACCGAAAGCTTGACGATCTCCACTGCGTGCACACCGCACGCACACAGCAGAACAGAAGAAACGACACGTCATGAGAACAAAGCTCTTCGCACCGGCCGGCAGGCCGATGCGACGCCGCGTGGCAGGCACCGCCGTCGCGGCATCCGTGGGCCTGATCCTGACCCTCGGCGGTGGCGGACTCACGACCCCCGCGGTCGCCGCCGACTCCGCCACCCTCACCGGCATCGTCCTCGGTGTCGGCGCCAACGAGACCCAGCGGACCGTCAGCTGGTACTCCTCGGCCGACACCACGCAGAAGATCCAGGTGGCTCCCACCGCGCAGGTCGGCGCCGGAGTGTTCCCCGCCGACGCCGCCACGTTCGACGCCCTGGGCGGCGCCAACATCGCCACCAGCGGCGGCTACAACCGCCACGCCACCATCACCGGCCTCAAGGAGAACACCGCGTACTCCTACCGCGTCGGCAGTGAGGGCAACTGGTCGACCGCGTACGCGTTCCGCACGCAGGACTTCGAGGGCGAGTACGACTTCCTCTTCCTCGGCGACCCGCAGATCGGCTCCTCCGGCGACACCGCCAAGGACCAGGCGGGCTGGCAGGACACCCTCGACGTGGCCACCAAGGCCAACAAGGACGCCGAACTGCTCGTCTCCGGCGGCGACCAGGTCGAGAGCGCGAACAACGAGTCCCAGTGGAACGCGTTCCTCGCCCCCGACCAGCTGCGCCAGGTGCCGTTCGCGGCCACCATCGGCAACCACGACGTCGGCGGCAAGGCGTACGAGCAGCACTTCTCCACGCCGAACACGGACCGGTCGGGCGCGTACTACTCGAACGGCAACCCCGCCTCCAACACCTCGGGCGGCGACTACTGGTACATCTACAAGGATGTGCTGTTCATCGACCTGAACAGCAACAGCTACGCCACCTCGCAGGGTGGCGGCGGCGACGAGGCGCACACCAAGTACGTCACGGACGTCATCAACCAGCACGGCTCCGAGGCCAAGTGGAAGGTGCTCGTCTACCACCACTCGATCTACTCCCCCGCCTCGCACGCCAAGGACGGCGACAACAAGGCGCGGCGCGTGGACTTCCCGACCACGTTCTCCAAGCTGGGCGTGGACATCGTGCTCCAGGGCCACGACCACAGCTATTCGCGCAGCTACCTCATCAAGAACGGTGAGAAGGCCGACAAGGACGAGCAGCCCGGCGCCTCCGACGTGTACCCCGGCCCCGGCGGCGTCCTGTACGTCACCGCCAACTCGGCCTCGGGTTCGAAGTACTACGACATCACCAAGCCCGACAGCAGCGGCACCAGCGGTGCGGGCAACGGCGCCGACCCGCTGAACCCGGACAGCTACTGGTACAACTCCGTCCAGAACCAGGAGCACGTCCGCAGCTACGTCAAGGTGCAGGTCCGCAACGAGAAGCTCGTCGTGGAGAACATCCGCAGCGGCACCTGCGCGGCCCCCAACTCCGAGGTGGAGCACGGCAGCTGGTGCAACAACACCACCGCCGGCCAGCCCGTCGGCTCGATCGTCGACAAGGTGAGCGTCCACCCGTACAACGGTGACGGCCAGTCCCTCCAGGTCGACGTGCCGAACGCGGCTCCGGGCGAGTTCGGCTGGACGATCGACGGCTACAACGGTCTGGTGGACCTCGGTACCGCCAAGGAGGAGACCGGCGACCACTTCACCGCCTCCGGCAAGATCAACCCGATCCTCGTGACGGACTCCCGCCGCTCGCTCTCCCCGTGGTCGGTGTCGGCCGGCGTGAGCGACTTCAAGGACGCCGACAAGACCTTCCCTGGCTCCTACCTGGGCTGGTCGCCGTACATCCTCGACCAGGGCGCGGGCGCGAAGGCCGGTGCCTCCGTGGCCTCGGGCTGGGACGACCAGGGCAAGGGCCTGTCCGTCTCGCGCGGCCTCGGCTCGGCCGACCAGGGTCACGCCCGCGGCAAGGCCAAGCTGGGCGCGGACCTGGACCTCAAGATCCCGGACAGCGTCCAGAAGGGCGGCTACCGCGCCACCCTGACGATCACCGCGCTGAGCAGCTGATCGCACCCGTTCGACCCGCTTGACCAGCTCCACCCGCGGGGCAGGCGGCCACCGCACCGCCTGGCCGCCTGCCCCGCCCCTTCCAGCAGCACCCAAGCCCGGAGAGCCCCGCCATGCACCCGTCCCCAGCACCCCGCCGCACACTGTCCGCCGCCCCGCGCCAGGTCATCCTGCGTCACGCGGTCCTCGTACTGCTGGCGGCTCTCGCGTTCGCCGGTACGTCGACGGGGTCCGCCCGAGCGGCCGACGGCGACGTGACCTGGACGGTCCGCACGGCCGCGAACGGGTACGGGGACGACCGGTCCAGCTTCAGCTACGGCGTCAACCCCGGCAGCCAGGTCAAGGACGCCATGGTCGTCGCCAACCACAGCAAGAACGCGCTCACGCTGGCGCTGTACGCGGCCGACGGCTACACGACCGAGAAGGGCCAACTCGACCTCCTCACACGGGAGAAGAAGTCCCTCGGCATCGGCGCCTGGGTCCGCGCCACCGACGCCACGGTCCGCATCGCCCCCGGCAGGACGGCCGAGATCCCCTTCACCGTCGCCGTCCCGCGCAACGCCACCCCCGGTGACTACGTGGGCGGCATCCTCACCTCGCTCAAGCAGCCCGACGACACCGAGGGCATCGCGGTCGACCGCCGCCTCGGCATCCGGATCAAGCTGCGGGTCAGCGGCGCCCTGAAGCCGACGCTCGCCGTGGAGAACCTGCACGTCGACTACCACGGCACGGCGAACCCCTTCGGCCAGGGCGACACGACGGTCACGTACACACTCCACAACACCGGCAACGCCCTGCTCTCCGCCGCCCAGAAGGTCACGCTGACGGGCCCGTTCGGCACCTTGGAGACCCGGGCCGGGAAGGTCGCCGCGCCGCCGGAACTGCTCCCCGGCGAACGCTGGAAGGTCACGGTCCCGGTCTCAGACGTGACCGCCGCTATCCGCCTCACCGCGAAGGCGACCGTCACCCCCGTCATCACGGACGCCGCCGGCTCCACCGCTTCCCTCAAGCCCGTGGAGGCCACCACCACGGGCTGGGCCGTCCCCTGGACCCTGGTCCTGCTGATCGCCGTCCTGCTCGCCGGAGCCACGGCCGCGTACGTCCTACGCCGCCGCAGCCGGGCCCACCGCAAGCAGCGCGAGGACGCCCGGGTCCAGGAAGCCGTCGAACAGGCCCTGCGCGACCGGGCCGAACAGCGGGCTTGAGTACCGCTCGCCTCATGGTCGGGCTGGACATGACGTTGTGAAGGGTGCCGGTCCAGTGGGTCGATTTCGGCCGAGGCCGGGGTGGACACCACAGGTGACGCGGCTACCGGGGTCAAGCGTTTCAATCAAGCCTGAAAAGCTTGGCGCAGCCTGTCGAGGTCGACGACGATCGGTGGAGCGGGAGGAGGTGTCCGCAGCCGGACCGACTGACCCGGCGGCTGACCCTGACATCTGTCAGGTACTCGATGCACCAGGTCCCTCGTACGTTTCGCAGTGAACACAGTCACTCACGAGGGGATCACCATTCATGCGCAGGATCGCCAGGGCCGCGGCAGCCGTCTCACTCGCGCTCGGTGTGCTGACCACGGTCGGCTCGACCGCCGCCAACGCCTCCGCAGCGGGTAGTTACCACGGCTGCCAGGACGGATACGTCTGCATCTATCCGCAGGACGCGGGCTGGAACAACGATCAGCCGTCGCACGTCTACTACAACTACGGGACCTACAACCTCAGCGGCATGTACGGCGTCCACCGCATCCTGAACAACCAGACCGGTGGCGCGACCATGAGCACCTGTACCGGCTACAACGGCACGGGCTGCGAGGGGAACCTTCCGGGTGGCGGATGGTCGATCGACAAGGACATGACGCCGATCAACTCGATCACGCTCCAGCCGTAGGACCCGTGTCGCGTCACGCCTAGACCACTCGGGCCGGGCCTCCACGGGGGAAGCCCGGCCCGAGTTCTTACGCCGTCGTGTACGCCGGCCTCAGTCGCCGAGAGCCCGCGCGGCCCGCATCCGGTTCGACCGGGGCGGGCCCGCGGGCAGTGGCAGTTCTGCTTCGGGCGCGGGCAGGCCGTAGAGGGCGTACAGACGGCGGCGGATCGGTTCCGTCGGGTACTGGCCGCCGTAGACGGCGGTCTTGAAGATGACGCCCTCCAGGACGCTGCGCAGCAGGACCTCCTCCACCGCCGGATCCTCGGCCCCGCGTGCGGTGAACAGTTCCCGCAGCCCGTCCTCCAGCGCCACCACCCGCTCCTCCTTGCGCGCCTCGGCCGCCGCGAACAGGGGGTGGGTCGCCGGATTGATCACCAGGCTCAGGGTGATCCGCTGCACCGGGACCGTCGCGGCGGCCAGGACCATGACCCCGTCGATGATGGCGGCCAGCCGTTCGTCGGGGGTGCCGGTCACGTCCGCGAGCGCGGAGACCCCGTCGAGGTAGCGGTCGAGCAGTTCGTCGACCAGGTTCTGCTTGCCGGGGAAGTAGTACGTGAGCAGCCCGCGCGAGACACCTGCCCGTGCGGTGATGTCCGAGATGGTGGCGTCGTGGTAGCCCTTCTCGGCGAAGACCTCCAGGGCCGCCACGAGAATCCTCTCCCGCGACTGCGCCCTCAACTCCTCGTTGGCCTCCGCCGACCGTGGCGACACGTGCCACCCCACTCCCGCTCGTCCCTGGTCCCGCGCCGGGCTGGTCGGGCCCGGCAGGACCATTGTCACCGCTGCGCCCCGAAGCCCCTTCGGCAGCCGGGGGGTCGACGGTAACTGCCCACCCAAGCAAGGCAGTTGAGGACTGTCAGGATTGGAATTTTTTTGTTGGCTAGCTGTACAGTCAACGCCGATTCCCGTAGTCCGGTACCGAACGAGGAGTGCGCACTGTGGTGAGCAAGGAACAACTCAAGGCGGAGATCCACGCGGCCTTCGACGCTGCCGTACCCGACGGCGAGGCGTACACCAAGGTCTACGCCTCGGACATGAAGGAGCGGAACTTCATCGTCTACCGCAGCACCACGGTCTACAACTACGCCGTGGGCTTCAGACCGGGCAGCACCGAACTCGTCATAGTCCCGGTCGACGAGAACAACGGCCGCGTCACGGCGGGCACGCCGGTCACCATCTCCGACGCGAACCGGGGTGCCACGAAGAAGCGCGACCTCCAGGGCCGCTTCCGCATCGAGACGACGGACGGGCAGAAGTTCCGGCTGTCCGTCATCCCGTCGGTCCCGAAGATCACCGCGGGCTTCTACCAGCTGCCGGTGGACCAGAAGGCCGAGTACGAGGCCTTCCAGGAGGTCAGGAGTCTTATCTGTGCCTAGGCCGGTCGCAGGTCGGCGCGCCGCGGCTCAGCGGTCTCGGGCCAGCGGTCCCGGCGCAGTTCCCGGGCCGTTCGGCCGTAGTGGGTCTTGAGGCCGCGGGCCAGGTGGCGGGGGTCGTGGATGCCCCAGCGGGCGGCCACCGCGGCCGTCGTGCGGCTGTCGTGGGCCGGGTCGAGGAGGTCGCGGCGTACGCGGCCTAGGCGTTCGGCGCGCAGCCAGGTCGCGAACGGAGTTCCGGAGCGCCCGAAAAGGCGGTGGAGCTGGCGGCCGGAGATCCCGTGAGCCGCCGCGACCGATTCCACACAAAGGGACGGGTCGGAGATGTTCGCCAGGGCGTAGACCCGGATGCGGTCGACGAGTTCGGTGGCCGTGTCCGCCCGGCCGGGCTCCGCCCCGGTGAAGGCCGCGATCAGGAGGGACACCAGGGCGTCGCCCACATGGGCCTGTGCGGGGCCGGTCAGCTCGTCGAGGTGGGTACCGAGTCCGCGCAGGAACCCGGAGAACACCGCCTGCGCACCGCTGCCGGCGGGCAGCCGCCGGCCCGCCCGGCCGGCCACCGCCGTTGCGTGCGGCCCCAGTTCGGCACGCGAGATGCCGACGGCCAGCACGTCACACCCCTCGGGGGCGGCCAGCCGGTAGGGGCGCGTCATGTCGAGAACGACGAAGTCACCCAGGTGGGCATGGGACAAGATGTCGCCCTGATCCACCGCGGCGGGCTCCGCCGACCCGTGCAGGGTGATCTTCAGCAGTTCGGGGTCCGTGGACGAGATCGCCCGGGTCGACCGCCGGACCACATGCGCGGAGCCCCGAATCCGCGCCACCGCCGCGCGCCCGACCGCCGCCGCGTCGATGTCCGCCCGGAACGCCCTCCCGTGCCCCTCGGCGTCCGGTCCCGCAACGGCTGTCACGGCCAGCGGAGCGAGAACCGTCGACGCGGCGGTCTCCAACTCGCCGACACTGGCCTGGTGTACGTGTAAAACGCCACCGTTCATGGGGCAGCTCCCTGTTGGCCGGGCATGTAACGGTATATCGACCGGTGTACGCGGAAGTCACTTGGTACACGGGGCGCGAAGAGGCGACGACCTCGGCGGGAACTGGAGACTCCGCACGCCCTCTCCCCCCTACCTTCGTCTTGGGGGAGCGACGTCGGCTGGAGCCCTCACCACAGTTCCAGCCGACTGCTCGCCACCGGACCCGGCCCGGACCGGGACCGGGACCGGGACCGGGACCGGGACCGGGACCGGGACCGGGACCGGACATGCGTTGTCAGTGGGCACAACTACGCTGCCGCCGTGACGGATCTTGAGAACGTGGCACAGGTACGCGTCGGCGACGGGCGCAGTGTGGAGCGCCTCGTATGCCATCCACGGCTGCCCCTGATCGCCGGCCTGGAAGCGGAACGCCCGGCGGTCCGCGTCTGGGGTCGCGAGGCGAGGGAACTGCGCGAACTCGGCTCCGTCGGCGCGGAGTCGGAGGCCTACGACGATGCCTTCGGCTGGAACCGGCACAAGCGGACACCCGCCGTGGCATGGCATCCGGTCCAGCCGCTGCTCATGGTGGCGAACGAGGACGGCACGGTGCGGTGGACTCCCGCCGGGGCCGCAGGGCTCACCGGCGTCGCCGGGATCGCCGATCCGGGAGGTGTTCCGCCGACTGCCTCCTATGACAGGTTGGCGTTCAGCCCGGACGGGCGGACGTTGTGGGCGACGCCGTCGTCGGGCGGGGGCGAGGACGCGTGGGAGCGTTCCGACGCTCTCGACCTCGCCTCGGGCGCCGTCCGCACCGGCCCTCGGTGGGACACCGGGGTCGCCGAGCATCCCGGCGGCGGGCTGGTGATGACACTCTCCAGCGACCAGGGCGCGACACACGGCCTCTTCGCCCGGGTCGACCAGGAGACCACGCCCGCCGCGATGCGCGTGCTGCGCCGGGCGCTGATCCTCGACGCCGACGGCTACGAGACGCCGCTCTTCAGCGCGGACGGACGCCATGTCGCGGTGCGGGGCAACGCGTACGACAACTCGCTGGCGGTCTTCGAGTTCCCGTCGCTGCGCCGCGTGCTGGCGACGACTCTCGGCGAACCCAGCCCCGGCTACCCGTACCCGCCGGAGTGGGTCGCCCAGCAGCGCGCCTGGTCGCGGCACAACATCGTGTTCGGAGCCCGGCCCGGCGTGCTCTGGGTCGGCACGCCCACGGGGGCGCTCGTCGAGATCGACCTCGACGCGCAGCACGCCGTCGAGCACGCCGCGTTGACCGGCTCGCGGGTCTCCGCACTGGGCGCGACCGCCACGGGCGAACTGGTCGTCGCCGGTGGCGGAGGCGAACTCGTGCTCCTGGCCGTTCGTTCCAGTGGTTCCGGCTCCGCGGAGTCCCTTGCCACGTACGGCGGTACGGCGATCTCCGCGGTCACCGCGTTCCTGGACGCCACTTCCGAGGTTCCCGACGACGGCGACCCGGAGCCGCATCTCGTCGTCACCGACGGAGCCCGCGACTGGGAAGCGGACGATCTGGAGACCGTGGTCACCGCGGCCGGGACAGATCCGATGTGGCTGCGCCTCCGGGCGGCCATCAACTCCGTGGACCCGGCACCCTGATCTCCGCCCACACGCTTTTGTACGTCCCTCCCGTGCAGAGCGCTGTCCCCCACCGCTCGGACAGCGCGTCGACCAGGAGCAGGCCGCGTCCGCCCTCGTCGTCCTCGTCGGGGCCTGGTGACTCCCGCAGTACGGGGAGTCGTTCGGTCAGGCCGTCGGCCACTTCCACGCGTACGACGTCCTCGCCGGCCCGCATCAGCAGCCGTACGCGGAAGTCGCGGCCCTTGACCCGGCCGTGCGTCACCGCGTTGGCCGCCAGCTCGGCGACGACCAGGGTGACGGATTCGCTCGCCTCGCTGTCGTACGCGTAACCCCACACGTCCATCCGGTTCGCGACCAGTCGGCGCGCGAGCCGGGCCCCTCGCGGGGTGCAGCTGAAGAGTTGGGTGAACGTACGTACGGTGACGGGGACTTGGACCCCGATTCGTCCTTGCATGGGTCAAAGGTCCCGGGCTGCCGGGCGCTCCACCAGCACCAACACTCGTACGGTGCACCCTGTACGAGTTCACTCTGTGGACAGTCGGAGTGACTTTCCGTGACCATGGCGTCATGACCAACAGCACGGCGAACGAGCCCGAACCGTCGGACAGTCTGAAGACGTTCGGTCTGGTCCACAAGGCTTTCCGCAAGCGGGCGGGGCTCACGCAGGAGGAGTTCGCACCGCTGGTGCGGTACCAGCCGGGGACGGTGGCGTCGATCGAGCAGGGGCGACGGCTGCCGCCGAGGGTGTATGTCGAGCGGGCGGAGGAGGTGTTGGATGCGTTCGGAGTGCTCCGGGCGGCAGCGAAGTATGCGACCAGGCAGCCGGGCCTGGCTTCTTGGTTCCGCAGATGGGCGGACCTGGAGGAGCAGGCGATCAGCCTCTATACGTTTGAGAATCGGCTGGTGCCGGGACTTCTGCAGACTGAGGCTTACGCGCGCACGCTGTTCAACGCGCGGGTGCCTGTCCTCACCGACGCCCAGATCGAGGCCCAGTTGACCGCCCGAGCAGAGCGCCAGCGCCTCCTCACCGAGCGACCCAACACCGGGTACAACTTCATCATCGACGAGCAGGTCATCAAGCGCGGGACCGGCGGCCGGGAGGTCACGTTAGAACTGGTCAACCATCTACTGGCAGTCAGCGAACTGCGCAACGTCGAACTGCAACTGCTGCCTGTGACCACCAGCGTTCACGCCGGTCTCGACGGCCCCATCCGACTGTCCGAAACACCCGAGAACGAATGGTTCGGATACTGCGAGGGACAGCGAACCGGCCAGTTCATCGCCGACCCTGAATCGATCAGTGTCCTCCACATGCGCTATGCGAAACTGCGTTCACAGGCTCTCACTCCGGACGATTCCCGAAGCCTGCTGCAGAGGACGCTAGGAGCGCTATGAGCATCACTGAACTGACCTGGTTCAAGAGCAGCTACAGCGGAAGCGATGGTGACGACTGCGTCGAAGTCGCCGTCTGCCCCGCCGCCACCATCCACGTCCGTGACTCCAAGAACGCCCGCGGGCCGCAGCTCGCCCTCTCCCCCGACGCCTGGGGCAGTTTCATCCAGCGGGTCAGTGGTCCGCGCAGCACGGCGTAGGGTCCGGGACCTCGAACGGGACCAGCACCCCGCCCACCGCCGGCTGCAGGGTCAGGACCAGCTCGCCGTCCTGCCACTGCGGGCGTACGTGATCCCGGGTCACCACGGCCTGCCCCGGCGGGGGTGCGTCGGGCGAGCCCAGCACCGCCACCCGGCTGATCGCGGAGCGTGCCAGCAGCTCCGCGATCGTCAGCGTGCCGGTCAGCTCGGCCGAGCCCGGGTAGACGACGGCCCGGCCCACCTCGTCGGGTGCGCCGGCCGTCACCTCGTACCCCTTGGCCGACAGGAGTCGCGCGGTGTCCTCCGAGGCCGACGTGATCGACAGGACCACCCTCGGCCGCTCCCCGCGTATCAGGTGCGTGCAGCCGAACGCGCCGTCGGGGAGGACGAGTTCGGCTGCCAGCTCCAGCAGCAGGTGGTCGGCCGCGCGCAGTTCGCGTACGTCGGCGTCGATCGTGCTGATGTGAGACGGACGGTTCACGCGGGGAGGACCCACACCGGGTTGGAGTAGAACCACAGGTCCTTCCACGGGTCCGCGTCACCGACGACGTCGATGGCGGGACCGGCGGGGTCGACGGCCGCACCGCGCGCGCCGACGGCGGACCGGTTGCCGTCGGAGCCGCGCAGGCGCAGGTACAGCGGGCGGTCGACGCGGCCGAGGGTGTACGTGATCCGGACCGTGCCGGTCGTCTTGTTCACCTCGTACGACTTGACGACCTTCGTGGTCGGCGCGACGAGCGTGTCCTTGTCGGCGGCGGGGCCGGTGACATCGCCCTGGATGACGTCGACGCGGGCCAACTTGGGGATGAAACCGGCCCAGTTGGCGTCCTGGGCGAGCGCGATGTCGACCGTCAGCGTGACGTTCGTGCCCTTCTTGACGTGCAGCGCGCCGCCGAGCGTGGCCCAGCGGCCGCCGCCGGAGACCCGGACGTCGAGGCCGCTGATGAGCTGGCCGTGGTCGACCCAGACACGTCCGGCGCGGATGCCGTCCATCACGGCGGCGTACGAGAAGTCCTCGGCGCCGACGTGGGTCCTGCTGTACTGGCCGGGCCAGTAGTCGCCCTGGGTGACGTCGATCTGGCCGTTGTAGACGGGGTCGCCGTAGCGGCCGTCGGTGTTGAAGTCGCCGCCGCCGCGCGCCGCGGTGTCCGCGTACACCTGGTGGGAGTCGGAGTTGGCGCTGATCCACCAGGCCTTGCCCTCGGCGAGCAGGCTGTCCCAGAGGCCGCCGACCGTGGCGGTCATCCAGTCGAAGCCGCCCCAGGTGCGGTAGCTCTCCGCCGGGTAGCCGGGGAAGGAGTTGGCGCTCGGGTTGTTGTCGTAGATGCCGCGCGCGCGGCCCATGCCGAGGGGGGCGGGGAGACCGGCGGCCTGGTGGCCGGGGGCGCCCTCGAAGCCGACGGCTATCTGGTGGCTCGGCGAGGTCGCGTCGCGCCAGGCGCGGATCTCGTGCGGGGAGTCGACACCGCGACGCGCCGGGTGGTTGGCGAGCATCAGCGCGTCCTTCACTTTGCGGCGCTGGACCTGCTCACCGAGGAACGCGAGACCCGCGACGGCCAGCGCCTCGTTGGCGGGCGTCGAGTCGGAGGCGTTCTTCACACTGCCGTCGTAGTCCGTCTCGAACTGCTTGAGGACGGAGACCTCGTTCTTGCCGGGGTGCACGAAGACCGTCCCGTGCTCGGCGCCGGGGATGTTCCATTCGAGGCCCTGGAAGACGAGGGTGTCCTCGTACGCGTCACGGGCGGCCTTGATGTCCGGGTTCACCTTGTCGACGCCGATCTTGGCGTGCGCCACGCTGCCGTGGTCGGTGATGACCAGCCAGTCCATGCCGTGCCTGGCACCCTGCCGGACCTGGTCGACGACGCGGTACTTGCCGTCGCTGCTGTACTGGGTGTGGATGTGGTGGTCACCGGCCAGCCAGAGGAAGCCCTTGCCCTTGCGGCCACCGGAAGACGAAGTGCGGGCGCCGGTCGCCGTCTGTGCGGCGGCCGTCCCGCTCGCCGCCGCGCCGAACGCTCCCACCGTGGCCAGCCCCGCACCGAGCAGGCCCGCGCGGCGGAGCATGGAACGGCGCGACTGCTGCTCGGGGGTCAGGGCCTCGTCGGGTACGGAGGTGTCGAAGGCGGCGGGGAGCGGGGCACTGCCGTGGTCGTGGCCGTGCCCATGGTCGTGGTCGTGACCGTGGTGGTGATGCCCGTGCCCGTGACTGTGTCCGTGCCCCATGTCGGCCTCCTGTGTCCGGCGCCGCCGGTGCGGTCGCGCGCTATGGAGACTCGATGCGAAACATGAACACCGGACGACGTGGGGGTGAGCTGCGGGCGACTCCGGCACGGCAGCTCGCCTCTGCCGTCACTGTTCCCCCAACTGCCCCTGTAGACCAGACTAGTTGACTTCTCCGCTCTCCCGTTTTCTCTGTTGCCTGGAGGCATCCCCCACCATGAGAAGACTCATCGGCACCCTGCTGGCCGGCGCGCTGGCCGTCGCCGGACTCACCACGGCCGCCTCGGCCACAACCGCTCCCGCGGCTGCCCTTGCGGCTGCCGCCGCCCCCTCCTCCGGCACCTTCACCGTCCTCACGTACAACGTCGCGGGTCTCCCCGACGGGCTCAGCTCCGGCAACCCGGCGACGAACACCCCACTGCTCGCTCCCCGGCTGGGCGCGTACGACATCGTGAACGTCCAGGAGGACTTCAACTACCACGCGGCGCTGTACGCGGGCGACAACCACCCGTACCGGACGGCGACCAGTGGCGGTGTGCCCTTCGGAGACGGCCTCAACACCCTCTCGGACTCCACCTTCGAGGACTTCGAACGGGTCGGGTGGAACAACTGCACCGGCACCAACTGCCTCACCCCGAAGGGCTTTTCCCTCGCCCGGGTGCGACTCGCGGAGGGCGTCTTCGTCGACCTCTACAACGTGCACACCAACGCCGACGACACCGACGACGCGCTCGCCGCGCGGCGCGCCAACATCGAGCAGCTCTCGGACTTCGTCCAGGCCAACTCCGCCGGTAACGCGGTCATCGTCATGGGTGACACCAACACCCGTTACACGCGCTCGGGCGACAACATCCGTACCCTCGCGAGCGAGAACGGGCTGACCGACGCGTGGGTCCAGCTGGTGCGCGGCGGGAGCGCGCCCGCGCAGGGCAGCGACGCGCTCGTCTGCCCCACCACCGCGCCGACCAACTCCTGCGAGGTGGTCGACAAGATCCTCTACCGGGGCAGCAACCTGGTGAACCTGGCCGCGAACCGCTATAACAACGAGTGGGCCAAGTTCCTCGACTCGGCCGGGGGCAATCTCTCCGACCACTTCCCGCACACCGTCGACTTCTCGTGGACCCTTCCTTCGAAGCTTCGGGCCAGCGACTTCTTCGGCGGGCCGCACGGCACCGCCTTCAACGACGCGGACAACCTGCCGGGCGCGGCCTCGCCCCGCACCCTGACCCTTCGCGGCGGCTCCCGCCTGGACGCGGTGTCGCTCACCCTCGACGGCGGTACGTCCCTGACCCATGGCGGTACGGGCGGTACCGCCGCCTCCCTCACTCTCGCCGGCGGTGAACACCTCACGTCGGTGAAGCTCACGCAGGGGCAGAAGGACGGGCGGACGCGGATCTTCTCGGCGTCCTTCACGACGGACAAGTCGCGTACGGTGTCGGCGGGATCAGCCACGTCGGACGCCGTCACGTACACGGCCCCGACCGGCTGGCAGATCGTCGGCTTCACGGGCCGAGCAGGCACAGAAATAGACAAACTGGGAGTCCTGTACGCCCCCATCGGCTGACGCCGGGTCGGTGTCCCGTCTGCGGCTGCGGTGGGGGCGGGCCCAAAGGATTGCGCAGTTCCCCGCGCCCCTGGGGTAGGTGGGCGCGAGCCTCAAAGATCGCGCAGTTCCCCGCGCCCCTAAAGCCAAAGGACTGCGCCGTTCCCCGCGCCCCTAAAGACAAAAGACTGCGCCGTTCCCCGCGCCCCTGGAAAGCGGGGCTGCGCCCCGGCTTTTCATCGCGACGGGGGCGGCCCCCTCAGGGGCGCGGGGAACGGCGCAAACGGGGGCGAGAGGGCGGAGCCCCCAGCCCTTCAGGGGCGCGGGGAACTGCGCAACGGGGGTTCGGGGGCGGAGCCCCCATGTGGTGACGGGATGGGTAGGGGCGGCGGGGGCGGAGGCGGGGGTGGGGCCGGGGAGAGTCGCGTGCTCGCTATTGTTGGGGGTCGTCCCACACCCCAGGAAGGGGCCCCAAGAATGGCCCGTGCCGGACTCACCACCGACCGGGTCGTCACCGCCGCAGCCGACCTCGCAGACGAGGCAGGCTACGACCACGTCACCCTCTCCGCCCTGGCGAGAAGGTTCGGCGTCAAGGACGCAAGCCTGTACTCCCACGTCAAGAACCTGCACGACCTGCGCACCCGCATGGCCCTCCTCGCAGGCGCCGAGATGATCGACCACATCGCCGACGCGGTGGCCGGCCGCGCCGGCAAGGACGCCCTGGCCGCGTTCGCCGGCGCCTACCGGCAGTACGCCCTGGAGCACCCCGGCCGATACGCGGCCACGCAGATCCGTATCGACCAGAGCCTCGCGGCCACCTCCCCCGCCTTCGTCCGCACCGCGGAGGTCACGCACGGAATGCTGCGTGCGTACGGCCTCGAAGAGCCCGACCTCACCGACGCGGTACGCCTGTTGCGCAGCACGTTCCACGGCTACTGCGCCCTGGAGGCGACCGGAGCCTTCGGCGCCTCCAGGGACGTACGGACGTCATGGGACCGGGCGGTGGAGGCCCTCCACGTCACGCTGGAGCACTGGCCCCGCGAACAGGCGGCCTCACCCCCGGTGCCCGGCGGAGCGACCCCACGCGTCCCGCCCACCACTTAGACTGGAAGCTTCGCAGGTGCCACGTGCCGCCTCGGGGGGAGGAAGCGGACCTTGTCCCAACCACAGCTCCGTCGCGGCCCGTTGAGACCCGATCCCGAGCCGCACATACCGCACGGGCCGCGCCCCGCCCGGCTCGTCCGCTGGCTGGGCGGGCTCGGCGCCGCCGCCGCGGGCTACGCGGTGTTCCAGTCACTGGTGGGTGTCCTGCCGGACAACATCGGTGGCCAGACCGCGCGTTACTCCATCGCGGTGGTGAGCGGGCTCGGCACGGCCGTCGCGGCCTGGCTGTCGGCGGCACTGCTCCGGGCCAGGAGTGAGAACAACTCGCCTGTCGTCACCGGTCAGTTGCCCGTGTCCGGGGCGGCCCTCTCGGTCCCCGGACCACTGCCCGACCTCTTCTCCGCCGCGTACGGCACGCTCGCCGAGCAGATCTGCGTGGTCGACGACCCCGTACGCGGACGCCTCACCGGCTGGCCGCACTCCCTCGGCGAGAGCGGCCCCGGCCGGCCCACCTCCATGGGCACCGCGTACGGACTGCACATCATGCTCGACCTGGGGATGCCCGAGGGGCGGGTCGGCGCGGGCGACCTGATCGACACGCTGTGGCGGCTGCGCCTGCCGGACGGCGGCTGGTCGGCGCGTACGCAGGGCTCCCAGGCCCGCCCCGAGGTGACCGCCCTGGTGCTGGGCGCGCTGGCACGGGCCGGGGCCTCACGGGAGCGGCTCGCCGAGGAGGTGGCGCACTGCGAGGCGCGCTTCACCCACGAACTCGACCGCACCGGGCGCGAGTTGACGCACGTCCTGACGACCGTGATGCGCGGCCTGCTGCGTGCGGCACCCGACTCCGCGGTACTGCCCCTGCTGCGTGACGCCCTCGTCGAAGGCGCGGTCACCGATCCGCGCCGCCGGCACCACCGCTGCTGGGGATACCGGCTGGCACCCCTGCACGGGCCGCCGTCCCCGCTGCACACGGCCCAGGCGGTCGTCGCCCTGGACCGCGCGGCCCGGGCCCTCGGCAGTGAGAGCGTGAACGCGCGCGCCGCCCGCGAGGACGGTGTGCGCTGGCTGCTGGCCTGCCCGGACGCCCCGCACGACGCCTGCCTCGACCTGTCCAACCTCCGCGAGGACATACGCAGGCCGCGCGTGGACGACCCGACCCATCACGAGGTCCTGAACGTACGGCACTTCACGGCCTCCTGGATCGTCCGCGCCCTGCTCACCCCCGGCGCCCGGGACGTGGCGCGCGAGGACGGCATGGAGGAGGAGTGGCGCGAGCTGCTGAACGGCGCGGCGAGCGCCGTGTACGCCGGGCAGAGCGACGGCATATGGACCTGGGTGCGCGACGACACCAATGAGCTGCGCCGCCCCATGTGGATGACCTATCAAGGCCTATCGGCACTGCGGGCGCATGCCGTATGGATGTATCAACCGTTGATCCAGCGAGCGAACGGCTGAGCCGGGAGGAACGTGCATGGGTGGCCGACAGGTCCTGGCGGCGCGGCAACTGCTGACCGAGACGCTGGACGGCGAACTGCCGGAACACGAACGGATGTCGGCGGCGCGCGCGGTGGTGGCCGAACTGGGTTCCCCCGACCGCCTGTTGGAGCTGGCCGCCGAACTCGCCTCCGGTGAAGGTGATCCGCACGGCTGCGCCCGGCTCTCGTACCGCCATGTCCTCGGTTTCGACAAGCTCCTGCTCATCGACGACGGCCCGCGTCACATGCTGCGCGCCCATCTGTGGCATCCGGGGCGCGGCGCGATCGGCAAGGAGGACATCCACAACCACCGTTCCCCGCTTGCCTCTTCCGTCGTACGGGGGCGACTGGCGATGGAGCTGTACGCGCCTCGCGGTGACGTCCGCGGCGCCGGCACCGTCGACGGCGGGATCGAGGCGGACCGCTATCAGGAGTCCCTGGCGGACGGTTCGGCCGACTGGCTGCTGGAGCCCACGGGTCCGGCCCGGCTGCAGCTGACCCAGGTCGCGGAGTACACGGCGGGCAGCAGCTACGCCCTGCCCGCGCACACCCTGCACCGGGCGTGGTGCGACACGACCGAGCCGACGGTGACGCTCTTCCTGGAGACGGGGAACGAACGGCGGCGGCACACCGACGTGTTCACGGCGGCGGGGCCCCACCCGGGGACCGTACCGAAGGTGCCGCTGGACGTGGACGACTACCTGGGCGAGCTCGACGCGCTGGCGGAGCTGCTCAGACGTTCGTGAATCCGTTGGTTCGCGGGTTCGTGAGGGCCTGACGCACGATGTCGACGTTGTAGTCGTCGATGTCGACGGTGTGCAGTTCGTCCGGGCTCAGCCAGCGGTGGTCCTGGTCCGGCTCGGGGAGGGTGATGTGCCGGGAGAGCGGTCTGACCAGGAAATTGTCCTGCCAGTTCTTGGTCTCCTGCCCGCGGTACTCGCTCATGAAGGACGATTCGCCGACCTTCCGCACGACCTCGCCGAGCAGCCCGGTCTCCTCCTTGAGCTCCCGCAGGACACCGTCCTCGGGGCTTTCGCCGGGCTCCAGCTTGCCGCAGGGGACGCCCCACACCCGGGGCAGGAACCGCTCGGTCTCGCTGCGGCGCACCAGCAGGACGAGGCCCTTGCGCATCACGACGGCCGCGGCCAGTCGCTTCCCACCCGTGTTGCCCGTACTACCGGGGATGTCCATGATTCCTGGGTCCCTCGCCGGTCGGAGTCCACAGAGCTTCATACCCACGAAAGCATCAACGCTACCAGGAAGCCCCCTCGGACGGGGTGGCTCCGGGCCGATCGGGGCCGCTCGGTCGAACCAGCGCCTGCACGTCGTCGTACGTCGGTGCGGCCCCCTCGACGGGCAGCCCCGCCCTGATCAGCGCGGCCGTCTCCAGGGCCGCTCCCAGGGCCCGCCGGTAGAGGAGGGACCCGAGGCTGACCCGGCGGACACCCAGCTCGGCGAGGGCCGGAAGGGCCGGCCCCTCGGGCGAGTAGAGGATGTTGAGGGGTACGTCGAGGGCCTCGACCAGGCCGGCGATCCGGGCCGGGTCGCTGAGCCCGGGGACGAACACACCGTCCGCGCCCGCCAGTTGATAGGCGTCGAGGCGACGGATCGTCTCGCGTCCGAGTTCGGGACCGCGTCCGCCGCCGCCATCACCCGCACCGCCGCCCAGCCAGTGGGTGTCCGTGCGGGCGTTGACGAACAGCCCCGGCACGGCGGCCTTCACCGCGGTGATCTTCTCCGCGTGGAGTTCGGCGGGGGCCAGGGTGCCGTCGGCGCGGCCGTCCTCCAGGTTGATGCCGACCGCCCCGACGGCGGCGAGTTCGCGGGCCACCTCGGCGACCTCGGCCGGGTCGTCGCTGAACCCGCCCTCGGCGTCGACCGAGAGGAGGAAGGGGCCCTGGCCCAGTGCCAGGGCCAACGCCAGTGACGCGTCCCGGGTCGCCGCCGAACCGTCGGGCAGGCCCGCGGCGGCGGCGACCCCCAGGCTGGTCGTGCCGATCGCCGCGAAGCCCTGCGCGGCCAGGGCCGCCGCCGAGGCGTGGTCCCAGGCGTTGGGGAGGAGCAGCGGGGAACCGGCGTCGGGGTGATGAAGTGCGGCGAAGGTGGAAGCCATGACACCACGCTAGGACCGGAACGCTTCGGCCCCCGCCGAACCGTCCCGGGGGCCGGGCGTGTACATCCGTGGGGCGCCCCACGGATGTACACCTGAGACGCCCCGGTTCCGGTCGGGACGCCCCAGGCGTCAAGCTCACCTCACAAGACGCTCGGGCACCAGGCCTTGAGCAAGGAGTTCGTCGCGGACGAGTCCGGCGTACGCCGTCGCGCCCTGTGCCGAGGTGTGGGTGTTGTCGCGCTTCTCGTTGTAGAGGTACAGCGCCTTGGAACCCTCGACGCCCAACGACTCCACCAGGGCCTTTGTCCTGGTCGTGAGGTCGATGAGAGGGACGTCGTGGGCCGCGGCGACCGACCGGGTGACGGCCGGGTGGTCCACTCCGAGGCCGTTCACCAGCAGGGCTGTGTCGTTGTTCAGTGTGCCGTCGCCGTTGAACCAGCGACGGACGATGGGAGTGACCAGAACCGGACGGCCACCCTTTTCCCGTACGCCCGCGACGAGCGTTTCGAGATTCGCGCGGTATGTCGGCCCGTCCGTCTGCTTGTCGTTGTGGGCGAGCTGAATGAGGACCAGGTCGCCCTTGCGGATGAGCGGCTGCACGGTCGCGAAGAGCCGTGGATCGGCGAGGTAGGAGACCGTGCTCTCCCCGGAATCCGCGTAGTTGGCGACGGAGAGCCCCTTGCGGAGGAACTGCGGGAGCTGCTGGCCCCAGCCGGAGTACGGGTCGCCGGGCTGGTCGCAGACCGTGGAGTCGCCGACGAGGAGGATCTGCCGGGTGTGCCGGCCGGCCGCCGGGGTGACCCGGATGTCGGCGAGCGCGGGCGCCGAGCCGCCGACGACCAGGTCGAGTCCGGCGGTGCCGTCGGGTCCGGTGGGCTCGCCCTCGGGGGTACGGACGTTCACGGTGAAACCGCGGGTCACGGGCTCGCCCGCCCCGGTGGGCGTCTCGGCGAGCAGGGTGCGCCGGGTCTCGCCACTGATACCGGTACTGGCCGCGGCCTCACCGCCGAGCCGCACCCGCACGTCGTAGGTGCCGGGCGGCACCTCGAAGTGGCAGGCACCGGCGGTGCAGTTCTCCAGCCCCAGCCCTGGCCCTGGCCCTGGTCCCGGCTGCTGCGTCCGCGCATGCGCCGGGGTGGCGGACAGAGCCGCGGCGAGGGCCAACGCGGCCGGCAGGGTGATCGACAGACGTCTCGCCATGACCACTCAACTCCCTCTGGTCCACTGCTGGTTGGTCGCCCCGTTGCAGGTGTACGTGATGAGCGCGGCGGAGTCCGCGGTGGACGCGCCGTTCACGTCCAGGCACTCGCCGGTGGCGCGGGACGCGATGGTCACATAGGAGCCGGTGGTGGTGAGCGACCACTGCTGCGCGGTGGCCGAACCGCTGCAGTTCTCCTGCGTGACGGTGCTCGCGTTCTCCTGCACGCACAGGGAACTGCCGCGCACGGCCAGCTGGTAGTAGCCGCTGCCGACCGACTTGAACCAGTACTTCTGGTTGGTGCCGCCGTTGCAGGTGTACTGCTTGATCTGGGCACCGGCCCACAGCGACTGACTGGTCACGTCGGCGCACTTGGAGGAGTGGCGGGCGATGAGCGAGTTGTACGTGGCACTCGCCCCGGTGACCGTCCCGGCGGCCGTGTCGACGGTGACCTCCGGCGACCAGGACATGGACATCGTGGTCGAGCTGGGGAAGCTCAACGGCAGCCAGACGTAACGGGAGTCGTTGACCGTACCGCCGAAGGAGTTGCCCCAGCGGTCGCCCATGTAGAGGTAGGAGGTACCCGAACTCCCCTGCACGGGCAGGACGAAGGCGGTCTGCGAGTTGTACGTCGTCGAGTCGCCGACGTTCGCCATCGCGGTCCAGGGGCCCGCGAGCGAGGTGGCCGTGGCGTACTGCTGCTGGTTGGCACTCCAGCCCGTAGCCCCCGAAGTCAGCATGAAATAGACGCCGTTGCGCTTGAAGAGGGCCGGTGCCTCGCGGTGGCCGCCGTGCCAGGGGTCGGCGACCAGACTGGCGATCCCGGTGTAGTCGGCGGTCAGCCGGTAGATCTGCAGGTCGTAGTTCTCGCGGGCGGCCGAGACCATGTATCCCGCGCCGTCCGTGTCGACGAACACCGTGATGTCACGGGACATGTGCGTGCCGAGGGGGCGGAAGCTGCCCTGCCAGGTGTAGTTGCCGTCGACCGTGTCCGACACGGCGACCGCCGCGCGGGCCTCGCCGTAGTCGACGCCGTTCTCCTTGTGCATCCACATCACGAACTTGCCGGTGGACGCGTTGTACATGACCTTGGGCCGCTCGATGTTCGCGGTCGCCAGTTCCGAGTTGCTCGCCTGGGTCAGGACGTGGTTGCGGAACTCCCAGTTCTTCAGGTCCGTGGAGCGGTAGGCGTCCACGTACCGGAAGGTGTTGTCGGAGTTCCGGTTCTCCCCGAACCAGTAGTAGTACGAGCCGACCTTGACGACTCCGCCGCCGTGGGCGTGCACCGGGCTGCCGTTGGTGTCGGTGAACTGCGTGCCGTTCGCGATGGTCTGCGCGGCGGCCTGGGCCGGGCCCGCGGTGCCGAGGGCACCGGCGAGGGCCAGACAGAGGGCGAGGAGTACGGCGTACAGGCGTCTCATCTCAAGCACGCTCCTTCGGGGCGGGGGATGGCGGTGGCGGGGTGGGGGGACACAAAAGCGAACAGAAATGTTCGGCATTTCGCACAACATCTGTCATCCCGAACGCCGAAAAGGTAAGGGCGTGTTACGGGGAGGTCAACGGGTCGGGAGCGATCCGTAGGAACCTCTGCGGAACCTTCGCCGGAATCGGCCCCCTGTCAGTGGCGGGTGATAGGAAACGGGGATGCCCCAGACACCTTCGTTCGAAGATCTGCTGACCTTGATCGAGGACCGCTCCGCCGCCCTGCGCGGCAGCGTCACCGGTTCTCCCGATCTGGATGTCCGCGTTCCCAGTTGTCCCGACTGGTCGCTGCGCGAACTCGTCGAACACGTCATCCAGGTGCACCGGTTCTGGGCGGCGGCGGTCGCGGCCGGCCCCAGCGAGAAGCCTCCGGCCGTGGCGGCGGACGACGCGCTGCCTGTGGACCTGTCGGCGCGTTCGGCCGCGGCCACCGAGGAGTTGATCGCCGCCCTGCGGGCCGCGGGGCCCGCCGTGGACTGCTGGACGTGGTGGGGCGACTCCGACGTCCCGGAGAACAGCGGTTCCGTGGCGCGCCATCAGGTCCAGGAGGCGGCTGTCCACGCCTTCGACGCGCAGCTGGCCGCCGGAACTCCCTTGCCCGTACCGGCGGTTGTGGCACTCGACGGGATCGCCGAGTTCATCGGCGTGAGCCATGGCACCGCCGGGTCCTGGCCGCACGGGCCGGCCCGGATCGGCCTGTACGCGACCGAGGGCGAGTCATGGATCCTCGACATCACGGAGTCGGGGTCACACGTCGTCACCGACGACGGACGTGCCGCGGACGCCACCCTCCACGGCTCCGCGAGCGAACTCCTGCTCACCCTGCACGGCCGCGTCCCCCTGGACACCGCACGAGCCGAAGGCGACCGCACGACCCTGGAAAACCTCCTGAACTGGCCGGACCTGAGTTGAACTCGAACGAGTACGGATCCCGCATCCCACTCCACGCGGAGCCGGAGTTGATCACGGAACGCGACGAGGTGGCCGCCGCGGTGGTCCGGGAGCTGCTCCGTGCCGGGCTTCACGCCTACCGGGGCGACGACGTCGCAGGTCCATGCGACGAGCCCGGAGCCCAGGTGCACTTGGACCGCGTTGTCATGGGCGACGTGTACGTGGACTGGCGCACATCCACAGAGCTGAGGGACGCCGCCATCACCCTCTTCGAGAAGGGAATCGATCCCTCGAACCTTCCCCCTGTCTTCCGGCATTGGGGGGCCGCCTCCGAACATATGCGGGATGCTCTCCTGGGAATCCTCGCTTCGGCGGGCTTCGTGGCCGAACCGGCTGATCCGCATACGCACGGGGGTGCGATCCGCGTGGATGGATTCCGGCACCGGTGACGGCGGTGAACAGGCACTGGGCAGGGGGGCCTTATGCGGTCGAAAGTTTCGCGGTCGATGGGTGCGCGGTCGGTGGGGCGGCGTCTGGTCGGTGCCGGTGCGGCCTGCGTGGCCCTGGCGGCCGCCTCGGGGTGCACGGCTCCTGTCGATGCCGTCGCCGGTGTCTCCGTGACCGCCGACGGCCGGCTGCTCGGCGTCATGATGGTGTGCGGGCATCGGATCGACGGCGCGACCCTCTACGTGGACGGCGCCGACCCCGACAAGGAGGAGACGGTCGGTTCCTGGACCGCCGACCGCTCCCTCACGGCCGGTCTCACCACCTGGCCCCTCGATGCGCCCGCTGACGGCTGGACCACCGACACGACACTCGCTCCGCTCACCGCGAAGACCACCTACACCCTCTACGGCTGGACCAAGGACAACTCGTCGTCGTCGCTCAGCGTCTCGTTCACGCTGAGCGACCGGGCGGGGCTGACCCCGGGGATGGTCCGCTACGACGCCGTCTCGGACGACGGAGACGAATCCGCCGTCACGGCCCCCCTAGCGGAGTTCACGTCCGAGGCCTGCGAGGACGTGTGACTTACCCCTAGGGCGTGTCTGACAATTCCCGTCGTCGCCCGGAGGGCGGCCGGGCGGCGTCAGGTGCGTGCTCTCGCCGTGCCGGGCGCAGAGCCTCGTACTGGACGTACTTGGCTCTGTGCCCGGTGCGGCGAGAGTGCGTGCATGGCGTCGCCCGGCAGACGGGAATTGTCAGACAGGCCCTAGCCGCTCCGGCCGTCAGGCGAGGTCCGCCAGCGGGGTGCCTGGTCATCGGGCTTGTCCGGGCTCGCGAAGTGGAAGGGCACGCCGAAGCGGGCGGCCAGAGCGGTGCCGGTCCTCGTGGCTTCCGCCGCCTCCGGCCAGGGTGGCACCTGTCCGTTGAAGAGACGGAGGTCCGAGCCATGACGGATCATGGCCAGACGGGCCTCGCTCGCCGGTGCGTCCAGGATGGCGAGGAGCTCCACGAACCAGCCGGTCGTGTCCCCGTCCCACACGGTCTCGACCGCGGCCGGCTTCCCCGGCAGTCCGCCGATGAGAGCGGCCAGCGACTCCACATCCCTCGGTGGCTCGGGCTGCCGGACGATCCGATCGGCCAACGCCTCGTAGCGGGCCATCACCACGTGCTGGCAGGCGTACAGATTGGGGCGCGGGGTCTCAACGCCCTCCCACTGAACCCGAACTGCGTCCAGCATGACCTTGATCGCCTGCAACTGGCGATCGCGCAGCACGAACCCGTCGACTTCCTCCCACACGGACACCGGCAACTCTTCCCACCACGACGTCTCCACCCCGGCATTAAAACCGACCGCGTGTAGCGTCGACGCATGACCAGCGACAGTTCTTCCGGTGCGGCAGGCCGTTCCCTCGTCGATGTTCTTGCCTCCGGTGTCGGGACCATCGTTCTGGACGGTGGGCTGTCCAATCAGCTGCGGGCCGGCGGGCACGATCTGAGTGACGAGCTGTGGTCGGCTCGGCTGCTCGTGGAGCGGCCCGAGGCGATCACCGAGGCGCATCTCGCCTACTTCGAGGCCGGTGCGAACGTGGCGATCACGTCCAGCTATCAGGCGACCTTCGAGGGCTTCGCCCGGCGCGGAATCTCCCGGGAGCGCGCGGCCGAACTGCTGGAGTCGAGTGTCGGACTCGCGCGGGAGGCCGCGCGGCGGGCCGGGACGAAGGGCGCGCGCGGGCCGTTGTGGGTGGCGGCGTCCGTGGGGCCGTACGGGGCGATGCTCGCGGACGGGTCCGAGTACCGGGGGCGGTACGGGCTGAGCGTGGATGAGTTGGAGCGTTTTCACCGGCCCCGGGTTGAGGTGCTGGCCGGGGCCCGCCCTGATGTCCTGGCCCTGGAGACCGTGCCGGATGTCGATGAGGCGCGGGCCCTGGTGAGGGCCGTGCGTGGGCTCGGCGTGCCCGCGTGGCTGTCGTACAGCGTCGCCGGTGGGCGGACGCGGGCCGGGCAGTCGCTGGAGGAGGCGTTCGCGGTGGCCGCCGACGCGGACGAGGTGATCGCGGTCGGCGTCAACTGCTGCGCTCCCGAGGACGTGGACGCGGCGGTGGCGACGGCCGCGCGGGTCACGGGGAAGCCGGTCGTCGTCTATCCGAACAGCGGGGAGACGTGGGACGCGGGGGCGCGGGCCTGGCGGGGGCGCTCCACGTTCGCGCCGGAGGAGGTTGTCGGGTGGGAGCGGGCGGGGGCGCGGCTGGTCGGGGGGTGTTGCCGGGTGGGGCCGGAGGGGATTGCGCGGATCGCTGCGGCGGTGGAAGTGGGGCCCTGGGCAGGTGGGGCCCCGCCCAGGTAGGGCTTCGCCCGGGGGTGGGTGGAGCGGTTGTCGCGGCGCCGCGGGCCGGTGGGAGCTGGTCGCGCAGTTCCCCGCGCCCCGGTCGGGGCCCTGGTGGACGTCGTCACGAGCGCGCGCCCCTGACGGGAAGCCCGACGCCGGGCGAGCCACTTTGTCCTCGGTGGGGAAAAAGTGTTGGGAACTTGTGCTCGATGGGTTACGGCCGTCGACAAAGGTCGCTAACTTCCTTGAAATGAACCGGTCATAGCGCTCGCTGCGACCGGTCACGACGGCGCGACGGCGCGCGCCTGTGCACCGCTTGGCAGTCCGGTCAGGGCTGCCGTCATCCCACCCCACCATGGGAGACCTCTGTGCGCACGAAACCGATCGGACACAGACGTGTCCGTCATCTGCTGACCGCCGCGGCCGTTGCCGTCGGCTGTCTGCTGCCCATCTCCCCGGCCGCCGCGCAACCCGCGCAACCCGCGGATCCGGCCGGCGGATCAAAAGCCGCCGCCGTCGAGTTCCAGCAGGTCACGCTCGCCAAGGGCGTGGCCGAGACGGGCGAGCCCATGACCCTGGCGGTGCTGCCGGACCGCTCGGTCCTGCACACCTCCCGGGACGGCACGCTCCGTCTGACGAACGCGGCCGGAACCACCTCCGTCGCGGGCAAGTTGGACGTCTACAGCCATGACGAGGAGGGGCTGCAGGGCGTTGCCGTGGATCCCGGGTTCACCTCCAACCGGCTGATCTACCTGTACTACGCGCCCACGCTCAGTACGCCCTCCGGTGACGCCCCCTCAGACGGCAGCGCCGCCGACTTCGCCCCCTTCGACGGAGTCAACCGGCTGTCGCGGTTCGTCCTCAAGACCGACGGCACCCTCGATCCCGCCAGCGAGAAGAAGATCCTCGATGTGCCCGCCTCCCGCGGTCTGTGCTGCCACGTCGGCGGCGACATCGACTTCGACGCGGCCGGAAACCTGTACCTGTCCACCGGCGACGACACCAACCCGTTCGCCTCGGACAGCTACACCCCCATCGACGAACGCCCCACCCGCAACCCCGCCTTCGACGCGCAGCGCTCCGCGGGCAACACCAACGACCTGCGCGGCAAGGTCCTGCGGATCAAGGTCAACGCGGACGGGTCGTACTCGATACCGAGCGGCAACCTCTTCCCCTCCGGGACCGCGAAGACCCGCCCCGAGATCTACGCGATGGGCTTCCGCAACCCCTTCCGGATGAGCGTCGACAAGGCCACCGGCATCGTCTACCTCGGCGACTACGGCCCCGATGCCGGCACCGCCAGTCCCACCCGTGGGCCCGGCGGGCAGGTGGAGTTCAACCGGATCACCAAGGCGGGCAACTTCGGCTGGCCGTACTGCACCGGCAAGAACGACGCCTACATCGACTACAACTTCGCCACCGGCGCCTCCGGGTCCGCCTTCAACTGCGCGGCGCCAACGAACAATTCGCCCAACAACACCGGTCTCACCAGCCTGCCCGCGGTCCAGCCCGCCTGGATCCCGTACGACGGCGCGTCCGTCCCGGAGTTCGGCAACGGCTCGGAGTCCCCGATGGGCGGCCCGGTCTACCGTTACGACGCGAACTCCACCTCCGAGGTGAAGTTCCCGCAGGAGTACGACGGCGACTTCTTCGCCGGTGAGTTCGGCCGCCGCTGGATCAAGCGCATCGAGTCCGGCACCGACGGCACCGTGCAGTCCATCAACTCCATGCCCTGGACCGGCACCCAGGTGATGGACATGGCCTTCGGCCCCGACGGCGCCCTGTACGTCCTCGACTACGGCACCGGCTACTTCAACGGCGACGCGAACTCCGCGCTGTACCGCATCGACCATGTCACGGGCGGGCTCGCCCCGACCGCGCAGGCGAAGGCGAACGTCACCTCGGGCACGTCACCGCTGGCCGTCACGTTCTCCTCGGCCGGCAGCACCGACCCGGACGGCGACGCCCTGAGCTATGCGTGGAACTTCGGCGACGGCTCCACCTCGACCTCCGCCAACCCCTCCCACACCTACACGGCCAACGGCCAGTACACCGCCACGCTGACGGTCACGGACGGCACCGGCAAGTCCGGCAGCGCCTCCGTGCAGGTCACGGTGGGCAACACCGCGCCCACCGTGAAACTCGATCTGCCCCTGGACGGCAGCATCCACGACTTCGGTGACGCCATCCCGTTCAAGGTGACGGTGACCGACCCCGAAGACGGCACCGACGGCACGATCGACTGCACGAAGGTGAAGGTCACCTTCATCGTCGGACACGACAGCCACGGCCATCCGCAGACCTCGACCACCGGCTGCACCGGCACGCTGCAGACCCTGGCGGACGGCGAGCACGATCCCAACGCCAACATCTTCGGTGTGCTCGACGCCGAGTACACCGACAAGGGCGCCGGCGGCCAGCCCGCGCTGACCGCGCACGACCAGCACGTCGTCCAGCCCAGCCACCGGCAGGGCGAGCACTACGGCGACTCCTCGGGCGTCGACGTCGTCTCCCACGCCCCCGCGCACGGCGGCAAGACCGTCGGCAACATCGAGAACAACGACTGGATCTCCTTCAAGCCGTACGCCCTCGGCAACGCGACGCGGTTCACCGCCCGGGTCTCCTCGGCGGGCGCGGGCGGCACCATCGAGGTCCGCGCCGGTTCCACGACCGGCACCCTGCTCGGCACGGCGACCGTGCCGGTGACCGGCGGCTGGGAGACCTTCCAGGACGTGACGGCCACGCTGAGCAACCAGCCCAGCGGTTCCACCTCCCTGTACCTCGTCTTCAAGGGCGGCAGCGGCGCGCTCTTCGACGTGGACGAGTTCTCCTTCACCACCTCCGGCGGTGCCGCCCGCACGGGTGAGGTGAAGGGCGTCAACGGCAAGTGCCTGGACATCGACAACGCCCAGACCGCCGACGGCACCAAGGTCCAGATCTGGACCTGCAACTCATCCGCCGCCCAGAAGTGGACCGTCGGAACCGACGGCACGCTGAAGGCCCTGGGCAAGTGCCTGGACATCTCCGGCGGAGCCACCGCCGACGGTACGAAGATCCAGCTGTGGACGTGCAACGGCTCGGGCGCCCAGACCTGGGCCGCCCAGACCGACGGCACCGTCCGCAACCCGCAGTCAGGCAAATGCCTCGACGCGTCCGGCGGCACCTGGAACGACGGAACCGCCGTCCACCTGTGGACCTGCCACACCCAAGCCAACCAGAAATGGACCCTGCCGTAGGAGGGAGGAGACCGACCATGCGTACTTACCTGAAAGCGGCCCTCGGCCTGTTCGTGGGCGCCACGCTCTGTCTGACCCCGCAGGCCACCGCACTGCCCGACGCGGTGGGCCGGTCCGTCACCGGATCGGCGACCGCCGAGGCGCCGCCACTCGCGGCGGCCGACCCCGCGTACAAGATCCTCGTCTTCTCCAAGACGGCGGGCTTCCGCCACGACTCGATCGACGAGGGCATCGCGGCCCTGCGCGGCCTCGGCGGCGCGAACAACTTCACCGTGGACGCGACCGAGGACGCCTCGACCTTCACGACCGGCAACCTCGCCCAGTACAAGAGCGTCGTCTTCCTGTCGACGACGGGTGACGTGCTGAACGCCGCCCAGCAGACGGCCTTCGAGAGTTACGTCCAGGGCGGCGGCGGTTACGTCGGCATCCACGCCGCCGCCGACACCGAGTACGACTGGCCCTTCTACGAGGGTCTGGCGGGCGCGCTCTTCCACTCGCATCCGGCGATCCAGTCCGCCACGGTCAAGGTGGAGGACCGGGCGCACGACGCCACCGCCCACCTGGGCAGCACCTGGCAGCGCACGGACGAGTGGTACAACTACCGCACCAATCCCCGTACCACCGCCCATGTCCTGGCCTCGCTCGACGAGTCCAGCTACTCCGGCGGGAACATGTCCGGCGACCATCCGATCGCCTGGTGCAAGGACTACCAGGGCGGCCGGGCCTTCTACACGGGCGGCGGCCACACCCCTGAGTCGTACGACGATCCCGCCTTCCGGCGCCACCTCCTCGGCGGTGTCCGCTGGGCCTCCGGCATGACCGACGCGGACTGCCGCCCGGAGACCGGCTACACGTCACTGTTCAACGGCTCGTCCACCACCGGCTGGAAGCAGGCCGGTCCCGGGCAGTTCAGCCTCGCGGACGGCACGCTCACCTCCGTGGGCGGGATGGGGCTGTTCTGGTACAACGCGCAGGAGTTCACCGGGGACTACTCCCTCAAGCTCGACTGGAAGATGGCCGGGGACGACAACTCGGGGATCTTCATCGGCTTCCCGGCCTCCGACGACCCGTGGTCGGCGGTGAACAACGGGTACGAGATCCAGATCGACTCCACCGACTCGGCGGACCGCACGACGGGTTCCGTGTACGGCTTCAAGTCCGCCGACCTCGCCGCGCGGGACGCGGCGCTGAATCCACCGGGCGAGTGGAACACGTACGAACTGCGGGTCACCGGTGAGCGGTTGGAGATCTTCCTCAACGGGCGGAAGATCAACGACTTCACCAACACCGACCCCGTGCGGAGTCTGCGGCAGGGGCACATCGGACTGCAGAACCACGGTGACGGCGACGACGTGTCCTTCCGCAACATCCGCGTCAAGCGCGACGGCGGCGGGCAGGAGCCCGGTCCCCGTACGGGTGAGGTGAAGGGCGTCAACGGCAAGTGCCTGGACATCGACAACGCCCAGACCGCCGACGGCACCAAGGTCCAGATCTGGACCTGCAACTCATCCGCCGCCCAGAAGTGGACCGTAGGCACCGACGGCACCTTCAGGGCACTCGGCAAGTGCCTGGACGTGAGCGGCGGAGGCAACGCCGACGGTACGAAGATCCAGCTCTGGACCTGCAACGGCTCGGGCGCCCAGACCTGGGCCGCCCAGACCGACGGCACCGTCCGCAACCCGCAGTCCGGCAAGTGCCTGGACGCCTCGGGAGGCACCTGGAACGACGGCACGGCCGTCCATCTGTGGACCTGCCACACCAACGCCAACCAGAAATGGACCCTGCCCTGATCGGATCTGGCCTGACCTGATCAGGCTCACTTGAAGTCTTCGCCCCGCTCACCGCTGTGAGCGGGGCAAAGGCGTACCGGTGGGTTCAGGAGGCCGCGCTGAGGGCGGGGTCGGTGCGCCAGATGCTGGCGAGCTCCGGCAGGGGTACGCCCAGTACCTCGCTCAGCCGGACGATCGTGCCGAACGCGGGCGTCGGCATGCGGCCGGTCTCGATCTTGCGAAGGGTCTCGGGCGAGATCTCCGCCGCCGCGGCCACTTCGGCGGGACTGCGTCCGGCCCGGGCGGAGCGCAAGGCCGCCCCGAGACGACGGCCCGCCTCGATCTGTTCTGGGGCGAGCGGATGGCGGACCATGCGCACATGCTAGAGGCGGTGGCGTCCGGCGGGCAACCACCCCACCCTCTGGTATAAATATACCGGTCGGCCGCCCCGTGGAATCGAGGATCACAGTGATCGAGCACAAATCTCCCGCAGACATCGAGCGTATGCACGTCACCGGACAGTTCCTGGGTCAGGTGCTGGGAGAGCTCGGTGACCTCGCGGCCGTCGGGGTGAACCTGATGGATCTGGAGCACCACGCCCGCCGCCGGATCAAGGAACGCGGCGCGGAGTCCTGCTACTGGGACTACGAGCCCTCGTTCGGCAAGGGCCCGTTCCGCAACGTGGTGTGCCTCTCGGTCAACGACGCCGTGCTGCACGGACTGCCGCACAGCTACAAGCTGCGCGACGGCGATCTGCTGACCATGGACATGGCGGTGATGGTCGACGGCTGGGCCGCCGACTCGGCCCTCTCCGTCATCGTCGGCACCCCGGCCGCGGAGGACCTGCGGCTGATCGAGGCCACCGAGGTCGCCCTGGAGGCCGCGATCGAGGTCGCCCTGCCGGGCAACCGGCTCGGGGACATCTCGGCGGCCATCGGCGGGGTCGCCAAGGAGTACGGCTACCCGGTCAACCTCGAATTCGGCGGTCACGGCATCGGCCGCACGATGCACGAGGAGCTGCACATCCCCAACGACGGCCGCCCCGGTCGCGGCTGGAAGCTGCGTCCCGGCCTGACGATCGCGATCGAGCCCTGGTTCGCCGCGGGCACCGACAAGATCGTGTACGACCCCGACGGCTGGACGATCCGCTCGGCCGACGGCTCGCGCACCGCCCACTCCGAGCACACGGTCGCCATCACGGAGAGCGGCCCGCTCGTCCTGACCCGGCGCCCGGAGAGCACCAAGCGCCCCGCGAGCAGCACGAGCAGCACGAGCAACAAGGGCGCCAAGGGCACCAAGGACCGGGAAGCCCAGCGATAGCCGGCGACGGCCGTGCGCTGACGCGGTCCCGGCCCGGGGCGCGGCCTGGGCGCCTTGAGTGGCTTGCGGCCTGTACGGCTCGCACGGCTTGTCCGGCCCGTGCGGCTGCGGGCGAGGCGGGTTGCGGGTTGTCGTCAGATCCTCCGCATGGCGCCCGGCCTGCGAAGTCGCCCCACCACCGTCCTTGACGGGGCGCCCGGCCCGGCCGACGCCGGGGTGCGCCCGGCTCCGGTGGGGGCCGGGGACCCGTTCTCCCACAGGGCCATCTCCCGGTCCCGGGGGCCCCGTACGATCTCGGGCCCGCCCGACCCGAAGACCCGTACGGGACGGGTGTCGTCCCAGGCGGGCCAGCCCGGGTCGCCCGTGACGGCGAACCGTACCCACGCCGCGTGCATCTCGTCGGCGAGGGACTGCGGCGCCCCGGGGCCCGCGAGCATCGCCGCCTCGGGTACGTCGGTCGTGTCGAAGACGAAGCCCAGTTCCAGGGCGTGGCAGGCGCCGAGGCCGGGTACGTTCGACGGCCAGGCGAACTCGTAGACGTGCGAGCCCGCCCGGTGGGCGTCGGCGAGCCGGTGCAGCGGCACGCGCAGGAGGAAGTCCGTGACCAGCTGCCCCACCAGATCGGCCGTGCTCGCCCCGGGGTGGGCCAGCCGGTAGCCGCGCGGCACCTCGGGGCCGCAGCGGCAGCGGGCCCTCGCGGCGGTCAGGGCGACCGGGCCGAGCCGGTCGAGGCGTTCGACGAGTCCGGTCGGCGCGAGCCACAGCCGGTACTCCTCGCTGGTCCAGCCCAGGAGCAGTTCCACGTCCTTGGCCGCATCGCCCTCGATCAGCGCCTCCAGCGGGTCGCGCGGCACCAGATCCCCGTCGACGACGATGCCGAACGCGGGCCCGCCGACGACCGGGCTCGCACGGCGGCCGGCCTCCGCCTGCGCCTCCGCGAGGGCCTTGCGGTCGGCGACGGCGAACGCCCGCGCGGTCGCCGGGATCCTCAGCCGGGCCGCCATCCGGCGCACCAGGCGCCGTACCTTGTCCCGGTCCGTGACCTCGGGCGCCCCGCTCTGCAGCACCGCCCGCCGGAACAGCCCCTGGGCGCGCGGGCTCGCCAGCAGCGCCCCGATGCTGATCGCCCCGGCGGACTCACCGAAGACGGTCACCCGGTCCGGGTCGCCGCCGAACTCCGCGATCGAGTCCCGTACCCACTCCAGTGCGGCGAGCTGATCGCGCAGGCCCGGGTTGGCGGGGGCGTCCGGGAACAGGCCGAACCCCTCCACTCCCAGGCGGTAGTTGAAGGACACGCACACCACGCCGTCCCGGGCGAAGGACCGGCCGTCGTACACCGGGATCGCGGACGAGCCGCGGGTCAGTGCTCCTCCGTGGATCCACACCATGACGGGGAGGCGGGCGCCGGGACCCGGTTCCGGTGTCCATACGTTGAGGTTCAGGCAGTCGTCGCCCGGCACGACCGGGTCGGCGAGCAGCTTCGCGAAGGCGTCGGAGTACGGCGGCTTGGGCGGCGTCGGCCCGAACGCGCCCGCGTCGCGCACCCCGGCCCAGGGCTCGGGCGGGACGGGCGGGCGGAAGCGGCGGGGGCCGAAGGGCGGGGCCGCGTAGGGGATGCCCCGGAAAACGGCGACGCCGTTCTCGTAACGGCCCCGCACGGCCCCGTAGGGGGTGCCGACCACAGGACCATCGGCCGTGCCGGGACCCTCGGTCACCGCAGGTACCTCAGCCATCCGAACCCCTCCTCACCGCGACGAACCGCCTCTGCGGACCGCGCCTCACCGCTTCACCGCATCACGGTCAGCGCATCACAGAACCCTCGTGTTCCGCAGCCCCGGGGTGCCGAAGCCGAACGTGTCGGCCGCCCCGAACCGCTCACGAACCGTGCCTGGAACCGCTCACGAACCGTGCCTGGAACCGCTCACGACCAGCATGTCCGGCATTTCGAGACTTTCGGATCCGTGGAATTCCACCGAGTACCCGGTCTTCCACGGTGAGTTCGGGCGGCCTTACTGTAGGGACCGCTGTAGGAAGCGCTTTCTACCCGAAACTTTCGCGGGCCCTCGGGACGGGGCCGGAGAGGTGGGCTCCATGGTGCGTACCGGGAGCGTGGCGGGGCCGACCCTCGCGGTCGTCGCCCGCGAGGCAGGGGTGTCCGTACCCACGGCCTCGAAGGTGGTCAACGGCCGTGAGGACGTGGCACCGGAGACCCGCCGCCGGGTCACGGAGGCACTCGACCGGCTCGGTTACGTACGCAGACCCCGGTTCGACGCGGCGAAGTCACCGGGCCTCGTCGACCTCGTCGTGCACTCGCTGGAGAGCTCCTGGGCCGGGGCGATCCTGCACGGGGTGGAGGAGGCGGCGCAGGACGCGGGACTTGAGGTGGTGGTCTCGGCGGGGCTGACCCCGACCCGGGGCGACCGTCCGGAGCGCGGCTGGCTGGACAAGCTCGCCACCCGGGGCTCGTCCGGAGTGCTGTTCCACCTCGCCGAGCTGACCGTGCCCCAGTACGCCTGGCTGGATCAGCACCGGATCCCGTTCGTGCTGATCGATCCGGCGCTCGAACCACCGGCGGGGGTCGTGTCGGTCGGCGGGGCCAACTGGCACGGCGGGGTGCTCGCCACCGAGCATCTGCTCTCGCTCGGCCATGAACGGATCGCCGTCGTCGCGGGGCACCGCCGCAGGACGTGCAGTGGCGCGCGGGTCGCGGGGTACCGGTCGGCGCTCGCGGCGGCGGGGGTGCGGCATCGGGCGGAGTACGTGCGGTACGGCGGCTTCGACGAGGGGTCCGCGCAGCGGCGGATGCTGGAACTGCTCGACCTGCCGGAGCCGCCGACGGCCGTCTTCGTCTGCTCGGACCGGATGGCGCTGGGCGCGTATCGCGCGCTCGCGGAGCGGGGGTTGTCCGTGCCGGACGACGTCAGCGTGGTGGGGTTCGACGACCTGCCCGAGGCACGATGGGCGTCACCGGCCCTGACCACTGTCCGGCAGCCGGTCTCCGAGATGGCGGGGGTCGCGCTGCGGCTGCTGGTGCGGCTGATGGCCGGGGAGCAGCCCGAGGGGACTCGGACCGAGCTGTCCACTCGGTTGGTTGTGCGGGCGAGTACGGCGGCGCGGTGAATTCGGGTTGGGTGGCGTGGGTTGGGTGGGACGTGCAGGTGGGTGGTGGCTGGCCGCGCAGTAACCCGCCCCTGGGAGAGGCCGGCCGCAGTTGTTGGCAAGGGCCGTCAGCTAGGGGACTAGCTGACGGCTGGACGCGGCAGGCGCAAGGACGCGTCCAGGATGGTCATGAGCTGTGCAGCCCGGCTCTTTCCGGTAGGTGCCAGTGGGTATCTGTTCAGAACCTCGATCAGGACCGGTGTAGCGCGTTGTCGTGCCTCCTCGATCAGCCGGAGCCCGACGCCGGGATCGTTTTGCGCGTTCAGTTCACCAACGCGAGCAGCGCTCGCGGCGGCTCTGAGGATGTGCCCCACCTGAGTGCCTTTCGCGATCGGATGGAGATAAGCCGCAGAGGCGGCGTCTCCGGCGGCGCGTGCAGCTAGCCGCGCCGCCTCCGTGGGCGCTTCTTTTGCCGCTCGGTGGGCGTCCAGGGAGGTGACGCGCTGCAGCTTGGTTCTTCTGGCGCCGCTCACGAACTCGCGCGCGGCGTCGATGGCTGCCCGAGGCCGAGGATCATCGGGGCTGGCTTCCTCGAACACAGGGAGTACCTCCTCGGCGCTCTCCAGTGCGTAGTGCGCGACAACGCGCAGTTCGTCCATGGTCAGTTCGAGGTCTCCGGATACGACCGTCATGGACACGATCCTGCCATCGGCCGATCACCGATGGCCTCAGGCGGGGACTCCAGCGACATCCTTGCCAAGGGCGAAGACAGGGGTCAGGTGCGGCGCCGCCTGCGTTCGGTCTGGGTGAGGGTGAACCGGTAGGACTCGGTGCCGGTCTCGACGATGTGCGCGTTGACGATCGCGATGGCGCGTCGCTCCTCGCGTTCGGTGAAGGTCTGGAGCAGCAGCTTCGCCCCGGCCCTGTCCAGGTCGAGATATCCGAACTCGTCCAGGCAGAGCATGTCGACCCGCCCGTATCGGGCGATCGTGCGCGAAAGCTTCTTCTCGTCAGCGGCCTCGGCCGGCTCGTTGACCAGGTCGACCGTCGTTGTGTGACGGACCTTCAGCCCGGCCTCGGCATGGCGGTGCCGATCCCGATCAGCAGGTGGGACTTGCCGGGGCCGGAACCACCGATCAAGCAGAGCGGCTGCCCCGCCCTGACCCAGGCGGGGTCCAACAGGGTGCCGACAGGCTACCGACGAGATCGGGGGTGACGCTGGGGGTTCTCCTTGAAGTCGAAGTCCTCCAGCCGCTTGGGCCGGGCGGAAGTTCGCTTCCCTGACCAACCCGGGACAGGGACCAAATACATGCGCCGGAACCGACCGCCCTCCTGCCCGACCTCGCCCTTCTCGTGGGCACTCCTGAGCGAAGCCGAGCCGATCGTCCTATGGCTCCGGTCTCACGGCCGGAACGGGCAGGTCGAGAACGCAGGCGAGAGCGGCCGTGACGGGAGTGCGGTAGGCAGGCAGGTGCCTGGCCGTCCAGTCGGCTGCCAGCGCGAGGAAGTCGGCCAAGTCGCACTCGGCGCCGGCGAGCAGGTGGCGGAACTCGGTGACGGACAGCGTGACCACCGGACTCTCTCGCTGCTCGGTGTTGACAGTGAGCCTGACGGTGTCGCCGAAGCGCTCCGCAACGGGTGACACGGGTTCGTGGCCGAACCCAAGCAGCTTGCCGTCGTCGAGCTGATGCCAGTCGCGCCAGCTCTCCAGCCCGTCACAACAGCCGGGCAGGAAGGTGACACCGGTGGAGGTGTCGATGACTCGCAGACCGCCGGGCGCGACGATGTCGTCCTCAGGTGTGAGCAGTCCGTGCAAGAAGGAGCCGATTGTGTTGCCCGTCAGCGGTGCGTGGCCATCATCGGAGTCGACGTCGTTGTAGTCGGCGACACGCATCACCACCGCCCCTACCTCAGCGGGTGAGAGCTCCCCGGTGAGGGACAGGAAGCTGAACGGTTCTATCTCAGCGACAGGCCAGAGGTCGAAGCCGTCGGGTGTCCACATCTCCAGGACAGGCTCCATCTTGATCACCCTGCCAAGTGTTCCGCACCCACCGCCCGTATCGCCTCCCGATTACGCCGAGCATCCTCGTCACGGCCGACGAGGCTGAGCACCTTCGGTTGTACCGCCCTGAGTAGCTACGGGGCTCTGGCTAGTTACGGGTGTACGCCGACACGTTGCGCTGAACCCGGCGTCGTCCGAAGGCCGGGAGCCGACGGAGCCGGGAACTGCATAGGCTGCAGCGGTGATCGTCCGATGCATCAAAAACATCCAGCCCGGGACCTCGACAGTAGTGAGCGAGCATCCAGGCGTGCGGATCGGCGAGGAGTACCCGGTCCTCGAAGTGTCCGCCACCCGGCCCCACGTCCTGTTCCGCCTTCCTGACCGCAGTGTGAGGCGAGACGAGATCGACGTTCCTGGACTGTGGGACGCAGCCATGTTCGAGATCGTGTCCGATCGGATGCCGACCTGTTGGGTCACTGCACTGGACGACGGCAGGCTGACCCTGGCGCCCCAGGAGTGGCAGCGACCCGGTTTCTGGGATGACTTCTTCGATGACCTGCCGGACGCGGTCGCCGAATATGACCGGCTCAAGGCCCAGATCATCGCTGAGGCGTGAGGACCTGACCAAGGGCAGTGACCCCGTCCTCACCTCGGCCGACCTGGGCTCGCAGACGTTTTCATGCTGGCAAGCGGTCCCGTAAGGCCGGTCGCAGGTGCCGAGTGCGATCTTGCGCAGGCTGAAGTGGTCACGCAACGGGTCCAGCACTGGCGCCCGCGGCGCCGGATTCTTCCTCGGCGGCGGAACCGCCGAGTTCAACGCCTGACGGACCGTCCTGCGGTGAACTCCGTACTTCTCGCCCGACGTCCGCTGCGACACATCCGGATCAAGACGCTTGTCTCTCCGGATCGCGGCATACCGTCCCGCCCGCGACAAACCCATCCCGGCCTCCCGACAAGACCGTGATCGACTCACAGACCCTGCCGCCGCCGCACGGCGGACGGCGCAGTGCATTCACTCCGAGGAGGGCATGGCGGGCAGCTCTGTACACCGGGTGGAGCCAGATCGACTTCTTACGCCGTGGAGCCACTTTCCGTCCGTGCAGTGGAGCCCAAGGGAGTGCTTACAAACGTCCGCCCCCATCTCGTCCGCCCGGCCCAGGAGCCCGCTCGGCTCGGCACGGAGAAGCAGCGCCCTGCCAGCCGCTACGGCGTGGGCAGGACGACCAGACGGCCGGGCGCCTCGGCATCATCGCCGCACGTGACCGAATCGGGCCATGGAGGACGAGCTCAGTCGGCGAGCAGGGCGTGCATCCACTGGGCTTCGCGTTGCTCGATGTATTCGGCGTCGTTTCGCCAGGCGTCACCGTGGCCTTCCGCCCACAGCCTTGTCCAGGGCTGGACGCCTTGGGCTGCCTGAGTTCGCAGGAAGTCGTGCATGGAACGCGTACGGCGGCCCAACAGAGCTACCAAGCGCCGACGTTCGGACTCATCGAGACCGTACGCGTCGGCGAATACTCGCAGTCGTTGCACCGCGTCCGGGCGCTGCCAGTCCGGATGTGCGGACAGCGGGACGAACCCGTGAAGGGCGTAGGCGACATCCCCCAGACGGGACCCGGGACCTGCCGCGTCCCAGTCGATGAAAGCCCACCGCGTCTCGTCTGCGACCACGAGGTTCCAGGGGGCCAGGTCGTTGTGGGCGATGATGTCGCCGCCCTCGGGAGGGATCAGGGTCTGCCAGTGCGCGCCGGGCGCGGGCGTGAAGTCCTGTACGGCATCGTGGAATTCGCGGACGAGGCGTGCGACGCGAGCCAGTTGTCGAGCGGGTTCCATCAGCGAGAACCGGTCGGGCCAGACCACATGTCCCGGCATGAAGGTCAGGACCTCACGCCCTTGATCGTCAATGCCGAGCGGGCGAGGCGCCGCGCTGAATCCCACCTCGTTCAGGTGGGCGAGCAGGGCATGCACGGAGGGAGTCCACGGTCCGGCCGGACGGCGAACGGTGTCTCCGACGCGAACGACACCATCACTCACGTTGCCGCCGGGCAACGGCTGTTCATCATCGCGCTGCATCGAACCAGTGTGTCCGACCAGCTCGCCGTGATCACCCCATTAACGACGGTGAGGGGCCGGGACCGGAGGAGCGTCGACCTCGACGCGGCGGTTTCCCATGATGTGGCTGTCCCCTCCGCCGAAGGGTGGCTCACCGGATGGGCAATGACACCGGTGCGCGGCGATCGTGTGTCCCACAAGACGACGTGAGTCGAAGGGGTGACAGTGAATCGTCCGACGGAGCACGCGCTCGCGCGCCGCACGTTACTGGCCGGCACAGCGGCGGCCGGTGCGGGAATGGTGTGGGCAGGCATGGGGAAGGCCGTCGCGGGTGGGTGGAGAGGACCGGTGACGCAGGCGGCGGTGGACGCGGAGGCGGCACGTCTGGACCGCGTGCTGATCAAGCTGCGGCGGGATGTCCATCGGCACCCTGAGGCCCCGGGACAGGAACAGCGCACGGCCGCTGTGGTGGCTCGGGAGCTGCGGGCGGCGGGGCTGGCCGTCACCACCGGAGTGGGTGGTGGTCACGGGGTCGTCGGGGTCCTCCAGGGCTCGCGTCCGGGCCGGACCGTTGCCTACCGGGCGGACATGGACGCGGTTCCGCCCAAGGACATCGTCGGAGGGGGTTCCGCGCCGGCCCATCTGTGCGGACACGACGTCCACACCACGGTGGGCATCGGCGTCGCGCGGGTCCTGGCGCGGCTGAGGCAGCAGTTGAGCGGAACGGTGGTCTTCCTTTTCCAGCCTGCGGAGGAGACGCTGTCCGGCGCCCGCACGCTGATCGACTCAGGTGTGCTGGAGCGCGAGCACGTCGAGGAGGTCCATGCGCTGCACTGCGGGCCGTTCCCCGTCGGCCAGTTCGCTGTGACCCCGGGCTACGGGATGCCGGGCCAGGACAAGGCGGAGATCACCCTCTCCGGCCCGGACGCACCCGATGCCGCGCGGCGCCTGGCCGTCGACCTGGGCGCGCTCGCAACCGTGGATCTGCCACAGACACCGGCCGACCTGGAGCGGATCGTCGCCGACGCCCGGACCCCCGACGGACCGCTGGCCCGGTTCGTGGCCGTCCGGGCAACAGCGCAGGAAGCCAAGGTGAGCGTGTCCTACCGCTGCTGGCCGGAGGAACGGTACGTGGAGGTGCGCGACAGCATTCGTCGAGTGGCCATGCCCTATACGGGGGCCGGGGTGAGCTTTCCCGCCGAGCCTTTCCCCGCCATGGTGTGTCCAGAACACGACGCCCGCCTGCTCGCCCGCCACCTGCGCGGCACCGTCGGTCTGGACATGGTCACCGAACTCCGTGCCGCCTTTCCGCCCTTCAGCGGCGAGGACTTCGCCCTCTTCCTGAATCGGATCCCCGGCACGTACACCTTCCTCGGTGTCCGTACACCTGGCACGCCCATCACCACGAGCTATCCGCATTACCCCGACTTCTCTCCGGACGAGCGGGCCATCGGCGTCGGCGTGCGGGCGATGGCGGGCTGGATCGCGAAACGCACGCACCAAGCGCGGGGCCTGTCAGGCGGACCCAGCTGGCACTGACTGCCTGATTTTCTGCCGTCGCACCACGCCCCGCCCCGCGAAGGCTGGCTACGCAGAACCCGGGATCAGCAACAGCTGCTTCAAGGCCGGCGGGCGTCGTGTGGATCGTGCGGGTGCGTTGTGGCTGAGCGCGCAGTTCCCCGCGCCCCTTAAGGGCGGGTCGGCGGCCGTGGCACTTTCAGGGGCGCGGGGAACTGCGCGGCCAGCCACAGCGTGGCCGCACCTGTCGAACGACCCCAGTAGTTTCGCCGCGCCCCCTGGAACACTGCCGCCCAGGATGCGGGTGCACCAAGCCCCGCGGTCCTGGGGCTTTTAGGGGCGCGGGGAACTGCGCGGCCAGCCACGACGCGCCCGCACTTCTCGAACGACCCCAGCGGTTTCGCCGCGCCCTCTGGGGCGCTGCCGCCCAGCAGGCGGGTGCACCGGCCCCCGCAGTCCCGGGGCCTTTAGGGGCGCGGGGAACTGCGCGGCCGGCCGCAGCGTGGCCGGGCCTGTCAGGCGCCCCCGTGGTTCGCCGTGTTTTCTAGCGCGCTGCCGCCCACGTGATGCCGCCCAGTAGGTGGGTACGGAAGTGGGGGTCCTGGTAGGACTCCTGGGCGTGGCCCAGGGCTGTGTAGAAGGATCTTCCTTTGCCTTGGGAGTGGCACCAGGACAAGGGGTGGTCGGTACCCATGCTGCCTCCGGCGTACGAGGTCTCGTCGGCGGAGAGGAGTACCCGTACCGAACCCCGGGGACTCGTCCGGAAGTCGTACCACTCGTCCGTGAAGTCCCAGACGGCCGGCAGATGCCGCGTCGCCGGATGGTCGTGGTCCTCCACGACCGCCCGGCCCGGCTGATACTCGGGATGCCGGGCGAAACGCGCCCCGAGCAGCTCGCCGTAATACGGCCAGTCGTACTCCGTGCAGGCCGCCGCGTGCACCCCCACGAACCCGCCGCCCGCCTCGACGTACGCCGCCAGGTGCTCCCGGCCCGCGGGCGTCAGGACGTCACCGCTGGTGGAGAGGAAGACGACGGCCGCGTACGGGCCCACGGGGGCGTCGAAGAAGTCGGGGTCCTCCGTCGCGTGGACGTCGAAGCCGTGCGCCGCCCCCAACGACCGGACGGCGGCCGTGCCGTCGGGTATCGAGTCGTGGCGGTAGTCCGTGGTGCGGGTGTAGACGAGGACCCTCGGGCGGGGCGAGGGCGAGCGGTGCTGCGCTGCCATGACGGGCTCCAGATCTCTAGCGCGTCGGTTCGGCCGGGGTCGGCGGTTCGGGCTTTGTGTAGAGGACCTCGCGTGCCTGTTCCGCCGCACGGGTCATGCCCTCGCCCACGAAGTCGACGAAGCGCGCGATGCCTTCGAGGCGGGCGGCGGCCGGGGTGTCGGGGCCGAGGACGCCGACACCCTGCCGTGCGGTCTCGGCGAGCTGGGCGTGGGACTTGGCGGCGGCGATCATCCCGTCGTACCAGACGTCGTTGTCGACGACATACCGCTCGCGGCGGCGTTCGTCCCGCTCCCGCCGGATGAGGCCCTGGCTCTCCAGGAGGGTGACCGCCTTGGAGATGGACGCGGGGCTGACCTGGAGGTGCTGGACGAGTTCGGACGCGGTGAGGCTGCCCGCGTCGGTGGTGTAGAGGTGCGCGAGCACCCGGGACGTCATCCTGGGCAGGCCCGACTGCATGAGGAGGGTGGTGAAGACCTCCACGTACGCGCGTACGGCCTCGGCGTCACGGCCGTGGGCCTGCGGGGGCGCTTCCTGGCCTTTGGGCGCGGTCTCCCTGCGCCGGTGGGCGCGGTGTTCGGTGGCGCGGTGGGCCAGGTCCGCGCGGTAGGCGAGGGGGCCGCCGTTGCGCATGACCTCGCGGGTGATCGTCGAGGTCGGGCGGTCGAGGCGTCGGGCGATCTCCGCGTACGCGAGGTCGTCGGCCAGCCCCAGCGCGATCTGCTGGCGCTCCTGCTGAGTGAGCCTGCCTCCCGGCATCGCGGTCTCCTTCATGGTCCTCGGTCGTCGTTCCTGGTCGTGCCCGGCGCGTCGAGCATAGCGTTCACTCCAAGCACATTGCAACGATGGCAGCGAGTACCGTTGCGTTAGATCCTCGGTCAGCGCAACGAAATATGACTGATGGCCTGCCATTACTGCCTTCACATGCAACAAGGCTGTTGCCGCATCTGTAAACGCAACGTAGCTTTTCCAATGTCGGAAACGCCGAACGGGCGACCGGACAACCACACCGAGGAGAGCACCATGCAGAAGTTCGACACCACCGGCCACGTCTCCGCCGTCCTCGACATCCCCGCGGGACGCATCCGGTTCATCGCCGCCGACCGGGCCGACACCACGGTCGAGGTCCTCCCCGCGAACACCTCGAACAGCCGCGACGTGAAGGCGGCCGAGCAGATCGAGGTCGCCTACGCCGACGGCGTCCTGCGGATCGAGGCCGCACCGGCGAAGAACCGGATCCTCGGCAACTCCGGGTCCGTCGAGGTGACCGTCCAGCTCCCCGCCGGCTCCCACGTCGAGGCGAAGACGGCCGCCGGCGAGTTCCGCGGCGTCGGACGGCTGGGTGACGTCGCCTTCGAGGGGGCGCAGGGCTCGGTCAAGCTCGACGAGACCGCGGAGGCCCACCTCACCCTGTTCTCCGGCGACATCTCGGTCGGCCGTCTCGGCGGTCCGGCGGAGATCAGCGTCCAGAAGGGCGACATCCGTATCACCGAGGCCGTGCGCGGCACGGTCGTGCTGCGCACCGAGGCCGGCGAGGTGTCGGTCGGCGCCGCCCGCGGGGTCTCCGCCTCCCTGGACGCCGGTACCGGCTTCGGCCGGATCGACAACGCGCTCAAGAACTCCGACGGCGCCGCCGCCGCTCTGAACATCCGCGCGACCACGTCGTACGGCGACATCACCGCCCGCAGCCTCTGACCCCCAGCCCGCGCACAGCCCTTACAGCCCGCACAACTCACAGGCCGCACCTCACAGTTCGCGTCCCGCGGTCCCCGATCCCCAGTCCCCGATCCGCAGTTCCCGAAGGAGCATTCCTCATGACCGACCCGGCCATCGCGGCGCACCGGCTGCGCAAGTCCTACGGCGACAAGGTCGTGCTCGACGGCATCGACCTGGTCGTCCCCGAAGGAACGGTCTTCTCCCTGCTCGGCCCGAACGGGGCCGGCAAGACCACCGTCGTCAACATCCTCTCCACCCTCGTCTCCCCCGACCCCGCCTCCGGTGCGATCCGCGTCGGCGGCCACGACCTCGGCGCCGACCCGCAGGCCGTGCGGGCCGGAATCGGTGTCACCGGGCAGTTCTCCGCCGTCGACGGGCTGATCACCGGCGAGGAGAACATGCTGCTCATGGCGGACCTGCACCACCTGCCGAAGAAGGAGGGGCGGCGCATCGCCACCGAACTCCTCGAACGTTTCGACCTCACCGAGGCCGCAAAGAAGCCCGCCTCCACCTACTCCGGCGGCATGAAACGCCGCCTCGACATCGCGATGACCCTCGTCGGCAGCCCGCGCATCATCTTCCTCGACGAACCCACCACCGGCCTCGACCCTCGCAGCCGCCACACCATGTGGGGAATCATCCGCGAACTCGTCACCACCGGCGTCACCGTCTTCCTCACCACCCAGTACCTGGAAGAGGCCGACCAGCTCGCCGACCGCATCGCCGTCCTCAACAACGGCCGCATCGCCGCCGAGGGAAGCGCCGAGGAACTGAAACGGCTCATCCCCGGCGGGCACGTACGGCTCCGTTTCACCGACCCCGACGCCTACCGGTCCGCCGCCTCCACCCTGGACGACGTCGCCCGCGACGACGAAGCCCTGGCCCTGCAGATCCCCAGCGACGGCAGCCAGCGCGCACTGCGCGCCGTCCTCGACCGGCTCGACACCGCCGGCATCGAAGCCGACGAACTCACCGTGCACACCCCCGACCTCGACGACGTCTTCTTCGCCCTCACCGGCGACACCACCGTCCCCGACCAGGCCGCCGAACAGGCCGACCAGACCGCCGACCAGATCAAGGAGAACGTCCGATGAGCACCCTCTCCCTCGCCGTACGCGACTCGTCCACCATGCTGCGCCGCAACCTCCTGCACGCCCGGCGCTATCCGTCGCTCACCCTGAACCTGCTGCTCACCCCGGTCATGCTGCTCCTGCTCTTCGTCTACATCTTCGGCGACGTGATGAGCGCCGGGATCGGGGACGGCGGCGCCGACCGCTCCGAGTACATCGCCTACATCGTCCCGGGCATCCTGATGATGACCATCGGCAGCACCGTGATCGGGGCCGCGGTGTCCGTCGCCACCGACATGAACGAGGGCATCATCGCCCGCTTCCGCACCATGGCGATCCACCGCGGATCGGTGTTCATCGGGCATGTCGTCGGCAGCGTCCTGCAGGTGCTCGCCAGCCTGGTCCTCGTCGGGGCCGTCGGTGTGGCCATCGGTTTCCGGTCCACCGACGCGACGGTCGTCGAGTGGCTGGCGGCGTTCGGGCTGCTGACCCTGTTCGCCTTGGCGCTGACCTGGATCGCGGTCGGGATGGGCATGGCCAGCCCGAACGCCGAGGCGGCCGGCAACATGGCCATGCCGCTGATCCTGCTGCCGCTCGTCTCCAGCGCGTTCATCCCGGCCGACACCATGCCGGGCTGGTTCCGGCCGATCGCCGAGTACCAGCCCTTCACCCCGGCGATCGAGACCCTGCGCGGGCTGCTGCTCGGCACCGAGATCGGGTACAACGGCTGGCTGGCCGTGGCCTGGTGCCTGGGTCTGGCGGCGCTCGGTTACTGGTGGTCGGCCTCGCAGTTCAACCGCGACGCGAAGTAGGCGGCATGGCACCGCGGGCCGGCCCCCGCACCTCGTCCCGCCCCAGGGCGGCGTACCCCGACAAGGCGTCGGAGTGCGCCGCCCTGTCCGTACGTCCGATTCCTTCAAGACCCGCGCCATCACGGTCCCTACGGTGGTCCCATGACTCCACGATTCGATCTCATCGGCCTCGTCGTCTCCGACATGGCCGCGTCGCTCGCCTTCTACCGCCGTCTCGGTCTCACGTTCCCCGAGGGTGCCGAGAGCTTGCCGCACGTCGAGGCGGAGCTGCCGGGCGGTCTGCGCTTCGCGCTCGACACGGAGGACACGATCCGCTCGTTCCACCCCGACTGGCGACCGCCGACGGGCGGGGGCCGGGTGGCACTGGCCTTCCTGTGCGACAGCCCCGCGGACGTCGACGCCACGTACGAGGCACTGCTGGCCGCAGGCCACAAGGCGGAACTGAAGCCGTTCGACGCCCCCTGGGGCATGCGCTACGCGACCGTCCAGGACCCGGACGAGAACGGAGTGGACCTCTTCGCCCACCTCGCCCGGTAGCGGCCCCTCTTCCGAGGGCGCAGCCCCCGGAGCTTGCGGGGGGGTACGTGCGGGTCCGGTGGGGGCTCGTCGCGCAGTTCCCCGCGCCCCTTCAGGGGCTGCGCCCCCTGAAGACAAAAGATCGCGCAGGTCCCCGCGCCCCTTCAACGGCGCAGCAGTACCCCCAACGGCGCCCCCGCCAACTCCTTCACCTCCCGCGCCAGATGAGCCTGGTCCGCGAACCCCGCGACCACCGCCACCTCCGCCGCGGCGGCCCCACCCCGCACCAGCGCCAACGCCCGCTGCAGGCGAAGAACACGGGCGAGCATCTTCGGCCCGTACCCGAACGCGACCAACGCCCGCCGATGCAACTGCCGCTCGCTCCAGCCCACCTCCTCAGCGGTCGGGGCGACAGCGGCCCCCGAGGACAGCGCCGCCACGACGGCCCGGAGCCGCGGATCGGGCGGACCGGCGTCGGCCGCCCGCCCCATGGCCACCGCTTCCAGCGCGACGGCGGGATCGGCCGCCGCGTCGACCCGCTCGGTCAGCCGCCGCACCTCTCCCCCGTCCCACAGATCCGCGAGGTCGACCCGCCGGTCGCGTAGTTCGTGGGCGGGCACGCCGAGATAGGAGGGCGCGGTTCCGGGGAAGAACCGGACCCCCGCGTACCGCCTCGCGCCTCCGGGGCCGTCGGTCCCGCTCGCGTACGCCCGTGTGTCGGGGCCCGCTACGAACAGCCGGCCCTCGGTCCACAGCAGGTCCATGCAGCCGTCGGGCAGGACCGGCGCCGCGTCGCCCGGCACGGCGGTACGGGTCCACACGACCGCGCCGGTGAGCCGCGACGCCCGCTCCCGGTACGGCGCCGGCGACGGCTCGGAGTGCTGCTCGGCGTACGGCTCGGCCACAGTCAGAAGGCTACGCCGATCGGTTGCCGGGCCGCCCGCGTCCGGTGTTCCTGCGGGCTGACCCCGTACACCCGTTTGAAGGCGCTGGACAGGGCGAACGCGCTGCCGTAGCCGACCTGGCGGGCGATCGCCTCCAGGGTGTCGTCGGTGTCGCGCAGCCGGTCGGCGGCGAGGGCGAGGCGCCAGCCGGTGAGGTACGTCATCGGGGGCTCGCCGACGAGTTCGCTGAAGCGGCGGGCGAGGGCGGCCCGCGAGACACCGGCCTTCGTGGCGAGGGAGCCGACCGTCCAGGGGTGCGCGGGGTCGTCCTGGACGAGCCGCAGCACCCGGCCGACGACCGGGTCGGCGAGAGCCCGGTACCAGGCGGGCGCCTCGGCCTCCGGGCGGGAGAACCAGGCCCGCAGCGCGGCGATGACCAGCAGGTCGAGGAGCCGGTCGAGGACGACCTCCTGGCCGGGCTCGTCGCGCACGATCTCCTCGGTGAGCAGCGGGGTCAGCGGGCACTCCCACACGTCGGAGGTCAGGGTGAGGACCGGTGGCAGCGCGTCGAGGAGCCGCCCGCTGACCTCGCCCTGCACCGGATACGTACCGATCAGCATCACCATGGAACCGTCGAGGCGCTGCCCCCAGGTGCGGACGCCGAGGTCCATGTGGCCGCGCATCGAGCGCCCGTCGGGGTAGGTGCACTCCTGGCCCGGCAGGATCACCGCGATCGGCGGGGTCGCGGGGTCGTCGGCGCAGGTGTACGGGTCGGGGCCGCGCGCGATGGCGAGGTCGCCGGCCCGCAGCAGCACGGGCTCGCCCCCGTCGGGCGTGATCCAGGACTCGCCGCGGATCATCAGCATGACGGTGAGCGGGGCGCGGTCCTCGATCCGAAGGGACCAGGGTGGTTCGAAGCACGCCCGGATCATGAAGGCGCCACGTGCGCGTGGACCCTCCAGAAGCCCTGCGAGTGCGTCCATGGGAATCAGAGTAGACGCGCTCTTATGGGAACGAGAGGTTCAGCGATGTTCCCTTTCCGCGTGCGGTCGTTGACTGGGCGCATGACGGAAAACACGCGCAACGGGACGGTGTTGGTGACGGGCGCCTCCGGGAAGACCGGGCGTCGGGTGGCGGAGGCGGCGAGGGCCGCGGGGTTCCGGGTACGGGCCGCTTCGCGCGGTGGTGACGTGCGCTTCGACTGGTACGACCCCTCGACATGGGACGAGGCGCTGCGCGGGGCCGACGCGGCGTATCTGGCGTACGCGCCGGACGTCGGTGCGCCGGGCGCGGCCGGGAACGTCGCCGCGTTCGCCCGGCGGGCCCAGGATCTCGGTGTGCGCCGGCTGGTGCTGCTGTCGGCGCGCGGGGAGCGTCAGGCGGAGCCGACCGAGCGGGCGCTGCGCGAGTCGGGGGCCGCCTGGACCGTGGTGCAGGCCGACTGGTTCTTCCAGAACTTCAGCGAGGGCCTGCTGGTGGAAGGGGTGCGCGGCGGCGAGTTCGTGTTCCCGGCGGGCGAGGTGCCGGTGCCGTTCATCGACGCGCGCGATCTCGCGGAGGTCGTGGTGAAGGCCCTGTCCGACTCCTCGTACGCGGGGCGGACGCTGGAGATCACGGGGGCGCGGCTGCTGTCCTTCCGGGAGGCCATGGCGGAGATCTCCGCCGCGGCGGGCCGGGAGATCCGTTACGTGCCGGTGCCGACAAAGGAGTACGGGGAGATCCTGGCCGGGTTCGGGCTGCCGGCCGAGGAGGTCGCGTTCATGGAGGAGGTCTTCGACGGGCTGCTCGACGGGCACAACGCGCGGACCACGGACGGCGTACGGCAGGTCCTTGGACGTGCGCCGCGCGACTTCGCGGACTTCGCGCGGGAGCACGCGGCGGACGGCGTGTGGAAGGTCTGACGCGCCCCGGGCACTCCGGCCGCTACCCCGGTCCGTCCCCGCTGCCCTCGCGGCGGGGACGGACCGTCACTGCTGCCGTCACCGCTCCCGTCACTGCTGCGGAGGTGTCTCGCCGCTGTTCTTGGGGGTGGACTTGACGTGCGTGCGCAGCCGGGAGGTGACGTCCTCCGGGGGCAGGAAGCGGGACCAGCGCTCCGGGAACTCGGAGGGCATGTCCGGGTCGTCGGGGTCGTCGTAGCCGTCCTCGGCCTGCGCGGCGCGGGCCGCCGCCGCGCGGGCCACGAGGTCGGCGGCCTGCTCGGCGCGCAGCCGTTCGTTGACGGCGCGGGCGGCGGCGGTGGCCGCGGCGGGCCAGACGCGGTCGATGGCCGCGTTGACGGCGGCGCCCACGAGCACCGCGAAGGCGGCGACACCGATCCACAGGAGGACGGCGACGGGCGCGGCCAGGGAGCCGTAGATCGTGGGGCCCTCGACGGTGTTCGTGAGGTAGATGCGCAGCAGGAGGCTGCCCAGCACCCACATGGTGAGCGCCACGAGCGCGCCGGGGACGTCCTCGATCCACGGTGAGCGCACCGGGACCGACACGTGGTAGAGCGTCGTCAGGAAGACGACGGACAGGACGATGACGACGGGCCAGTAGAGCACCTGTACGACGGTCGTCGACCAGGGCACGACGTTCACCACGGCGTCGGGGCCCGCGACCATCAGCGGCAGGGCGATCGAGCCGATCAGCAGGGCCACGAGGAAGAGCAGGAAGGCCATCAGGCGGGTCCTGACGATCCCGCGCACCCCGTCGAGGCCGTACATGACGGTGATGGTGTCGATGAAGACGTTCACCGCGCGGGAGCCGGACCACAGGGCGAACAGGAAGCCCAGGGAGATGACGTCGGGGCGGCCGCCCTCCATCACGTCGTGCAGGAGCGGTTCGGCGATCTGTGTGACGCCCTTGTCGGTGAGGACCGTGCGGGAGGCCTCCAGGAGGCTGGTCTCCACGCTGGCGATGGTGTCGGCGCCGGTCCAGTCGTCGACGTAGCCGAGCAGGCCGATCATGCTGAGCAGCAGCGGCGGCACGGACAGCAGCGTGAAGAACGCCGCCTCCGCCGCGAGTCCGAGGATCCGGTACTCGATGCACGAGTTCACGGTGTCCTTGAGCAGCAGCCAGGCGGTCCTGCGCTTCGAGACGTTCCGATAGAGGGCACGCGCCCGGTGGAGACGACCGGACGTCCTCTGAGGGGGTTCACTTGCTGGCTGCACGCCCTAAAGGTATCCGCCGCGCGGGGTCGCACTCATCCCCCGGTACCGCGACCTGGAGCGGGTGTGGCGGGAGCGGCGCGCGCGACCCGGTGGCGGGACGGTACCGGTCCGGTTCCGTCATACGGCGGAAAAGCGGCGGCAATTCCGCGGTAATCGTAAACAGAAATCGAACCCTTTTTCTGTCATGACCGCGTGGCCGAAATACCCGCCCTGCGGAAGTGGAATACGCAACAACGCATGCACTGTGCACCGGTGAGTTCCCCGGTGACGCGGTCGGACGAGATCATTCAGGGTGACCGGCGTTGAAGCATCGGACAGCGAGAAAGCGCCATAGGCCGAAACGCCCTTGACCCGTTCATGAGCACGCCGAAACAATTCGGATTGCATTGCGCTGGGCACGTGGGGACGGCTCGGTGGCACCACGACACGGGGGGACTCAGAAGGGCCCGGAGGAGGGTCCTACACAGCCGCGTTACCCGTGATCCGCGTGGGAACCACGCGGATCATGCCGTGCTGCATTGCGCCTTTCCACGCGGCCACTTCACACACTTCCCGAACATCCTCTTCTCGCCTGCCCTGACACAACACAGCGTGCGCGAGAAACAAGTCTATCTTCCGGCACACCGGAGTCACACAGGAATCACCGTGGTTCACCAGAACATCTTTCGTCACCAATTCGGGTGCGTGATGAAACTGCGGGCGTGAATCCTTCGTATTCCCATCCGGAGGTGCCAAACACTCCGAACGGTCCACAAGTACGAGCAATCACCAGCAAGGAGATCAAGTGGTGGGAAATCCCACTGAGGTCGCGACCGCCGCTCCGGCGCGGTCCGTGACCACCCGCGACCCGGTGAACGGGATCGAACCTGTCCTCGCGGAGGTGCTCGCCGGTGTCGTACGCGCCGAGCAGGTCCCCGTCGACAGTCACTTCTTCGACGACCTCGGTGCCAACTCCCTGGTGATGGCACACTTCTGCGCCCGGGTCAGGAAGCACCCCGGCCTGCCGGCCGTGTCGATGCGTGACGTGTACGGCCACCCGACGATCCGGGGCCTGGCGGCGGCGCTCTCCGAGGTCCCGGCCGAGGAGCCCGCGCCACCGCAGGAACCGGCCGCGCCGCCCGCCGCGGGCAGCAGCGCCCGGTACGCCCTGTGCGGGGCACTGCAGTTCCTGGTCTTCGCGCTGTACTGCCTGCTCTCCGGGCTCGTCACCGCCCAGGGGTACGACTGGGTGTCGGCCGGGGACGGCGTCGTGGACGTCTACCTGCGCTCGGCCCTCTTCGGAGGCGGTGTCTTCGTCGGCCTGTGCACGCTGCCGGTGGTGGCCAAGTGGGTGCTGGTCGGCCGCTGGAAGGAGACCGAGTTCCCGGTCTGGAGCCTGGCCTATCTGCGCTTCTGGACCGTCAAGGTGCTGCTGCACGCGAACCCGATGGTCCTGTTCGCCGGCAACCCGCTCTACGTCCTGTATCTGCGGGCCCTCGGCGCGCGGATCGGCAGGAACGTCACGATCCTCTCCCACGCGCTCCCGGTCTGCACCGACCTGTTCACGGTCGGCGCGAACACCGTGATCCGCAAGGACTCGCACTTCCTCTGCTACCAGGCGCACGCCGGGCGCATCCGCACCGGCCGGGTCACGCTGGGCCAGGACGTGTTCGTCGGCGAGAACACGGTCCTCGACATCGGCACCTCCATGGGCGACGGCTCCCAGCTCGGCCACGCGTCGGCGCTGTACGGCGGCGCCGCGGTACCGGCCGGCCAGCACTGGCACGGCTCGCCGGCGCAGCGCACGGACGTGGACTACGTACGGGTCGCCCCCGCGGAGTGCGGCACCGCGCGCCGGGTGGGCTACGGCCTGGCCACCGTCCTCCAGACGCTCCTGGTCACCATGCCGCTCCTCGTCGGGGGCACGTACATGCTGCTGACGGTGGCGCCCTCGCTGGACATGCTGCTGAACCCGGAGACGCAGAACATCACGTCGGGGCGGTTCTACGCCGAGGCGTTCGCCCTGTCGGTCGCGCTCTTCGTGGGCTTCATCGTGGTCGGCCTCGCCGTCGTGACCGTGGTCCCGCGGCTGCTGAACCGGTTCCTGGAGCCGGACCGGGTCTACCCGCTCTACGGCTTCCACTACTCGGTGCAGCGGACCGTCGCGCGGCTGACCAACGTCAAGTTCTTCAAGTGGCTGTGCGGGGACAGCTCGTACATCGTCCACTACCTGCGGGCCATCGGGTACGACCTCTCGCACGTCGAGCAGACCGGCTCCAACTTCGGTACCGGGGTGGCGCACGAGACGCCGTTCCTGGCCACCGTCGGGCGCGGCACGATGGTCGCCGACGGACTTTCGATCATGAACGCCGAGTTCTCGGGCACGTCGTTCCGGGTCTCGCGCGCGACGATCGGAGCGAACAGCTTCCTGGGCAACCACATCGCCTACCCGGTCGGCGGGCGCACGGGCGAGAACGTCCTGCTCGCGACGAAGGTCATGGTCCCGCTGGACGGGGAGGTCCGCGAAGGGGTCGGCCTGCTGGGCTCGCCGCCCTTCGAGATCCCGCGGACCGTGGAGCGCGACACCCGCTTCGACCACCTCCGCGAGGGCGACGAGCTGCACCGCCGCCTCACCGCGAAGAACCGCCACAACCTGCACACCATGGGCCTGTTCCTGCTCCTGCGGTGGTTCGACTGGTTCGTCCTCATGGTCCTCGGCTTCGCCGCCTTCGACCTGTACGGGGAGTACGGCACCGTCGGCGGTCTGCTGATCGGGGCGTCCCTGCTCGCCGGGGTCGCGTTCACCACCGTCTACTACGCGCTGGTGGAGCGGATCATCCTGCGGTTCCGGCCGCTGGAACCGCGCCTGCACTCCATCTACGACCCGCTCTTCTGGCAGCACGAGCGGCTGTGGAAGGTCCCGGACACGCACTTCGCCCTCTACAACGGCACCCCGTTCAAGAGCCTGCTCTGGCGGCTCCTCGGAGTCCGCATCGGCCGCCGGGTCTTCGACGACGGGGCCTACATCACCGAGCGCACGCTCACCGCCATCGGCGACGACTGCACCCTCGGCGCACACAGCAAGATCCAGTCGCACTCGCAGGAGGACGGCACCTTCAAGTCCGACCACATCGAGATCGGCGACGGCGTCACGCTCGGCGTCGGCGCGCTCGTCCACTACGGCGCGTCTGTGGGGGACGCCGCCGTACTGGCCGCCGACTCCTTCCTGATGAAGGGCGAGGAGGTACCGCCGGGGGCGCACTGGGGCGGGAACCCGGCGGCCGAACAACGACGCGCCTGACCGCACGACAGGCACCACAGCACATACGGGAACACAGGGGGGAACACAGAATGGACACGATCCCGAGGTGGACGCTCGACCCGGGCCCGGGCACGGCGGAGTACGAGGTTCCGCTGCCCGCGGGACCGGTGCCGGAGCCGTCCGCGCTCCTGGCCGCACACGCCAAGGTCCTCGCGGCCCTGTCCGGTGAGCGTGAGGCCGTCACCGGCCACGTCACCGCGAAGGGCGCGGCGCCGGTGCTCCGCCGGCTGGCCGTCGGCCCCGGCACCTGGCGGGACCTGCTGGCACAGGCGGACCTGGCGGTCCGCGAGGCCGCCCACGGACCGGCCGGGGAGCCGCCCGCGCGGGAGTCGGGCGGCGCCCCGGTCCCCTTCGCGGCCGTGCTCGACCCGCACGGCCACGACGACGGCACCGGACGGACCGCGGACACCGACGCCACCGACGCCACCGACGCCACCGACGCCACCGCGAACGCCGTGCTGCACGTCAGCGTGGCGGGCCACGCCCTGCGGCTGCGGTACCGCACCGACGTCCTGGACGCCGCAGCCGCCGCGCGCATCGCCGGCTACCACCTGACCGCGCTCCGCCTGCTGGCCGCCGAACCGGACGCCGCGCACGACCGGCACAGCCTGCTGGGCGAGGACGAACTCCGGTTCCAGCTCGACGCACTGGCCGGGCCGCACCGCGAACTGCCGGACCGCCGCGTCCACGAGCTCTTCGAGGAGCGGGTGGCCGCCCATCCGGACGCCGTCGCCGCCGTCCAGGGGGACGAGGAGTGGACGTACCGCGAACTGAACGCGCGGGCCAACCGCATCGGGCGGGCGCTGCTCGCCCGCGGGCTGCGCCCCGAGGGCGTCGTCGCGGTCGTCATGGAACGCGATCTGGACTGGACGGCCGCCGTCCTCGCGGTCCTCAAGGCGGGCGGTGTCTATCTGCCCGTCGAGCCGCACTTCCCCGCCGGGCGCATCGAGAAGACGCTCAGGCGCGCCGGCTGCGCACTCGTCCTGACCGAGGAAGGCAGCACCTCCACGCTGGACGCGGCCGACACCGGCGCCCACGTCCTGCACGTCGGGGCGGCCTACGCGGAGGACCACGCCGACGGCGACCTCGGTGTCCCGGTCGCCGCGGACCAGCTCGCCTACATCTACTTCACCTCCGGCTCCACCGGCGAGCCCAAGGGCGCGATGTGCGAGCACGCGGGCTTCGTCAACCACGTCCTCGCCAAGATCGACGACCTGGGGGTCGGCGAGGGGCAGGTCGTCGCGCAGACGGCACCCCAGTGCTTCGACATCTCGCTGTGGCAGCTGGTCTCCGCGCTGCTGGTCGGCGGGCGGACCCTGCTGGTCGCCCAGGAGGTGATCCTGGACGTCCCCCGGTTCGTGGACACGATCACGGACGGCGGGGTCAATGTGCTCCAGGTCGTCCCGTCGTACCTCGAAGCCGTCCTCGCCGAACTGGAGCAGCGCCCGCGCGAACTGCCCGCTCTGCACTGCGTGTCGGTCACCGGGGAGGCCGTCAAGAAGGAACTCGTCCAGCGCTGGTTCGCGGCCGAGCCGGGCATCCGGCTGGCCAACGCGTACGGGCTGACCGAGACCTCCGACGACACCAACCACGAGGTCATGGACCGGGTGCCGGACGAGGACCGGGTCCCGCTCGGCCGGCCGGTCGCCAACGTGCGCGTGTACGTGGTCGACGAGCACCTGGTCCCCGTACCGCTCGGCGCGCCCGGCGAGATCGTCTTCTCCGGGGTGTGCGTCGGCCGCGGGTACGTCAACGACCCGGAGCGCACGAAGGCCGCTTTCGGGGACGACCCGTACCGGCCGGGCGAGCGGCTGTACCGCAGCGGGGACCACGGCCGGTGGCTGCCCGACGGGAAACTGGAGTTCCTGGGCCGCCGGGACAGCCAGGTGAAGATCCGCGGCTTCCGCATCGAGATCGGTGAGATCGAGAACGCGCTGCTGCGGGTGGACGGCGTCCGCGACGGCGCCGTGGTGGTCGCGGGCGGCACCCGGCTGGTGGCGTTCTGCGCCGGGTCCGGGCCGCTCGACCCGGAGACGGTCCTTGAGCGGCTGGCCGTGTCGCTCCCGGCGTACATGGTGCCGTCGGCCGTCCACCGGCGGGAGAGCCTGCCGCTGACCGCCAACGGCAAGATCGACCGCAAGACGCTGACCGCGCTCGCCGGGGATCTCGACTCCGCCGGGAGCGGTGCGGCCGGTCGGGACGGCGAGCACGCGCCGGGCACCCCGGGCGAGCTGCGGCTGGCGGCGGCCTGGGCGCAGGTGCTGGGCGTCCCGCAGGACCGGATCGGCCGCCTGGACCACTTCTTCGACCGCGGCGGCACCTCCCTCGCGGCGGTGAAGCTGGCGGTCGCCCTGGACCGGGCGATCACCCTCAAGGACGTCGCCCGCCACCCCGTCCTCGCCGACCTCGCGGGCCTGCTCGACGCCCCGGCCAGGGAGGCGTCGTGAACCACGCCGGGAAACGGGCCCGGAAACCGGCGCAGGAGCCGGCCCACGACCCCACGCACACCCGCGCGCGGTCCGTACCGCGCGAGACCGGAAGGAACCACACGATGTCCACGACTCCGACGCTCCTGCCCGACGTCGTCCTGAGTCCCGGCAGCCCCCCGATCCTGCGCGCCGACGTGGCCGGGGACACGGCGGGCTGGGCGGCCGTCCACCGCGACGCGCTGCGCGCCGTGGTCGCCGAGCACGGCAGCGTCCTGGTCCGCGGACTGGGGCTGAGCGACCCGGACACGACCGGTGAGGTGTTCCGGCGGCTGGCCACCGCGCTGATGCCCGACCGGGAGTCCTTCGCACCGCGGCGGACGTACGCGGACGGCGTGTACTCCTCCACCAAGTGGCCGCCCAACCAGCAGATGTGCATGCACCACGAGCTGAGTTACGCGGTCGAGTTCCCCGCGCTGATGCTGTTCGCGTGCCTCGACGCGCCGGCCGGGGGCGGTGCCACCGCCGTCGCCGACGCGCCCACCGTGCTCGACGCACTGCCGGCCGGCCTCACCGAGCGGTTCGCCCGGGAGGGCTGGCTGCTCACCCGGACGTACAACGACGAGATCGGGGCGTCGGTCGGCGAGGCCTTCGGCACCGAGGACCGCGCCGCCGTCGAACGCTACTGCCGGGGCCACGCGATCGAGTTCGCCTGGCAGAGCGACGGCTCCCTGCACACCCGCCAGCGCCGCGCCGCGGTGATCCGCCACCCCGTCACGGGACGGCTCTGCTGGTTCAACCAGATCGCCTTCCTCAACGAGTGGACGATGGACCCCGAGGTGCGGGAGTACCTGGTGGACGTCTACGGCCCCGACGGGCTGCCCTTCAACACCCGCCACGGCAACGGCGATCCGATCGGCGAGGACGTCGTCCGGGAGATCAACGCGGTGTACGAGGCCCACACCGTGCGCGAGCCGTGGCGCTCCGGCGACCTGATGATCGTCGACAACATCCGCACCGCGCACAGCAGGGAGCCCTTCGAGGGCCCGCGCGAGGTGCTCGCCGCACTGGCCGACCCGGTCCGGCTGACCGACTCCACCCCCACGACCGAAGTGAGGACCGCATGACCGGCACGGAACACGCGGCGCAGGCCGCCGGGGCGCCCCAGACACCCGGGGCGTCCGGGGCACCCGAGGCATCCGGGCGGACGCTCACCGCTCCCCCGTTCTCCGTCGTCTCCGGTTCGCAGGTCCAGCAGGCGCTGGAGGGGCGGGAGTCCGAGATCGCGGACCTCGTCGAGCGGGTGTACCGGCTGCACGGCGGCGGCGACTCGGTGAACCCGCCGTCGTACTTCCTGCGCTTCCCCGACCGCCCGTCGTCGCGGATCATCGCGCTGCCGGCGTCGATCGGCGGAGACATCGGGGTGGACGGCATCAAGTGGGTCTCCAGCTTCCCCGAGAACACCGCGTCCGGACTGCCCCGGGCCTCGGCCGTGCTGATCCTCAACGACCACGAGACGGGCTATCCGTTCGCGTGCCTGGAGGCGTCGATCATCAACGCCGCCCGGACGGCGTCCTCCGCGGCGCTCGCGGCCGACCGGCTCAGCCGGGGCCGCACCCGGCCGGTCCGGGTCGGGTTCATCGGCACCGGACTGATCGCCCGCCACATCCACACCCATCTCACCGCCACCGGCTGGTCGTTCGAGGAGACCGGGGTGTACGACCTGTCCGCGGACAGCGCGGCCGGATTCCGCGGCTATCTGGAACGGTCGGGCGCCAAGGGCCGCCTCACCGTGCACGACAGCGCCGAGTCGCTGATCCGCTCCAGCGACCTGGTGGTCTTCGCCACCGTCGCGGGCGCACCGCACATCCACGACCTCGCGTGGTTCGACCACGCCCCGCTGGTGCTGCATGTGTCGCTGCGCGACCTGGCACCCGAGATCCTGCTCGCCTCGGCCAACTTCGTGGACGACATCGAGCACTGCCTGAAGGCGGAGACCTCTCCGCATCTGGCCGAACGCCTCAGCGGCGGCCGGGACTTCATCGACGGCACGTTGGACGACGTGCTGTCCGGGCGGGTGACCGTGCCGGCCGACCGGACGGTCATTTTCTCGCCCTTCGGCCTCGGGGTCCTCGACCTCGCGGTCGGCAAGTTCGTCCACGACGAGGTGGCCCGGCGGGGCGAGCCGCACGTCGTGGACGGCTTCTTCCACGAGCTGCGCCGGCACGGCTGACCGGCGGGCGCCGTGCCGCACGGGACGTGGGCACGGCGCCGCACTAAGGCCGCATGAATGAGGGGGACTCATGCCTGTCATTTCCGATCCTTCGGAATTCAACGAGAACGAGCTCTACGTCGACCTGCGGGCGACGATGGGGCTGCCGCTCTTCCTGAAGTGCGAGGGGTTCAATTTCGCGGGGTCGATCAAGATGAAGGCGGCCACCGAGATGGTGGACGCCGCCGAACGCAGCGGCGCCCTGCGACCGGGATCCGTCCTGGTCGAGTCGTCGTCCGGGAACCTGGGCGTGGCACTGAGCGTGATCGCCGCGAGCCGTGGCTACGGGTTCCGGTGCGTGACCGACGCACGCTGCAACCCGGCGACCCGGCGGATGATGGAAGCTCTGGGCAGCGTGGTCCACGTCATCGAGGAGCCCGCGCTGCACGGCGGCTTCCTGGGCGCCCGGATCGCGTACGTACGGGCGCTGTGTGCCTCGGACGACCGGTACGTCTGGCTCAACCAGTACGCCAACGACAGCAACTGGCGGGCGCACTACCGCACCACGGCGCCGGCCATCGCGCGCCGCTTCCCGGATCTGGACGTGCTGTTCGTCGGGGCCGGCACCACCGGCACCCTGATGGGCTGCGCGCGCTGGTTCTGGCAGTGGCGGCGCCGGGTGCGGATCGTCGCGGTGGACAGCGTCGGCTCGGTGACCTTCGGCGGGCCCGCGCGTCCGCGGCTGATCCCGGGGCTCGGCATGGGCGTACGTCCGCCGATGCTCGACGAGTCGTATGTCGACGACGTGGTGCACGTGGAGGAGACGGACACCGTCCGTGTCTGCCGCCGGCTGGCCGCACGGGGGTTCCTGTTCGGCGGCTCCACCGGCACGGTCGTCAGCGGGGCGTCCACGTGGATGGATCTGCACGGGGCGCGGGACCTCACGTCGGTGGCGATAGCCCCCGACCTCGGTGAGCGCTACCTCGACACCGTCCACAGCCCGAGCTGGTCGGTGAGCCAGCGCGGCGAGGACACCCTCGGCTCAGGCGACCTGGCCGCGCTGTCGCGTCCGGCCTGACCGGACGGCGGCGCTCCGGCGTACGGGGGGTGCGGCGGGAGTTTGGTGACGATCGCCGCACCGCGGGTAAATTCGCAGACATGGCAGCCCGCACCCACACCGTGACCAACCAGGTTCCGCCGCTGGTCGCGTACGACCTCTTCACCGCCGACCGGGCCCTCGTGGAGGCGGTCGGGCGGCATCTCGATCCCGCGCTCCTCGACGAGGCGCACAGCGAGCTGTCGGCCCTCGGGCGCACCTCCGGATCCGCGCAGGTCCAGAAGTGGGGGGCGCTGGCCAACGAGAACCCGCCGAAGCTGCTCACCCACGACCGCTACGGCGAGCGCCTGGACGAGGTCGAGTTCCATCCGTCCTGGCACCGGCTGCTCAGCAAGGGCGTCTCGGCGGGGCTGACGGCGGCCTGGTCGCGGCCGGGCGGGCATGTGCGGCGCGCGGCCGGGTTCCTGGTCTGGAGCCAGGTCGAGGCGGGCAACGGCTGCCCGCTGTCGATGACCCACGCGGCGGTGCCCGCGCTGCGCACCGACCCGGCGCTGGCCGCCGAGTGGGAACCACGCCTCACGTCCACCGTCTACGACCAGGACCTGCGTCCGGCCGCCAAGAAGGCCGGCGCCCTGTTCGGGATGGGTATGACGGAGAAGCAGGGCGGCAGCGACGTCCGCGCGAACACGACGGCCGCGCGGCCGCTCGCCGAGGACGGGACGTACGAGCTGACGGGCCACAAGTGGTTCTGCTCGGCGCCCATGTCGGACGGCTTCCTGGTCCTGGCGCAGGCGGGCCCCGCCGGCGAACAGGGCGAGCAGGGCGGCCGGGACGCGCTCACCTGTTTCCTGGTGCCGCGCGTGCTGGCGGACGGCACCCGCAACGTCTTCCGGATCCAGCGCCTCAAGGACAAGCTGGGCAACCGGTCGAACGCCTCCGCCGAGGTCGAGTTCGACGGGACCTGGGCGCGCCGGGTCGGCGAGGAGGGGCGCGGGGTGCGCTCCATCATGGGGATGGTCGCCGCGACCCGCCTCGACTGCGTGCTCGGTTCGGCGGGGCTGATGCGGCAGGCCGTCGCGCAGGCCGTACACCACTGCGAGCACCGCGAGGCGTTCGGCGGCAGGCTGGTCGACAAGCCGCTGATGAGGAACGTCCTGGCGGACCTGGCCCTGGAGTCGGAGGCGGCGACGACCCTCGCGCTGCGGCTCGCCGCCGCGTACGACGACGGCGGCGAGCAGGAGCGGGCCTTCCTGCGGCTCGCGGTGCCGGCGGCCAAGTACTGGGTGACCAAGCGGTGCACGCCGGTCGTGGTGGAGGCCCTGGAGTGCCTGGGCGGCAACGGGTACGTGGAGGAGTCCGGCATGCCGCGGCTGCTGCGCGAGTCGCCGCTCAACTCCATCTGGGAGGGCGCGGGGAACGTGCAGGCGCTCGACGTGGTGCGGGCCCTGCAGCGGGAACCGGCCGCCCTGAACGCGTACCTCCGGGAGGTCGGTCTGGCGCGCGGCGCCGATCACCGGCTGGACGGCGCGATCAAGAACCTGCTGACCGAACTCGCCGATCTGGGCGGCGTCGAGGGGCGTGCCCGGCGGCTCGTCGAGCGGATCGCCGTGGTGCTGCAGGGTTCGCTGCTGGTGCGCTTCGCGCCGCCGGAGGTCGCCGACGCGTTCTGCGCGTCACGGCTCGGCGGGGACTGGGGCTCGTCGCTGGGCACGCTCCCGCACACCCTCGACCTGGCGTCGGTGGTGGAGCGGGCACGCCCCGTCTCCTGACCCGGCACCGGCCTCCGGCAGTCTTCCGGTCGGCTTCGCCACGGGGGTGGTACTGCGCCGACACGGCACCACCCCCGTGCGTCGTAGAGTTTCGGCCGGGCACCGGGCGTCGCACCAGAGTTGCAGAGGGTTGCAACGTCTCCGCACCCTGCTCTTACCTTGCAAACCCTGCATGGAATCTCCGCTGCGTGTTCGGATTGTCGCGCTCGGTGACGGACACCCGTCGCCGGGACGGTCCGACAGCCGCCGGCTGTCCGCTCAGGCATTTCGGGAGGACGCGATGGCGCACTCGCCCATGGACGTGGCAGGGCTGGCCGCGGGGAACGCGGTGCGGGCGGCCCGCGTGCTCGACGAGGTGCGCGACGCCGCACTGTCCGGCCAGCGGGGGCCGCTCGATCCGCGGCCGGTCATCGGGGAGTCCTGGGGGCGCATGCTGCGCAGCGGCGTCGACCCCGACCACGACTTCCGCGCCGGACTGCTCGACCGCGACGAGATCGAGCGCCGGCGCCGGGAGTCCCCGCTGCGGCACGTCCTGCCGGTGCTGCGCGAGGGGCTGTTGTCGGTCGCGGACATCACCCGCCACATCATGGTCGTGGCCGACGGCGAGGGCCGGGTGCTGTGGCGCGAGGGCAGCAGGCCCGTGCTGCACAGGGCGGACGGTTTCGGGTTCGAACTCGGCGCGGACTGGGGCGAGAACGTCGTCGGCACGAACGGCATCGGCACCCCCGCGGTCGTCCGCCGCCCCGTCCAGGTCTTCGCCGCCGAGCACTTCGTACGCACCCACGCCACCTGGACCTGCACGGGAGCACCGATCACCGACCCGCGCGACGGCCGGCTGATCGGTGTCGTGGACGTCAGCGGGCCCTGGGAGACGATGCATCCGTCGACCCTCGCGTGGGTCGACTCGGTGGCCAAGCTCGCCGAGGCGCGGCTGCGGGAGCGGCATCTGGCCGCGCTGGACCGGCTGCGCTCGGTGGCCGCGCCGGTCCTCGCCCGGATCACCGGCCGCGCCCTCGTGGTCGACCGGGACGGCTGGACCGCCGCGGTCACGGGCATGCCGCATCTGGACCGGGTCGCGCTGCCCGCCGCGCCCGGCGCCGACCGGATCCTGCTGCCGTCGCTCGGCCCGTGCTCGGTGGAGCCGCTGACCGACGGCTGGCTGATCCGCGCCTCGGACGGACTCCGCGCACCGGGCGGCGCCACCCGGATCGAGCTGGACGTCTCGCAGCCGCGCCACTGGTCGGTGACCGTGGCGGACGGTACGGGCACCTGGACCCATGAGCTGAGTCCGCGCCACACCGAGTTGCTGTACCTGCTGGCGCTGCACCGCACCGGGCGCAGCGCCGCGGGCTTGGCCGACGACATGTTCGGCGACCCGGGCCGCACGGTGACCGTACGGGCCGAGATGTCGCGTGTACGCCGCTACTTGGGGGCCGTCCTGGAACACCGGCCGTACCGTTTCCGCGAGACGGCCGAGGTGCAGGTGCTCCTCCCCGGCAACCCTCGCGACCTGCTTCCGTATTCGTCGGCTCCGGGGGTGGTGCGCTCACGGGTCGCGGGGAGCACGACCGGGCCGGTGGACGCGGGTTGCGCGCAGCCCTTGCCGGGGTGACGACGGTATCCTCCTCCCTCCGGGGGAGCCATGGGCGCAATCCCGACCTATTACCGGGTATTCGACCTGGCTCGCCCCCCTCTGCCGTACCATCCAACCCACGGCCCCCCACATCCGTCTCCTCCGGCTCAACCGCTGGATCGCAGGAGGCAGTTGGCCGCCGACGGGAGGACCTATGACGTATCGAGGCAGACATCGCCGCCGGACCAAGGGGCGTGTCCTGCGGGCCACCCTGTCCGGGGCCGCCCTCGCCCTCACCGCCGCCGCCACCATCATCACCACCTCGCAGGCCGCCGGCAGCGACAATCCCGGCCCCCTGAAGCCGCTCACCTCGTCGTCCGAGATCGGCAAGCTGCAGCTGCACGAGAACCTGGTCGCCGAGTCGACGCTGGACACCCTGCAGAGCTCGATGGGCGGGTCCGTCGGGGTGAACGCCGTCCTCAGGAGCGCCAACCACCCGATGCGCAACAAGGCCGACTGCGACGCGACCGAGTCGGCCGCCCTGCCCGTCGAGCCCACCGCGTCCCGCGCGTACTGCTGGGACAGCGGGGACGCCACGACACAGAAGTGGCTGCCGCAGTCCGTCACCACCTCGGGGGACGCCGACAACGACGGCAGGTGGGGCTCCGACCGGGTGATCCTGGCGGGCTGGACCCACAACGACCACAAGGCGGGCGAGCCCGACGCCGACAAGGGTCTGGCCCGGGTCGCCTTCATCGACGCGAACGACCCGAAGAACCTCAAGTACCGCTGGGTCCTGCTGGTCGCCCCGCTCTCCGGCGGCAAGGACTTCGGTGCCGTCCGCTCGCACGTCGGCGGCATGGTCTGGTACCAGGACAAGCTGATCGTCACCGCGAAGAACGGCGCCGATCACGACAACGCCCTGTTCGTCTTCGACATGAACCGCATCCTGCGGGCCGATGTGAACAGCACCGAGGTCGGCAAGGTGAGCGGCGGCTGGTCGGCGCGCGGCTACCAGTACGTACTGCCGGCCATCGGCTCGTACAACCTCACCGGCGGGGCGTGCAGCGCGACGAACAACGACGCGCGCCCCTGTTTCGCGTCGGTCTCGCTGGACCGCACCTCGACGCCGGACAGCCTGGTCGCGAACGAGTGGTTCAGCTCCGGCGGCACCGAACCGGCCCGCGTCTGGCGCTACTACTACAGCACCGCGAGCGACCGCACGGGCCTGCTCGGCAGCAACGCCAGTGACCTCGTGAACGCCGACGAGGCGTACGAGACCAAGGCCGTCGGGCTGCAGGGCGTCCTCTCGCACAAGCCGGACGGGGCGGACAAGGCCGACTGGTACACCGGTTACGCGCCGGGCAGCCGCGACCGGCACGGCACGCTCTGGCGCCAGAACGAGAGCGCCGCGAAGGCCGCGCAGTGCGGCGACGGCGGCACGTCGTACGCCTGCTGGGGCCAGCACACCGAGTCCCTGTCGTACTGGCAGGAGACCGGCGAGCTGTGGACGCTCACCGAGTGGGCGGCGAACAAGGACAACGCGTGGGAGGCGCCGGCGATCCCGGAGCGGGTGCTGTACTCGGTCCCGCTGTCGGCGGTCGACGACTCCGTGCAGTGACCCGCGGGAGGGACGGGCATCCCGCTTTGGAGGGGAGCCCGTCCCCGTGGTTCGCTGACCCGCATGAGCATCGCTGTGACCACCTGGTCCCTGGAGCAGACCGCTCCGGCAGACCGGCTGCCCGCCGCCGCACCCGACGGTGACGTCCGGATCGCCCGCGCCGAGGTGCCCTCCCCCGAGTTCAGCCGCTTCCTGTACACCTCCGTCGGCGGTGACATCCGCTGGACGGACCGGCTCGGCTGGACCTACGCGCGGTGGCAGGAGGAGCTGGACCGGCCGGGCGTGGAGACCTGGGTCGCGTACGACCACGGGACGCCCGCCGGATACCTGCAGCTGGAGGCGCAGGACGACGGCGCCGTGGAGATCGTCTACTTCGGCCTGATCCCGGCCTTCCGCGGCCGGCGCATCGGCGGACACCTCCTGTCGTACGGGGTCGCGCGGGCCTGGGACCTGGCCGACCGGTGGCCGGGACGGGCGCCGACCAAGCGCGTCTGGTTGCATACATGCAGCAAGGACGGGGAGCACGCGATGGACAACTACCTGCGCCGCGGCTTCAAGCTCTTCGACACCAAGGTGGAGGAGGAGCCGGACGTGGCCGCCCCCGGGCCCTGGCCCGGAGCACAGACCGGCTGACCTGGCGGGATGTGATCCGGACCCGATCTTGTGACCGTCACCACCCTTGTCCCACATCTCGGGACAAGGGTGTCCGCATCCTGGACGAAGCTGGACTGTGTCCAGATCGCCGTGACACGCTTCCGTCATGTCTGGAACTGGGATTGCCTTGGTGAGTCGGCGGCACGTCGACCTCGGCCGCATGTCCAGCGCCATCTGTCCGGTCCGCTGACCCACGGCACCAGGGGCCGCGCCCCCGTGCCCAGCACCACCGACATTCCCCCCTGTCTCGACTTGCGCAATGCCGCGCACGCATGCCCGTATGTATTCGTACGCGCAGGTCAGAGCCGCATCCGTCTGTCCCGGAGGACGTAGAAACCATGGCCGCCACTCCGCAGGATCCTGCTGCCGCAACGCCCCGCCGCAAGGTGAGCCGTCACCGCGGTGAGGGCCAGTGGGCCGTGGGTCACTACACCCCGCTCAACGGCAACGAGCAGTTCAAGAAGGACGACGACGGTCTCAACGTGCGGACGCGCATTGAGACGGTCTACTCCAAGCGGGGCTTCGACTCGATCGACCCCAACGATCTGCGCGGCCGGATGCGCTGGTGGGGGCTCTACACCCAGCGCAAGCCCGGCATCGACGGCGGCAAGACCGCGGTCCTGGAGCCGGAGGAGCTGGACGACAAGTACTTCATGCTGCGGGTACGGATCGACGGCGGACGTCTGACCACCCGGCAGCTGCGCGTCATCGGCGAGATCTCGCAGGAGTTCGCGCGCGGGACCGCGGACCTCACCGACCGGCAGAACGTCCAGTACCACTGGATCCGCATCGAGGACGTCCCGGAGATCTGGGAGCGCCTGGAGGCCGTCGGACTGTCCACCACCGAAGCCTGCGGTGACACGCCCCGCGTGATCCTCGGCTCGCCCGTCGCCGGCATCGCCGAGGACGAGATCATCGACGGCACGCCCGCCATCGAGGAGATCCACCGCCGGGTCATCGGCAACAAGGACTTCTCGAACCTGCCCCGCAAGTTCAAGACCGCGGTCTCCGGATCGCCGCTCCTGGACGTGGCGCACGAGATCAACGACGTCGCGTTCGTCGGCGTGAACCACCCCGAGCACGGCCCCGGCTTCGACCTCTGGGTCGGCGGCGGCCTCTCCACCAACCCGAAGATCGGCCAGCGGCTCGGCGCCTGGGTCCCGCTCGACGAGGTCGCCGACGTCCACATCGGCGTCCTGTCGATCTTCCGCGACTACGGCTACCGGCGGCTGCGGACGCGTGCCCGGCTGAAGTTCCTGGTCGCCGACTGGGGCGTCGAGAAGTTCCGCCAGGTCCTGGAGGACGAGTACCTGCAGCGCAAGCTGGTCGACGGCCCGGCCCCCGACCAGCCCCTTGCCCGCTGGCGCGACCACGTCGGCGTGCACCGGCAGCAGGACGGCCGCCACTACGTCGGCTTCGCCCCGCGCGTGGGCCGCGTCGACGGCGCGACCCTCACGAAGATCGCCGAGCTGGCCGAGGCGCACGGCTCCGGCCGCCTGCGGACCACCGTCGAGCAGAAGATGATCGTGCTCGACGTCGAGCAGGACCAGATCGACTCCCTGGTCGCGGGCCTTGAGGCGCTCGACCTGCGGGTCAGGCCGTCCACCTTCCGCCGCGGCACGATGGCCTGCACCGGCATCGAGTACTGCAAGCTCGCCATCGTCGAGACCAAGGCCCGCGGTGCCTCGCTGATCGACGAACTCGAACGCCGTATGCCCGAGTTCGACGAGCCCGTCACCATCAACATCAACGGCTGCCCGAACGCCTGCGCCCGTATCCAGGTCGCGGACATCGGTCTCAAGGGCCAGCTGATGCTCGACACCGAGGGCAACCAGGTCGAGGGCTACCAGGTCCACCTGGGCGGCGCGCTCGGACTCGAAGCCGGCTTCGGCCGCAAGGTCCGCGGCCTGAAGGTCACCGCGGACGACCTGCCCGACTACGTCGAGCGGGTCCTGAAGCGCTTCGAGGAGGAGCGCGAGGACGGCGAGCGCTTCGCCGCGTGGGCCACCCGCGCCTCCGAGGAGGCCCTGTCATGAGCGAACGCGCGGCGCCGTTCTACTGCCCCTACTGCGGCGACGAGGACCTGCGTCCCGGCGAGCAGGGCCACGGCGCGTGGGAATGCGGAGCGTGCAATCGAGCCTTCCAGTTGAAGTTCCTCGGGTTGCTGACCCGTGGACTTCAGCGCAACGACGGTGGAGGGGACGAGATATGACGGCCGTTCAGACCGATACCGGTACCACATCCGATACCGACAGCGACGCGGACGCCGGGTTGAAGGCGCTCGCCGAGCAGGCCGGCCGTGATCTGGAGGACGCCTCCGCGCTGGAGATCCTCCAGTGGGCCGTGAAGACGTTCGGCAAGCAGTTCTGTGTCACCTCCTCGATGGAGGACGCGGTGGTCGCCCACCTCGCGTCCCGCGCGAACCCCGGCGTGGACGTCGTGTTCCTCGACACGGGCTACCACTTCCCCGAGACCATCGGCACCCGGGACGCGGTCGAGGCCGTGATGGACGTCAACGTCATCACGCTCACCCCGCGGCAGACCGTCGCCGAGCAGGACGCCGAGTACGGGCCGAAGCTGCACGACCGCGACCCCGACCTGTGCTGCGCGCTGCGGAAGGTCGCGCCGCTGGAGCAGGGCCTGACCAGGTACCGCGCCTGGGCCACGGGCCTGCGCCGAGACGAGTCCCCGACCCGCGCGAACACCCCCGTCGTCGGCTGGGACGAGAAACGCCGCAAGGTCAAGATCTCGCCGATCGCCCGCTGGACGCAGGACGACGTCGACGCGTACGTGAGCGAGCACGGTGTCCTCACCAACCCGCTTCTCATGGACGGCTACCCGTCCGTCGGCTGCGCCCCCTGCACCCGCCGCGTACTGGAGGGCGAGGACGCCCGCGCCGGCCGCTGGTCGGGCAGCAACAAGACCGAGTGCGGACTGCACGGCTGACCATGACCGCGACGACCGTGACCGGCTCGACGACCTCGATGAACCAGGAGAACCAAGTGACCGGAGCCACCATCTGGCTCACGGGTCTGCCGAGCGCCGGCAAGACCACCATCGCGTACGAGCTGGCCGGACGGCTGCGCGAGGAGGGCCACCGCGTCGAGGTGCTCGACGGCGACGAGATCCGTACGTTCCTGACGGCGGGCCTCGGCTTCAGCCGCGAGGACCGGCACACGAACGTCCAGCGCATCGGCTTCCTCGCCGACCTGCTGTCCCGCAACGGCGTCAAGACGCTGGTGCCCGTCATCGCCCCGTACGCCGACAGCCGCGAGGCGGTGCGCAAGCGCCACCAGGCGAGCGGTGCCGCGTACCTGGAGGTGCATGTCGCCACGCCGGTCGAGGTGTGCAGCGAGCGGGACGTGAAGGGCCTGTACGCCAAGCAGGCGGCGGGCGAGATCTCCGGGCTCACCGGGGTCGACGACCCGTACGAGGCGCCCGAGTCGCCCGATCTGCGCATCGAGTCGCACACCCAGTCCGTGCAGGAGTCCGCGGCGGCGCTTCACGCGCTGCTCGCCGAAAGGGGTCTCGCATGACGACGACCGTCGCCGACGTCTCCGAGGAGGGGACCGACAGCCCGTACGCCCTGAGCCATCTGGACGCGTTGGAGTCCGAGGCGGTGCACATCTTCCGCGAGGTGGCGGGCGAGTTCGAGCGGCCGGTGGTGCTCTTCTCCGGCGGCAAGGACTCCATCGTCATGCTCCACCTGGCACTGAAGGCGTTCGCGCCCGCAGCGGTGCCCTTCTCCCTGCTCCATGTGGACACAGGACACAACTTTCCCGAAGTCCTTGAATACCGGGACCGCACGGTCAAAAAGCATGGGTTGCGGCTCCATGTGGCCTCCGTACAGGACTACATCGACCGTGGTGTGCTGCGGGAACGTCCCGACGGAACACGTAACCCGCTCCAGACCGTGCCGCTCACCGAGAAGATCCAGGCCGAGCGCTTCGACGCCGTCTTCGGCGGCGGACGCCGGGACGAGGAGAAGGCCCGCGCCAAGGAACGCGTCTTCTCCCTGCGCGACGAGTTCTCCCAGTGGGACCCCCGCCGCCAGCGCCCCGAACTGTGGAACCTCTACAACGGACGCCACGCCCCCGGCGAACACGTCCGCGTCTTCCCCCTGTCCAACTGGACCGAACTCGACGTGTGGCAGTACATCGCCCGCGAGGGCATCGAACTGCCCGAGATCTACTTCGCGCACGAACGGGACGTCTTCCAGCGCGCCGGCATGTGGCTCACCGCCGGCGAATGGGGCGGCCCCAAGGACGGCGAAACGGTGGCGACCCGCCTCGTGCGCTACCGCACGGTCGGGGACATGTCCTGCACGGGCGCGGTCGACTCCGACGCCACCACGCTGGAGGCCGTGATCACCGAGATCGCCGCCTCCCGGCTCACCGAGCGGGGCGCCACCCGCGCCGACGACAAGATGTCCGAGGCCGCGATGGAAGACCGCAAGCGCGAGGGGTACTTCTAACCATGACCAGCACCATCGAGCCCACCGAGCCCGTCGAGCCGCTGTCGGTCGAGCAACTGTCCGAGACGACGCTGCTCCGCTTCGCGACCGCGGGTTCCGTCGACGACGGCAAGTCCACCCTCGTCGGCCGCCTGCTCCACGACTCCAAGTCGGTCCTCACCGACCAGCTGGAGGCTGTGGAGCACGCCTCGCGCAACCGCGGCCAGGACACCCCCGACCTCGCCCTGCTCACCGACGGCCTGCGCGCCGAACGCGAACAGGGCATCACCATCGACGTCGCCTACCGCTACTTCGCCACCGCCAAGCGCCGGTTCATCCTCGCCGACACCCCGGGCCATGTGCAGTACACCCGCAACATGGTGACGGGGGCGTCCACCGCCGAGCTGACGGTGGTCCTGGTCGACGCGCGCAACGGCGTCGTCGAGCAGACCCGCCGCCACGCGGCGATCGCCGCCCTGCTGCGCGTCCCACACGTCGTGCTCGCCGTCAACAAGATGGACCTCGTCGACTACCAGGAGCCGGTGTTCGCCGCGATCGCCGAGGAGTTCACGGCGTACGCGTCCGAACTGGGCGTTCCCGAGATCACCGCCATCCCCATCTCCGCGCTCGCCGGGGACAACGTGGTGGACCCGTCCGCGAACATGGACTGGTACGGCGGCCCCACCTTCCTGGAGCACCTGGAGACCCTCCCGGTCAGCCACGACCTCGCGACCTGCCACGCGCGGCTGCCCGTGCAGTACGTGATCCGTCCGCAGACCGCCGAGCACCCCGACTACCGCGGGTACGCCGGTCAGATCGCGGCCGGCGCGTTCCGCGTCGGTGAGGCGGTCACCGTGCTGCCCTCCGGGCGCACCTCGCGGATCGCCTCGATCGACCTGCTCGGCGAGCCGGTCGACCTGGCCTGGACGACGCAGTCGGTGACGGTCCTCCTGGAGGACGACGTCGACATCTCGCGCGGCGACCTGATCGTGCCGACCAAGGACGCGCCCGCGACCACGCAGGACATCGAGGCGACGGTCTGCCACGTGGCCGACGCGCCGCTGACCATCGGCCACCGGGTGCTGCTCAAGCACGGCACCCGCACGGTCAAGGCGGTCGTCAAGGACATCCCCTCACGGCTGACCCTCGACGACCTGTCCCTGCACCCGCACCCGGGCCACCTCGTCGCCAACGACATCGGGCGCGTGAAGATCCGTACCGCCGAGCCGCTGCCGGTGGACTCGTACGCCGACTCCCGGCGCACCGGCTCGTTCATCCTGATCGACCCCTCCGACGGCACCACGCTCACCGCGGGCATGGTCGGCGAGTCCTTCGCCTCCCCGGAGCCGGTCAGGGCCGAGGCGGACGAGGACGGGTGGGACTTCTGACATGACGGTCACCACGGACTTCTACTCCACGTTCGCGAAGGAGGGCGGCCGCGTCGGCAGCGGCGCCCTCGGCGCCGGACAGGGCGGAGTCGCGCGATGTGCGTGCTGACGTACGCGCACTGCCTGCGCGCCCCGTCCCCCCGCCCGCCGTCGCGGATACGACGAAGACCTGCCGACCTCCCGGCCACGACCTGAAGAACCGTGACCGCCGGGCCAACGAGAGGAAACCCTCCCGTGCCTGCCAAGGGCTCCACACTGCTTCGCCGCGGCATCGCCGTGGCCGCCGCTCTTCCGCTCCTGACCCTCGCCGCCTGCGGCTACGGCTCCGACAAGGACGAGGACACCTCGAAGGTCGCCGCCGAGGGCAAGAAGCTCTCCGCCGACACCGTCCGGATCGGCTACTTCCCGAACCTGACGCACGCCACCGCACTCGTGGGTGACCAGGAGGGGCTGCTGCAGAAGGAGCTCGGGGGCACGAAGGCCTCGTACTCCCAGTTCAACGCGGGTCCGTCCGAGATCGAGGCGCTGAACTCCGGGTCGATCGACATCGGCTGGATCGGCCCCTCCCCCGCCATCAACGGCTACAGCACGACCGACGGCAAGGGTCTGCGGATCATCGGCGGCTCCGCCTCCGGCGGTGTGAAGCTGGTGGTGAACCCGGACAAGATCAAGTCCACGAAGGACATCAAGGGCAAGAAGATCGCCACCCCACAGCTGGGCAACACCCAGGACGTGGCGTTCCTCAACTGGATCGCCGAGCAGGGCTGGAAGGTCAACGCCCAGAGCGGCAAGGGCGACGTCTCCGTGGTCCGCACGGACAACAAGATCACGCCGGACGCCTACAAGTCGGGGTCCATCGACGGCGCGTGGGTGCCGGAGCCGACCGCGTCCAAGCTGGTCGCCGAGGGCGCGAAGGTGCTGCTCGACGAGGCCGACCTGTGGCCCGACAAGAAGTTCGTGATCACGAACATCATCGTGTCGCAGAAGTTCCTCAAGGAGCACCCGGACGTCGTCGAGGCCGTGCTGCGCGGCTCGGTGAAGACCAACAAGTGGATCAACGCCAACCCGGACGAGGCGAAGGCCGCCGCCAACACCAAGCTCAAGGCGCTGTCCGGCAAGGAACTGCCCGCCGAGGTCATCGACCCGGCGTGGAAGTCGATCCAGTTCACCGACGACCCGCTGGCCTCGACCCTCAACACCGAGGCCGAGCACGCGGTGAAGGCCGGACTGCTGGAGAAGCCCAAGCTCGACGGCATCTACGACCTCACGCCGCTGAACAAGGTCCTCGATGCTGAGGGCGCGAGCGCGGTCGACGACGCCGGTCTCGGCGTCAAGTAAGCCCGGACAGCCGAGAGTTCAGGCCCAGACCCATGAGTTCCCAGGAGGTGACGACCGTGGCAACCGCCCTCGCCAAGAACGCCGAAGCCGAAGCCGGTACGTCGGTGGAGTACGCCGCCCGGATCGAGCACGTCTCGAAGTCCTTCGCCGGCCCCGCCGGGCAGCAGCTCGTCCTGGACGACATCACGCTCGATGTCGCGCCCGGCGAGTTCGTCACCCTCCTGGGAGCTTCCGGGTGTGGCAAGTCGACGCTGCTGAATCTCGTCGCGGGGCTCGACAAGCCGTCCGCGGGCGACATCGACACCGACGGCCGCCCGGCCCTGATGTTCCAGGAGCACGCCCTCTTCCCGTGGCTGACCGCGGGCAAGAACATCGAACTCGCCCTGAAACTGCGGGGCGTGGCCAAGGCCGACCGCCGCACCCGGGCGGAGGAGCTCCTGCAGCTCGTCCGGCTGGAGGGCGCGTACGGCAAGCGGGTGCACGAGCTGTCCGGCGGTATGCGGCAGCGGGTCGCGCTGGCCCGCGCGCTCGCCCAGGACAGCCGGCTGCTGCTGATGGACGAGCCGTTCGCGGCCCTCGACGCCATCACGCGGGACGTGCTGCACGACGAGCTGACCCGGATCTGGCGCGAGACGAACGTGTCGGTGCTGTTCGTGACGCACAACGTGCGCGAGGCGGTACGGCTCGCGGAGCGCGTGGTGCTGCTGTCCTCGCGCCCGGGGCGCGTGGCGCGGGAGTGGACGGTCGACATTCCGCAGCCGCGCCGGATCGAGGACCCCGCCGTGGCGGAACTGTCCGTCGAGATCACCGAACAACTGCGTGGGGAGATCCGCCGCCATGGCCAGCACTGAGACGAGCGCCGTCAAGGACGGCGGCGTGACGGGCCGGGCCGACGAGGACGAGAGCGCCGGACAGAGCGCCGATCTCGCCGGACTCGAAGCCGGTCTCGACGCACTGGACACCGTCCAGACGAAGCGGACGCCCTTCCGCAGGACCTTCGTGGAGAAGATCTTCCCGCCGATCGTCGCCGTGGCCCTGGTGCTGGTCGTCTGGCAGGTCCTGGTGTGGGCCGAGGTCACCGACAGCTACAAGCTGCCCGCCCCGTCCGCGGTCTGGGACGAGGTCCAGGAGGCCTGGCTGGAGGGCACGCTCCTCGAATACATCTGGACCAGCGTCTCGCGCGGTCTGCTGGGCTTCCTGATGGCCCTCGTCATCGGCACCCCGCTCGGGCTGCTGGTCGCGCGGGTGAAGTTCGTGCGCGCGGCGATCGGCCCGATCCTGTCCGGACTCCAGTCGCTGCCGTCGGTGGCGTGGGTGCCGCCGGCCGTCCTGTGGCTGGGCCTCAACGACTCGATGATGTACGCGGTCATCCTGCTCGGCGCGGTCCCCTCCATCGCCAACGGCCTCGTGTCCGGCGTCGACCAGGTCCCTCCGCTGTTCCTGCGGGCGGGTCGCACGATGGGCGCGACGGGGCTGCGCGGCACCTGGCACGTCGTGATCCCGGCCGCGCTGCCCGGTTATCTCGCGGGGCTGAAGCAGGGCTGGGCGTTCTCCTGGCGCTCCCTGATGGCCGCCGAGATCATCGCGTCCTCGCCCGACCTGGGCATCGGCCTCGGCCAGCTGCTGGAGAACGGCCGTACGGCCAACAGCATGCCCATGGTGTTCCTCGCCATCCTCCTCATCCTGATCGTCGGCATCGCCATCGACCTGCTGATCTTCAGCCCCCTTGAGCGGTGGGTACTGCGCAGCCGTGGTCTCCTGGTGAAGAGCTGACCTCCATGTCGAAACCGGTACTCCTCGTCATCGCCCACGGCAGCCGCGACCCGCGTCATGCCGCGACCGTGCACGCCCTGGTACGCCAGGTGCGGGCGCGGCGGCCCGGGGTGCGCGTGGAGACCGGCTTCCTGGAGTTCAACGTTCCCTCCGTATCGGGCAAGCTGGAGTCGCTCGCGGCGGAGGGCGTACGGGACGTCGTCGCCCTCCCCCTCCTCCTGACCCGCGCCTTCCACGCGAAGGCGGACATCCCGTCGGTGCTGAGCGAGGCACCGGCCCGGCTGCGGATCCGGCAGGCCGAGGTGCTCGGCCCGTCGCCGCTGCTGACGGCCGCGCTCGAACGGCGGCTGTACGAGGCGGGGCTGTCACCCGCCGACAAGTCCTCGACCGGGGTCGTACTGGCCGCGGCGGGGTCCACCGACCCGGGGGCGATCGCAGTGATCGCAGAAATCGCGCGGGAGTGGCGGCGGACCGGTTGGTGCGCCGTGCGGCCTGCGTTCGCCTCCGCCGCCGCGTCGCTTCCGCGGACGGAGGACGCGGTGCGGTCTTTGCGTGCGCTGGGGTGTGCGCGGGTGGTCGTGGCGCCGTATTTCCTCGCGCCGGGGCGGTTGCCGGATCGGGTCGCACGGGGCGCCGGCGAGGCGGACCTGCTGGCGCCGGTGCTGGGCGCGGCGCCGGAGGTTGCACGCGTGGTACTGACCCGCTACGACGCGGCCGCCGCGGTGTCGGCTCTGGCCGCCGTGGGGGCTTGAACGGTCACCTGCGGGCTGGTGGGGGTGGCCCTAACCGATTGCGCAGTTCCCCGCGCCCCTAAAAGACAAAGACTGCGCAGTTCCCCGCGCCCCTGAGGGGCTCAGGGGCGCGGGGAACTGCGCAATCGGGGGCGAGGGGGCGGAGCCCCCATGCGTGGACGGGGACGGGTAGGGGCGGCGGGGGCGGACTCCCTCTTCACTTCAGAACCACCCCGCACACACAACCCCTCCCACCTCGCCGGATTGCGAAAGTCACTCCCCCAAACCCACCAAATCTGATGGGATGTCGGTCGCAGGCACGACCGGGGGAGCGGTACAGGTGGCAGGTCTGGAGTTCGGGCATCACCTAGGCCTGCCCCAAGCGCTGTCCGCACTCCCCCTCACCCCCCTGACCCCCGGCTACACCCGCCTCGTGGCCACCCAACGCGCCGCCGGCCTCCGCCACATGGGCGAACTCTTCGACCCCGGCCCCAGTACCGGCCCCGGCGCCACCACCGGACTACGCGTCCTGGACGGCGTGTTCGTCCCGCTCGGCCCCCGCGGCCGACGACGCGTCGACCACGCGTTACTGGCGGACCTGGGCCGCGGCGCGGGCCCGAAGGCCACCCTCGCGAACGACCTCGCCGAACTCCACCGCGCCGACCCGCAGGCCCTGCGCAGAATCCTGCTGTACCAACTGATCGGGCTCCTCCAGGACCATCCGCGCGGCCGGCACCCGGACACGGCACGGGCGTTGGGCGTCCACGCCGACGAATCCGCAGGCCTCACCGCCGCCGCCGGCGTCCGCCCCGTCCTGGACAAGGCGCAAAGGACCGCCGCCGAGGGGCTGGCCGACGCGTGGGCCGAACACCGGCTGCGTCGCGTGCGCAAACTTCTGGAACGGCTGCCCTCCACCGGTGGCGACCCGTCGCTCGACGCGCTCCGGGTCACCCTCACCCGGCGGCTGGGCCACGCCGACGCCGCGCTGGACGCGGCTCGTGTCGCCGAGCAGGCGGGCGACACCGAGGCCGCGACGGAGGAGTATCTGCGGACCCTGCGCCTCGCCGCGGACGACCGCAAGGCCCTGTTCAGCCTCGTACGCATCCACCGGCCCCGCCACGACGACCGCGCCGGGCGGCTGCGGTGCGCACTGCGCCCGGAGTCGGCGGTGCTGACCTGGGACGCGACGGAACCCGGCATCACCTGGCGCGTCCTGCGGCTTCGGCGGACCGGGCGCGGCAGCACCGAGGTCCGCGAAGTGCGCCAGGTGCCCGCAGGCACGGGCGGCGTGTGCGGCACGGAGGACCGGGCGATCCCGCTCGGGAGCATGGTGCGTTACGTGGCGCTCCCCCTGCGCGAGGGCCGCGTGGACGGCGTACCCCTCGTCGCGCGGGAGCTGCCGGTCACCCCCGAGGTGAGCGGGCTCGCGCTGACGGACGGCCGGGAGCGGATCGACGGCACCTGGCGGACACCGCCCGGCGCCACGGAGGTGACGGTCGAGCACACCGGTCCCGACGGCCGGACCGGCACGCTCCCCTGCGACAGGGACCGGTTCGCGGCCACCGGGCTGCCGCCGGGCCGGCACCGCTTCCGGGTCGTCTGCCACTACCGCACACCCGAGGGACAGGCCGCCGCGTCCCCGGGCGTCGAGGCGGCCCGCACGGCACACCGCTGGCCCGAGCCCGTACGGACGCTCACGGCCACGGCCGAGGGCGAGGCGATCCGGTTCGCCTGGACGGGCGGCGAGAGCGGGGAGGGCGCCGAGGACGGCGTACCCGAGGAGCCCACGGACGTACGGCTGGTGTGCTGGCCCGGCGAAGCACCCTCGCTGGGCGCCGAGTTGGCCACCGCCGAGCTGCCGGGACCGCTGCCGTGGCGCCGCCCGCACGACGGCGAACCGGTGCTGTGTCCGCCGCCCGGCACCCACGCCGAGGTCGCGGCCGTCGCCGTGCTCGGGGAACGTGCCGTGGCCGGACCGACCGTCACCGTGGAGGCGCCCGTCGCCGTGACCGGGCTGAGCGCGCGGCGGCAGGCGGACGGCCAGGTGCAGGTGGTCCTGGACTGGCCCGAGGGCACCGGCCTGCTGACGGTCAGCTGGACGGAGAGCGGCGGACACACGGGCGAACAGGCCGTCGCCGCCCACCAGTACCGGCGTCAGGGCCTGCGGCTGCCGGTGGGCCGGGGCGGTGTCCGGGTCAGGGCGGTGCCCGCGCCGCGCGCCTCGGGGTCCGTGGTCGCGCTGCCGTCGCCCGCCGAGACGGAACTGCCGCCGGACGCGTCCGTCGCGTACCGCCTGGTGCCCGCGCCGCGCCGGATGCTGCGGCGCGGCAAACCCCTGATCCGCGTCACCCTCTCCGCTCCCGACCCCGACCCCGCCACCGGCTCCTCCCCCGAGGAGAATCAGCCCCGGTTGCCGGATCAGCTGCCGGAGTTCGTCTGTGTGGCGCGCAGTGGCACGCTTCGGCCCCGGGGGCCCGCGGACGGCACCACCGTGCTCAGGATCGCCGGTGCCGAGCTGCTGGAACTGCGTACGGTCGAGCACGAGTTGGACTCGGCCCCCTGTCCCGTCCCGTACACCCTGCGCGGGTTTCTGCTCGGCGCGCACGCCACGTCCGTACGACTCGAAGAACCGTCCCCCGCGACCCTGGTGGTGCGCTGAACCCATGACGACCGTCATCTGCCCCTACTGCTTCGCCCGTTCGTCCGCCGCCGGGCTGCCCTACCGCTGTCTGATGATCGCGGGCGGGGTGCGCGGCTCCCAGCCGTGCGGGCCCGAACGCGACGACGTGTGGGCCGAGTTCATGGGCCCGGGCATCCCCCCGTCGGCCCGGATGCGCGGCCCGGTCTTCACCCGGCCGCGCTCACCAGTGTCCAGACTACGGCCCGCCGCGAACGCGGGCCCCGCCGTCTGTCCGGGCTGTGGCGTGACCACGACGGTACGGGTGTGCGGCTCCTGCCACAGCGATCTGCCCAGCGACTACTGCGAGCAGGACAGCCGGATCATCGCGCTGGTCGGCGCGAAGGCGTCCGGCAAGAGCACGTTTGTCGCCGTGCTGGTCAACGAGTTGAACCGGCGGGTCGGGCAGGCCTTCGACGCCTCGCTCGCCGCGATGGGCCAGGGCACGCAGCAGCGCGACAAGGAGATGGCCCAGGACCTGTACGAGCGGCTGCGGCTGCCGGACGCGACCCGGCCCGCCGCCCTGGGCTTCAACGATCCGCTGCTGTACCGGCTGAGCCTGCCCCGGCGCGGACGGCTCGGCACCGGCAGCCGGCACACCACCCTCGTGTTCTTCGACGCGGCGGGCGAGGACCTCGCGGGCGCCGACGCCGTGGACCGCTACACCCGCTATCTCAGCGCGGCCGACGGCATCATCCTGCTCGTGGACCCGCTGCAACTCGGTTCCGTGCGCGACCGGTTGCCGCTCGGCGACGGACCGCCGCTGCCCGCCGTGGAGACACCGCCGCAGCAGATCGCGGCGGATCTCGCGACCCAGCTGCGGGCGCACGGCCGGGGCGGCTCGCGCGGCCGGGTCAGCACACCGATAGCGGTGGCCGTGACGAAGACGGACATGCTGCGGCCACTGCTCGACCCGCACTCACCGCTGCTGAGCAGCGCCACCCACGAGGGCGGGAAGCTCGACGAGGACGACCGGCTCGCGGTGCACGAGGAGCTGCGCGCCCAGCTCGCCGACTGGGACTCGGGAGCGCTGTACCGGCAACTGGAGCGGGACTTCGCGGAGTTGTCGCTGTTCGGTCTCTCGGCGCTGGGTGCGCCACCGCCCGCCGACGCCCCGGCGGACGTACCGAAGTCGGGGCCGCAGCCGTTGCGGGTGGAGGATCCATTGCTGTGGCTGCTGGCCCGGCGCGGGCTGCTGCCGGTGACCGACGCACGGAAAGGACAGTCCAGGTGACGCTCTCCCAGCTCCACTACACCTCCGCGCCGCCCGGGCCCGGCGGGTCCGGCTTCCGCTTCACGGCGGTCAGCGAGGACGTGCCACAGGGCGTGCTCAGAGAGGCGGAGCAGCTCATCGGGTACGAGCCGCCGCGGGACTCCCCCGCGCGGCCGGACGCCGACGAACTCAGTGGCTTCCCCACGGCGTTCAGCTTCAGCGAACTCTCCGACGGCGGGCGGCTGCTGAGCCGTTCCGTCTACACGGGCGTCGACTACAGCGGGCGGTGGGGCAACTTCCACGCCCATGCCCTCCATCTGCCCGCCGGGGGACGGCTGCCGGACGGTGCGCTGCCCATCGCGGCCTGGGAGTCGCGGCGTTGGGGCCGGGCGACACCGGACGGCGGCAGGCCCGAGCCGATCGACCGCTTCGAGCCGTCGGGGCTCATGCAGCACGAGGCGCTGGTGGCCTTCGCGGTGTCCCGTGCCGACCGGCTCGCGGCGGTCCTCGCGGACGTCCGGGCGGTCGCGGACGACCCGGGGGCCGGGCAGGTCGTGCTCGTGGAGCGGGACAGCGCCGCCGTGGCCCAGTGGATCGCGCTGGCCTGCGCGGTGCTGCCGCGCGAGCAGGCGCACCGGCTGACCTTCACGACGTACACGCGGCGGCCCGTGCAGGCGAGGCAGCAGATCATCGGCGTACTGCCGTCGTCGGAGACCGTGGCGTACAGCCATCGGCACCGGGTCCACGACTGCACCCGGCCGCCCGTGCCCGCCGCTCCCGGCACGTCCGCCGAGGCCGTGGCGGACCCGTGGGCGGAGGTGTGCGCCCGGGTGTGGCGGGCGGGCAGGCCCGATCTGTTCCGGCGCCACGAGCCGGACCTCGGTCCACTGTCCGCGGCGGCGCTCACGGCTCGCATCCCGCTCCCCCCGGCGGCGCTCACGGCGGCCACGCACTGGGTCCGCGAGCGCGCGGGCAGCCTGCCCGAGGGCGAACTGGCCGAGATCGTCACGGCGTTGAGCGAGGCACGGCCGACGGACGACATCCGGCCGTCGGACGAGGCCCGGCGGACGGACCGTGCGGCATCCGGGACGGCATCCGGTACGTCGGCGGCGGCCGACTTCGTCGCGGGGCTGACCTCCCTCTTCGAACGCCTCGACGGGCAGGTGCCCGCCTTCGTCTCCGCGCCGCTCGCCGCGCAGGTGCTGACGGCGGCGGTGCGCGGCGACGGGCCCGTCCCCGTCGTCCACGGTGCCTCGTTCACCCCCGAGGCGCGGACGCGGCTCGGCGCGGAGCTGGGGTACGCGATCCGCTCGGGCGTCGCCGATCCGGCACAGCCGCCGGCCGGGCGCCCGCTGGGTCTGCTGCGCGTCGCCGATCTGCTGGAGGTCGACTGCACCGACCTCCTCCCGGACCTCGCGGCGCGGCTGGCCCAGGCCCTCATGGACATCCCCGAGGCGCGGGCGCACCCCTCCGCCACGGGCCCGGAACCCCGTACGGACACCGGGTACCCGGGTCGGCGTACCCCGGTGGCGACCGCCGACCGCGACGGGGCGATCCCCTGGTGGAGCACCCGTACGGGCCCGGCGCACCCCGGAGCGGAAGGGGCAGCCGGGACGGCCGGAGCCGGGTACGAGGCCGGTTTCGGCGCCGCCGGTCCCATGGACCCCGCCGGTCCCGTGAACCCCGTAGGTTCCGCCCGGCCTGTCGGCCCCGTCGCCCCCACCGCCCCCGTCCGCCCGGAGGAGCTGGCCGTGCTGCGCGACGCCGTCGCCGCGCATCCGACCCTGCGGATCGCCCTCTTCGGCGCGCTCGACGCGATCTCCGCCGACCGGCCGGTGTCCGCCGCGCGGATGCTGGCCGTCGCGGAGCTCCCCGTGCGGGACCACCCGGGGTTCCCGCATCTGCGGATGTGCGCGTCGAACGCCCTGCCCACCGGCGTGGGCGACCGGGTGACCGCGTTCCACGACGTGGTGCGTACCGCCGGGGTCTCGTTGCACACCGAACCGGCCGTCCTGCGGACCGCGGTCGACCTGGTGTGGCCCGGCGTACTGCCCACGGGCCAGGAGGCGAGTCTGCTGCTCAACGCACTCGGCTCCGATCTGCACCGCGCGGCCGGTACCCGGGACCTGCTGATCGACGCCGCGCTCGCGGCGCCGGCCGACGACCGGGACATCCCGGCGCTCGCCGTCGACCTGCTGTGCTGCTTCACCACGGAACTGGCGCCGGAACAGCGTGCGGCGCTGCTGCTGCTGGAGTTCGCGGGGCTGCTCGGCACCGAGGGCGAGGGGCTGGACTGGGTGCAGCGCGCGGCGGCGCTCGGCGCGAACGCGCGCCCCGTGCCCGCGCCGGTCCTCGAACGGGTCCACCGCGCCCTCGCGCGCCGGCTGCTGCGCGGTTCGGCGCCGCCCGGTGAGCTGTACGCGCTGGCCCTCTCCGGTGACACGGCACTGCTGGCCGCGTACGAGCGGAGGGCGCAGTCGAACCGGGTGGGCGACCGGCTGCGTACCGTCCCCGGTTACGTCGCCGACTGTTTCTGCGACTGGAGTTCGCACGCGGGCGCGCACCCGGCGTGGGACAAGACGTGTGCCGCGCTGCTGGCCAAGGTGCTGCGGCCCGTCGTGCGGGCGCTGCCCGCCGAGGATCTGGCCGAGGTGGAGGCGAGCCTCGACCGGGCGGGCCGCGGCAAGCTCGACGCCTTCCGGGCCTGGAACCGGCCCGGTACGTTCGGCCGCCTCGCGGGCCGGTTCACCGGCCGCGGACGCGGCAGGGACGGCGGCCGGGACGGGGGCAGGGACAGCGACCCGTCCTCGCGGTACGGGGACGTGGCACCCCCTCCGGGCGACGGCCGGGAGTACCGGTGAACGTGGTCGCGCAGTGTGTCCTCGGCTTCCTGGCGCTGGTCGCGGGCGCCGTCTGCTTCGGCAACGCCCTGTGGCAGCTCCTCTCCCTGGGGGTGCGGGCGGTGTGCTCCGCCCTGGGCCCCCGGCAGGAGGGCGTGACCGACACCCGTATCCCGGTGGTCGGCGGGGGCGGGGGCAAGAGCGGTTCGGGTTCCGGTGGCGGCGAGCCGGCCGAACTCGCCTACTGGTGGCGGCAGATGTGGGTGGACGCGGCCACGGCGGGCGGGTTCGGCATCCGGGTGATCTGGCTGCGGTTCACGAGCCGGTGGACCCAGCACACGACCGCGAGACTGTTCCGCGGCATCCGTGCCGACGGGCTGCCCGAGCGCAACTCGTTCGTGCAGCTGGGGATGTGGCTCGTCGCGCCCGGCACGTTCCTCGGCGCCCTCGTGGCCGCCACGCTCGCGACCGTGTTCCTCGCGCTCGCGCTGGCGGTCCTCGCCCTGCTGCTCGCCCTCGTGTGGCTGGGCGCCGCCGGGACCGCGCTCGTCCTGCGGGGCGTGGAGCGCGGCTGGGCCACGGTCCTGCGGATCCGCGTCAAGTGCCCCTATCCGGGCTGCTACCGGCCGGTGCCGCTCGCGGTGCACCGCTGCCCCGGCTGCCGGAAGCCGCACGCCCGGCTGCGTCCCGGCCGGTACGGGGCGCTGCGGCACATGTGCTCCTGCGGACAGCGGCTCGGCGCGAGCCGACTCGCGGGCCGGGGTCGGCTGACCGCCCTGTGTCCGCACTGCGACCAGGTGCTGCCGGACGCGGTGGGCACCACGCGGGTCGTGCACGCGCCGCTGGTCGGCGGCACGTCGTCGGGCAAGACGATGCTGATGGCCGCCATGGTCGAGGGGCTGCACGCCTGGTCGCGGCGGAGCGATCTGCGGGTCGAGTACGCGTCGACGGACGACCGGCAGACCGCAAACACCCTCAACCAGACACTGACACAGGGCACTTGGGCGCACGCCACGACCGGCGGCCAGCCCCGCGCCTTCATGCTGACGGTCACGCTGGGGCGCCGCCGCCGGCTGCTCTACCTGTACGACCCGATGGGCGAGTCCCTTGAGGACGCCGAGCGGGTGCGCGCCCAGCACTACCTCGCGCACACCGACGGTGTCGTCCTGGTCGCGGACGTGCTCGCCGAGCCGACGGTACGCACGAAGCTGAGCGGCACCGACGCCGACCGGGCCACCGCCGCGCGGCCCTCGCCGCAGGGCCCCTGGGAGACGTACCAGCGGCTGGCGGGCGAGCTGTCGGCGCTCACCGGGCGGCGCGGCAGGATGTCCGTGGCGACGGTCGTCACCAAGCGGGACGTCCTCGACCAGCTCGACTCCCTGCCGGTGGCCGGGGCCCGGATCGACACCTGGCTCACCGAGATCGGCCTCGGCGGGCTCGTGCGCGCCCTCGGCCACGACTTCAGGTCCGACCGCTACTGGGCCGTCAGCGCCCACGCGGCCACCGGCGCGGGCGCGTTGGACAGCGAGCAGCGGCGGGCCGCCGAGCCCGTGCTGTGGCTGCTCGCCGCGTCGGGCCTGCGCACGGGACGGCTGGTCGGCCCCGACCCGGCGGCCGGCCCGAAGGAGAAGAGGCTGGAGACCGCATGAGTACCGTGACGCGGCACATCAGGTGGGGGCGGCGCATGGCCCTCGGCCTGTTCGTCACCGCACTGGTCCTGACGAGCGCGCTCCTCGTCGCGGGCGTCCTGTACGCGGTGCGCTGACCGACGCGCACCGAGCTGACCGACCCGAACACGGAACCGACCCATCCACACCCCACGGAAGGACACGCAGTGAGTGACATCCCCGGCGGGCCCATGGCGAACCGTCCGGTCCACTTCATCTGGCTGCTCGACTGCTCGTACTCGATGCAGGGCGAGAAGATCGCCCGGCTCAACTACGCGATCAGGGAGGCCGTCCCGGAGATGCGTTCGGTGGCCCACGACAACCCGGCGGCCCAACTGCTGCTGCGTACCGTCACGTTCTCCACGACGGCCACGTGGCACCACCAGACGCCCGTCCCCGTCGACGACTTCACCTGGCAGGACGTCGAGGTGGACGGCATGACGAACCTGGGCGAGGCGCTGCACCTGGTCTCGCGCGAGCTGCAGAGCCCGCCGATGCCGCAGCGGGCCCTGAAGCCGGTGCTCGCGCTGGTCTCGGACGGTGTGCCGACCGACGACTGGAAGGCGGGCCTCAAGGCGATCGACGCGACACCGTGGGGGCGCAAGGCCGTCCGGGTCGCGATCGCCATCGGCCACGACGCCGACCGCTCCGTGCTCCAGGAGTTCCTCGCCAATCCGGAGCTGCAGCCGCTGGACGCCAACAGTCCCAAGCAGCTTGCGGCGGCGATCCGCTGGGCGTCGACGGCGGCGGTCAAGGCGGCCTCGCAGCCGGTCGCCGGTTCGGGGGACCCGCTGGCGAAGCAGCCGTTCGCGCCGCCGGTCCTCGACGACGACGATGACGACGACGTGTGGTGACGGCACTCGTACGGCGCTGGGCCACCCTCGCCGAAAGCATCCAGGGGACCGGGAAACGGCAGAACCAGGACTGGTACGCGTTCTCCGGGACCGGTTCCTCGGCCGATCCCCTCGTCCTCGCCGTGGCGGACGGCCACGGCTCGGCCGCGCACGCGCGCAGCGCGCTCGGGGCACGGTTCGCCGTGGACCGGTTCGTCGCGCTGGCGACGGAGTTCGGCCGGGCGGCCGACGCCTGCCACGAACCGGGCGGGCTGGCCCGGCTGATGAACTACGCCCGCAACGACATGCCGCGCGCCCTGGTCCAGTCCTGGCGCGAGGCGGCCCTCGGGCACTGGGCACGGCACCGCCCGGTGGCCGACCTCGGCCTGCCCGAGCCCGGCCCCGACGAGAAGCTGACGCTGTACGGGACCACGCTGATCGGCGCCGTCGTGACGCCGTGGCTCCTGACGGCCTGGCAGATCGGCGACGGCGATCTGGCGGTGGTGGGCCACGACGGCTCGGTGGACCGGCCGCTGGCCCCGGCCGAGGACGACCTGGGCGACGAGACCGAGTCGCTGTGCGTTCCGCAGGCGTGGCGCGCGGTACGGACTTACTGGGCGCCCGTGTTCGAGGAGGCGCGGATCCCGCGGCTCGTGGTGCTGTCCACGGACGGTCTGTCGAAGAGTTTCGCGTCGGGCGACGGCTTCACGGAGTTCGTCGGGGACATGGACGCGCGGCTCGCGACGGAGGGCTTCGAGGGGGTGCGGGACGCGCTGCCCGACTGGCTGCGGCACGCCTCCCGGTACTCCGGCGACGACACGACCCTGACCGCGGCCCTCCTGCACTCGTACGCGGCCCGCCCGCAGCCGAAGCCCGACGCGCAGCCCGGCACCGACCGCGACGCGGAACCCGAACCGAAGAAGGAGACCTAGATGACCGGCATGCTCGACAGCGGCACCCGCCTGACCGTGGAGACCGGTGAGGAGGTCCAGGTCGTCGACATGCTGGGGGCGGGCGGCCAGGGCGAGGTCTACCGGGTGAAGACGTCCGCCGGCGAGAAGGCCCTCAAGTGGTACTACCCGACCTGCGCGACCCCGGAGCAGGAGGGGATCGTACGGGAGCTGGTGTCCCGCGACTTCGACGACGACCGCTTTCTGTGGCCCGAGGCGTACGTGCCCTGGCACCACGGATCGTTCGGGTATCTGATGGGGCTGCGGCCCGACCGGTTCAAGGGCCTGCCCGCGCTGTTCCGCCGCCAACTGCGCACCAGCACGCGCGCGTTGCTGACGGCGTGCCTCTACACCGTCGAGGCGTACCAGGCGCTCCACTCGCGCGGCATCGCCTACCGGGACATCTCCTGGGGCAACGTCTTCTTCGACCCGGACACCGGTGACATCCTCGTCTGCGACAACGACAACGCCGTGGTGGAGGGCGACGCGAGCGGGATCTCCGGGACGATGGAGTTCATGGCGCCCGAGCTGGTGCGGGCCGAGCCGGGCGCCCGTCCCGGTACGCAGTCCGATCTGCACTCGCTGGCCGTGCTGCTGTTCATGTTCCTGATGAACCATCACCCGCTCAAGGGCAGGCGGGAGTTGGCGATCCACTGTCTGGACGAGGCCGCCGAGCGGAAGCTCTACGGGAAGAACCCGCTGTTCGTCTTCGACCCGGCGGACGACTCGAACGAGCCCGACCCGATGGAGCACGCGACCGTGCTGGCCACCTGGGACGCCTCCGCGGGCGCCCTCCAGGACTTGTTCCGGCGCAGCTTCACGGCCGGGCTGCACGATCCGGCGGTCCGGGTGCGGGAGTCCGAGTGGCGCGACGCGCTGCGGGCGGTACGGGACGCGGTGGTGGAGTGCGCGTCCTGCGGGCGGCAGAACATGACGGAGCCGGGCGAGCCCCAGCCGCAGGCGTCCCGCCCGTGCTGGGGCTGCGGGGCGCTGCTGGTGCTGCCGCCGCGCCTGACGGTGACCACTCCCCCGCCGCGCACCGAGCGCCACATCCGGCTGCCGCGCGCGGCCCGCGTGCAGGCCCACCATCTGCAGGCGGAGCCCGCCCGGCACGACTACTCGGACGCGAGCCTGGTGGCCGAACTGGTGGAACACCCCACGAAGCCGGGCCGCTTCGGCATCGCGAACCGCAGCAGCAGGACCTGGGCGGGCACGCGCTCGGACGGTACGTCCCAGCAGATCGGCCCCGGCCAGACGGTCCCGCTGCGCGCGGGCCTGGAACTGGACCTGGGGGACGGCACCCGCGCGGTCGTACGGGCGAAGTGAGCGCCCCGGATCACGGGTGAGGGGGCCGCGCCGGGTTCACAGGCCGAGGACCCGGCTCAGCTCCTGTGCGAGGGCGAGCCCTCCGCTGCCGGCCGCGACGCCCACGGAGATCGTGTCCAGGGCCGAGCGGACCCGCCCGCGGTCCGGGGCGGCGCCCTCCTGCCCGGCCCGCGCCAACTCGCCCCGTACGACCTCCGCCTGGGCGACGAGGGGCGGGTTCTCGGTGCGCAGCCGCTCCACGAGTTCGGCGGCCAGGCGCAGCGACTGGGCCGCGTCGACCCCGTTGTTGACCTCGATACGACCGTGGTCCCCGAAGTTGGAGGGGCCGTTGATGTTGCCGTGGAAGTTGAAGGTGCTCATGCCTGGCTCCTGGTAGGGGTGCTGTTCGCCGGACGCGCGGGTTCGTCGAGGGGGCGGGGGCAGGTCATGGTCCGCCGCCCTGGCCCGCGCCCGGGTGGCCGCCCTGCCCCTGCTGCGGCTGGCCGCCCGCCATGTTGATCTGGCCCTGGTTGCCGATGTTGCTGGGGCCGTTGATGTCCCCGGAGATGTTGTAGGTCTGGGTGCTGATGATCTGCTGCGCCTTGTCGAACGAGCCCGTGTCGACGTTGTGGTCCTGGAGGAAGCGCTCGGTCGCGACCAGGACGCCCTGCTGGAGCCGGAACAGGAAGTCCTGCGCGTCGGTCTTCTCCGAGTAGCCGGCCGCGTCCCAGTCGCCGAGGCTCTCGCGCAGACTGTCGAACGCCCCGTAGTCGTACACCAGATGGCGTTCCTTGATCTCGCGGCGGGTCCTGGTCAGGGCCCGCTCCGCCTCGCGGTGGAACCGGCGCCGGGCACGCAGCCGCCGGGAGGCACCGCGCAGTTCGGGCCAGACGTGCGAGGTGGCGTACGAGACGAGGCTCCACCAGCTCTCGGCGCGGGCGACGGGCAGATGGTCCACCCGGTGGAAGCGGCCGTGCAGCGGCGGGATCGCGTACGCGGCGACCTCCCAGGTGAGGCTCGGCCGGTGCAGTCGCGCCCGCAGATACATGGAGACGATGGTCCGGCCGCCCTCGCCGACCCGTTCGAGACAGAGGTACGTGCGCATACCGGCGCCGGGGCTCTGCAGGCCGGCCTGGACGAGCTGCCGGGGGATCTGGGCGCGCGGGTGGCGGGTGCGGTCGGGCAGCAGCTCGGGCAGGTGGAGGGCGTTGCTGCCGAGGACGTACAGGCGGTTCCTGGCGCGCAGGCCGTCGAGGCCGGAGACTCCCTCCATCTCCCGGGCCACATAGGTGTGCAGGTCGACGGCGTCGAAGGGGCGGATGGTGAGCTTGCCGCCGGTGGGCGAGTCCGCGGGCCTGCTGACGTCGATCGGCTGCCAGAGCGTTTCCTTGATCTTGTCGCCGCTGCCGACGAACGGGTTGGTGCGCTCCGCGGAGTCGGTGTACGGGATGACGTTGGCCCGCTTGAGGTCGTGCAGCCGGGCCTCCGCCTCCTGTTCGACGGCCGGGGCGAGGTTCTCGGCCTTGTCCTGGCTGCGGTAGACGTCCTGGGCCGCGGCCCTGGCGCGTGCCTGGTCGTGGTGGACGAGCCACCAGGCGGCGGCCAGGACGGCCACCGGCCCGTACACGGCGGTCATCGCGACCGGCCCGTGGCCCTTGACGAGGGCGACCAGTCCGGCGAGCACCGCGGCCCAGCCCGCGGCGAACAGCCAGGCGAGCTGACGGTCGAGCGCGGCGCGGGCCCTGACGGCCACGCGCGCGTGCCGGGCGAGCGCGACGAGGTTGATGCCGAGGGCCGGGCCCATGGCGTTCAGGCCGTCCCCGGTGAGCCGGTGGTCCGCCTCGTGGGCGAAGTCCGCGTCGAGATGCACCGACGCGCACAGCCGCCGGGTGACCGCGTCCTTGCGCATCTTAGGCAACGACGGCAACTGTCTTCCGACCATTCAGGCCCCCCACCCCGTAATCGCTCCATCACCCTAGGGATACGGAGGGCCGTGTGTCACGGAGTTGCGGCACCGGAGATCGGGAGGGCCTGCGCGACCGCCGCGTCGGCCAGCCGTACCAGCTCGGCCACCGGCATCGAACCCGCCGCCCGCCGCTGTCGCGCGAACTCGTTCGCGAGGCGTCGCAGCAGGTCGTTGAGGGGCGTCGGGACTCCGTGCAGACGCCCCAGCAGGGCGATCTCCCCGTTCAGGTAGTCCGCCTCGATCGTGCCCGTGCCCCGGCTCAGCGACTGCCAGGACGACCCGCCGCCGCGCGCCGGTCCGTCGTCGAGCGGTACGAGGCGCATCTTGTCGGCGCGGGCCTCCTTCTGCTCCTCCTGCGAGGCGTACGCCGTACCCGCGGCGGCGAGCACCGCCTCGCCCTCGGCGCGTACCCGGCCCTGCAGCGCGTGGGCCTCCTCGCTGTCGACGACCCCGCTGACCGCCTCGATGGCGTTGGCGAGGTTGGCGAGCAGTTTGGCGTACTGCCAGCGCGTCACATCGGGTACGACCGGCGCCTCGAAGCGGGACGCGGTCAGGTCGGCGGCGACGGCCCGCGCGGTGTCGTCCGTGCCGTGCGGGAAGCGCCCGAGGTGGAGGATGCCGGTGAGGGGCGATCCGGCCGCCGACACCACGCCCGGCTCGACGAAGGTGGCGGGCAGCCACACGCACACCCCGTACACCCGGTGGAAGCGGCGCAGTGCGAGCCGCTGGCTCTCCACGCCGTTCTGGGCGCACAGCAGCGGCAGCCGTTCGGCCGCCGTGCCGCCGCCCGCCACCGGGGCGGGCCCCCATTCCTCCAGGGCCGCCACGCTGTCCTGCGTCTTGACGGCGAGCACGAGGACGTCCTCCGCACGCAGTTCGCCGAGGGCCGACGGGCCGTCGACCGCGGGCAGCCGGTGGGTGCGTGCCCCGTCGGGGGTCACGAGCCGCAGTCCCCGCTCGCGCAACGCCTCGTGGTGCGCGCCGCGCGCGACGAGCACCACGTCGTGTCCCGACTCGGCGAGGCGTCCGCCGATGGCCCCGCCCACGGCCCCTGCTCCGATGATGATGTAGCGCATGGCCCGAGCCTGTCACACCGTGAACGGCGTCCCCTGGTGGAAGTACAGGAGCCATCCGTCGTCCGACCGCCGCCACAGCGAACTCCGGTGTACGTGGCGGCCGTCGCCCTCGGTGTCGAAGGTGAGGTGGACGACGTCCGCCGAGAGCTGGACGCCTCTCATCCCGGAGGTGGACACAGGAACCGCTCCCGTCTCCGCCTGCGTTTCCGCCTCCGTGGCGAGCATGCCGATGATCGCGGCCCGGTCCCAGTGCCGGCCGGAGGCGCCGAACTCGTGGAAGTCGGGGTGCAGCAGCGCGCCGGCCAGCTCGGGGGAACGGCGGACCCCGGGGTCCAGGAGGCGCAGCTCGCCCGCGATCGCCGCCTCGACGGCCGCTGCCGCGTCGTCGGCGCGCGCGGGCTCACTCACCGGTCAGCTCCACGAGTTTGACGACGGTGTTCCAGTTGCGCGTGGTGGCGACGACGCCCTTCGTCACCCGGGGCTTCGCCAGGCTCTCCGCCAGCTTGGAGCGGCCGAGGCCGTCGGGGGCGTACAGGTACAGCACGCGGTCGCCGAGGCGGAACTCCTCGGGCAGGAAGGCCTGTTGCTCGACCGACGCGAAGCGTCCGGCGTCGACCGGCGCCGAGAAGTAGGTGACGTGCAGCTGCTTGGCCTCCAGTTCGGCGGCCGGGAACGGGCAGGCGTCCAGGACGGCCCGCAGATAGGCGTGGTCGCGCACCAGCACGTCGACGGTGAACCCGAAGCGGTCGGCGAGGGCTCCGGCCAGCTCCTCGGCGAGGGAGTCCTCGTCGCCGTGGTCGCTGGTGAACACGGCGTTCCCGCTCTGCAGATACGTGCGTACGCCGCCGTGCCCTAGCCCTTCCAGGAGGGTCCGCAGCTCGGCCATCGGCACCTTCCGGCTGCCACCCACATTGATCCCGCGCAGCAGCGCCGCGTACGTCGTCGTCCCCATCGTCATCCGCACACCCTAGGCCCAGCGACTGACAGGACCCCTTAGGACGGCCGTCGTGCCCCGTGGGGGTGGGCACGACGGCCGGCGGGCCGGGACTGCCCGGCTCACCGCAGGTTACCGACCGGTCAGCTCGGGCGCGACCCCCGAGGGGCGGCTTTACATGTAAGGGCCTCTCATCCTCCTCAGTGCGGAGGTGGCGGGGTCCGCGGGGAGGACTTCCGACCACCGGACTTCACCAAAGAGCACGAGGAGAGGCCCTTATCCGCGCCATACCTTCATAGCGGAAGGTGTCGGCAGGCGGTCGGCACCCAGGACAAGGGGGCAAGCCCGTCATGGGGAAGCGAGACACGCGGGTACGGGGGATAGCGGCCCGGGCCGGTGGCTGGAGCGCCCGGCACCGCTGGGCGGCCGTCGGGATCTGGGTGCTGTTCGTCGTTCTGGCGATGGGACTCGGCTCGGCGGCGGGCACGGTCGAGCTCAAGGACAGCGAGCAGCTCGGGGGCGAGACGGGCCGGGCCGCGGCCATCGCGGAGCAGGCGGGCATCGACGAGCCGGCCGGGGAGACCGTGCTCCTCCAGGCCAAGGGCACGGGTCTCAAGGCGACCGACAGCGAGTTCCGTGCCGCCGTCGCCGCCGTGATCAAGGCGGTCGAGGGCACCGGCAAGGTGACCGACGTGACCTCGCCGTACGACACGAAGACGATCTCGAAGGACGGCCGCAGCGCGCTCGTGCAGTTCGACATGCGCGGCGAGGCGGACACGGCGGGCGAGCGGGTCGAGCCCGTCCTGAAGGCCGTGGACGAGGTCCAGAAGGACCATGAGGCGGTGCGGATCGAGGAGATCGGCGGCGCCAGCATGAACAAGACGTTCGACGACGCGTTCGGCGACGACTTCCAGCAGGCCGAGTTCTCCGCCGTGCCGGTGGCCCTCGGCATCCTGCTGGTCGCGTTCGGCGCGCTGGTCGCGGCGCTGGTGCCGGTCCTGCTCGCGATCACCGCGATCATGGCCACCATGGGCCTGATGATGATCGTCAGCCATGTCCAGCCGATGGACGACACCTCCAGCTCCGTGATGCTGCTGGTCGGGCTCGCGGTCGGCGTCGACTACTGCCTGTTCTATCTGCGGCGCGAGCGCGAGGAACGCGCGGCGGGCCGGGACCCCGAGACCGCGCTGCGCATCGCCGCGGCGACCAGCGGCCGGGCCATCATCGTCTCCGGCGTCACGGTGTGCGTGGCGATGGCGGGCATGCTGTTCACCGGGATCGCCACCTTCAAGGCGATGGGGCTCGCCTCCCTGATGGTCGTGGCGGTCGCCATGGTCGGCTCGGTCACGGTGCTCCCCGCGGTCCTGTCGCTGCTCGGCAAGCGCGTCGAGACGGGACGGATCCCGTTCCTCCACCCGGACAAGCGCCGCAAGGCCAACGGCGGCCCCGGCAAGGCCGGTTCCGGCAACGACAGCCGCTTCTGGACGGCCGTACTGCGCGTGGTGCTGGCCAAGCCGGCGATCTCGCTGATCGTCGCGGCGGGCGCCCTGGTGGCCATCGCCGCTCCCGCGCTGGGCATGAAGACCCAGAACCTCACGCTGGACCAGGAGTTCGGCGACTCGCTGCCGATCGTGGCGACGTACGAGCGGGTCAACGAGGCCTTCCCCGGCGGTTCCGACCCGGCCGAGGTGGTCGTCAGGGCCGACGACATCAACTCGCCCGAGGTGAAGTCCGCGCTCGCCGACTTCCGGGCCCAGGCGGTCAGTTCGGGTGCCTCGCGCGGCCCGGTCGACGTCAAGGTGCACGACGCGCAGAACATCGCCTTCGTGTACGTGCCGCTGGTGGGCGGCTCGAACCTCGACAAGGCCGAGAAGAGCCTGACGATCCTCCGCGACGAGGTCCGTCCCGCGACGCTCGGCAAGGTCGACGGCGTGGAGGCCCCGATCTCCGGTCAGGTGGCGGGTTCGAAGGACTTCAACGACCAGCTCGTCAGCGCGGTGGCCCCGGTCTTCGTCTTCGTCGTGGTCTTCGCCTTCGTGCTGATGCTCCTGTCGTTCCGCTCTCTGACGGTCGCGGTCACCTCGATCGTCCTCAACCTCCTGTCGGTCGGAGCGGCGTACGGCATCCTGGTCGCCGTCTTCCAGCACGGCTGGGGCGCGTCGCTGGTGGGCGCCGAGGGGGTGGGCGCGATCGTCACCTGGCTGCCGCTGTTCCTCTTCGTGATCCTGTTCGGGCTCTCGATGGACTACCACGTGTTCGTGGTCTCCCGGATCCGTGAGGCGCGGCTGCGGGGGCTGACGACCCGGGACGCCATCCAGCACGGCGTCGTCACCACGGCCGGTGTCATCACCAGCGCCGCCGTCATCATGGTCGCCGTCTTCGCGATCTTCGGGACGCTGTCCATGCAGTCCATGAAGCAGATGGGTGTGGGCCTCGCGGCGGCGGTCCTGATCGACGCCACGATCATCCGCGGTGTGCTGCTCCCGGCGGTCATGGCCCTGCTCGGCGAGCGCAACTGGTACTTCCCGAAGTGGCTGAACCGGCTGCCGGACCTCAGTCACGACGAGTCGTTCGAGGAGCCGTCGACGCAGCCGCAGCCGCCTCAGCCTCCGGCGGTCGAGGGCGAGAGGGTCGGCGTCTGACCGGCCGGTTCCGTACGGAGCGGCAACGCTGAACGGCAGCGGGGCCGGGGCATGTGCCCCGGCCCCGCTGCCGTTCGCGATACGCCGTGTCGCGGTCTGCCGTTCGCGCGGTCTGCCGGTCGTGCGGTCTGCCGGTCAGGCCGCGGCGGGGACCTCTTCGCGCTCGAAGGAGTCGATCGTGCGGGTGAAGTCCCGGGTGGAGAGCAGCAGCTTGTAGATGATGGCGAGCTCGAAGACGAGGAGCAGGGCCCCGGAGACGATGGTCGCCTTGATGACCGAGTCGAACAGCGGGCCGAGAATGAAGACGCCCATCTGGAACTCGATACCGCTCACCAGGTGCGTACGGATGCGGTGGCGCAGGAAGAACGAGCGGGCGCGGAGATAGACCGGGAAGCGGTGCCTGAACTCCTGGTGCAGGTCGATCACGCGGGCCGGCGCCTTGGTCTGCGCCTCACCCTCGGCCTCGGCTCCCGCCTCGCCCTCGGCAGCCTCCGTCGCAGTCGCAGTGACCGCCGTCGCCGGGGTCGCGGTCATCGGCGCGGTCACGCTCGTCGGCGCGGTCGTCGCCGCGTGCTCGCGCTCCGCGAAGGCGGCGACCTCGGGGCTCTCCGCGATCTCCGCGGCCTCCGCGCCGCCCACCGGCGTCACCGTCGCCGTGGCCGCCTGGCGGATGTCCTGCTCGATGTCCGCCTCGGGGTTGTTGCGCAGCAGGTCCTCCATGAAGGCCAGCTCCGCGGAGTTCTCCGCGCGCCGGGCCGCCCGCACCCGTGCCTTGATCTGCTTGCGCATGGTGTGGCGGATCTTGAAGATCTCCAAGCCGTTGATGTAGCGCAGCGTGTCGAGGAAGACGACCGCGGCGGCCAGCCAGATGTAGATCGTCTCGCCGGTGCGGTCGTACTGCCCGGCCATCAGCGCGACGCCGCACACCGCGACCCGGATGCGGTCGAAGACGAAGTCCAGCCAGGCGCCGAAGACCGAGCCCTGCCCGGTGAGGCGGGCCACCTTCCCGTCCATGCAGTCGAGGATGAAGCTCAGGTGGTAGACGAACGCACCGGCGATCAGCCACCGCCAGTCACCGAACGCGAAGAACGCCGCCGAGACCAGGCCGAGCAGGAACGCGCCCCAGGTGATCTGGTTCGGTGTGATCCGCGTGTACTTCGCGGTCAACCGCACCAGCGGGGTGGCGACCGGGTCGACGAGCAGCACAGTCCACCAGGCGTCCCGCTTCTTCTCGGTGATGCGGCGCACCTCTGCGAGGGGCGGTATGTCACGGCGCATAGGTCAACTTCCCAAAGTTCGTATCGAGTTCACCTCACGCTAAGAACCTGTTCGGTAAAAGAACAAGAAGATGCCCGTGCAACCTTCTGTGGGGGTCAGGGGTCGAACTCAGCAACCCGATCCATGACCCGACAGGACGGACCCCGCGTTACCCGAGCGTTATCTAATGACCTTCCCGTTATCCAAAGTGCGCCATGGCTTCACCAATTCCATGGAACCGTGACCCGGGGGAATTCCGGGTTCGCTGAGGGTCACCTGAGCAGGCGTTCTACGTCCTGTCAGGCCTTGTGCTGCCCTTGGGGAATTTCCGCTTCGATCAAATCCGCGGCGCGTGAAGTTCCTCCCTCGGCCGCCATCTCGGCCTGGATCGCCTTGAGTTTCCGTGCCACTTCCGGATCGTCGGCGATCGCCAGTACGGCTTCGCGCAGACTGTCCGCGGTGACCTCTTCCATGGGCAGCCGACTGGCGACTCCGAGCGCGTGGAGCACGTCCGCGTTGCCGAACTGGTCGACGGCCTGCGGTACGCAGACCATCGGCGTGGCGGTCGCCATCCCCTCCTGGCTGCCGCCCGCCCCGGCGTGTGTGACGAAGACGTCGGCCTGCTTGAGGATCGCGAGCTGCGGGACCCAGTCGCGCACTTCCACGTTCGCCGGGATCTCGCCGAGTTCGGCCGGGTCGACGTGCTTGCCGATCTGGAGCACCAGGTGCCAGCCCGGCAGTGCGCCGAACGCCTTCGCGCACTCGCGGTAGAAGGCGGGCTGCTTGGTGAAGGCGGACCCCAGGGACACGAGGGCGACGCGCTCGGCGCCGTCGGGCCGCCGCCACTCGCCCTGGGCGGCGCGGTCGCCCTGACAGGCGCCGACGAAGGTGTACACGGACTCGTCGACCCGGTCGGCGTTCGGCTGGAGCGACTTCGGGATGAGGACCAGGGAACGGGCGGGCCGGCCGGCGAAGGAGTCGGGGTCCAGGCCGACGCCGTTCTCGTCCAGCCAGGCCTGGAAGCGGGCGTAGTACGCCTGCCCCCGCTCGGTCTTCTTCGGCTCCGCCCACATGGGTTCGGCGACCTCCTCCTCGTACCCCTCCCAGGCGACGAGGTTCGGCGAGAGCGAGACGGCGGGGACGCCCCAGCGGTGGGCGAGGACGCGCGCCGGGTACGAGGTGATGTCGTGGATCACGAGGTCCGGCTCGTCGCCCTCGTACGCCTCGATGAGCTGCGGGAGCGCCTGGATCGCGTCCGCGAGGAAGGGTTCCACGTTGTCCAGGAGCGTGCTCCCCCAGGCGCTGGGGTCGTCGTCGGGGGACGGCAGGGTCGAGGTCCACGGCTTCGGCTCGGCGCCGGCCTCCGCGACCTTCTCGGCGAAGACCGGCGGAATCGCGTACGTGACCCGGTGCCCCCGGGCGACAAGCTCCCGGATCACCTCAAGACTCGGGTTCACATGCCCGTGGGCGGCGACGGAGAACATGGCGATGTGGGCGGGGGCGGTACGGGGGATGGTCATACCCCGACCTTAAACAAGACGAGACGTCTCGTGCAATCCAATTAACCCCACTGCCTCTTCGCGGGGTGCGCGCGCCAGGACGTCCGCTTTTTTCAGGGGCGCGGGGAACTGCGCGACAAGCCCCCACCGGACCCGCACCCGACGAACCCGCCGCACCACCCGCTTTTCAGGGGCGCGGGGCTGTATCGACGTGCGGCTCCGCCGCGTGGGCGCGCCCAGCCACGACGGACCCGCACCCGACAACCCACCACCCCACCCCCGGCCCGACGGCCCGTCACCGCTGGTACCGCGCCAGCACCCGGTTCCCGTCCCCCACCAGCCGCCGCCGCAACTCCCCCATCCCGATGGCCCCGCTGTAGTACGACTGATAGGCGGGCGTGGCCACCTTGTCCTTCCACTCCGGATACCCCCGCACGGACTGCGCGGGAGCCGACCGCAGCTCCCCCGCGACCGCGGCCCCCACGGCCCACCCGTCCTTCTCCCCCCGCAGCGCCGGATCCCGCAACGCCTGCGTCCCGGTCGGCAGCATCCAGTCCCCCAGCGCGAGCCGCACCATGTTCCGCGGCCGGAGCAGGAAGTCGATGAAGGCCGCGGCCTCCTTCTTGTGCGGGCTGTCCTCGGCGACGGACAGCGTCTGCGGACTGACCCCCTGGGTGAGCCCGTCGGCCCCCGCGGGCGCGGGCAGCACCTGCCAGTCGAACCCCTTAGGCGCCTGCTGCACGATCTGCTGCCGATAGGAGAACCCGAGCGGAACCATCGCGTACTTGCCGCCGAAGAACCCGGGCAGCGTGTCGGACCCGCCGCTGCCGAGCGTCGAACCCGACGCGCTGTCATCGACGTTGACCTGGTCGTGGATGGTCCGCGGCACGACCTCGTCACCCTCCTCGAACCGGATCCGCACCTTGCCGTCGGCCCCGCGGTGGAACAGCTGCCCACCGGTCGACAACGACAGGTTGAGCGTCGCCGAGACGGGCTCCTTGAGCGGCCAGGCCACCCCGTACTTCCCGTCCCCGGTGCTCAGCCGGTCGGTGACCGTCCTGAACTCGTCCCAGCTCCACGGCTTCTCGGGGGTGGGAATCCGTACCCCCGACTTCTTGAGCCACGTGGCGTTGGCGATCAGGACCCGGGGTTCCTGGAGGAACGGCACACCGTAGATCCCGTCCCCGAACGTCGTCGTCTCCCAGCTCCGCCCCGGGATGTCGGACGTGAGCCGCTCGGACAGCAGCCCGCGCAGATCCGCGAGATACCCGCCGTACGCGAAGTCCGCGAGGTCGTCCGAGGCGTCGTGGATGATGTCCGGCGCCTCACCGCCCTCGAAGGACGTGAGCAACTGGTCGTGGACGCTGTCCCAAGAGCCCTGTACGTACTCGACCTCGACGTCCGGATGCGCGGCGTTCCACTCCCGCACCAGTTCCTTGTTGGCGTCGACGGACTCCTTCTGCCAGGCCAGCGACTGGAAGCGCAGCGTGATCCGCCCGTCCTCGGAGCCGCCCCCGTCCCCGGAGCAGCCGGAGCCCGCGACGAGCACCAGACCGGCGACCAGCCCGGCCAGCCACCCTCTGCCCCCGCCCCTCCGCATCCGCATCGACATCGGCATCCGCGTACGCATCAGCTCTTCACCGCCCCGGCGAGCATGCCGCCCGTGATCCGTTTCTGGATGAGCGCGAAGACGACCAGCGACGGGATGGTCGCCAGGAACGCGGCGGCGGCGAGCGGGCCGAGGTCCGCCACGCCCTCCGCGCCGAGGAAGTGGGTGAGGACGACGGGCAAGGTCTGTTTCTCCGGGGTCTTGAGCAGCACCAGAGCGAAGAAGAACTCGTTCCAGGCGGTGATGAACGCGAACAGGGCCGTGGCCACGATGCCCGGCGCGAGGAGCGGCGCGGTGATCGAGACCAGCGTCCGCACCTTGCCCGCGCCGTCCACCGCGGCGGCCTCCTCCATCTCGGCCGGCACCGCCCGTACGTACCCCACGAGCATCCAGAGCGCGAACGGCAGCGCCCACACCACGTAGACCATGACCAGCCCGGCCACGGAGTTGATCAGGTGGAGGTTCTTCAGGACGAGGAACAGCGGGATGATCACCAGGACGAACGGGAACGCCTGGCTGACGACCACCCAGCCGGTGGCCGCCTTCGCGAGCCGCGTGCGGTGCCGGGCCATGACGTACGCCATCGGAGTGGCGATCAGTACGGCGATCACGGCCGCGCCGAGCGCCGCGACCAGGGAGTTCAACGCGGCCCGCAGCAGCGGCTGTTCGTCGAAGGCCTGCCGGAAGTTGTCGAGGGTCGGGTCCTGCGGCAGCCAGGTCGGATGCAGGCTGGCCAGTTCGCGCGCCGGCTTGAAGGCCGTGGAGATCAGCCACAGGAACGGGAAGGCGAGAAAGACCAGATACGCGAGGAGTGCCGCGTACTGGCCCGCGCGGGCCCTTCTGCTCGTCCTCACGCGTCCTCGCCTCCCCGCAGCCGGCCGACCAGGTGGACGGCGAGGATCACCGAGATCACCGCGACCATCACGCATCCCATCGCCGCCGCGTAGCCGAACTGGCCGTAGCGGAAGGCCTCTTCGTAGGCGAACAGCATCGGCAGCCGGGTACGGCCGCCGGGGCCGCCCTGGGTCAGCACGTAGACCAGGGCGAACGAGTTGAAGTTCCAGATGAAGTTGAGCGCCGTGATGGCGAGCGCGACCGGTTTCAGCGCGGGCCAAGTGACCGTGCGGAACCGCCGCCAGGCGCCCGCGCCGTCCATGGCCGCCGCCTCGTGGAGTTCGCGCGGGGTGTTCTGCAGTCCGGCGAGCAGGGCGACCGTCGTCTGGGGCATGCCCGCCCAGATGCCGACGACGATCACCGCGGGCAGCGCGGTCGCGAGGTTCGACAGCCAGTCCCGTCCGTCGCCCAGGCCCAGATCGCGGATCGTCTCGTTGAGGATGCCCGCGTCCGGGTTGTAGACGAGCCGCCACATGATGCCGACCACGACCTCGGGCATCGCCCACGGGATGATCGCCAGCGCCCGCGCCAGCCAGCGCAGCCGCAGCTCCTCGTTGAGCAGCAGGGCGAGCCCCAGCGCGAGGACGAACTGCGGGACGGTCACACCGACCGCCCACACCAGGCCGATCCGGAACGACTCCCAGAACAGGGTGTCGTGCAGCAGATCCTGGAAGTTGAGGGTGCCGATCCACCGCGTGGGCTCGGTCCGGCCCGACTGCGCGTCGGTGAACGCCAGGGCGATGCCGTACAGGAGCGGGCCGACGCTGAGCACCAGGATCGGGATCAGCGCGGGCAGCACCAGGAACCAGGCGCCGTGGTCGACGGGGCGGCCGTCCCCGCCGGCCCGCGGCGAGGGCTTCGCTGACCGCTTCCTTGCGGTCGCCAATGTCACGGAATCGGCTCCTCTGAGCGGTTCATGTCGATGTGGCCGTCCCGGTGGCCCCCGTCATCGTCGTGATCCGGCGACACCGCGTCAAGACAGCACGCGCGCCCGACGGGCGGCCCCCACCAGTGCGGATGGGACGCCCCGGCGGCGTACGGCGTGCTGTCGTGTCCACGGCCCGGGGCAGAATGGCGTACGTGGGCGTACGTGGGCGTAAGACGACGTGTGCGGGAACAGCGGGAACAGTGGGAGCCCAGAGCTTGGCCGAAGGCTTGGCCGGTGGCTTCACGGAAGGCGAGTGATGGACGAGGCACAGGCGCGGGACGTACTCGCCGAGGCGCGCATCGGCCCGGCCGGGCGGGACGGCCGGGACGCGGTGCTCCTCGCGCTGGGCGAGAACGCCGTCTTCGCCCTCGGTGACCTGGTGGTCAAGGTGGGCCGCGACACCGAACTCCTCGACCGGGCGCGGCGGGAACTGGCCGTCGCGCTCTGGCTCGCCGAGGCGGGCGTTCCGGCGGTGCGGCCCGCCGAGCCCGAGGCGCGGTTCGTCGACGGTCACCCCGTGACGCTGTGGCACCGGCTGTCCGACCCCGTCCGCCCCGCCGAACCGCGCGATCTGGCCGCACTGCTGCGGGTGGTGCACGCGCTGCCCTCCCCCGCGTTCGCGCTGCCGCGCCGGGAGCTGCTGGGTGGGGTGGAGCGGTGGCTGCGGCTCGCGGGGGACGTGATCGATCCGGCGGACGCGGCGTTCCTGCGGGAGCGGCGGGACGGGTTCGCCACGGCCTCCGCGGCGCTCACGCCCGCGTTGGTGGCGGGGCCGATCCATGGGGACGCGCTGCCGCGCAATGTGCATGTCGGGGTCGACGGGCCCGTGCTGGTCGACCTGGAGACGTTCTCCTCGGACCTGCGGGAGCACGACCTGGTCGTACTGGCGCTGTCCCGCGACCGGTACGGGCTGTCCGCCGAGGCGTACGAGTCCTTCACCGGGGTGTACGGGTGGGATGTGCGGGAGTGGGAGGGGTGTGGGGTGTTGCGGGGGGCTCGGGAGACCGCGAGCTGTGCGTGGGTTGCGCAGCATGCGCCGAGTAATCCTCGAGCGCTGTCGGAGTTCGAGCGGCGGGTCGAGTCCCTGCGCAACGGCGACGAAACGGTCCGCTGGCACCCGTTCTAGGCGCCCCGCGCCTTACCCCGCCCTGCCCCGTTCATCACCTGCGGGCACATCGTGGCTGGGCGCGCCGTTCCCCGCGCCCCTGAAAGGCGGTGCGTTGACTGCGGGTCCGTCGTGGTCGGCCGCGCAGTTCCCCGCGCCCCTTAAAAGCGGGGCTGCGCCCCTGCTTTTGGCCCTTTGGGGGCGCGGGGAACTGCGCAGTCTTTTGGTCTGGCGGGGGCGGAGCTCTCAGGCCTGGGTGCGGATCGTTTCGGCCGCTCTGTGCAGTTCGGTGAGAACCGTGCGTACCGCCTTGCGGGCCGTGCGTTCGGGGCGGTGCAGGGCGTCGATCTGGCGGCGGGCCCGGACGCCGGTGAGGGGTTTGAGGACCAGGGCCGGGTGCGGGCGCATCGTCCAGCGGGGCATCAGCGCGAGGCCCCCGCCCGCGGCGACCGCCTCGGCGACCACGGCGAACTCGTTGATGCGGTGGACCAGCCGCAGCCGACGCCCCGCGGCCGTCGCGATCGCGTCGATCGTGGCGACCACCGGGAAGCCGTCGTGCGCGGTGATCCAGGGTTCGTCGGCCACGTCGAGCGGGGTGAGCCGCCGCTTGACCGCCAGCGGATGATCGGCGGGCATGGCCACGTCGAGCGGTTCGCGCAGCAGGGTCGTGGCGGTGACCGTACCCGGCCAGCCGGGGGTGTGTTCGAGGCGGTGGGCGAGCACCAGGTCGTACTCACGGGTCAGCGGCGGGAAGTCGTCCTGCGTCACGTCCGCGTCGGCGAGCGAGAGGCGAGGGCTGCCGGGTGCGGCCAGCGCCCGCAGCAGCAGCGGGAAGAACGCCGAGGCTCCGCTGTGGAAGGCCGCCACCGACACCTCCCCGTCCGGCCGGTCCACGAACTCCTCGACGGTGTGCCGGGCACGCTCCAGTGCCGTCTCCACCTCGATCGCCGCGCCGGCCAGGGCCTGTCCGGCATCGGTGAGGGCGAGCCGCCGCCCCTGGCGCTCGGTGAGCGGCACGGGAATCGCGCGTTGCAGCAGCCGCAGTTGCTGGGAGATCGCCGAGGGCGTCACCAGCAGCGCCTCGGCGACCGCGGTGACACTGCCCAGTTCGCCCAGCTCACGCAGAATCCTCAGCTGTCGCTCGTCCATGGCCCTCAGCCCTCCTCTGTCCTGCTCTGCCAGGGACCCTCCCGATGTAGTGATGCTAAAGGATCGTTTAAGAAGTTGGCTCTGTGCTTCAGAGTCGTGGCAGGGCAGGGTGAGCGCGTGCCCGATGCCCGCCGTACCGATGCGGTACTCCTCCTTGTCGCTCTCGTCTGGGGCTCCAGCTATCTGGCCGCCCAGACGGCGACCGCCGTACTGCCCGTCCTGGTGGTGCTGTTCGCGCGATACGCCCTGTCCGCCCTCGCCTGTCTCGGCCTGGTCGCCGCCGACCGGAGGTCGGGCCCGTGGACCCGCGACGAGATCCGGCTCGGTCTGCCCCTGGGCGTCACCCAGGCGGCCGTCCTGGTCGTGGAGACGTACGGCGTCGCGCACACCAGTGCCGCCAACGCGGGACTCATCATCAGCCTGACCATCGTGATCACCCCTCTCCTGGACCGCACCGGCCGCAGCGGCGGTCTCCCTCCGGCCTTCTACGCGGCCGCAGGCGTCTGTCTGCTGGCCGTCGGTCTCCTCATGTCGGGCAACGGTTTCCACGCGCCCCGCCTCGGCGACCTGCTGATGCTCGCCGCCGCGGTGATACGCGCCGGGCATGTCGCGCTCGTCGGCCGGCTCACCGTGGGACGTGCCGTCCGGCCGCTGCGACTGACCACCGTGCAGACCCTCGTCGGCACCGTGCTGTTCCTGATCCCCGCGTCCGGCGACCTGCCCGCCCTCGTGCACGTGGGCGCGGCGGGCTGGGCCCAGCTGCTCTATCTCGCCCTGTTCTGCAGCGTGTTCGCCTTCCTCGCGCAGACCTGGGCCGTCCAGCGCACCTCGGCCAGCCGCGCCAGCCTCCTGCTGGGCACCGAGCCGATCTGGGCCGCGGCGGTGGGCATCGCCCTGGCCGGCGACCACTTCACCCCCCTGACGGCCCTGGGCGCGACCCTCCTGGTCGCCGGCACGTACTGGGGCCAGGCGATAGAACGCGCCCACCGGGCCCGCGCGACGAAGGCCGCGGCGCCACGGGCCCCGTCCGGGGCGCGGGGAACTGCGCGGCCGGCCACAGCGGACCCGCAGAGCAGAACCGACCCCGACCTTGACCCCGACTCCGGCCCCGGCCAGGGCCCCGCAGAGGACCCCGCATGTCCGAGCACGACAACCACGACACCTACGACCGTCTGATCGCCCTTCTCGACAGCGCCTCCGTCGACTACGAGCTCATCGACCACGAGCCGGAAGGCAGCACCGAGGCGGTCAGCGCCCTGCGCGGCAACCCGGAGTCCGCGGCTGCGAAGTGCATCGTCCTGCGGGTGAAGGTCGACCGGAAAACCACCCGCAACGTCCTCGCCGTCGTCCCCGGCGACCGCCGCGTGGACCTGGAAGCGGTCAAGGCGCTCTACTCGGCCCGCTACGCCGGGTTCAGCGACGCGGCCACCGCGGAACGGCTCGCCCGCTCCGTGCCCGGCAGCGTCCTGCCGTTCAGCTTCGACGCGGACCTCGAAGTCGTCGCCGACCCGGACGTCGTGGCCCAGCCGCGCCTCTACTTCAACGCGGCCCGTCTGGACCGCTCCCTGGTCGTCTCCGGCGCCGACTACGCCCGGCTCGCCGGACCGCGCGTCGAGCGCATCGCCGGCCCCGGCGCCGGCTGACCCCGGGTCAGACCCGCAGGTCCGTCAGGTTCCGGACGGGCCAGACGCCGTCCACCACGGCCTCCGCGTCCCCCTTGCGGCGCAGGAAGCTCTGGAAGTCCGCCGCCCACTCCGCGTACCACTCGATCTGGCGGCGGTGCAGTTCGGCGGGGCCGAGCGCGGCCACCTTCGGGTGGCGGTCGGCTATCGCGGCGGCCAGCCGGGCCGCGGCCAGGGCGTCCGCCGTGGCGTCGTGGGCGGAGACGAGCGAGACGCCGTACTCCGCGCAGACCGCTTCGAGATTCCGCTTGCCCCTGCGGTAGCGGTCCACCGAGCGGTCGATCGTGTAGGGGTCGATGACCGGCCCCGGGTCGATCCCGCCGAGCCGCTCGCGCAGTGACGGCAGTCCGTGTCTGCGCAGTTCGGCGGAGAGCAGGGTCAGGTCGAAGGCCGCGTTGTACGCCACGACCGGGACGCCCGCCTGCCAGTACGAGACGAGCACCGAGGCGATCGCGTCGGCCACCTGGTCGGCGGGCCTGCCCTCGGCCGCCGCTCTCTCGTTACTGATCCCGTGCACCGCCACCGCGTCCGCGGGGATCTCGACCCCCGGGTCGGCGATCCACTCCCGGTGCCCGGCGGGCTCCCCGCCGCGGACCTCTATCACCGCTCCGGTGACGATGCGCGCCTCGCGCGGATCGGTCCCGGTCGTCTCCAGGTCGAAGCCGATCAGCAGCTCCCCGTGCCAAGCCATGCCGGCCCCCTTCTTCGTGGTGCGTTCCCCCAGTGATCTCCACGATGCCATGGGCCACTGACAATCCGAGGGCCGCGTTCCGCTCACCGGCCGCCGCACCACCGGCAGCCACATCACCGGCCACCGCGTCACCCGGGGAACGGGGCAGGTCAGGACACCGGACGCGAATCCGCCCAGGCCACCTCGAACTCCTCGCGATACGTCCCGAAAAGACCTTCTTCGCCTGCCTCGTCCGGCTTCAGTACGCGACCGCCGCCCCGCAGGACGAGTACCGGCGCCTCCATCCCGCGGGTGCGGCGCAGATACGACTGCACGACCGCGACACCGTCCGAGCCGTCCCCGTCCACGAGGTACGCCGTGAAGCGGGGCGTCTCGTCGTAGACCTGGATCTCGAAGGCGCCGGGATCGCGCAGCCGGGCGCGCACCCGCCGCATGTGCAGGATGTTCATCTCCACGGAACGGCTCAACTCGCCCCGCTTTATGCCCAGTTCGCGCTCGCGTCGCTTCACCGCGCTGGACGCGGGGTTCAGGAACAGCAGCCGGGTCCGGCAGCCGGACTCGGCCAGCCGCACGAGCCGCCGCCCGGAGAAGTTCTGCACGAGGAGGTTCAGGCCGATCCCGATCGCGTCCAGGCGCCGGGAGCCGCCGAAGAGGTCCTCGGCGGGGAACTGCCGCAGCAGCCGTACCCGGTCCGAGTGCACGGCGACCACGTCCGCGTACCGGTCGCCGACCAGGTTCTCGACGGCGTCGACGGGCAGCCGGCGGGCGGACGGCACGTCGCTGCCCGCGCCGAGGATCTCCAGGAGTTTCGCGGAGGCCCGCTCGGCCTGGGCAAGGACGGCCTCGGACAGCGCGCGGTTGCGCGAGACGACGTTACGGGTGACTTCCAGTTCGTCCAGGGCGAGTTCGACGTCCCGGCGCTCGTCGAAGTACGGCTCGAAGCACGGCCAGTGCTGCACCATCAGCTCGCGCAGCTGCGGCAGCGTGAGGAAGCTCAGGACGTTGTCGTCGGCGGGGTCGAGCAAGTAGCCCTTGCGGCGGCTGACTTCGCGTACGGCGACGGCGCGCTGGACCCATTCCTGCCCCGCGGGACCGGCGGCGGCGACCACCCAGTCGTCCTCGCCGTGCACGGGTTCGTAGATCGGGCGCAGAACAGCGGCCACGACCGCGCGCAGCCGCTGTTCGACGAGGTTCAGCCAGATGTAGGCCCGGCCGGCCCGCTGGGCGCGCGTACGCACCTCGCCCCAGGCGTCGGCGCCCCAGTCCAGCTCCGCGCCGATCTCCATCGGCCGGGCGAGGGACACCGCTCCCGGTGGGGCGTCTGCGGAGCTCCCCTCGTGACCGCCGTCACCAGGGGGCAACTCCAGCCCTCCGGACCCCACCCGCACACCGCCTTCCGCTCCCCCGAGCACTCCCCCAGCCAACGATCAAGGAAGGGTACTCCGGGAGCGGCCGGCGGTGCAGCCGGATGGACAGGTCGTTTCTCAACTACCGCGTTCCACTTGCCCGTTCTGGTCGGCCAGCTCCGGCGGAGTGAGCGGATTCATAGCGGTGACGTCCCGCGGGGCCAGCGAGAAGCCCTGCCAGTGGACCGGCATGGGCTGCTGGTCCTCGTCCCGGGCGACATGGTGGAAGCCGACGTTCACCCAGGCCACGGGGTGGGTGAGGGTCTGTCCGTTGACCCACTTGTCGACGGACTTGCCGCCTCCGGTACCGCAGTTGCGGATGTTGTTGCTCGCGAACTGTTCGCACTTCTTGTACTCGGTGAAGTAGATGTCGTGCTTGGTGAAGCTGCGGCCCGGGTACTTGGAGGTGGCGCCCGGGACGAACTCGTACGAACGGGCGTGTTCGTCCTTGTTCTTTCCGGTCGTGCTGACCACACGCCACCAGCGCATGTTCTTGGCGTCGCCCGCGAGTTCCTTGGTGACCTTGGTGCGGGTGGTCTTGTTGCGCGGGGCCTCGCCGCCCGCGGCCGGCGGGCTGACCACGGAGTCGTACTGCTCGACCTTGTTCTTGGAGTTGCCGTCGAGGCCGAAGTTGAGCCGCCAGAAGACGTTGTGGCTGTGGCTGGTGGCGTACGACTTGGCGCCCTTGCCTATCGGCCAGCCGCGGCCGTCACCGGCGTCGTAGTCGCCGGGCGAGAGGCTGCCGGTGGCGCCGACGTTCATGTTGATCGTGCCGTCGTCCTGGAAGCGCCACTCGGTCATGTACTCGTACCAGCCGACCTGGTTGACCGTGTAGACGAGCAGGTCCTTGCCCTGCTGCTGCCAGACCTTGCCCGCCTGGTCGCCCTGCATGCGGTAGGCGTGGCCGCGCGAACGCGTCGTCGTGCACAGGCCCTTGACGTTCGGGTGCTCCGGGTCCCAGGCGTCCGGGACCTTGACGGTCTTGATGGTGCCGCCCGGGCACTCGCCGGGGGCCATCTCCATCAGGCCCTGTCCGAAGCCGAAGCCCGTGAGGTCGTCGTACTCGACCGAGCCGTCGTCGTAGGGGACGTGGATCTGGGCGAGCTTGGCGCTGGTGAGGACCCGTATCGGCTTGGCCTCGCCCTTGGGCTGGTACGAGACGTTCTCCAGGACGAGCCCGGCCTCGCTCTCGTAGTGCCAGCACATCGTCCAGGTGGTGCCGGTGGAGAGCTTCTGCTCGATCTTGTAGGCCGCGCTGCAGTCCGCGGCGGCAGCCGCCGCGGGGGCGGTCCGGGTCTCGGCGACGGCCGGTCCCGCGGCCGTCGTGACGCCGGCGGCCAGGGCGACCACCGAGAGGCCGACCGCCGTCCGCCTGCGGGCGCGGCTGATTCTGTTCACGCGCATGAAGAAATGACTCCCTTGCACAAGCAGGAAAGTGGGAAAGGTGAAGTGGGGCCGATGAACCGATGGACGGAGGCCGGTGGACCGAAGAGACTCAGCCGACCTTGGCGACCTTGCGGGCGCTCAGGTCGATCACCAGGTCACGGCTGTCGATCCAGGACCCGTTCTTGACCTTCACGAAGAGCCGCGTGCAGCGGTGCTTGCCGCAGTCCGCGACGGAGGCCGGCGTTCCGGGGACCGCCCGGAAGACCATGCCGTTGAGCATCAACTGGTCGGGAGTGGTCAGCTTCTTGCCGGTCGCGTCCTTGTAGTCGGCCCTCAGTCCGGCGCCCAGCGGGTCGGCGATCAGCAGTCGCGCGGCCTCGACGGTCTCGTCACGGCTGAGCGGCGGCTGGACGCCGTGCTGGGTGTCGGTCGACTCGACCTTGCCCGTGTCGAGGTTCACCGTCCTGGTGACGAGCGAGTCGTCCTTGTAGTCGTAGAACGACACCTCGGCGCGGCGCGGCGCGTTCGGGTCGTCCAGTTCGCTCGCCTCGGGCTCGGAGAGGTCGACGGTGATCCGCTGCGGCCCCCTGTCGCCGGCGACGTTCTCGCTGCTGCGGGAGAGCCCGCGGTCCAGGGCGAGCTTCTCGACCCGCTCGGTCTCGTCGTCGGTGAGCGGGTCGCGCCCCTTGCCCCGGTCGCCCTCGGCCGGAGCCTGCTCGACGACGCCCGGCTGCACGGCGCCCTGACCCTGCCCCTGCTCCTGGGCCTGACCCGCCGTCTGCGCGGTCCTGCCCGTCCCCTGGCCGCCGGAGTCGTCCGCACCCGCCGAGCCCGGCAGGGTGATGCCGACCATCACGGCGGTCCCGGCGACCGCTATGGCCGCGCCCGCCACCACCTTGCCCAGATGGCGGTGCACTATTGTGCGCACATTTCCCCCTACTCCCCCTGTATCTCTAGGAGTCGATCGAGTCCCACTGGTTCGGCATACCGCGTATGCACTGGTCGACCGGTAAGAGGGAGGTAAGTCCTAGGTGGTTCCATCAGTTTCGGGGACACTCGGGCGGGAGTCGCCCTCTGCGACGTCGCACAACTGGAAGAGTTGCATCCATGCAGGTCTGGCCTGGACAGGCGTACCCACTCGGTGCCACGTACGACGGCGCCGGAACGAATTTCGCGGTCTTCTCGGAGGCCGCGGACCGGATCGAGCTGTGTCTGCTGCACGACGACGGCTCGGAAACGGCGATAGAGCTGCGCGAGACCGACGCGTTCGTCCGGCACGCGTACCTGCCCGGCGTGATGCCGGGACAACGGTACGGCTTCCGCGTGCACGGTCCCTACGAGCCGGAGCGGGGGCAGCGCTGCAATTCGGCGAAGCTGCTGCTCGACCCCTACGCGAAAGCCATAAGCGGCAGCATCGACTGGGGCGAGGAGGTGTACGGCTACCACTTCGCGTCGCCCGGCAAGCGCAATGACCTGGACTCGGCACCCCACACGATGAGCTCCGTGGTGGTCAATCCGTACTTCGACTGGGGCGACGACCGGCGCCCGCGCACGGAGTACCACCACACCGTGCTGTACGAGGCCCACGTGAAGGGCCTCACGATGACGCACCCGGGGCTGCCCGACGAGCTGCGCGGCACGTACGCGGCGCTCGCCCACCCGGCCGTCATCGAACACCTGACCGAACTGGGTGTCACGGCCCTCGAACTGATGCCCGTTCACCAGTTCGTGAACGACCACCGACTCGTCGACATGAGCCTCAACAACTACTGGGGCTACAACACGATCGGCTTCTTCGCCCCCCACAACGCGTACGCGTCCTGGGGCGACCGCGGACAGCAGGTCCTGGAGTTCAAGTCGGCCGTCCGCGCGCTGCACGAGGCGGGGATCGAGGTCATCCTCGACGTGGTCTACAACCACACCGCCGAGGGCAACCACCTGGGCCCGACACTGTCCTTCAAGGGGCTCGACAACGCCTCCTACTACCGGCTGACGGACGACCCCGCCTACTACATGGACACCACGGGCACGGGCAACTCGCTGCTCATGCGCTCCCCGCACGTGCTCCAGCTGATCATGGACTCGCTGCGGTACTGGGTCACCGAGATGCACGTCGACGGGTTCCGCTTCGACCTGGCGGCCACCCTGGCCCGGCAGTTCCACGAGGTGGACCGGCTGTCGTCGTTCTTCGACCTCGTCCAGCAGGACCCGGTGGTCTCCCAGGTGAAACTGATCGCCGAGCCCTGGGACGTCGGCGAGGGCGGCTACCAGGTGGGCAACTTCCCGCCGCTGTGGACCGAGTGGAACGGAAAGTACCGCGACACCGTACGGGACATGTGGCGCGGCGAGCCGCAGACGCTCGCCGAGTTCGCGTCCCGGCTGACGGGGTCCTCGGACCTCTACCAGGACGACGGGCGGCGCCCGCTGGCCTCCATCAACTTCGTCACCTGCCACGACGGCTTCACCATGCACGACCTGGTGTCGTACAACGAGAAGCACAACGACGCGAACGGCGAGGACAACAACGACGGCGAGAGCCACAACCGTTCGTGGAACTGCGGGGCCGAGGGCGACACCGACGACCCGGACATCCTGGAACTGCGCGGGCGCCAGATGCGCAACTTCACCGCGACGCTGCTGCTCTCGCAGGGCGTGCCGATGCTCAGCCACGGCGACGAGTTCGCGCGCACGCAGGGCGGCAACAACAACGCGTACTGCCAGGACACGGAACTGGCCTGGGTGCCGTGGCCCGAGGACGGCAGCGAGCTGCTGGAGTTCACGCGCGCGATGGTGCGGCTGCGGCGCGAGCATCCCGTGTTCCGGCGGCGCCGGTTCTTCCACGGGCGGCCCGTGGAAGGCACCCACGACGATCTGTCGGACATCGCCTGGTTCACACCGGCCGGCGAGGAGATGACCCAGGACGACTGGGACTCCACGCAGGCGCGGGCGCTGTCGGTGTTCCTCAACGGCAACGCGATCTCCGAGCCGGGGCCCCGCGGGGAGCGCATCGCGGACGACTCGTTCCTGATGCTGTTCAACGCCTCGCCGAAGACGCTGGAGTTCGTGGTGCCGGTGAATCATGGGCGGCAGTGGCAGGTGGTCGTGGACACGGGCCGGTCCGCGGGCGTGGCGCCCGGGACCGGGGCGAAGGTGAAGGCGGGTGACCGGCTGTCGCTGGTCGACCGGAGCATGGTGGTGCTGCAGCGACCGGCGTAGCGCTCCGCGGGATGCGCCGTTTCCGGGTGCGGGCCCGGTGGGGGCCGTTCGCGCAGTTCCCCGCGCCCCTGATGGGGCGCAGCCCCTCCTAGGGGCGCGGGGAACTGCGCGGGCCACCCCCACCGGGGCCGCAGACGGGAACGTGACACGAAATGGCGTGAGCCGGGTACATACGGTTCCATGACTCCTGTCGTGCCGACCGCCACCTACCGCCTCCAGCTCCAGCCGGACTTCGATTTCCGCGCAGCCGCGCAAGCGGTCCCGTACCTGGCCGGGCTGGGCGTCTCCCATCTGCACCTGTCCCCCGTCCTGGAGTCCGTCCCCGGCTCGGGGCACGGCTACGACGTCGTGGACCCCGCCCGCGTCCGTGAGGAACTGGGCGGCGAGACGGGCCTGCGGGCCCTGTCGCGCACCGCCCGCGAACACGGCCTGGGGCTCGTCCTCGACATCGTGCCGAACCACATGGCGATGTCCCCCCGCCACAACCGCCCCCTGCGGGAGGTGCTGCGCGAGGGCCCCGACTCGCCGTACGCGCGCTGGTTCGACATCGACTGGGACGCCCAGGGCGGTCGCGTCCTGCTGCCGGTGCTCGGGGCGCCCGTGGGCGCGGTGACGGGCGACCTGGTGGTCGACGGGAACGTCCTGCGCTACCACGACCACGCGTTCCCGCTGCGGGCCGGCACCGCGGAACTGCCGCTGCCGGAGCTGCTGGACGCCCAGTGGTACCGGCTCGCCTGGTGGCGCCTGGCCCGTACGGAGCTGAACTACCGGCGGTTCTTCAGCATCTCGGAGCTGATCGGGGTGCGGGTCGAGGACCCGGAGGTCTTCGACGCGACCCACGGCAAGATCCTCCAGCTGCTGGACGAGGGGGTCGTCGACGGGCTGCGCATCGACCACCCGGACGGCCTCGCCGACCCGGACGCGTATCTGCGGCGTCTCCACGGGGCGACGGGCGGGCGCTGGACGGTGGTGGAGAAGATCCTCGCGGACGGCGAGCCGCTGCCCGCCGCCTGGCCGGTCGCCGGCACCACCGGCTACGACGCGCTGCGGCACATCGACGGCGTCCTCACGGACCCGGCGGGCGCAGGGGAACTCCTCGGCCAGTACCGGCGGTTCGCGGCACCCCAGGCCGACCGCGGGGGCGTCTGGGAGGCGACCGTGCGGCGGGCCGCGTACAAGGTGGTCCATCACGAGCTGGCCGCCGAGGTCGACCGGCTCACCCGCGAGGCGGACCGGCTGTGCCGCACGTCCGCGGACCCCGTGCTGCGCGACCGCGCCCCCTGGGCCCTGCGCACCGCGCTGCGTGAACTCCTCGTCCGGCTGGAGGTCTACCGGCCGTACACCTCCGGGGACGCCGCGTCGGTCCTCACCGAGGAGGCCGCTCAGGAGGCGAAGCAGGCCTTCAAGATCCCCGAGGAGGCGCAGGCCGTCGATCTCGTACGGGATCTGGTGCTGGGGCGCGTCGGCGAGGGCCCGGAGTTCGCGGCGTTCCGGGCCCGGTTCGCGCAGCTCTCGTCGGCGCTGCGGGCCAAGTCCGTGGAGGACACGGCGTTCTACCGGTACGTACCGCTGCTGTCGGCCACCGAGGTGGGCGGCGAGCCGGGGTCCCCCGCGGTGTCCCCGGAGGACTTCCACGCGTACTGCGCGCGCGTGCAGCGCGACTGGCCCGCGACCGGCACCGCGCTGTCCACGCACGACACGAAGCGCAGCGCCGACGTACGGGCCGCGATCTCCGTGCTCACGCAGGCCCCCTCGCGCTGGGCCGACCTGCTCGCCGAGGTGACCGGGCGGACGGCCGCCGAGGGGGTGGCCGCGCCGGATCCGCAGGTGGCCTGGGCCGCCTGGCAGACCGCCGTCGGGCTCGGTCCCGCGGACGGTGAACGGCTGCGGGACGCACTGCTGAAGCACATCAGGGAGGCGGGACTCGGCACGGCGTGGACGGAGCAGGATCCCGCGTACGAGGAGGCCGTGGCGGACTTCCTGAAGGCGGGACCGTGCGGGGCGCCCGGACAGAGTGCCGCCGAGTTCAGGAGGTCCCTGGAGCCGTACGTGCGGGCGAACGTCCTCGGGGCCGCCCTGGTCCAGCTGACGATGCCGGGGGTGCCGGACCTGTACCAGGGCACGGAGGCCGAGTACCGGGCCCTGGTGGACCCGGACAACCGGCGGCCCGCGCACTTCCCGCCGCACGACACAGGCGCCCTCTCCGCCGAGAAGGCCGCGCTGACAGCGGCGGCCCTGCGGCTGCGACGGCGGCGGCCCGCGGTGTTCGGCGAGTCCGCCGCGTACGAGCCGCTGCCCGCCCGGGGCCCGGGGGCCGCGCACTGTCTGGCCTTCGCGCGCTCCTCGGAGGTGGTCACGGCCGTCTCCCGGCTGTCGCTGCGCCTGGAGGAGGAGGGCGGCTGGCGCGACACCGAACTGCCGCTGCCCGCCGGGCGCTGGACCGATCTGCTCGCCCCAGGACGGGAGTTCACGGGGCACGCACGCGTGGAGGCGCTTTTCGGACGGTTGCCCGTGGTGCTGCTGGAGCGGGTGGGAGACGATCCGGCGCCCGCCGGCTGACGGGCGGCGCCGGGGCGCCGACGCGGCCGTGTCCGCCGTACGGAGTGACATCGGCGCCCCGGACACCCGTAAGTGCTGCTGGGCGCTCCCCGGAGGCGCCCCTCGACGTACTTGACAGTTCATCCAGTCCGTGGAGTACTGCGGATTGCGACGCCGGGCGGACCAAGTCGGGGGTGAGTCTCCTGCCGGAGCTGCGCTACCCCAGTGTGACCGAACTCGAACGCTCCGCCCGGGCTCTGGCGGCCCGTCGGCCGGGCCTGTGCTCCCTCCGGCGGATCGGCGCCTCACGCGCCGGCCGGCCGCTGTGTCTGCTGTCCGTGGGCCACGCCGAGCGCGCGGTGCTGATCGTCGCGGGCGCCCACGCGAACGAGCCCGTCGGCGGTGCCACCGTGCTGGCGCTGGCCGAACGCGTCGTGCGGGAGCGGCGGCTGCGGGACGACACCTCCTGGCACTTCCTGCTCTGCGCGGACCCCGACGGCGCCGGCCTCCATGTGACCCCGGCGCCGCGCACCCTGCTCGACTACCACCTCGGCTTCTTCCGCCCCGCCGGGCCCGAGCAGCCCGAGTGGTCGCCCTCGGTGCTGCCGCCCGACCGGCTGCCGCCCGAGACCCTGGCCCTCTTCCGGGTCATCGACGAGCTGCGCCCCTACCTCCAGGTGACGCTCCACGGCACCGACCTCGGCGGCAGCTGGGTGCAGCTCACCAAGGACATCCCGGGCCTGGCCGAGCCGTTCGGCAAGTCCGCTGCGGAGCTGAACATCCCGGTCGAGACGGGCGCCTCGGACGCCGCCGGCTGGCCGGCCTCCGGACCCGGGGTGCATGTGATGCCCGCGCCCGGCACGGATCCGGCGTATCTGAGCATGCCGGACGACGCCCGGGAGAGCACCTGGTACCGCGCCCATCTGTACGGCGGTCTGACCGCGGTCGTCGAGGTCCCGATGTGGGCGAGCGACCTGGTGGACGATCCCACTCCGCATCCCGCGCCCGCGGCGGCGATGGGCCGCCTGGCACGCCGGCTCCTTCAGGACGCCCGGCAGGTCGAGAGCGTCCTCACCGACGCGCTGCCGCGTCTGCCGGGCCCCGCGGGGCCGCTGCTGCGGGCCGCCGGGTGGGCGCTGGAGCTGGTTCCCGGGCTGGCCGTCGACTGGGTCCGGCCGCCGCCCGCGGACACCACCATGGCGCACGTGGGCAGCGTGGACGCGTTCGGCCGACGGCTCCCGCTGCGGGCCGCGGCGATGCTCCTGCGGGTGCTGCGGGAGGCCGACGACCGTGCCGCGCCCGCCCTGGAACACCTCGTGGGGTCCTGGAGCGAGGCCTTCGCCCGGCGCTTCCGGGCACGCTGGGTGCCTCTGGAGCAGCAGGTCGAGCTCCAGAGCCGCACGGTGGTGGCCGCGGCACGCCACGCCCGGGACGCGGCACCGTGAGGCTCCTCCGGTCGCGGCCACGGTCCCGGTCCCGGTCCCGGTGGCCGTGTCAGCGCGGCAGGGCGAACACCGCTCCCGTCCGCGCCGCCATCACACAGGAGTTGGCGAACGTCTCCTTGTACGTGACCGCCCGGCCGCCCCACTCGCCGCGCGCGGAGACGGACACCGGCGCGTACACCATCGTGCAGAAGGTCTCCTTGAGCGGGATGCGGCCGACGTCGCCGTGCGCGGCCCGCAGTTCCTCGCAGGCGCGCACGGCCTGCTCGTGTCCCCGGGGCGGATCGCAGAGCAGGAGCGTGCCGCGGAGGTCGCCGGAGCGGGGTTCGCCGCGGGCGACCGTCACATAGAGCCAGTCGCCCGAGGGCGCCTGAGGGAGCGCAGCCGCCCGGGCCGGCACCGGCCCCGCCACGAGGAGTGCGCAGGCGGCCAGCAGGAAGGCCCGTACCGTCGCGGTCGCTTTCTGGTTGTTCGTCATTGCCTGTGCATCGGCACGCGGGGCCTCCCGGCCCACCCCGACTCACTCGAACGGCACCTCGGCGCGTGTCGCGGACCTGCCGGGCGCACGCGTCCCCGGACCCCGTACGGGACCTCGCTGCCGGGCCAGGTCGAACGCGGCGAGCACCACCCGCGCCTGGTACTCGGACTGCCGCGCGACCGGGATCCAGCGCGCCCCGTGGCCGTCGTGGTAGTCCGCGCACCAGTCGTCGATGAGCCGGTCGAGGTCGTCCGCCGCGCCGTACGGGTCCGCTCCGGCGGCGGTCGCCAGCTGGTGCAGCAGACCCGCCGTGCGCAGCGCTATCCGGCGGGCGGAGATGCGCAGCGTGGTCAGCCCGGACGTGGTGAGCGGCGGCAGCGGGCGGACGGCGCCCGCGGCGTCCGTGTTCGGGCCCGTGTCGGGGTCCCAGGAGTCGGCGAGGCCGGGGCAGACCAGTACGTAGTCGTCGACGGGCGCGAGGAGCCGGTCGACGTCCCCGCCTCCCACCGTGTTCAGGTGGGGGCGGATCCGGGCCAGCAGTTCCTGGAGGAGGGCCGTGTCGTGGCGCAGGGTCCGGGCGACGTCCCTCAGCGCGCTCTCGCTGTCGGCGGACGCGGAGGGGTCCTGTACGGCCGCCACGCCCCACATGGGCGCCTCGACGACCGCGGTCACCGTCCCGTACGGCTGCGGGTGGAACCAGGTGGACTCGACGGCCGCCTCCGTGATGGCCGCGGCGAGGTCGCCGCGCGTCGGGGGCGGGATGCGGTAGACCGCCGGGCCCAGGACGGGCCAGTACAGCGTGTCGTACGGGGCGAGTTCGAGCGGGATGGCCAGGCGTGTCGCGATGTGCGCGAGCCGGGGTGCCATGCCGGGCAGGTCGCGGGTCAGCTCGACGAAGCCGCCGCCCACGTCGACGCCGTGCAGGGAGCACTGGAAGAAGGGCCGCAGCTCGTCCTGGAGGGCGAGCAGGGCGCGGGTCTCCGGCAGCGCGGCCCCCGCGGCTCCGTCGGGCAGCCACTCCGGCTGTTCCATGAAGCCGGGGCGGAAGAAGTTCCGGAAGTGGTGGCCCAGTGTGTACGGGCCCGCCAGCCAGCCCTCGTTGCGGCGGGAGCCGTCGGGGTCCAGGCACAGCAGGAGGTTCCAGGTCACGTCGGCGCCGTCGCACAGCCGGGGGTCGGCCAGGGCCCGTTCGGCCAGGCGCAGCACGGTGGCGCCGCCGACCGGTTCGTTGGCGTGGGGGCCGGCGACGACGAGGACGTGGCGGCTGCCGTGGCCGACGGACAGCAGCCGCAGCGGAAGTCCGGCCCGGGAGGTGCCCACCTGGCGCAGCCGGGCGTCCCGCGGGCGGCGGTCGACCAGCGCGGCGGCCCGGATGCCCAGTTCGTCGACGGTGGGGTAGCGGAGGAGTGGCGGCAGGGTCTTACCTCCGCAACGAGTTACCACCGGTTCACTTGGTGTGCATGGTGTACACACAGTGAGTCACGGCGGCGGAGGTACGTCAACAGTCGGTGCGGATAGAAATATGCACACCGGTCGGGCTTCTTCGGGCCGGTCTCGGCGGAAGCGGCGCTTCCGCCCGCCGGGCCCGGAGCCTGGACTTGGACTTGGACTTGGGCCGCCCTGGGCCCGTAGGCCTAATCCGCCGCGAGCCGGAAGACCATCCGGCCGAAGCTGACCTGGTCGCCGACCTGGACGACGGCCGCGCCGATCACCCGCCGCCCGTTCACGGCCGTGCCGTTGGTCGAGCCGAGGTCGCGCAGCACCCACAGACCGCCCTGGCGGGTGAGTTCGGCGTGCACCCGCGACACCGTCTCGTGGCTGAGTCGCAGACCGCTGGCCGGGTCACGGCCTATCCGCAGCGGGTACCGGCTCTCCGGCCGGGGCAGCAGCAGCTTGGGAAGCCGCTCGGCCTGCCAGGCTCTGCGCAGTCGCACGGAGAATCCGGAGACCGCCTCGACCGTGCCGAACAACAGGCGCGACCAGCGGCTCTCGGTGCGCAGATCGGCAGTGAGCGCGGCGAGTTCGTCCGAGGTGCGGGCCGCGAACGCGAGTTCCATCCGCAGGAGGAACGTGTCGTGCGAGAGCCTTCCCAGTACGGCACCCTCCCGCAGGGCCTTCAGCGTCCTGTCCCGCTCGACGTCCGACAGCCGCGCGGGAGCGGGATAGGTGTGGAACTCCGAGGACGACGTCACGCTGCCGATTGTCTGGCAGCGCGGCCGGAGTGTCCAGAAAACAGAGCACTTCAGGGGAGTGCGCACTTCGGGTACGGCCGTTTCGCGTCGCCCGATCGAGGGGATCCGAAGGTGAATTGATCTCGTTTGACGCACCATGGGACCGGCGAGGTCACGGTGAGCAGACGAGGGAGAACCGTCCGTGCAGTTCGAGGTGTGGGCACCACAGGCCGATCGCATGACGCTCCACTGCGCGGGCTCCACGCGCGCGTTGGAGCCCGATCCGCAGCGCCCGGGGTGGTGGACGGGCGAGGCCGAGGCGCAGGACGGCACGCGGTACGGGTTCGCGGTGGACGACGGTCCGGTGCTGCCGGATCCACGGTCGTACCGGCAGCCGGACGGACCGGACGGCCTGAGCGCGGTCGTCGACCAGGAGCGGTACGCCTGGCGCGCGGACTGGGCGGGGCGCGGGCTGCCGGGCGCCGTGCTGTACGAGCTGCACGTGGGCACGTACACCCGTGAGGGCACGCTGGACGCGGCGGCCGAGCGGCTCGGGCATCTGGTGGAACTGGGTGTGACGCACGTCGAGTTGATGCCGCTGTGCCCGTTCCCCGGGCAGCACGGCTGGGGGTACGAGGGGGTGTCGCTGTGGGCCGTGCACGAGCCGTACGGCGGCCCCGAGGCGCTGAAGCGTTTCGTCGACCGGGCGCACGAGCTGGGGCTCGGGGTCGTCCTGGACGTCGTGCACAACCACCTGGGTCCTTCCGGCAACTATCTGCCCGTCTTCGGGCCGTACTTCACGGACACGCACCACACCCCCTGGGGTTCGGCCGTGAACCTGGACGCGCCCGGTTCGGACGAGGTGCGCGCGTTCCTGCTGGGCAGCGCGCTCTCCTGGCTGCGCGACTACCGGTTCGACGGGCTGCGCCTGGACGCGGTGCACGCGCTGTACGACACGCGCGCGTGCCACTTCCTGGAGGAGCTGTCGGCGGCCGTCGACGGGCTCTCCGGGGACCTGGGCCGGCCGCTGTTCCTCGTCGCCGAGTCGGATCTGGGCGACCCGCGGCTGATCACGCCCCGCAAGGAGAACGGGCTCGGGCTGCACGCCCAGTGGAACGACGACTTCCACCACGCGCTGCACACCGCGCTGACCGGTGAGGCGCAGGGCTACTACGCGGACTTCGGCCGGGCCCCGCTCGCGGCGGTGGCGAAGACGCTCACGGCGGGCTACTTCCACGACGGCACGTACTCAAGTTTCCGGGGGCGGCGGCACGGGCGTCCGCTCGACCGCACGCGGGTCGCGGGGCACCGGCTGCTCGGTTACTCGCAGACCCACGACCAGATCGGCAACCGTGCCCTGGGCGACCGGCTCGCCGCCTCCCTCTCCCCCGGACTGCTGGCCTGCGCGGCGGCCCTGACACTCACCGGGCCGTTCACGCCGATGCTGTTCATGGGCGAGGAGTGGGCCGCGGGGACGCCCTGGCAGTTCTTCACGGACCACACGGACCCCGAGCTCGCGGACGCCGTGCGGCGGGGCAGGCGGCGGGAGTTCGGGTCCCACGGGTGGGCCGAGGAGGACATTCCGGATCCGCAGGACCCCGCCACGCGTGAACGGTCCTGCCTCGACTGGTCCGAGCCGGAGAAGGGGGTGCACGCGCGGGTGCTCGCCTGGTATCGGGAGCTGATCGCTCTGCGGCACACCCAGGCCGACCTCACCGATCCCGATCTCGCGGACGTCAAGGTCGCGTTCGACGAGAGTGCGCGGTGGCTCGCCTTCCGGCGGGGTGACGTCCGGGTGGTCGTGAACTTCGGGTCCGAGCGGGTGAGCATTCCGCTGGGGACGCGGCCCGCGCGGGTGCTCGCCGCGTGGGAGCCGGTGGATGTCCCCGGCGGGGACGGGCTGTTGGGGGTACCTGGGGAGTCGTGCGTGGTGCTGCTGCAGGGCTGAACCCGGGTGCGGCCCCGGTGGGGGCCGTTCGCGCAGTTCCCCGCGCCCCTGAAAGCCGGGGGTTGAGCGCCGCGTCCCTGTGCGCCTCAAGGCAAAAGACTGCGCAGTTCCCCGCGCCCCTGATGGGGCGCAGCCCCTCCTAGGGGCGCGGGGAACTGCGCAGTCTTTTAGGGGCGCGGGGAACTGCGCGGCCCGCCCCCACCGGGGCCGCAGGCGGATCACCACGTGTCCTCCGTGAGGCGTTCCAGCAGGATCGCCTCCCACGCGTGCGCGAGCTGCACGCGCAGCAACGGCAGCGAGCCGTCGGAGCCGTCACGGAGCCCGGCCGCGAGCCGCGTCAGCGTGTCGCAGCGCGCGAGCCACAGGCCGCGCAGACACGGCCGCGCCCCATACCCCGCCAGGGTCGCCGCGCGGACAGCCGCAGGCGCGCCCACGGCCACCGCGAGCCCCGCGATGTCCTCCGTGGGGTCGCCGACAGCCGCGTCCGTCCAGTCCAGGACACCGCGGACCCGCCCGTCACCACTGACCACGAGGTGCTCGCCCTTGAGGTCGTGATGGACGAGGAAGGCCGCACCCGGCTGCGCCGCGAGCTGCGCGACCCCGCCCGCGGTGAGCTGCTGCAGCCGTGCGGCGTCGAACTCGTCGGCGGCGGCGAGCCGTTCGGCGGCCCGCTCGGCCGCGGTCCGCAGCGTTTCGAGGGACCGGGGCGTCGCGCGGGGCACACCGAGCGACTCGGCCTGGTGCCCCGGCACCTCGCGCAGTCCGCTGAGCAGGCCCGCCAGATCGGCCTCCCCCACCGCGGAGACGTCCCGCCGCTCACCGGATCCGCCGGGGATCAGCGTGTCGAACGTGTACGTCAGTCCGCTCGCCCATTCGCCGTGGGCGACGCTCACCGGGACGGCGACGCCGATGTGGGGGCGTACCAGTTCGCGCAGTCGCAGTTCGCGCCGCTGGCGCCGGGACGCCTCGCGGTCCGGGGCGAGCCGCAGCACATGCCGAGCGCCCACGAACCAGGTGGAGTGCTCGCCGCCCTCGGCGACGGGCGCGATCCGGAGCCCGCCGCCGTCCGGGGGCGGGGGGTCCGGGAACGGGGAGTCGTGGAGCGGGGAGTCCTGGAGCAGGGAGCGGACGACGCGTCGCACGGTGTCCGCGGTGGGTGTCGCTGCCTGGGTCATGGTCGCGCCGTCCGCCGTCGGGGAGTACGGGGTGCGGGAGCCGCTGTCCGGCGCCCGCCGGGTGTGGTCAGTTCACGACGGCCATCTCCCGGGGAGTGTCGTTGAGACGGCGTCCGCCGTCCTCGGTGACCGTCACGATGTCCTCGATGCGTACCCCGAAGCGGCCCGGCAGATAGACGCCGGGCTCGACGGAGAAACACATGCCGGGCACCAGGGGCTGTTCCTCGCCCTCGATCATGTACGGCGGCTCGTGGGTGGTGACGCCGATGCCGTGCCCGGTGCGATGGATGAAGCGGTCGCCGTACCCGGCCTCGGTGATGTGGGCACGGGCGACCCGGTCGACGTCCTGGCAGGCGATCCCTGGCCGTACGGCCTCGAACGCGGCCTGCTGGGCGGCGCGGACGACGTCGTGGACCCGCTGTTCCTCGACGCCCGGCTCGCCGACGTGCACCGTACGGGAGGTGTCGGAGCCGTAGCCGTGCTTCAGTCCGCCGAAGTCGAGGACGACCGTGTCGCCGTGCTCGATGACACGGGAGCCGGCCTCGTGGTGCGGGTTGGCGCCGTTCGGCCCGGACCCGACGACCGTGAAGTCCACCTGCTCGTGCCCGAAGTGCCGCAACAGATCGGCGAGGTCGCCCGCGACGTCCGACTCGCGGCGCCCCGCGAAGGCGACCTTCAGGATCTCCTCGTACGTGGCGTCGGCGGCGGCGCCCGCGGCGGCCAGCCGGTCCAGTTCGGCGCCGTCCTTGACGGCCCGGAGCATCGGCAGTCCCTCGCTGAGGGAGACGTACGACGTGCCGGGCAGCTCCTTCTGGAGGCCCAGCAGGTGCAGTGCCCAGGCGTTGTCGCTGACGCCGAAGCGGCCCGAGGCGTCCAGGAGCGGGGCCGTGGTGGTGTACGGGTCCTTGCCGTCGGTCCAGTCGCGCAGTTTCAGGGCGGGCGCGCCCACCGCCTTCTCGGCGTCCGGGGCCTCCAGCGTGGGCACGACGAGCACGGGGTCCTGCCCCGCGGCCAGTACCAGCAGGGTGAGCCGCTCGGTGGCGGCGGGCGGCGCGTAGCCGGTGAGCCAGACGAGGTCGGGTCCGGGCGCGACGAGCACCCCGGCGAGCCCCGCCGCGTCGGCGGCCCGTGCGGCGCGTTCCATCCGGGCCCGGTAGTCGTCGGTGGTGAAGGGCTCGGGTGTGCCGGTCATCCGGTCCTCCGTGGGTCGGTCCCCTGGGCGGGGTGCGGGGTGAGCCGCGGGTGGAAAGGGGCCACGGGCAGCATCCTGCCCGGACGGCGGGGGTGACGCGAGCCGGTCGGGGGTGCTTCTTTCGAAGGCGTCAGTTGTCCAGGGCCAGCCTGACGCCGAGGAGCAGCAGAACCCCGCCGGAGACCTGCTCCAGCCTGCGCCGCACACCGGCCCGGGACAGCACGGTCCTCATCCGCCCCACGAACCACACGTAGACGCTGTAGTAGCCGACCTCGTAGACCGCCCAGAGGGCGGCGAGCCCGAGCATGGTGGGCAGATGCGGGGCGCCCTTCGGGACGAACTGCGGGAGGAAGGACATCGCGAAGATGGCCGCCTTGGGGTTGGCGAGGTTGATCAGCAGCCCGGTCCGGTAGGAGGCCCAGCCGCTCCCTGCCTCCTCCTGGGTCCCGCCGTCGTCCATGCCGCCCCGGGTGTGCCGCGCCCGCCACAGCGTCTGTACGCCGAAGACGACGAGCACGACGGCTCCGACGACGCGCATCACGTCGTACGCCACTTCGGAGGCGGTGAGCAGCGCGGTCAGGCCGAACGCGGCGACGACGCCCCAGGTGAAGACGCCGGTCTCGTTGCCGAGCACCGTCAGGAATCCCGAACGCCTGCTCCGCAGCGACTGCCTGATGATCAGCACGGTGCTCGGGCCGGGTGAGGCGGCGATCAGGGTGCAGGCGCCCAGGAAGGCGAGAAGGGTGCTGAACATGGGCCCATCGTGGCCCCGCGCGAGAGGCGCGGCAACGCATTTCCCGTTAACGGCAGCCCATTGCCCAACCATTAGAACTAATGCTTGGATTACGGAAAGCCATTAGTTGAGGCATTCAGGGGAGGCGGCGGAAGCATGCTCGTGCTGGCGCACATCAGCGACCTGCATCTGGACGGGACCCGACGGGCGACGGAGCGCGCCGAACGGGTGCGGGACCTGCTGTGGGAGCTGCCGGGGCGGGTGGACGCCCTGCTGGTCACCGGGGACATCGCGGACCACGGGACGGAGGCCGAGTACGAGGAGGCGGCGCGTCTCCTCGGGCTGAACGACCCGGCCACGCCCTTCCCGGTGCTGACCTGCCCGGGCAACCACGACAGCCGCGGCCCCTACCGCAAGGCACTGCTCGGCGAACCGGCGGCGGGCGCATCGGGGGCCGAGGGGCCGGTGAACAGCGTGCGGGTGCTCGACGGCGCGGCCGTCCTGATGTGCGACTCCAGCGTGCCGGGCAGCGACGAGGGGGAGCTGGACGACGAGACGTACGCCTGGATCGAGGAGACGCTCGACGAGGTGGACGGTTCGGTGCCCGCGCTGCTCGCCTTCCACCACCCGCCCGTGGCGCTGCACCACCCCCTGCCGGACGCCTACCGGCTGCGCGGCCCCGAGCGGCTGGCTGCCCTCCTGGAACGCCGGAGCGGGGTGGCCGGGATCATCACGGGTCACGCCCACACGCCCGCGGCCACGGTGTTCGCCGGCCGGCCGCTGGTCGTGGGGCCCGGGGTGACCTGGACGCTGCGGCTGCCCTGGGAGGGCGAGGGCGCGGCGGACCGGGACGCGCCTCCCGGCTTCGCCTTTCATGTGCTCGACGACGAGGGGCGGTTGACGAGCCACTTCAGGGTCGCCGGGTAAGGGACGCTCCCGGTGGCGCCTGTCAGGTGACGACGCCCGGGGTCACCGACACCTTCTGGTAGCCGCCGCCCGCGTGCCGCAGGGTGAGTCCGATCTTCTCCCCGGGGCGGGCGGCGGCGACGGCCCGTGCGAGGTCGGCGGCGGAGTCGACGCGGGTCGTGCCGAGGGCGAGCAGGACGTCACCCCGTACGAGCCCCGCGGTGTGGCCGGGCCCGGGGGCGTGCACGCCGACCAGGAGCGCGCCGGGGCCGCCTGACGCGTCGACGGCCTCCACACCGAGGGTCGACCGCTCTGCCGACCGCTCGGACGGCTTCGCGAGCGCGGCCGGACTCCCGGCGCCCGGACCGGACCCGGTACGACCGGCCGCCTCGGACGCGGCGGACGCCTGCTGCGCGCCCGCCCGCTTCTGGAACTCGGCGAGCCTGCTCATGCCGATCACCGTGGCGCCCATCGTGCCGAGCCCGACCCCCGACAGCACGAGGACCGTCCCGACGAACAGGCTGAACAACAGGGTCGTGAGCCGTCGCCCGCGCCGCCGTGCGGCGTGCGGACGACGGCCCGGACCGGACGGGCGGTCGCCGCCGCCCGGTTCCTGACCTCCCGGATCCTGACCTGGCATCGGCTTGGGACGCAGCACTGTCTGTTCCATGGATCGCCTCCGGCCGGAGCCCTACCCTTCGCACCTGCTCGCGACGATCCCCGAACGGGTGACAGCGCTCGCGCCTCCCCCGCCCGGAGTCAGAGGGCGGTGGCCGTGGCGGTCCGCCAGACACTGCCGAACGGCAGCTCCGGGAGCTGCCCCGGCACGAAGCCGTGGGCCCGGCGGGCCAGGTCGGCGGCTCCGTAACGCCCGCAGTCGTAGTGCCACTTCAGGATGCCGGCCATCCAGTTCTGCAGCTCCACTACATAGCCCTCCATGATCCCGCGGGCCTCGCCCGAGAGGCCGAAGTCCTCGTACAGGACGGGGAACTCGTGGGCGGCGACATGCTCGAACTGCCGCATGCGCTGGGTCATGAGGTCATGGACGATGCCGAGCGCCTTCGGGTAGTCGCAGCCGAAGAAGTTCTGCACGACGAGGATGAGGTTGTGCACCTCGCCCTCGTACTCGATCTCCTTCTGGTACGAGAAGACGTCGTTGATGAGCATCCCGTAGTCGATCGCCGCGTTCTCCAGTGCCCGGACGGGGCCGCTGCGGTAGACCTCCGGCGGCACCGCGGGGCCGTGGCCCAGCCGGCACAGGCTCATGGTGAGGTCGGAGCCGAAGGTCGCGCGGCGCATCTCCAGGTAGTCGACGGGGTCGGGGATGCGGTTCTGCAGCTGGTTGTTCAGTTCCCACACCCAGCTCTCCGTCATGACCTCCACCGAGGCCCGCATGGTGCGGCGCGCGTCCGGCGTCATCGCGGCGGTGGTCCGCAGCCAGAGATCGGCGAGTCCGCGCTCCATCGCGTTGGCCGGGGGCGGGATCTCCTCGCCCCCGAGCGGCATGCAGGCCGACAGCCGCGCCGTGCACAGTTTCGCGGCGGCCAGATCCCTGCGGTTCCCGAACACCATCGGGTAGTAGTCGTCGCCGTACGTCCCCCACACGAGCCACTGCACGCTGAGGTCCAGCGCCTCGGGGGTGCCGTCGGGATCGAGGCCCGCCGAGCACAGCGGCAGGTCGTAGGCGGCGAGTTTGTCCTCGTCCCAGATGCCCTCCTGGAGGATGCCCATGTCGTGCGCCCACGGGGTGATGCGCCGCCGGGCCCCCTCCAGGCCGGCGTTGAGCCGGACCTGGAACGGCATGTAGAAATCGGGGAGCAGCGAGGGGCCGACCTTCTGGTACGGCACGTGCGTGTACGCGCGCAGCCGGTCCGCGCCGGCCGCGGCGAGCAGCGCGCCGACGTCGGCCGCGGAGGTGCCGGGGCCGGTGAGGCCGTCCAGCGGCGAGGACTTGAGCGCCCCCTCGTTCATGTACCGGCTGGACCGCATGTGCCACTCGTGGCCGCCCGCCTGCCAGTCCTGCAGCCCCCGCGTGTACGCGGCGACGGCCCGTACCTCGTCCGGCGTGAGGCCCTTCTCCAGGGCCAGCGCGGGCACTTCGGTGAGCGCCGTGTGGTCGAACTGGTAGAGGCGTGAGGACAGGACGTCGTTGACGGTGTCGGCGGCCTGCTGCGTCGTACACCCGAAGAACGTCTCCAGGACGAGCACGCCGTTGCTCAGCTCACCCTCCTCCTCGACCTCCCGCTGGTAAGAGAAGAGGTCGTTGCGCAGATGGACCGCGTCGGAGAAGGTCTCCATCAGCACGCGCATCGGCCGGGAGCGGGCGACCTGGTCGGGGACCTCCGCCGTCGCGTACTCCACGAGCCCCGCCGACCAGGGGGCGCCGCCCACCTTGCGGCGCATCTCGATGTACTCGACGGGGTTCGCGATCCGCCCTTCGTTGATGTTGGACAGCTCCCACATCGACTCGTTGAGCAGATGCTCGGTGGACTCGGCGAAGCGCCTGCGCCAGCCCATGGACATCGAGGGGACCGTACGGGCCCACAGGTCGGCGAGGCCCGCCTCGACCGGGTTCTGCGGCTCGGGCACGGCGGTCGCGAGGTCGAGCGGCATGAAGAGCGGCAGGCGGTCCAGGTAGGCCTTGCCGCCCGTGCGGTCCTGGCTGCGCTTGAAGGTCTCCAGGAAATGGTCGTCGAAGAAGAAGACCCACACGTACCAGTCGGTGATGAGGGAGAGGGCGGGGCCGTCGCACTCGGGATGCGTGTACGCGCACAGCAGTCCGTAGTCGTGGGCGTCGAGGTCGGCCTGCTCCCAGATGCCGGAGCCCTCCAGCATGCCCATGCCGCGGGCCCAGTGGGTGGTGTGGGTGCGGGCCTCTTCGACGTGCGGGTTCAGCCGTGCGGGGTACGGCGTGTAGAAGTGGGGGAGTTCGAACGGCTGCGTCATGAGCCGGGCCTACCCGGGGTTGTTCGGGGGCATCCGTGCGGGGGTGGATGATCGCACCATCGCGTGAACGGATGAGTGAAGGGGTGCCTGCGGGGGAAGGGGTGGGGCCTTTTTTCGCCCCCGCCGCCCCTACCCGTCCCGTACCTGACTCAGGGGCTCCGCCCCCGAACCCCCGGTCCTCAAACGCCGGACGGGCTGAGATGTCCCCGGACCGGCGGACATCTTTCAGCCCGTCCGGCGTTTGAGGACACAGGTACGGGAACGGGTAGGGGCGGCGGGGGCGAGAAAAAGGTGGGGTCAGGAGCGGACCGCTCTGCCTACCTCTGCGCGCAGCGCCACGAACTCCGGCAAGCCCCGCGTAGCGATCTGGTCGCGTTTGCCCGGGAGCGCGACCGGCAGATCGAGGATCACCCGCGACCCGGGCCCGGCGGACAGCACCACCACCCGATCCCCCACGTACACACTCTCGTCGATGTCATGCGTGACGAACACGATCGTCGCCCCCTCGGACTCATGGACCTCAAGGAGCAGATCCTCCAGATCCTCCCGGGTCTGCGCGTCGAGGGACCCGAAGGGCTCGTCCATGAGCAGCAGCGACGGCCGGCAGACCAGCGCACGCGCGATGGCGACCCGCTGCTGCATACCGCCGGACAGCTGCCAGGGATACCGCCGCCCCGCCCCGCGGAGCCCCACCCGTTCCAGCATCCGCTCGGCATCCTCCCGCCGCTCCGCGCGCCCGAGTCCCCGCCGCCGCAGGGGAAGCGCGACGTTCTCGCGGACCGAGAGCCAGGGGTAGAGCGACCGTCCGTAGTCCTGGAAGACGACGGCCAGCCGGTCGGGGACACCGCTGACGGGCGTCCCGTCGACGGAGACGCTCCCCTGCTGGACCGGGAGCAGCCCGGCGACGGTCCGCAGCAGTGTCGACTTGCCGCAGCCGGACGGCCCGACGACGCACAGGAGTTGGCCGTCGGGCACGGTGAGGGTGATGTCGTGCAGGACGGGGTGATCGCCGTATCCCTGGCCGAGCGAGTCGAGACGCAGCATGCGGTCCTGTCACCTGTTCCCTCTGCCCAGCAGTCGCTTCTCGACCGCCAGCAGACCGGTGTTGAGTACGTATCCGAGTGCGCCGAGCAGCACCAGCGCGGCCCAGACCGTGAGCAGGTCCGAGCGTGACTGGGCGTCGGTGAGGGTGAAGCCGATGCCGTTGGCCGTGCCGGGCAGCAGCTCCGAGAAGACCATGAGGACGAGGCAGAGCGAAAGACTCAGACGCAGGCCGGCGAAGATGCGGGGCAGCGCCGAGGGCAGGAAGAGGAACCGGAGCCGTTCGGCCTTGGTCAGCCGCAGTACCGCGGCCACTTCGACGCGCAGGGGGTCGGTGTTGCGGACGCCCTCCGCGGTGTTGATCAGGACGGGCCAGACGGCGCTGAAGACGATCGACGCGACCTGCATCCGGGTGCCGAAGTCGAGGAGCACGACGAAGACGGGCACCAGGGCCGGGGGTGGGACGGCCCGGGCGAACTGCAGGACCGGGTTGCACAGGGCGTGGGCCCGGCGGGAGCGGCCCAGGGCCGTACCGAGGGCGATACCGGCGATCGCGGCGAGGGCGAAGCCGGTGGTCATGCGGGTGAGGCTGGGGAGGATGTTCTCGGTGGCGGCGGGGGTGAGGAAGGCGTGGGTGGGCGGGCCCGAGAACCACAGGGTGTGGGTGTGGCGGGCGATGTCGGTGGGTGGCGGGAAATAGACGGTGGGGTGGGTGCGGGTGGTGAGTTGCCAGGCGGCCACCGCGGTGGCCAGGACGGTCCAGCGCAGGAGGGGGCCGCGGGTTGCCGCCGCCTTGAGGCGCCTCACCGGCGGGCCTCGCCCCGGAGTTCTTCGCCCCCGCCGCCCCTACCCGTTCCCGTCCACGTATGGGGGCTGCGCCCCCTCGCCCCCCGTATCGCGCTGACGCGCTCGTCCTCAAACGCCGGACTGGCTGAAAGCGTTTCAGCCCGTCCGGCGTTTGAGGACAAAGGGGGCGAGGGGGCGGAGCCCCCATGCGTGACGGGAACGGGTAGGGGCGGCGGGGGCGAAAAGATGCTCATCGCTCACCCCGATGCTCCGGCGTCCAAGGGAACAACCGTCTCTCCCCCCACACCAGCACGCTGTTGATGACCAGCCCCAGGGCCCCCGCCCACACCACCCCCGCCAGTACATCCCGCGTGCCGTCCGTCGCCAGGCCCGCCTGGGCGATGAAGATGCCGAGCCCTTCCCCGAACCCCGCGAGGATCTCCGTGGCGACCGCCAGGATGAGGGCGACGGCCGCGGAGATGCGCACGCCGGCCGCGATGAAGGGCGCGGTGGCGGGGAGTTCGACGCGCAGGAGGACCGACAGGCGGCCGAAGCCGAACGCGCGCAGGGTGTCCTTGGCCAGCGGGTCGGTCTCGCCGAGGCCGTAGACGGTGTTGAAGAGGATCGGCCAGACGGACGCGTACGTGATGAGGGCGACCTTCGTCTCCGTCCCGGAACCCAGCAGCAGGGACACCAGCGGGATCAGCGCGACGGACGGCAGCGGGCGCAGGAACTCGACGACGGCGCGCACCGCCTCGTCGACGACGGGCACGCTGCCGAGGAGCAGGCCCAGCGGTACGGCGATCGCGCAGGCGAGGCCCAGGCCGAGCGCCCAGGCGCGCACGGTGGCGCCGATCCCGTCGAGGAAGAGCGGGTCGCCCGCCAACTCCACGGCCCGCGCGAGGACTTCGGAGACGGGTGGGAGGTAGTCGCGTCGTACCAGGCCCGCCCTGCCGACGGCCTCGCACAGGCCGAGGGCGAGCAGCACGCCGAGCGCGCCGAGCAGCAGTTCCTGTCGGCGCCTCACTCGACCAGCAACGTTCCCGGATCGATCGGCTTCGCCAACAGGCCCTGTTTCTTCATGAGTTCGGTGAGGCGGCGCAGCTCGGCCGCGTCCGAGGTCACCGGGTAGGCGGGCAGCCGGATCGATTCGGCCTGGGCCGCGGTCACCTTGGTGTACTCGGGCAGTTCCTCGCGGACGGCGTCCTGGTCCTGGGTGGCGATCTGGGCCGCCGCGGCGATCGCCCGCCGGAAGGCCGCCGCGGTCTTCGGGTTCTTGGCGGCGTAGTCGGCGGTCGTGACGTATCCGCTGATCGGGATGTTCTCCACGGGGGCGGAGCCGCCGTCGACGAGGACGCGGGCGTTGAGCTGCTTCTGGATGGCGCTGTTGAAGGGTTCGACGGCGTGCACGGCGTCGACCTGGCCCTTCTCCAGGGCGACTCCCATCTGGGGGAAGGCGATCTGCCGGTATTCGGGGAGGCCCGCGCCCTGTTGGCCGAGGATGGCGTTCAGGGTCAGGGACTGGATGTTGTTGAGGATGTTGACGGCGACCTTCTTGCCCTTGAGGTCGGCGACGCTGCGGATGTCGGAGTCCTCGGGCACGAGTACGTCCATCATGTGCGGCGCGACGCGGGCCCCTTCGGCGAGGATGCGCAGGTCCAGCGTGCCTTTCTCATGGGCCTGGAGGAAGGTGACGTAGTTCGCGCTCGCGATCACGTCGACCTGGCCCTTGGAGAGGGCGGGCAGTGCCTGGATGGACTGCTGGACGGGCTGGATGCGTACGTCCAGTCCCTCCTTTTTGAACAGCCCCCGGTCCCGGGCGAGATAGAGGGGCGCGTCGTCCGCCAGGGGCAGCGCGGCGACGGTGACGCTCGACCGCTCCAGCCCCTTTCCGCCCCCGTCCTTGCCGGCGTCCGTGTCGTCGGAGTCGCCGCCGCACGCCACGACGGTCATCACCAGGGCGACCGCGAAGGCGATCAGCTTGCCCGTGCTTCCCGCGCGGGAACGGTCTTGGAGCGTCGGCATGGGCGCATGATGACCTGCCGATTGACATGATCACTACACCTCTTTGCGCCGTTCCCGGCACCTGCGGCCCACGAGGCGCGGGTTGACGATCCGTTGACCTTCAACTTAGGTTTGCCTTACCTAAGTGGTTTTCGCCTCCGAAAGGCCAACTACCCATGAGATCCGCCCTGTTCTCCCGTGCCGCCCGTATCGCCGCCGTCGGGGCCACCGCCGCCGCGCTGACGGTCGGGCTCGCCACCTCCGCCTCGGCCGCCACCGCCACGCGGTCCGTGACGGTGAGCGGTACGACGTACAACCTGTCGCTGACGGCCCCCGACAGCCTGTCCGCCGCCGGGCAGAACGTCACCGTCTCCGGCAGCGGCTACAACACGCTCCAGGGTGTCTACGTCGGTCTGTGTGTGATCCCCGAGGGTGTCGAGCCGGGCAACCCGTCGACGTACACCTCCCGGCCGACCCCCTGCCTGGGCGGCGCCGACCAGTCCGGCACGACGGGTGCCTCGCACTGGGTGTCCAACCTCGGCGGCGGCACGGTCGCCAACAGCTCCACCTACGGCACCGGCGGCTCGTTCGGCGTGAGCGTGCACGTGAACCCGAACATCGCCGCCGGCACCGTCTGCGGCACGGACGTCGACTGCGCGATCGTGACGCGCGCCGACCACACCGGCAGCAGCAACCGCTCGTACGACGTCTACCTCCCGGTCACCTTCTCGTGACCGCGCCCCTCAGAACCCGGGGGCGGAGCGATGCGCTCCGCCCCCGGGCGGCGGGCGCCCTGGCCGGCATCACGGCGGTTGTCCTCTCCGTCGTCGCGGTCGGCACGCCTGCGGCCGGCGCCGACGACCCACCCGCGGCCGACGGGTACGAGCAGACGGCCCGCCTCACGACCGTCGGCAAACCGCTCGACCTGCTGCTGCACCCCGAGTCGGGCAAGTTGTACGTCGGCTCCGACACCGTCGCCGGTGCACCGGACGGCAGCCTGGCCGGGGTCTACGCGGTCGACCCGGCCTCCGACACCGTGCTCAGCTGGGTGAAGACGTCTCCCGGCAGCACGGGCGCGCCCGCCCAACTGCCGGGCAAACGCCTCGCCGGACCGCTGCCGGGCGACGGGGTGCACTACCTCGTCGGACTGCGCGGGATCGCCGCCGCAAAGGACGGAGACGCGTCGGGAAGCGGCGGCTGGCTCACCGGTACGTCGATCACGCAGGCCAAGTCCGGTGCGAAAGCCGGCACGGTGGTGGTCGTCCGCGGGACGAAACTGGAGGAGGTCGCCGTCGGCGGGACGACGGTGACCGTGGAGCGTTCCCTCACCCTGCCGGCCACCGGCGGCCCGCTCGCCGTGGACACCGCGGCCGGGCAGATCTGGGTGACGGACAACACCAACGGCGTGCTGCGCAGGGTCGGTTCGGCCGACTTCGCGCCGGACGGCAAGGAGATCGCGCTCGGCACCGGAGCGGCGGTGTCCTTCCTGGAGTGGGACACCGGGCGCGGGGTGCTGTGGGCGGGGCGCGGCACCGTACTGGAGGCGTACGACATCGCCTCCGGGAAACTGGCCGCCTCCTTCGACGCGAAACCGGGCGACACCATCGCCGATGTCGCCGTGGACCCGCGCTCCGACCGGGCGTTCGCGGTGTGGCAGGACTGGGGCAACCCGCCGGAGGAGGGGGACGGCGTGGGGCAGCTCGCGGTGTACGACACGGCGACGCTCAAGGATCTCGACCTGGGCGCCGAACTGCCGGGCGTCAACGGCCAGTTGGGCAGCTCGTCCGTCGCGGTGACTCCGGGTGGCGACGCGGTGTTCGTGGCGAGTCCCTCGGACGCCTCGCTCACCGTGTTCAAGGCGCCGGTGCCGCCGAGCCCCTCGCCGACACCGACCCCGACGGACCCCGAGTCCCCGCCGCCGTCGCCCGATCCGACGCCCGGCGACACGGACCCCGCCCCCGACCCGAGCGACGAACCGACCGGCCCGTCCGACTCGGGCACCACGGTTCCCGTCGACGGTCCCGCGGACGACGGGAACAGCGCGGGCGGCACGGTCGACAGCGGTGACACGGGTGCCGGGACGGGCAGGACCGGTGGCTCGGTGAGCGGTGGCTCGTTCGGCACCACCGGCGACGGGTCGCTCGCCTCGACCGGCTCCGACCTGCTCCTGCCCGCCGCCGCGGGCACCGCCGCCCTGCTCGCCGCCGGCACCGCCGCGATCCTGTGGCGCCGACGGACGAACGGACGGCTGGAGCACTGAGCGCGGACGGGCCCTGGAGGGCAGGGGCGCAGTTCCCCGCCCTCCAGGGACGCGGGGAACTGCGCGGCCGGCCCCCATCGGCCGCGGACGAAGGCTGCCGGGTCGGCCGTGTCAGTGCTGTTGGGCCTTCTGCGGTGTGGCCTCGCTCGGCCGCACGACGACGAATCCCTCCCCCTGGAGCATCAACTGCACGGCCTCGCCCGAGCCGCCGCGGATCATCGAGCCGATGGACTGCGAACGGTGCAGCGAGGTCTGGAGGTTGGCCGTCCAGCCCACCACCGCGTCCGTGTCGACGTACACCGGCCACTGCGGTGAGACCGGGATGACCAGTGGGTTGCCGTCGCAGACCAGCCCGAGCCTGCCCTGTCCGGTGAAGACGCTGTTGAACAGGCCGCCGCCGGACATGCCCGCGCCCTTCACCGTCTTGATCTCGTACTTCAACGAGGCGTCGAAGCACAGGACGTTGCGGCCGTTGACGGTGAAGACGTCACCGGGGTCGATGTCGATGATGAAGCAGTTCTGCGCCTCGTGCGCGAACCACGCCTCCCCCTGCCCGCGCACCGCCATGAGCGGCAGGCCCTCGCCGGTCATCGCACGCTTGAGCATGCCGCCGACGCCCTGGCCCTTGCGCTCGAACTGCAGACTGCCGCGGTAGGCGATCATCGCGCCCTGCCGGGCCAGCATCTCGCCGTTGACGGCGTACCTGATCGACTTGGCGTTCTGCACGCTCATGCCCGCGGTGGCGGCCGGCTGCACCATGTACTCGCTGGAAAACAGATCACCCTTCATCCGGGCATCCTGTCCCGCGAGGCTTCGGTTGCACCATCCCTCAACAGGAGAAAAGGCGCCGCCGAAAGTATGCGCCCGCCCGGCGAAAGGCAGGGGCGGCCGACACCCGCTCGCGTCGGCCGCCCCTGCGGGGCCTTTCGGCCCCACCCTGTGGGGGGTGGCATCGGTTCCCGGTCGGCCGTCCACCGGCTGTGCGCGGCGACCGTTCAAGGTGTTACCCACGGTTCGGACGTGGCCCGAACGACGATAGGCGGCATCCCCGCCCCCCGATACGGGGAAAACCCTCGATCCCGCGAGCCGGAACCCTGGCCCTCCCCTAGGGACTGCCCTCCGTGGCGCCGCCGTCCGCCGCCGCACCCGTCGCCGCACTCGTCAGGATCGCGCCCGCGACCACGTCGAAGAGATGGTCGGCGCGTGACGCGAGCGAGGGCTGGTCGCCGAGCCAGGCGAGCGCCGCGATCAGCGCGAACAGATCGGTGCCGTCGAGGTCGCCGCGCGCCGCACCCACGGCCTGGGCGCGGGTGAGGAGCCGCGCCCCGGCCGCGCGCAGGGTGACGCACGAGGCGTGGAGCGCGGACCCGGTGTCCTCGATGGCGGCGGCCATCAGCACGGTCACGCCCCGGTACTCGGTGGTCCATCCGACGCAGTCGCGCAGCCACGCGACGAGAGCGTCCTCGGGCGAGTCCGACGTTTCGAGGGCGTCCGCCTTCGCGGTCAGCTCCTCGAAACTCGTGTGGAGCAGGGCTTCGAGGAGCGCCTCGCGCGTCGGGAAGTGCCGGAGCAGCGTCGCGAGCCCGACGTCCGCCTTGCGTGCCATGTCGCGCAGCGACACGTCGACACCCTGCTCGGCGATGGCGGCACCCGCCACCGCGAGCACATGGTCGCGGTTCTTCCTGGCGTCGGCGCGCACCTGTCCCCCTTGACTATCCGGATCAGTGGTCCATATATTCGGATCAGTGGTCCAGTTATCTGGATCGCTGATCCGGATAAGTCTATCCCGCGCCATGGACAGGGGAAAATGATGCCTACGCGTACGACCGCACGCACGATGAGGGCGATCCGGCTGCATGAGCACGGCGGCCCCGAGGTGCTGCGCCACGACGAGGTGCCGGTGCCCGTGCCGGGGCCGGGCGAGGTGCTCGTCCGTGTGCACGCGGTCGGCGTCAATCCGCCGGACTGGTATCTGCGCGGCGGACTGACCAGCGTGCCCGGGGAGCCGGACTCGACGATCAGCCTGCCGGTGATCCCGGGGACGGACGTCTCGGGCGTCGTCGAAGCCGTCGCCGCGGACGTGTCCGGCCTCGCCGTGGGCGACGAGGTCTTCGGGCTGCTGCGGTTCCCCGGTTTCGACGGCCGCGCGTACGCCGAGTACGTGGCCGCCCGCGCCTCGGACCTCGCACGCAAACCGGCCGGAATCGACCATGTGCACGCCGCCGGGGCGCCCATGGCCGGGCTGACGGCGTGGCAGTTCCTGATCGAGGTCGGGCACGATCATCCGTCGCCCTTCCAGGAGGCGCGGCACCGTCCGACGGCGCTCGGCGCGGGCACGACGGTGGTCGTCAACGGCGCCGCGGGCGGCGTGGGGCACTTCGCGGTGCAGCTGGCGAAGTGGAAGGGGGCGGAGGTCGTCGCGGTGGCATCGGGCGCGCACGCATCATTTCTGGGCGGGCTGGGCGCCGACCGGTTCATCGACTACACCACGAGTCGTCCCGAGGAACTCGTGCACGACGCCGACCTCGTCCTCGACACCGTCGGCGGTCCCCACAGCAGCCGCTTCCTGCGCACGCTCAAGCGCGGCGGCGCCCTCTTCCCGGTGTTCCTGGGCGAGTTCGACGACGAGGAGGTCGCGAAGCTGGGCGTCACGGTCTCGACCGCGCAGGTCCGCTCGGACAACGTGCAACTCGCCGAACTGGGGCGCCTGCTCGACGCGGGCACGGTGCGCGTCGCGATCGACACCACGTACCCGCTCGCGGATGCCCGCGCCGCGCACGAACGCGCCGCCCGAGGCCATATCCGGGGCAAGATCGTGCTCACGGTGGTTTAGACGGACCCCGGTCCCACGGGCCGACGGGACGGCCGCCGTCGCCGGTACGAGCACGCCCGGCCCGTACGTGCCGGGCCCCGAGGGTGCCTCAGACGCTCTCCGGCGCGCGGGCGTCGTCGTCGGCCGCGAGGAACTGCGTGGCGGCGAGTTCCGCGTACAGCGGGTCGCCCGCGACGAGTTCGCGGTGGGTGCCCACGGCCCGTACGCGCCCGGCGTCCATGACCACGATGCGGTCGGCCATGGTGACGGTGGACAGCCGGTGGGCGACGACCAGGACCGTGGTGGTCAGGGCGACATCGGCGACCGTGTCGCGCAGCGCGGCCTCGTTGACCGCGTCGAGCTGGCTGGTGGCCTCGTCGAGGAGCAGCAGCCGGGGCCGTCGCAGCAGGGCGCGGGCGATGGCGACGCGCTGGCGCTCACCGCCGGAGAGCTTGGTGCCGCGGTGGCCGACGAGCGTGTCCACGCCCTTCGGCAGCTTCTCGACGAGGGTGTCGAGCCGGGTCGTCCTGAGCGCGCGGAGCAGTTCCTCCTCGTCTGCGTCGGGGTTGCCGAGCAGGAGGTTGTCGCGGAGGCTGCCGGAGAGGACGGGTGCGTCCTGCTCGACATAGCCGATGGCCGACCGGAGCCCGGAGACGTCCCACTCGGTGAGGTCGCGGCCGTCCAGCGCGATGGTGCCCCGGTCGGGGTCGTAGAACCGCTCGATGAGTGAGAACACGGTGGTCTTGCCCGCGCCCGACGGCCCCACGAAGGCGGTCATGCCGCGCGGGGGTACGGCGAAGGTCACGCCGTGGTGGACGTACGGCAGGTCCTCGGCGTACCGGAAGCGGACGTCGTCGAAGGCCAGGGAGGCCGGTTCGGCGCCGGGGCCGGGCAGCGGCGCGGGCTCGGTGACCGGTTCGGCGGGCAGCCCGCGCGCCTCCTCGATACGGGCCAGGGCGGCCGAGCCCGTCTGGTACTGGGCGACCGCTCCGACGACCTGCTGGATCGGCGACATCAGGAAGAAGACGTACAGGAGGAAGGCGACGAGTGTGCCGATGTCGACGGCGCCGGTCGCGACCCGCGCGCCGCCCACGGCGAGGACGGTGATGAACGCGATCTGCATCGAGAGTCCGGCCGTGTTCCCCGCGAGCGCCGACCACTTGGCGGCCCGCACGCTCTGCCGCCAGGACTCCTCGGCCGCCGCGTGCACGATCCGCTCCTCGCGGTGCTCGGCGCCGGACGCCTTGATGGTCCGCAGCGCGCCCAGGGTCCGCTCCAGCGAGGCGCCCATCGCCCCGACCGCGTCCTGGGCCCGCCGGCTGGCCCGGTTGATGCGCGGCACGATCACACCGATCACCGTGCCCGCGCCGACGACCACGCCCAGGGTGACGGCCGTCAGCACGGGGTCGACGAACCCCATCATCACGAGTGTGGCGAGCAGGGTGAGCCCGCCCGTGCCGAACCCCACCAGCGAGTCGGTGGTGACCTCCCGCAGCAGGGTGGTGTCCGAGGTGATCCGGGCCATCAGGTCCCCGGGCTCGCTCTTGTCGACGGCGGATATCCGCAGCCGCAGCAGATGCGAGACGAGCCCCCGCCGCGCCCCGAGCACGACGGACTCGGCGGTGTATCGCAGCACGTACGAACCCAGCGCGCCGATCATGGCGTTGGCGACGACGAGCCCCGACATGGCCAGCAGCGCGCCGGTGATGGCCCGGTCCCGGCCCAGGTCGTCGATCAGCGACCTGGCCACCAGCGGCAGCGCGAGCCCGGCGGCCCCGGTCAGCAACGACAGCACGGCACCGAGCAACAGCGTCCAGCGGTACGGGCGTACGTAGGCGAGGAGCAGCCGCCACGACGGTGTGGCTGCCGGGTCGGGCGGCTGGGACTGCGGCACGGTACTCCCCCTGGAGTGGAAGGTTCGATCAAGTATCGCCGATGCCACTGACAGAGCCGCAGTCCGTTCGCGCCGGGCGGAGGCGACGTAACGTGACGCGGATGAGCGCAGTTGCCCCCGAAGAGCCGGCCTGGCGCCGGCGTGCCGTCGAGCGGTCCACCCGCGGCGCCGGCCGGCCCACCCCCACCGCCCGGGTGCGCGCGGTCCAGCGCGCGCAGCGGTTCGTGGACTCGGCGCACGCGCTCGTCGACGAGAAGAAGACGACGGAGTTCACCGTCCAGGAGGTCGTCGACCACTCCCGGCAGACCCTGCGCAGCTTCTACGAGCACTTCGACGGCAAGCACGGACTGCAGCTGGCCGTGTTCGAGGACGCGCTCTCCCGGTCGGCGGCCGAGATCCGGTCGGCCGCCGCCTCCGTGGACGATCCCCTGGACGCGCTGCGCCTGGCCGTCGGGACGCTGTACGAGCAGGCGCACCCCGCAACCGGCGTCCGGCGTGCGCTGTTCAGCGACTTCGGGCCGCGGCTGCTGCTGACGCACCCTGCGCAGGTGGCGACCGCGCACGTCCCGCTGCTCGCGGTGTTCACGGAGCTGGTGGAGCGGGCCGCCCGCGCCGACGTGGTCCCCGCCGGGGCGCCCGGACGTCGGGCGGGGCTCGTCGTGCAGACCGTCCTGTCCGCCGCGCGGGCCCACCGCGTGCCCGCCGACGACGACATGGCGACCTCCTCAGCGACCGCCGAGGAGGTCTGGCGGTTCTGCCTGGGCGGGCTGGGCGGCCCCTACGACGTCCGCCCGGCCCCCTGACCGCCACCGCCGGCAGCGCCTGTATCGGCGGTATCGGCGCCGGTGGCGGTCAGCCGCAGCACACTCCCCTCGCCGTTCGCCGAGACGAGCAGGGTGCCGTCAGGAGCCACGGCGAGACCGGCGAAGGCGCGGGGCGAACCGGGCATGCCCTCGGCGAACAGCGCGGGTTCGGCGCGGGTGATGCCCGGCGGCAGACCGACCGGGAGGTTCTCGGCGTCGATCCGGCTCTCCCCCGTGCTGAGCGAGACCGCCCGCAGACACCGGTCCCGCGTGTCCACCGTGAACAACTCGTCGCCGCGCACGGCGAGACCCTGCGGCGCGCCCAGCCCTTCGGCCAAGGTCACGGCCACCGCCTCACCGTCACCGCCGTCACCCTCACCGTCGATGCGGAGCACCGCCCCTAGCAGGTCGTCGCTGACGTAACAGCGGCCTTCGGTGTCGAAGGCGACGTCCACGGGGTGCCGTAGTCCTGCGGCCACTGTGGTCACGGCGTCCGTCCCGTCGATGCGTACGACCCGGCCCGCGCCCGTCTCGGCGACCACGAGCGACCCGTCCGGTGCGACGGCGATCCCGGTGGGCCGGTCCAGCCCCCGTACCCGTACGCGCGTGGTCCTGCGCACGGGGTCGTACGTACGGATGTCGCCGTACTCCGAGGCGAAGTGCAGGAGCCCGTCGTCGGCGGTGACGCCGTGCACGAAGGTCTGGAGTTCGCGGGTGAGCACACCGCTCGAGTCGCCCGCACCGGAGTCGCCGGGGCTCGCGAGACGGTAGTGGTCGGCCGCGTACACCGTGCCCCGCAGGTCGACCGTGACCCCGAAGGGGCCGCTGAGGCCCCGGGGGACGATCTCCCGTGTGCGGCCGTCCTCGTGCATCTCGGTGACGCCGCCGCTGCCGAAGCTGGAGACGTACATGCGGTTCTCCGCGTCGAAGGCCGCGTTGTCCAGCCCGACGACCCCGCTGACGACGACCGAACGCGCCCCGCTGGCCAGGTCGATACGGGTCACGATGCCGGCCGGACCGCGGGAGAGGACGACGAGGACGCCTCCCTGGTCGAAGCGGACCGCGACCGGGTCGTCGACGTGCTCGGCGAACAGTTCGGGCAGGCCTCCGTCGGGCGGGATCCGCCAGACCTGGTTGCCGATCATGTGCGGGTAGTAGAGGAAGCCGTCCGGGCCGAGCTGCATCGCGTTGCCGAGGGCCAGTCCGTCGGTCAGGACCACCGGGTCGCCGCCGTCCGGGAAGAGTTCCAGGAGGCGGCCGTTCATCCTCATCTCGTTGACGAAGAGCCGGTCGCCCACGCAGGTGATGCCGTTGGGCACCCGCACCTCGTCCGAGACGAGGGTGTACGTGCCGTCGGCGGTACGCCGCCACACGCGCCCCGGTGTCAGGTCGGCAATGTACATCGAGCCGTCCGCCCCGAAGGCGAGGTCGTCGGGTGCCTGGACCGGGCCGTCCTGCTCCACGACGACGTCCACGTCCCCGGAGGCGGGGTCGACCGCGCTGATCCGGCCGGCCAGGAACTGCGCCACGTACAGCCGTCCGTCGGGGCCGAAGGTGACGCCGTTCGAACCCCACAGCCGGTTCGGCGGGTTCAGCCGGTCGGTGTGCCAGCGGCGGCTCGTGACCCGCTGCCTGCCGGTGTCGTCGAAGCGGCTGGGGCCCGTCGTCGTCACCGGCCGCATCACCGGCCGCCTTCCCCGTCGACGATGACGTCGTCCATGCCGCCGTCCGCGCGCCAGCGCCTGAGCAGTTCGTGGAAGGCGACAGGACCGTCGCCGTACGACTCGCTGCGCTGCCGGGGCCTGCCCTCGTTGTTGTAGTAGCCGGGGGTGCACTCGGCCTGGAAGGCGTAGAGGTCCGCGGCCTTCTCACGGATCGTGGCGACCCAGGCGGTCTCGGCCTCGACGGTCGGCTCCACGTACCGCGCCCGGCGTTCGCGTGCCTCGGCGACCACCTCGGCGACGTGGGTGGCCTGTTCGTCGAGGATGTGGACGTAGTTCACGGCGCTGGCGTTCTGCAGCGGGCCGAGCTGGAAGAGGTTGGGGAAGCCGTTGCTGTAGAAGCCGTGGAGCGTCCTGGCCCCCTGCCGCCAGTCGTCGGGCAGCCGGGCGCCGCCCCTGCCGTGCACCGGGAGGCGGCCGGAGAGGATGCCGGAGACGCCGACCTCGAAGCCGGTCGCGAAGATGACGCAGTCGACCTCGTACTCGGTACCGCCGACCACGACAGCGTTCTCGGTGATGCGCTCGACGCCGCCGTGGTCGGCGGTGTCCACCAGCGTCACGTTGGGCCGGTTGAACGTGTCCAGGTAGTGGTCGCTGAACGTGGGCCGCTTGCACAGGTACCGGTACCAGGGCTTGAGCGCCTCGGCCGTCGACGGGTCCTCGACGACGGAGTCCACACGGGTCCGGATCTCGTTCATCTTCTGGAAGTCGGCCAGTTCGTTCAGGCGCTCCCGTTCCTCCGTGGGGAGGTCCGCGTAGTTGTTGGTCGGGATGAGGTTCTGCAGCAGCCGGGCGCTGTTGGTCCAGCCGTCGTCCACGAGGTCGTCCCCGGCGGGTGAACCGGTCACGGTCCGCAGGAAGTTGTCCCTGCGGTGCCGCTGCCAGCCCGGTTCGAGCGACTTGGCCCACTGGGGGTCCGTGGGCTGCTGGCCGCGCACGTCCACGGAGGACGGCGTGCGCTGGAACACGTACAACTGCTGTGCGTCGCGGCCGAGATGGGGCACGACCTGGATGGCGGTCGCGCCGGTGCCGATCACCGCCACCCGCTTGTCGGCGAGCCGGTCGAGGTTTCCCGTCGCGTCGCCGCCGGTGTACGCGTAGTCCCAGCGGCTGGTGTGGAACGTGTGGCCCGTGAAGGTCTCGATGCCCGGGATGCCGGGGAGTTTGGCCTGGCTGAGCGTGCCGCTGGAGATCACCACATGGCGGGCCCGTACGCGGTCGCCGCGGTCGGTGGAGACGATCCACTCCGACTCGGCCTCGTCCCAGCGCAGTTCGGTGACCAGGGTGCGGAAGCAGGCTCCGTCGTACAGGTCGAAGTGGCGTGCGATCGCCCGCGCGTGCTGCCGGATCTCCTCGCCCGGGGCGTACTTCCACTCGGGGACGTAACCGACCTCTTCGAGCAGCGGCATGTAGACGTACGACTCGATGTCGCAGTGGATTCCCGGGTAGCGGTTCCAGTACCAGGTGCCGCCGAAGTCACCGGCCTTCTCGATGACGCGGATCGACCCGACGCCCGCCTGGCGCAGTCGCGCACCGGCCAGCAGACCGCCGAAGCCGCCGCCGATGACGACCGCCTCGACCCGGTCATGCAGGGGCTCCCGGGTGAACTCGGCGCTCTCCACGTACGGATCGTCCGCGTAGAAGCCGAACTCGCCCGCGATACGCCGGTACTGCGCGTTTCCCTCGGGGCGGACACGGCGCTCGCGCTCGGCGCGGTAGCGGGCGCGGAGGGCGTCCGGGTCGAACCCGAGCCCGTCCGGCACGGGACCGGGACCGGGACCGAGGTCGGCACCAGGGGCGGCACCGGGGTCGGGTGTGTCGGACGAGGTGTGGGGGGTGGGGGGCATACCTGTCCTTCTGATGTGGGGGGGGACGGCGACCTCTGTGATCACATGCAACCGGAACGGACTGACAGCTCACAGCCGGTGACCTGACGGGAAGCTGACGTGACCCGGATCACATCCTCTCGCCACGAGAAGGGCAGGGGGAGCGGGAGGGGCAGGGGCGCGGGAGGGGCAGGGCTCAGTGACCGAGGCGGTAGCCGAAGCCCCGGCGCGTATGGATCAGCGGGGGCTGCTCCTGGTCCACCTTCTGGCGCACGCGCGAGACGAGCTTCTCGATCGCGTTGCCCGCCCTGGCCTCCCCCCAGACATGGAGGCAGATCTGTTCCTTCGACAGCACGCGCTCCGCGTTGACCAGCAGATGACGCAGCAGCCGGTACTCGGCGGGGGTCAGGTCGAGCGCCCGCCGGCCGCGCCAGGCCTGGCAGGTGGCGTCACTGAGCGCGAGATCGCCGTAGCACGGCCCCTGGCGCACCGGCTCACGGCCGCGCAGTAACACATGGGCCCTGGCGAGGACTTCGGAGATCCGGAACGGCAGGGTGACGTAGTCCGCCTGGCCCAGGCCGAGTTCGGGAACCAGGGCCCCCAGCGTCTCGTACGGGGCCAGGAAGAGGACCGGCGGACGGTCGGCCGGGCGGAACCGGCGGCTCTCCCCCAGGCTTTCGACGTCCGGGACCGTCACGTCGAACAGGACCAGGTCGAAGCGGCCCTCCGCCAGCCGCAGCATCCCCTGGGCGCCGGTACGCGCGACGGTCACCCGGTAGTCCGCCAACTCCAGGGTGGTCGTCAGCAGATCTGCGACCGCCGGATCGTGGACCACGACCAGAAGGTGCTGCCCCGCCCCGCGCGCGGGCACGGAGACGGACACGTCGGCGCCGGTCACGTACTCCCCGACGGCGCCGCCCACTCCGTACACCCGGTCCATCTCGTCCATCCCGCGCATCGCACGCACCCCGTCCACGAAGAGCATATGCATCATGCACAATACGTGTCGGATGCATATTTGATGTCATGTCTGATGCCCCTGGCCGCGGGACCGGACGCAAGGCCGGGGCGAGAGTCAGCTCCGGGGAAGGACCGGCGACCGACATGGACAAGCCCACGCACTTGATCGAGTTCGAGACGATGCTGCTCGGGCGGCACCTCTATCTGAACTCGCCCCGGGACGGCGGTCGCCTCGAACGCAGCGCGTACATCGTGCTCAGCCGCATCCGGATGGAGGGCCCGATGTCCATCGGCCAGCTCAGTGACGCCTTCGGCCTGGACGCCTCCACGCTCAACCGGCAGACCGCGGCCATGCTGCGCGCCCACCTCGTCGAACGCATCGCGGACCCCGAAGGCGGCATCGCCCGCAAGTTCCGTATCACCGCGGAGGGTGAGCGCCGGCTCGACACCCACCGCCGGGAGAGCGTCCAGGGGCTGGAGAGGGTGATGGCCGGATGGGACCCGGAGGAGGTCGCGGCCTTCGCCGCGTATCTCAAGCGGTTCAACACGGACATCGAGAACCTGGACGAGCGGCCCTGGCCGCGTCCCTGACGCCGCACGTCCACCGGCTCCTGACTCCAGCCCTGAACCGGCCCCCGGCTCCGCCCGCGCCCCCGCCCTGCACCCGGCCCGTGGGGCGTTGCGCGTCCCACGGGCCGGGTGCGGGTCAGCCGCCGGTGGCGGAGGCGCGGCGCCTGGTCAGCCACCACGCCCCGCCGCCGAGGACGAGCACCACGGCGATCGCGCCGCCGACGAGCAGCCCCGTGGAGGAGCCGTCGTCGTCCTTCTTGTCCGCGGCCTCGGCGGCCGTGGTCGCGGTCGCGGACGGCGTCGCTTCGGCCGACGGTGTCGGGCTGGGGGTCGGACTCTCGCTCGAGCTGGGGGCGATGGGAGTCGCGCCCGGTGCCGCGGCCTTCAGCTTCAGGAGCGGGGCGGGCTGTTCCCCCTCCTCCCCGTCCTTGGGCAGTTCGATCCAGCGGGAGATCTCACCGTCGCTGTAGGTCTCCACGGTCTTGAACGCCACCTCGTCGGCGTCCGGGAGCTGCCGGACCTTCACCCGGTACTCGGCGTCGACCCCGGTCTTGAGCGCCGGACCGCCGACCACGTAACCGTCCGCGGTGGCCTTGAGGCTCCAGCCCTTGGGGGCCTTGTCGAGCGACACGTCGGCCGGTGCGATCCCCTTCGGCAGGACGACCCGCATCTCACGGAAGCCCGCGGAGGCGGACTCCGCCTCGGAGACGAAGGTGAGCGTGACGTTCTCGGCGAGGGCCTGCGCCTTGTCGGCCTCGACCTCCGCGTGCGCGGCGGCGGGTCCCGCGAGCGCGAGGACGGCCGTCAGCGCGGCGGCGCCGGTCAGCCCGGCACGGCGAAGGTTCGTGGACACGGACGAGGACCTGGTGAACGTCGTGGGCCTGGGCATGGACGTGGACACGGGGGAACTCCTTGCTGGTGGAACCGGGCGGGCCTCGCAGGCCGGACCCGGGTGAAGGGGACGGGCGGGACGGGCGTACGTCCCGGAGGTCCCCTGCGCACCAGCGTGTGTTCCAGTGTGGTCGTCCGCGTTCCCGCCGGGCGGCCGAGGGAGCGGGTGGGCGGTGCGGGCGGCGGCTCGTGGGCGGCGGCCCCACCGGTCGGCAGGAGCCGGGACAGTACCGACGCGGCGAGCGCCCGCAGCGTACGGCCGGCGACCAGGACCGCCGCGACCGCCGCGTCGGCCCGGTGGAGCAGCCAGGCGACCAGGAGGGCCGCGCAGACGTGGGCGGCCGTCATCGCCCCGGCCGCGTGCTGCCAGGCGTGTCCGCCGCCGCCCGCGGCCATCGCGGAATGGCCGGCGTGAGCCATGTGCTCCGTACCGGTGCGGCCCGTGCCGCGGTGGCCGCCTCCGGCGACCGTGCCCAGCGCGAGATGCATCGCGCCCTGCGCGGCGAGCGTGCACCCGGCGACCGTGAGCAGTCCCGGGCGGCGGCGGGCGAGGGGGCGTACGGCGACGAACTGCGTGACGGCGAGGGCGGCCACGAACCGCCAGGGCACCTGTCCGCCGTCGACCGCGTGATGGCCGACGGCCGCGAGCACACTGCCGACCAGAGCGAACGTCACGGCCCGGACCACGGCCGCCGCGGAACCCGGCCCGGGGCCGACGGCCCTGACCTCGCCCCGCGTCACCTGGTCACCCGGCACTCGCCCGCCGTCCTCCCCCGCGCCCGTCACGTCGCCGAGCGTCGCGTCACATCATTTCGTGTCACGGCGCGGCGCGTACGGCGTTCACCTCGTCGCGTACGTGTACGTCGAAGGCGCGCTCGCGCGCGGCCGGACTCGAAGGCCGGGGCGCAGCCCCGCCTTCGAGGGGCGCGGGGAACTGCGCGACGAGCCCCCACCGGCCCGCAGCCGAACCACCCGGCCGGTCGGCGTTCACGCCGGGAAGGACGGCCGCGGGCCGCTCAGGCCCCCGCGGCGAGGGACCAGCTCGGGACGCGGCCCGCCAGACGGCACGCGAGGAAGTACAGGGGGATCGGCGGGGTGTAGGGCGAGTCGCCCTCGGGGCTGTGGATCAGCCGGGGTTTCGCGGAGAAACGGCCGCGGCGGGCCCGGGTCCACGACGGGTCGGCCCGGCGGGCGCCGACCGTGTAGGTGACGGAGGGCGGCCAGCTGACGCCGATGTGGGATCCGGCGGGGACGACCCACCACCAGCGCCCGCCGTCCGCGGAGCCGTCGTCGGACTCGTCGGCGAAGACACAGCCGATACGGGGCAGACAGTCCAGGATGCGTTCGCCGTGCTCCCTGGACGTGCCCACCACGTCACACCCCAGACCGGTGCGCAACTGTGCGGGTATGACCAGGCGGATCGGACGCTGGGACGGGGACGTCACGGTCGTACGCGACCACGGTTCAGGGGCGTGCTGCAGTTCCATGAGGCAGAGATCCTTCGGCCGAGTGGGGGGCGGGCCGGGTGAGGTGCGGGGTGGACACGAGCCCGGAGGAGGCGTGTGCCCGTCTGTCCGACGGCAGGGGGGACGGCGGGGGAACCGTCGTGGGACGCGCCGGCAGGACGGCCCAGACCACGCGTCCGGAGCCGTGCGCGGTGTCGCGCGTGCCCCAGTCGGTGCTGAGCATGCCCACCAGCATGAGTCCGCGGCCGCCCTGGTCGTCGAGTCGGGCGGTGCGCTGGGCGGGGATCGACAGACCGCGGTTCTGGTCCTCGACCTCCAGCTGGATCCGCTGTCCGTCGGAGCGCAGTCTGCACACGATCCGCTCACTCGCCGTGTGCGTCAGCGCGTTGGTGACCAGCTCGGACGTCACCAGGACAGCGTTGTCACATGCCTCGGGATCCGTGCCCCACGCGCGGAGCAGTTCGGTCACGTTCCGGCGCGCCAGGCCGACCGAGGCGGGGGTCGGGGGCAGGCCGAACACGCCTGACCTGTCGGGTGTCCTGTCGAGCGCGCCGTCTGTCGCGCTCTCCGTGTGTTCGTCCGCGGGCAGTCGGCCCAATGGCTTGGGGAGAGAGGGCGGAGCCATCGCCGTTCGCCTTTCGTCTGCCTTCGCACCGGGGGTCAGACCGGTGCCGGTACCGCACGGATCCGCTGCGCCGCGGGGTGCGAACACCCCGTTGCGGACAGTGACGGTGCGCGTGCCGTTCTCCCCCAACTTGGCCGCGCCGTCAGGTCGTTCACCGGGCCGTGACGGTACGCCCTACTGTGACACCTGCCAACATCACCTCGCAACCGGCAAGTTGAAAATTGCAATTCAGCAGGTGCATGCTTCCTCTGTCGAACGGGTGATCGTGACAGACTGCGACCTCGAAGCCCGCTGTGAGGGGGTAAGGCGTGACCGCTGAGACCGACTGGGGTGGCGCGCCCTCCGTCCTGCGCATGATCCTCGGCAGACAGTTGGAGGAACTGCGCACCCGGGCCGGACTGACGTTCGAGCAGGCCGGTGCGGCGCTCGGGGTCAGTCACTCCACGATCCGCCGCATGGAGGCCGCCAAGGTGGCCCGGCTGCGGCTCCCCGACGCGGAGAAGCTGCTCCAGATCTACGGCGTGACCGACCAGCAGGAGATCGACACCTTCCTGAAGTCGGTCCGTGAGGCGAACAAGCGCGGCTGGTGGCACACCTACCGCGATGTGCTGCCCGACTGGTTCTCCGCGTATCTGAGCCTGGAGCAGGCGGCACTGCAGATCCGCGCCTACGAGGCACAGTTCGTGCACGGGCTGCTGCAGACCGAGGAGTACGCGCGCGCCCTGCTGAGCGCCGGCAACCCGCACGCCTCGGTGGACGCGACGGACCGCCGCGTGGCCCTGCGCATGCGGCGCCAGGAACTGCTCACCAAGCCCTCGCCGCCGCGTGTGTGGATCGTGATGGACGAGACGGTGCTGCGGTGGCCGGTGGGCGGCCCCGAGGTGATGCGCGCCCAGATCGACCATCTGATCGAACTCAACTCACTGCCCCACGTGACGTTGCAGATCATGCCGTTCGCGAACGGTCCGCACCCGGCCATGCGGGCCGGCGCGTTCCACCTCTTCCGGTTCCGGGCGCGCGAGCTGCCCGACATCGTCTATCTCAGCGGCCTGGTGGGCGCTGTGTACCTGGACAAGGACGACGACGTCGTGGTCTACCGCGAGGCCCTGGACCGGCTGGGCGCCCAGTCGGCGCCCGCCAGAAAGACCGAGGCCCTCCTCGGTGCGATCCGCAAGGAGCTCTGACGTGCACCACCACATACGCAACGGCATTCCGTCCCGCGAACTCGGCAACCGCGGCTGGTACAAGCCGTGGAGCGACGACGCGGGCGGCGCCTGCGTCGAGGCGAAGAAGCTCGGCGACGGCCGGGTCGCGCTGCGCCAGTCCACCGACCCCGACGGTCCCGCGCTGGTCTTCACCCCTCGTGAGATGACAAGTTTCCTGGCGGGCGTGAAGGCCGGCCGCGCCGACTTCTTGCTCTGACCGCTGTTCCGAAACTCCTGCTGGTGCTTGAGCGTTCACCGTGAACCGACGACATGATGGGAGATCGGCGTTGCCCGACAACGACGGATGGCCTGCCGACCGGATCGACACCGAGAGCGCGCACTCGGCTCGCATCTACGACTACATCCTCGGAGGCAAGGACTACTACCCCGCCGACAAGGAGGCGGGTGACGCCATGGTGCGGGAGTGGCCCGCCATGCCCGTGCACATGCGGGCCAACCGCGACTGGATGAACCGCGCGGTGCGCTGGCTCGCCGAGAGCGCGGGGATACGCCAGTTCCTGGACATCGGGACGGGCATCCCCACCTCCCCGAACCTCCATGAGATCGCCCAGTCGGTGGCGCCCGAGTCCCGTGTGGTCTACGTGGACAACGACCCCATCGTCCTCACCCTGTCCCAGGGGCTGCTCGCCAGCACCCCCGAGGGCAGGACGTCGTACATCGAGGCCGACTTCCAGCACCCGGAGGCCGTCCTGGGCTCCGCGGAGTTCCTGGAGACCCTGGACCTCGACAAGCCGGTCGCGCTGACCGTCATCGCGATCGTCCACTTCGTGCTGGACGAGGACGACGCGGTCGGTATCGTCCGGCGCCTGCTGGACACGCTGCCCTCGGGCAGCTACCTGGCGATGACCATCGGCACGGCGGAGTTCGCGCCGGACGAGGTCGGCCGGGTCGCCCGTGAGTACGCGGCGCGCGGCATGCCGATGCGGCTGCGGACGATCGGGGAGGCCGAGGAGTTCTTCGACGGTCTTGAGCTGGTCGAGCCCGGGATCGTCCAGGTGCACAAGTGGCTTCCGGACGGCCAGGGCGAAGAGGGTGTCCGGGACGAGGACATCGCGATGTACGGGGCGATCGCCCGCAAGGGATGACGCTGTCGCTGTAAGCAGGTGCGAATCCGGCGTGCAGCCGGGGCTGATCCCTGGTGAAGCCGGCCTGCGGAACCGGCCTGCGGACCGTCCTACGGCATCCGCGGGCCGGTGGGGGCGGGCCGCGCAGTTCCCTGCGCCCCTTCGGGAGCGACCCTCGTCCCTCATCTCCACCTCAAATCAAAAGCGCACAACTCGGGCCATGCGGTCACTCACTTGACGACCGGGCGTCACACACGGTTGGCTCCGGCCAGCGAAAGTCGGACAGACGGCACCTCGTCCTGCCGCCCGTCACAGCGACTTGACGCCCCCATCCGCTTGTCGGCCGCACAGCGAGGTGCCGTTCCCCCATGACCCACACTCCCGCCCGTCCCCTTTCCAGCAGATCCGCGCGCGGCACCGCCGCCCTGGCAGCCTGCGCCGCCGTCTCCCTGCTCGCGTCCGGCTGTACCGGCTCGGACGGGGCCGACTCGGACGCCACCACGGCGGGCAAGGCGGGCGGCTCCGGGATCAAGGTCGCCCTGATCACCCACAGCGCCCCGGACGACGCGTTCTGGGAGCGGGTGCGCAAGGGCGCCGAGGCCGCCGCCGCCAAGGACGGCATCGACCTGGCCTACCAGAGCGACCCCGACGCCGCGGGACAGGCCAAGCTGGTGCGCGAGGCGGTCGCCGACAAGGTCGACGGCATCGCGGTGACCCTCGCCAAGCCGGAAGCCATGAAGGGCGCGGTCGCCGCGGCCAGGGCGGCCGGTATCCCGGTGGTCGGCCTGAACTCCGGTATCGACGCCTGGAAGCCGGGCGGCCTGATGCAGTACTTCGGCCAGGACGAGAGCGTCGCGGGCCGGGCCGTCGGCGACAAGCTGGACTCGCTGCGCGCCAAGCACGCCCTGTGCGTCATCCACGAGCGCGGCAACGTGGCCGTGGAGGCCCGCTGCGCCGGTGTGAAGAAGACCTTCGGCGGCCGTACCGACCTGGTCTACGTGGACGGCACCGACGAGGACGCCCTGATCGAGTCCGTCGCCGCCGCGCTGCGCCAGGACCCGACCATCGACGAAGTCGTGATGAACGGCGCCCAGTTCGCCCTCGCGGCCGTGAAGTCGGTGAAGGAGGCCGGCAGCAAGGCGAAGATCGCCACGTTCGACCTCAACAACGACATCGTCAAGTCCGTGCAGAGCGGGGACGTCCAGTTCGCCGTGGACCAGCAGCCCTACCTGCAGGGATACCTCGCCGTGGACGCGTTCTGGCTGTACGAGACCAACGGCAACGTCAGCGGCGGCGGGGAGGAACCGGTGCTCACCGGACCGGCGTTCGTCACCAAGCAGAACGTCGCCTCGGTGGCCAAGTACGCGGCCAACGGGACCCGCTGAACCGCCCGCCGGGCTGCCCGAACGGAGATCGCCTTATAACGGCGATGACAAGGTTTGGGGTACTCACGGTGCGTACGGTCACTTGTACGGATAGCATCCTGCGGACCCCCTGTGTGTACAGGACACGCGCTCACCCCGCGCGGCCGTCCCCTGCCCTGCCCTGCCCTGCCGACGATCCGACACCCCCGCGACCGCCCGAACTCCCCCGCGACTGACCCCTGCTCACCGCTGATCGCTCTAGGACGACGATGTCTCCACGGACAGGCGCCCGCCGCCGTCTCGGCTCCATACGTCTCTCGCTGATCCTGCTGGCCCTGGTTCCCAGCGTCACCCTCGCCGCCATGTGGGGTGTGACGACGATCCAGATGTTCTCCGAGGGCCTGCGGCTGCGGGACCAGACCGGCCTCAGCCGGTCGACCGGGGCCATGGGTACCGACGCGACGCTGGCGCTGCAGAAGGAACGCAGCCTGTCGGCCGTGCTGCTGGCCTCGCCCGACAGCTCCCGCAGCGCCCTCGACGCGCAGCGGGAACGCACCGACAAGGCCATCGCGACCCTGGTCGGCCAGTCCGACCGGATCCGCGAGGCACCCACCCGTATCCGCGACCGGATGTACTCGGTCATCGCGTCGGTGGGCAGCCTGGAGTATTACCGGGGGCAGGTGGACAACCCCACCGACATCACCCCCGAGCAGGCGCTGGACCAGTACACGTCGATCATCGACGACCAGATCCACGCGTTCCAGGAGATCTCGCAGGTCGACGACGGCGAACTCACCTCGCAGGCGGGCCCGCTCGTCGCCCTGGAGCACTCGGCGGAGCTGGTCTCCCAGGAGGACGCCCAGCTGCACCTGGTGTGGCCGGCGGGCAGGCTCGACGACGAGTCGTGGAGCCACTTCACCCAACTGGTCAACGCCCGGCGCTTCCTCGTCGAGGACCAGCTCATCCCGTCGCTGCGCGGCTCGGTCAAGACACAGACCGAGCGGATCCTCCAGGGCTCCGACTGGAAGTCCCTGGAGACCGTCGAGGAGCAGGTGCTCGCGGCGCGCGCGAAGGGCGGCGACGGCGGACGGATCGACCTCCCGAACGCGGAGAAGCGCTGGACCACGGCGTACGACAAGCTCCGGCTGCAGTACTCCACCCTGATCCAGCAGGAGACGTCGGCGCTGCTGCAGCGCAGTGACGACCAGGCCGAGGCGCTGCTGATCAAGGCCGCCGCGCTGAGCGCCGCCGGACTCGTCGCCCTGCTGGTGTGCGTCTTCATGTCGTGGCGCATCACCCGCTCCCTGTCCCGGCGGCTGCGCGGACTGCGGATCGCCACCCTCGGTCTGGCCGAGGAGCGGCTGCCCGACGTGGTGGCGCGCCTCGACCGCGGCGAGACGGTCGACGTGGAGTCCGCGACGCCCGAGCTGGACTACGGCCGCGACGAACTCGGCCAGGTGGCGCAGGCGTTCAACACCGCCCAGCGCACGGCGGTCAACACCGCGGTGGAACTCGCCGACACCCGGCGCGGTTTCCAGAAGGTCATCCTCGGCATCGCCCGGCAGAGCCAGAACCTGGTCAACCTCCAGCTCACCAAGCTCGACGCGCTGGAACGCCAGCACCAGGACCCGGAGATCCTCAAGGGCCTGTACGAACTCGACTCCACGGCGAGCCAGTTGCGCCGCTACGAGGAGAACCTCGTCATCATCAGCGGTGAACGGCCCGGCCGCAGCTGGACCGAGCCGGTCGCCCTGATCGACATCCTGCGCAGCTCGGTCGGCGAGGTCGCCGAGTACCAGCGCGTGGAGGTGCAGACCGACGAGGAGGTGTTCCTCGCGCCGCCCGCGGTGGCCGACGTCATCCACCTGCTCGCCGAACTCATCGACAACGCGACCACGTACTCCCCCGCGCCCAGCCCCGTCGGAGTACGGGCCGGGCTGGTGGCCAAGGGCCTCGCGGTGGAGATCGAGGACCGCGGGCTCGGTATGTCCGAGGACGACTACGCGTCGTTCAACGCCCAGTTGGCGGTGCCCCCGCAGTTCGACGTGGTGGCCCTCGCCGACGACCTGCGGCTCGGCATGTTCGTGATCGCCCGGCTCGCCAACCGGCACGGCATCACCGTCACGCTGCGCCCCTCGCCGTACGGCGGCACGACCGCGATCGTGCTGGTCCCGTACGAGATCGTGGTGCGCGAGTCCCCGGAGTCCATAGCCGGGAGCACGCGGGGAGCCGACGAGGCGCGCAGGCCGGCCGGGGAACCGGTCCGGGCCGCCGTCGCCGTCGCCACGAGGAGCGCGACCGCGCGGGACTTCGAGAACAGCGAGAACGCCGGGGGCGCCGAGGACGGCACGCCGGACGGCCCCGCGCACGAGCGCCCGAGGGAGGCGCAGCCCGTCGCCCACGCGCGGAGCGCCGAGGTACCCGCGGCACGGGCCGGCACCGTCAGGCCCCGTCCGGACGCGGGCCGTGCCGACACGGGGCACGCCGGTGCGGGCCGTTCCGTACCGGGCGGCCTCCCCGCACGCGACGGCCTCAAGGCGCTGCCGCGCCGGGTGCCGCAGACCAGCCTGGCCGCCGAGTTGCGTGAGGACTCCGCGGCCGACGAGACCGACAGCTCCCTGGACGACTTCACCGCGGAACGCGCGGCCTCCTCCCTTGCCGGATTCCAGCGCGGAACACTCCAGGCACGTGACAACGACGCGGATCCGTCGTACGACCAAGGGGAAGAAGCCGCACCCGAAGGCGCTTCCGTCACCTCGACTCCGCCCGCTGACCGCTCATGAAGGACAGAGAAATGACACGCCCCATCCCTGCCACGCACAGTCAGCTCGACCAGCTGCTCACCGGACTGGTGGACCGGGTCGCCGAGGTGAACCAAGCCGTCGTGCTCTCCGAGGACGGACTGGTCGTCAGCAGGTCCACGGGGTTCCTGCGGGACGACGCCGAGCGGCTGGCGGCGACCGCGTCCGGTCTGATGAGCCTCAGCAAGGGCGTCAGCATGGACTTCCGCGGCGGGCCCGTGCGGCAGGCGCTCATCGAGATGGCCAACAGCTATCTGATCCTCACCACGGCGGGCCCCGGTGCCCATCTGGCCGTGCTCACCAACCGGGGCGCGGACGTCGGTGTGGTCGCGTACCAGATGAACATGCTGGTGAAGAAGATCGGCGAGCATCTCAGCGCGGCTCCGCGAGCCGGCGTCGCCACCGACTCCGGCGAGTGAAGTGAACGGAGGCGACTCGGCGGGCCGTCTCGTCCGGCCGTTCACGCTGACCGGCGGGCGCACCCGGCCCAGCCGCGCCGACTTCACCCTCATCACGTCGGTGACCACGGTGGATCCGCCGCCCGCCCGGGCCGCGCGGACGCAGCCCGAGCACGCGCGGATCCTGCGGCTGTGCGCGAAGCCCCTCGTGGTGGCGGAACTGGCCGCCCAGCTCGATCTGCCGGTGAGCGTGGTCTGCATCATGCTCTGCGATCTGCTGGAGGCGGGCCGGATCACCGCCCGGGCACCGCGTGAGATCTCCCGCACCTCGGACCTGGACCTGCTGCAGAAAGTGAGGGACGGCCTTGGCCGGCTCTAGCCCCGTCATCCAGGGGACCTCAGCACCCGACACGGTGAAGATCCTGATCGCCGGCGGTTTCGGCGTGGGCAAGACCACCATGGTCGGCTCGGTCAGCGAGATCGTGCCGCTGCGCACCGAGGAACCGCTCACCGCGGCCGGCCTCGGCGTCGACGACCTGGGCGGCATCCCGGAGAAGCACGCCACCACGGTGGCCCTGGACTTCGGGCGGATCACGCTCAGCCAGGAACTCGTGCTGTATCTCTTCGGCACGCCCGGGCAGCAGCGGTTCTGGTTCATGTGGAACGACCTGGCCATCGGCGCCCTGGGGGCCGTGGTGCTGGTCGACGTCCGCCGCCCGGAGTCCAGCTTCGCCGCCATCGACTTCTTCGAGCGGCGCGGCATCCCGTTCGTCGTCGGCGTGAACGGTTTCCACGGCGAGCATCCGTACGAGCCGGAGGAGATCCGGGAGGCCCTGGCGCTGCCGGAGAACGCGCACGTGCTGCTGTGCGACGCCCGGGACCGGGACTCGTGCCGGGACGTACTGATCGCGCTGATCGACCAGTTGATAGCGACCTCGGCGCAGAGCGACGGAAGCGGGCGGCCCGGCGGCCCGGCCTGAGAACGGGCGGGCCGGACAGCGCAGGGGTGAGCAGGGCAGGGGTGAGCAGGGCAGCGGGTGGCTTGAGACCTGGTGGGCGTGGGCACAACAAAGAAGCCGGAGCCGTGTGCGCGACGGCGGGCCGTCCACGCCCCGTCGGCTTGCGGACACCATGGCGTCACACCGGGTGGGCATGTTTCGGCCGTCCCCTCCTGCCTCGCCGTGACCGTCCGCCCGCCCCGCGCGGGTATGACGCGGAAGGACGACGTGCGCCGTGTCCTCGCTCCCGCTCGAATCCGTCCCCCGGGCGCTCCCCACGCCCGCCCCCGCTCCACCGCTCTCCCCGGTCCTCGCCCCCGATCCGGCTCCCTCCCGCCTCCCCGCGGTCGGGCGCCCGGTCCGCTGGGCCCTGACCCTGCTCCCGCTGGCACTGATCGCGGCATGGGCGGCGGCCGACTGGCGGACCGTCCGCGACGGAACCGCCCGGCTGGCCGCCGCCGACCCCTGGTGGCTGCTCGCCGCGGTCCTGTGCACCTGCCTGGGCTGGGTGGCCGCCGCCTGCGTACGCCAGGGCGCCCTTCCGGACCGGCTGCCGCCGGGACTGCTGCTCGCCTCGCAGTTCGCCGCCGGTGCCGCGAACCATGTGCTCCCGGCGAGCATCGGCGCCCACGCCGTCACCCTGCGCTTCCTCCAGGGCCGGGGCATCCCCCTGGCCCGGGCCACCGCCTCGCTCGCGCTGTACTCCCTGGTCAGACCGATCGCCAAGACGATGGTGCTGCTGGTCTTCGTGGTGGCCCACCCGGACCTGCTCCACCTCGGTGAACTGGTCCCGGACGAACGGACCATGGCCCTGGTCGCCGGGTCCGTCGCCGCCGGGTTCGGTACGGCCGTGCTGCTCGTGACGGCCGTACGTCCGCTGCGCCGCCCGGCCGTGGACTGCGTACGCACCGCCCTGACCGACGTACGGCTGCTGCACCGGCGGCCCGCCCGGATCGCCGCCCTCTGGGGCGGGGCGGCGGCGACCCCGCTGCTGCAGGGGAGCGTGATCGCCACGGTCGGCTTCTCGCTCGGGCTCCCCTTGTCGTGGACGCAGGTGGTCCTCGCCCTGCTGCTGGCCAGTACGGCGGTCGGAGCCGTCCCCGCGCCCGGCGGGATCGGCCCCGTGGACGCGGCGCTGGTGTTCACCATGGTCGCGTTCGGCGCCCCCGTGGGCGTCGCGGCGGCGACCGTCGTCGGCTATCGCGTCCTGACGGTATGGATACCGCTGCTGCCGGGCGCGCTGGTGCTGTCGGCGCTGGTGCACCGCAGGGTGCTGTGAACGGCGGAGGTCGTCCCGCCCCGGCTACGAGCCGGTTCGGCCGCGATCGATCTCCGCCACGTGGGACACGTTGTCGCGGTCGTCGGCGTCCGTGCTGGGCTCGGCGCCGAACCACGCGTCGAGGATCTCCCTGAGCAGTGGTCCGGACGTCAGCCGCAGCCCGAGGGCCAGCACGTTGGCGTCGTTCCAGCGGCGGGCACCGTCGGCCGTGTAGGCGTCCGTGCACAGTGCGGCCCGTACGCCCGTCACCTTGTTCGCGGCGAGCGACGCGCCCGTGCCGGTCCAGCAGCACACGACCGCCTGGTCCGCCCGCCCGGCGGCGACATCGCGGGCCGCCGCCTCCGAGCACACCGCCCACCGCGCGTCGCCCCCGGGCGACAACGCCCCGTACGCCCGCACCTCGTGGCCGCGCTCGCGCAGTTCCGCGACCAGCGCGCGGGCCACGGGTTCGTCCATGTCCGAGGAGACGGAGATCCGCATGCGCCGGAGACTACCGGGCGGAGCCGCCATCCATCACCCGCCGTCCACCGCACGTCACCTGTCACCTGTCACCTGTCACCTGTCATGCATAGGCGGCGATCGCGGTCCGGACGAACGAGGCGAGTACGGGGTTCGTGTCGCCCTGGTTCCAGGCCAGCACCACGCGGCTCGGTGGCATGTCGATCAGCGGTACCACCGTGAGCCTCCGCGCCGGCGCGTGGTCGAGGAGCGTCATACCGACCGTGCCGTTCCACAGAACGGCCTGCTGACACTCCTGCACCGCCCGCACCACGGGCCCCTCACGGGGTTCCCCGCCGTTCCAGTACGACTGCCAGAGCGGATCGGTGCCCGCCGGGAACCGGAACCAGCGGCGGCCGGTCAGGTCGGCCAGCTTCAGGCTCTCCCGGCGGGCCAGCGGATCGTCGGCGCACAGCAGCGCCCCCACGGGGTCGGCCCGCAGTTCGCGCACGGCCAGCCCGGTCTCGTCGAACGGCCCGCGGGTCAGGGCGATGTCGACCGCTCCGGCGCGCAGTCCGCAGGTCGGATCGGTGAGGTCCGTCTCGCGGACGCGGACCTCGACGTGCGGGTGCAGCCGGCGATGGGCGGCGGCCAGTCTGAGCGCGCCCGGGTCCGTGCTGTCCCCGAGGATGCCGACGGTGAGGAGCGCGGCACCGGCCGCCGCGGCCACGCGTTCGCGGAGCCGGTCGGCCCGGCCGAGCAGGTCGCGCGCCTCGTCGAGCAGCAGGGCCCCGGCCGGAGTGAGCGCGACCCCGGCGGAGGACCGGTCGAACAGCGCGGCGCCCAGCTCGCTCTCCAGGCGCCGGATCGCCCGGCTCAGCGGCGGCTGGCTCATGTGGAGCCGGGTGGCGGCCCGGCCGAAGTGGAGTTCCTCGGCGACCGCCACGAAGTAGCGCAGCGTGCGTAGCTCCATGGGCGCCACGATAGCCAGAGCGGTACCTCCACTGATACCCGTACGGTATCGAGGTGCCGGAACGGGTCTTGGACAGCCGGGGTGCCCCCGCAGTGTGATCAAGGCATGACTGACGCACTCGGACTCGCCTACTGGATCCTCGCCGGCCTGCTCGCCCTCTTCTACCTCTACGGGGGCGGGGTGAAGGTGGTCAGGAGCCGTGAGGGGCTGCGCCCGATGATGGCCTGGGTGGACAGCACGCCGATGCCGGCCGTCAGGGCGATCGGCGTGATCGAGGTCCTGGGCGCGATCGGGCTGATCCTTCCGCCGCTGACCGGCATCGCGCCCTGGCTGGCCCTGGCCGCGGCCCTCGGGTTCGTGGTGCTGCAGATCGGCGCGACCGGGGTGCACCTGAAGCTCGGGGACCGGCGAATCGCCCTCAACATCGCGCTCCTCCTCACCGCCGCGGTGACCGTCTGGCCGGCGACGGTCCGGTTGTGAGCGCGTTCACCCCGGATGCGGCTCACGGGTGAGGGGGTCCGGGTCCGAGGGGATGCCGATGCCTTCCGCTCCGTGCGGTGGGGGCGTGAAGACCCGCTGAAGGCTCGCTTCGAGGTCGTCGAGGGCCCGCCGCGCGGTCACGATCCGCTCGCGCAGCTCGCGTTCGGCCTCGATCCCCGCACGCTGCAACGGCGTCGGCACCGGCACCGGCACCACAGGGAGTACGCCGGCTGCGCCTCGCGCCTCCTCCTGCTCGCGCTCCAGGTCGCGGGCCTCGTCGAGGGAGCTGATGACGACCCCGATGAGCACGTTGACGAGGACGAAGGAGGCGAGCAGCACGTAGGAGGCGTAGTAGACGATGCTCCAGCGGGAGATCTCCAGGCCCGCGCGGACCGAGTCGCCGAGGCCGTCCAGGGTCATCAGGAGGAAGAGGGTGAGGACGGCGCGGCCGAGGGAGCCGAAGTGCTCGGGGTCGCTCTCGGCGAAGGCGACCCAGCCGACCATCGCGTACACGTAGAGCAGCAGGGCTCCGACGATCAGGAAGCTCAGGGTGCCGGGCAGGCTGCGGCCCACGGCGACGAGGAAGACGCGCAGCTGGGGCAGGAACCTGGCCGTGCGCAGGACGCGGGCCAGGCGCAGCAGCCGCAGGATCGTGCCGTTCTCGCGGACGACGGGCAGGAACGCGGAGAACACGACGGCCAGGTCGAACAGGTTCCACGGGTCGCGGAAGAAGTCCCGCGGGCGGTCCGAGTGGGCGCCCGCGCGCAGCAGGATCTCCACCGTGAAGGCCGCCAGGAAGCAGTGCTCGACGAGCTTCAGCTGCCCGTGCCAGCGGTGGACGACGCCCGTGTAGGTCTCGATGCCGAGGATCAGCGCGTTGGCGATGATCAGCGCGAAGACCGCGGCGGCGAACCAGCGGGCCTCGGTGACACCGCGGCAGCGTGCGGCCAGGGCGGCCCGGGAACGGCGGCTGCCGGGTAAGTGTGTGGCCGCGTCATCCGTCATCGCGCGCTTACAGCTCCCTCTTCATGAAGTCGTACACCCCCGCCAATTTCTACACTACTGTAGAAATAAGCGATGCCCGGGCCGTTCCAGGCCGACCGGGCACACCTCTCACACGTACGGAGATCTCATGGCCCTGTGGGACCGCATCAAGGATTCCGCGTCGACGATGCAGAACCAGCTGGTGGCGAAGAAGAACGACCTCAAGAGCGGTGCCTTCCGCGACGCCTCCATGGCGATGTGCGCGCTGGTCGCCGCCGCCGACGGCACGATCGACCCGTCCGAGCGCCGCCGGGTGGCCCAGCTCATCGCCACCAACGAGGTGCTGCAGAACTTCCCCGCCGACGACCTCCAGCGCCGCTTCGACGCCAACCTCGACAAGCTCGTCGCGGACTTCGACTTCGGCAAGGTCAGCGTGCTGCAGGAGATCGCCAAGGCCAAGAAGAAGCCCGCCGAGGCGCGTGCCGTGGTCCAGATCGGCATCGTCATCGGCGGCGCCGACGGCGACTTCGACAAGACCGAGCAGGCCGTCGTCCGCGAGGCGTGCTTCACCCTCGACCTGCCGCCGCACGAGTTCGACCTCTGAGAACCACCGCTGCCGGACGTACGGCGGGACGGGCGGGACCGACGTGGCGGACGGGACGGGCGGGGCGGACGGGGCGACTGCCTCGGCCGCCCCGCCCGTTCCGCATGTTCCGCCCGTCCCTCATGTTCCGGCAGGTCGCAGGATGCCGCATGGGTCACAGGATGCCGTCGGGGTCGAGGCCGGTTCCCACCGTCAGGGTCACCACGCCCGCGGCGGCGTCCGACCCCTGCGCGGCCCGCGTGTCGGGCAGCCGCGACGCGAGCACCTTCGCCTGCGCGCCCATCCCCTGCGGATAGGTGGCCGTGGTGGCGCGGGTCGTCTCCGGGGCGTTGCCCGTGCCGACGACCGTGAACCCGGCCAGGCGCAGTTTCGCGGCGACGACGGCGGCCCGCCCCGAGACGCCGGTGCCGTTGAGGACCTGGACGCGGACACCGGACGCGTATATCAAGTCGTCCTTGGCCTCGGCCTGGAGTGCCTTCTTGTCGACCTCCTTGTCCTTGGCCAGGGAGGTGAACAGGTCGTCGGCCTGCGGGTACTGCCACACGACGTTGGCCTTGTCGGCGGCCACGTCCGCCTCACGCGGGTAGTTGGGCACGGTGAGGAAGGTCAGCTTCTTGCTGGGGATGCCCTTCACTTCGGACGCGAGACCGTACAGCGGCTTGATACCGGCCAGGTCCTCGTCCGTGGTCAGGGACTTCGTGGCCGACTGCAGGAAGTCGTACAGCGAGGTCGGGCTGGTCAGCTTCGACTGCGCCTTCTTGGCCAGCGCCTCCATGAACTCCTGCTGGCGGCCGATGCGCCCGAGGTCGGACCCGTCGCCGACGCTGTACCGGGCGCGTACGTAACCGAGCGCCTCCTCGTCCTTGACGGTCTGGCAGCCGGCCTCCAGGTCCAGGTGGGCCTTCTCGTCGTGGATGGCCTGCTCGGGGCAGACCTCGATGCCGTCCAGGGCGTTGACCATGCCCTTGAAGCCCTGGAAGTCGACGGACATGAAGTGGTCGATACGCAGTCCGGTGTTGGCCTCGACCGTCTTGATGGTGCAGGCGGCGGCTCCCGCGACCTCGCCGCCGATACCGCCGATCGCGAACGCCTCGTTGATCTTGGCGTGGTGCGGGGTCGAGGTGCTGTCGTCACCCTTCTCGCACGCGGATATCTGCACCCAGGAGTCGCGCGGGAAGGACACCACGGTCGCCCATTTCCGGTTGGCCGGGACGTGCATCACCATCAGGGTGTCGGACTGCATGGTGGTCAGGCCCTTGCCGTACTTCCCGTTGTCCCCGTCCCGGCTGTCCGAGCCGACGACGAGGATGTTCTTCGACCCCGGACTGAGGTTCTCGGGACGGTCCCCGCCGAGCTTGTTGTCGATGTCGGCGGCGCCGATGTTGCCGTTCAGGTCCTGGTATATCCAGGCGCCGACCCCCGCCGAGGCGAGGACGAGCACCGCGAACACCCCCGCCGTCCAGGCGACGATCCGGCCCCGCCGTGTCAGTCTCGTCGGCTTCGCCGCCCGCGCCGAACCCGTCCCCCGCGCCGACCTGCTTCCGGCCGGAGCGTGCCGCCGCTGTCCCCTACCGCCCACAGGCGCCCCTTTCCCGCGCTCGGCCGCACTCTCCGGCCGGCCCCTGACTCATGAGCGCCCAGCGCCCCCGTTACTCCGAACGGCGAAACTCTACATTCATGTAGAGATACGGACGGGAGGCGGGTACGACTCACCCCGCCGACCGGCCGCCCGGCCCCCGCTCACAGCGGTGTCGCCGCGTGCAGGATGAGAACCATCGTCACCGCGGAGTTCGCGGAGGACAGCGCGGACACCGCGGTCCCGGCCGCCGCACCCCAGGCGGCGAGGCCCACCGAGGTGAACACCGACGGCCAGGTGCGCGGCACGGGCGCGGGGCCGAGCAGCGCGGCGACCCGGCGCGGCACCGGGCCCGGCGCGGCGAGGCCCGCGAGCGTGGGCACCGGGGTGCCGCGGGAGACCAGGGCGGCCTTGCCGATCGCGCAGGCCACGGCCCGGCGGCTGCCGACGACCTGAGCGGCCTCCTCGTCGGCCCACCGTTCCGCCGTGTAGGACACGGCGGTGCACAGCGGGCGCAGGAACGGGTTGGCGCGCGCGGCCAGTTGGGCGGCGAGCAGGAACCTGTGGTGATGGGCGGCGAGGTGGGCGCGCTCGTGGGCGAACAGGGCGCGCCGCTCGGACGGTTCGAGACAGGAGAGGAGCGCGGTGGTCACCACCACCCGGTCCCGCCGCCCGCCGGGGAGGGCGTACGCGTACGGCACCTCGTCGGGCAGGACCGCCACCTCGGTGCCGGGCAGGTCGGCGAGCGCCAGGTGGGCGCGCCGGCGGACCCGCTGGTGCCGCCACAGCGTGCGCCCGCAGACCAGCAGCACCGCGAGGAGCGCCGGGATCGCCAGCTTCCCGGCGATCTCGTCGTACGGCACGGCCTCGCGCACCTCGGGATCGGACCAGCCGTCGGGCAGCGGGTTGCCGGGCAGCTGGGCCGTGCCCACCACCATCAGCAGCCCCAGGCAGACCGTGCTGCACACCGCCATGACCACGGCGAGGCCGGTCAGCAGGCGAGTGGCGGTCCGCGGATACAGCCGCAGCTCGGCGAGCCGGGCGATCGGCCATGCCGTCAACGGCAGGACCAGCGGCAGAAAGACGAACACCCCCATGAGGCTTCAGTCTTCCCTCTCCGCCTCGGGGTGGGCCAGCAGTTCACGCAGCAGTCGCTCGTCGTTCGGCTCCAGGGACGTCACGAAGCTCGCGAGTACGGCTTCCCGGTTCCGTTCGCCGTCGAGGACCCGGCGCATCCGGCGGGCGGCCAGACCTGCCTCGTCCGACGCCGGGGTCCACGCGAAGGACCGGCCGACGCGCTCACGCGTCACCGCTCCCTTCGCCAGCAGCCGGGTCAGGATCGTGATGACGGTCGTGTAGGCGAGGTCGCCACCCAGCCGCTCCTGCACCCAGCCCGCCGTCGCGGGCCCGTCCGCGGCGCGCAGAGCCGCCAGGATCTGGGCCTCCAGCTCGCCCTGTCCCCGCCGCGGGGGACGCTGCCGCTGGTCCGTCACGCCCTGTCTCCCTTCCGCCGACTCCGAAACACGGGTGGCCCATCGTATCGACGCCGAACGACCACGCATGACGCCCATGCGCCGAGGCGGGACGACCACCCATGACCGCTCATGCGCCGAGGCAGGGCGACCGACCACGGGGCCTACGCGTCGAAGCAGGGCGGCCGACCCTGACGTCCAGGGGTCGAGGCGGGTCAACCGACCCTGACGCCCACGCGTCGAGGCAAGGCGGTCGGGCCCCTGACGTCCACGCGTCGGCGCCGGGCGGCCGGACCGTACCCCACCCGCCCCGGAGGGGCCTCCGTGCCCCTCCGGCCCCACCCTTCACGGCCGTACGGCCCGCCGAAGTGGTGACGAAGGCGCCGCCTCTTCCCCTTTTTCTACAGTGTTGTAGATTTTATACCGGGGTCCCGGACGGGTCCCCGTCCCTCACGCATCGAGCACACATCGAGAAGGAGTACGCAGTGGGAGTTTCCCTGGCCAAAGGCGGCAATGTCTCGCTCAGCAAGGAGGCGCCCGGCCTGACCGCCGTGCTCATCGGCCTCGGCTGGGACGTACGGACCACGACCGGCGCCGACTACGACCTCGACGCCTCGGCCCTGCTGCTCAACGCTTCCGGCAAGGTCCTGTCCGACCAGCACTTCGTCTTCTACAACAACCTCACGAGCCCGGACGGCTCGGTCGAGCACACCGGTGACAACCTCACCGGTGAGGGCGAGGGCGACGACGAGTCCGTCAAGGTGAACCTCGCGACCGTACCGGCCGAGGTCGACCGGATCGTCTTCCCGGTCTCCATCCACGACGCCCATGCCCGCGGCCAGAGCTTCGGCCAGGTCCGGGGCGCCTTCATCCGCGTCGTCAACCAGGCGGGCGGCGCCGAGATCGCACGCTACGACCTGTCCGAGGACGCCGCCACCGAGACGGCGATGGTCTTCGGCGAGCTGTACCGCCACGGCACCGAGTGGAAGTTCCGCGCGGTCGGCCAGGGATACGCCTCCGGGCTCTCCGGCATCGCCTCCGACTTCGGCGTCAACGTCTGACGAACCGTCGGCGTCCGACACGGACCGCCCGCCCCCGGGCCTGATCCCCGGGGGCGGGCCCGGTACGACCCCCGCCGGACGGGGCCCCGCCGCGCCACCCGGGCGTATTCTCCGAACAGGCACTGGCAGGCGCGAGGGGGAGCGCTATGCGGCATGTGCGGTACGTGGTGTGGGGCGGCGCGTTCGTGGCGACATCGGCGGTGCTCGCCATCGCCGTCGTCAACGGGGAACTCGGCGACACCACGATCCTGACCACCGTCCTCGGATTCGGGATCGCCGCGACGGGGCTCGCCCTGAATCTGGTGCGCACCTCCACCGACGGCGGACGACGCCCTTCACCCGCCGAGGTCCTGGGCGCTCGCGTCGAGCAACTGGCCGCGGCGGTCGAACAGCAGTGGCAGTCCGAGTGGCGGCTGCGACGCCTGCAGGACCCGGAGCCCATCGCGGTGCACTGGTCCTCCGCGGAACCCTGGCTGGCCGATCCGCGGGAGCCCGGCACGGACGGACCCGAACCCCCGGACGACCGCCTGGAGAACATCGCCGCCGCGCTGGACCGCGTGGCGTCGCGGCGACTCGTCGTCCTGGGCGAGCCGGGCAGCGGCAAGACCGTACTCGCGGTCCGGTTCACACTGGACGTCCTCGCGTCACGGGACGCGGGGGCGCCCGTGCCCGTGGTGGTGTCGATGTCGGACTGGCGCCCGCAGAGCGAGAGCCTCGACACCTGGCTGGCGCGGTACATCGCCGGCCACTACCCCGGTGCGTCCTGGGCCCGTGAACTCCTCGACGCCGGCCGGGTGATCCCCGTACTCGACGGGCTCGACGAGATGGCCCCTCCGCTGCGCACCGCGGCCGTACGCCGGCTGAACACGGACCTCGACGACGGCCGTCCACTGCTCATGACCTGCCGCTCGGCCGTGTACGCCGACGTCGTGCGATCCAGTGACGTCTTCACCTCGGCGGCCGTCGTGGAGCTGCAGCCCCTCGGCTTCGAGACGGCGGCGGCCCATCTGCTGCGTACCGCCCGTCCCGTCCGCGGCCCCGGCGGCACCCGCACCACCGCCTGGCACCCGGTGATCGACCGCCTGCGCGCCGAGCCCGACGCCCACCCCTGCGCGGCGTTACGAGCCGTACTGCGCACGCCGCTGATGGTGACCCTCGCGAGGACCGCGTACGACGACACCGACGCGGACCCGGCCGAGCTGCTCGACGACGGCAGGTGGGACGACCGGGCGCAACGGGAAGCGCAGCTGGAGGCGCATCTGCTGGACGCCTTCGTACCGGCGGCCTTCCGGGACGAAGGCGGCCGGGTGGACACGGCGCTCGACACCCTCGGCTTCCTGGCCCGCCACCTGGAGCGACAGGGATCACGCGAACTCGCCTGGTGGGAACTGCGCCGCGAACTGCCTTTGCCCCTGCGGACGATGGGGCCCGTGCTGGTCGTCGGAGCCCTCGCCGCGGCGATCATCCTGCTGACGACAGAAGCACAGCCTGGCTGGACGGTCCTCATCACCGCCGGGTTGCTGACTCCTCTCTGCGTCGGACAGGCACTGTCCCTGCGGGGCGACAGCGATCGCACACGCGGCCACGGACCGGACGGACCCACGACAGCCCGGCGTGGACGCGTACCCCGTGAACTCGTCTGGGTACTGGTGGGGGCGATACCGCTCGGACTCGTGGTGGGCATGACCAGGGACCTCGGTCTGAGTCCCTATCCCGCTCTCCTCCAACGATGGGAGTGGGCGGGAGCCTGCGCCCTCGCCATGACTGGGGGCCTCGCTGTGGCCACCGCTCTAGGGGTGCTCGATCTGCTGGGAAAGCCGGTCCCCACCACCATTCCGCTCTCGGCCGGAAGGGGCGCGCACTCATGGCGCCGGCGCGGTCTGGCGGTGCTGGTCGTGGCGGCGGCCACGGCGTTCGGCGCCCTCGTGCCCACCGCACTGTTTGCCCCCATCCGCATCAGGGTGGTCTGCGGCGCGTCCTTGGGACTGGTCGTGGCCCTGGCGCTCCGGCAGAACCCGGGAACGGTCGGCCGAGTTCTCACCCCACGGCAGACCGCCGCCGGCCGTCGGGCCGGCCCGCGCGGTTCGGTGCTCACCGCGGTGGGGCGCGGCCTGGTCAAGGGACTGACCGCGGGATTCCTGCTTGGGCTGGCGTTCGGCGTCACCAACGGCACCACGCTTGCCGCCCGGGCCTCCGTGGCCCAGGACGACGCCCCCGCGGGCGGCTCCTGGCACACGTCTGCCGACGGCAGCAGAGTTTTCGTGGCCGACGGCTGGCGTCACCGCAAGCTCGCGGACGGCACCCGCGTGGTGTCCTCATCAGGTCCCGTCCGCTGGGCCGTGGAGCGATGGACCGACGGGGGTGTGTACGCGGAGACCATGTCCTTGTTCGCCCAAGGGTGCGACGGCGTCTGCGAGACCCTGGACAACCCGGTCGAGCTGCGACAACACCCGGGTCAGGAAGAGCTCTTGGCGAAACTGCCCGACGGCACCTTCGCGCAGAGCTGGGACCTGGAGGACACACTGCCGCCGGCCAGCCGCCGATGGCTGGAACTGAGTACCCCCGAGCGGCTCCTGGTCCGGAACGTGAACGAGGGAGTCATCCTCGCGTTCTCCCTCGGCCTGATCAGCGGGCTGACGGCCGCTCTCCACCGCTGGCTGGTCAGCCCCACCGACATCGCCCGGGCCGGCACCCCACTGGACGGTCTGCACGCGGACCGGGCGACCGCTGTCAGCCGCGGTGTCCTTCTCGTGGTGATCGGCTTCCTCAGCACGGCCCTTGCGGTGCGGTTGTGGCCGGAGACTACGTTCGCCGCGTCCTCGTTCATGATCTGGCTGATCACAGCCCCCCTCGCCATCGCCCTGAGCGCCTGGGGCTGGCTGCTCGTCACCCGGTTGTGGCTGTGCGGTACGGGACGGTTGCCGTGGCGGCTGATGCGGTTCCTCGAAGACGCCCACCGCAGAGGAGTACTCCGGCAGGCGGGCGCCCTGTACGAGTTCCGGCACGCCCGCCTTCAGGAACGGCTGGCCACGAGGCTCGACGAATGAGCCTCGTGGGCCCTCGTCAGCCCTCGGCCGGCGTCAGCTTCAGCGAGATCGAGTTGATGCAGTACCGCTGGTCGGTCGGCGTCGCGTAGCCCTCGCCCTCGAAGACGTGCCCGAGGTGCGATCCGCAGCGGGAGCAGCGGACCTCGGTCCGCGACATCCCGTGGGAGCGGTCCTCGATCAGCTCGACCGCGTCGGAGTCCTTCGGGTCGTAGAAGGACGGCCAGCCGCAGTGCGACTCGAACTTCTCCGTGGAGGTGAAGAGCTCGGCTCCGCACGCCCGACAGGAGTAGACGCCCGTCGTCTTGGTGTCGGTGTACTCACCGCGGAACGCCGGCTCCGTGCCGGCCTGGCGCAGGACGGTGTACTCGGCCGGGCTCAGCTCCGCACGCCACTGCTCGTCCGGCTTCTCGATGTCGTACGACATGAAAGCTCAACCCCTCTACTCAGGTACCGCTACTTCGACAGGCGGGTCAGGATCTCGGGTCCGAGGTCCGTCACGTCTCCCGCGCCCATGGTGAGAACGAGATCACCGGGCTTCGCCATTCCCGCCACCACCGCGGGTACCTGTGACATGTCGTGCACGGGCGTCACGTCCGCGCCCGCCGCCCACGCCGCGTCGATGATCAGCTCGCTCGTCACGCCCGGGATCGGGTCCTCGCGGGCCGGGTAGATGTCCAGGACCAGCGAGGCGTCCGCGAGGGAGAGGGCCTGGCCCATCTCCTTGCCCAGTTCCTGGGTGCGCGAGAAGAGGTGGGGCTGGAAGACGACCAGGATGCGCGAGTCGCCCGCCGCCGCCCGCATCGCCTCCAGGTCCGCGGTCATCTCCGTCGGGTGGTGCGCGTACGAGTCGATGACCTGCACGCCCGCCTCCTCGCCCTTGAGCTGCAGGCGCCGCTTCACACCCGTGTACGAGGCGAGGGCGGGGGCCAGCTCGGCCGCGGGGATGCCCAGGGCCACGCCCGCCGCCAGCGCCGCCACCGCGTTGTGCGCGTAGTGGCGGCCGGGCACCGAGACGGTGAAGGTGAGCGTGGAGCCGTTCAGCTCGACGGTCACCTCGCTCTTCAGGCCCTGCGGGACCACGGACAGCACGCGTACGTCGGCGTCCTCGGACTCTCCGTAGGTGACCACCTCGATGGTGTCCCTGACGGCGTCCGGCAGCCGTCGGGTCAGCTCGCGCGCGCCCTCCTGGTCGGCGGCGATCACCAGGGTCCCGCCCGGCACGATCTTGCCGGCGAACGTCTCGAAGGACTCGTAGATCTCGTCCATGGACGCGTAGTTGGCGTGGTGGTCCAGTTCCACGTTCAGCACGATCGCCACCTCGGGCGCGTACTTGTGGAAGCTGCGGTCCGATTCATCCGCCTCGGCGACGAAGATCTCGCCGTCGCCGTGCAGGGCGTTGGAGCCGGGGACGTCGAGGTCGCCGCCGATCGCGTACGACGGGGTCAGGCCCAGCGTCGACAGGGAGACCGCCAGCATCGACGTCGTGGTCGTCTTGCCGTGCGTACCGGCCACGGCGATGGGGCGCAGGCCGTCCATCAGGCGGGCGAGGGCGTCCGAGCGGTGGACGACCGGGATGCCCAGTTCGGCGGCGCGGGCCAGCTCCGGGTTGTCCGCGCGGATCGCCGAGGAGACGACCACGCAGGTGGCGTCCGCCGCGAGGTGGTCCGCGGCGTGTCCGAGGTGGACGGTGGCGCCCAGCGCGCGCAGTGCCTCGGCGGTCGCGGAGTCCTTCGCGTCGCTGCCCGCCACCGCGGCCCCGCGCTGCGCGAGGATCTTCGCGATCCCCGACATCCCGGCTCCGCCGATGCCGATGAAGTGCGGTCGATCCATGGCGGTAGGAAGGCCGGGTGCCATACGTGTTTCTCCCAGGATGCGGCTGTGACGATGAGCGCCCCCACCCTATTCGCTACACCCACGCGAGGTGGGGGCCGGTCGCGCAGTTCCCCGCGCCCCTGAGCGGGACGGGGCAAAGCCCCTCCCCAAGGGGCGCGGGGAACTGCGCAATCGTTTGGGCCCGCCCCCACCGTCCCGCAGACGAACACGGTTTTTCAGGGGCGCGGGGAACGGCGCGAGCAACCCCCACCGAACCCGCGCGTCCAGGAGCGCGAGCCAGCCGCAGCCGAACTCACACCTTGCTGTGCGAGAACAGCTTCAACACCGGCACCCCCACCTTGTGCCGCGCCCGAGACGCCCAGTCCCGGTGGAAGAACTCCTCCACATAGTGCGGATCGGTCAGCACGATGACCTCGTCCGCCCCCACCTCGTCGACGAGCGCCTTCAACGCGTCCAGCGGATGCGCCTCGATCAGCCGCCCCTGCGCCGCACTGCCGGTGGCCCGCAGCGCCACCAGCGACACCTCCAGGGCCCGCTGCCCCTGCCCGACCGCCTCCGCACCCTCGGGCGTCTCGTTCTCGCGGGCCGCCTCGTCCAGCTCGCCGAGCGCCACGTCGTCGATCGCGCGCAGGAGCCGGTCCGCCTGGTCGCCGCGGGGCTGGAGCAGTACGTGGAAGTCCACGCCCTCCTCCCCGTGCAAGGTCGTGACGAATTCCACGTCCGCGGAGGTGAGGGCCTTCTCGATCATCAATACGCTCGTGAACACGACAAACGCCCTTCTCGTCCGTGGGCCGTTCGTAGACCCCTGCGGAAACCATCCTGCCCCGTGACCGCACGGGGACTGCGATTTTCAGTGTGCCCGGCGAAAGCTAACCGGAACAGCCGATTCCACTACTTTGTCCGGGCCCGGTTCCTTGATCAGGTCCGGCGGTAACGACTGAAGAGAAACCCGTCCTCCTCCAGCAAGGACGTCAGTTCGAACCGGCTCGGCACCGCGACGGACGGGCCGCCGGCGATCCGCTGGGCGTTCCCGGCGGTGAGCATCGGGGACACCGTCAGACACAGCTCGTCGAGGACACCGGCCGCGATCAGCTGGCCGAGCAGCCGGGGCCCGCCCTCCGTCAGGAGCCGGTACAGGCCCAGGTCGGCGAGCGCCCGGACGGCCCGCGCGGGGTCCACCCCCGCGCCGTCGCCCGCGATGACGACCCGCGCGCCGGCCTTCTCGGCCGCGGCGATCCGGTCGGGCGCCGCCGCGGCCCCCGTGAGCACCAGCGTGGGAAGCAGCGGCGAGGTGAAGAGCGGAAGCGAGAAGTCCAGGTCGAGGCTCGCGCTCACCACGGCGATCGCGGGCGCCGGGCCCTGTCCCGCCGCGGCCCGGCGCGCGGCGAAGTCGTCGCGGGCCCGCGCGGGCCGGTAACCCTCCTGCCGTACCGTTTCCGCACCGACGATCACGACGTCCGCGAGTCCGCGCAGCGTGCCGAAGATCCGCATGTCGGCGGCGCTGGAGATCGGCTGCGAACGCCCGTCGTGCTGAGCGGCCCCGTCGAGCGTGGAGACCATGTTGGCCCGCAGCCACGACCCGGGCCCCGCGGATCCCCCACCGGGTCCCATGACACCCGACCCGGGTCCCGCGACGTCCACCGCATAGGCGTACGCGTCGGCCAGTTCATCGAGTCCCCATTCCCGGGCCGCGGTCGTCGTGCCCGGTGTACCCGGTACCCCGTCCGAGGCCGGGGCTGCTGTCTCGTCGGTCACAGGGAACAGGCGTCGCATGTCGTGCAGTCTGGCACGAGACGTAGACTGGGGAACCGTGTCAACCTCCACCACCGCCTCCGGATTCGGCCCGATGGCCGACGCGACCCCGTCGTCCCTGTGCGCCCGCGAGCCGCGCGTCCCCGCCGACCGGCTGGTCGCCGAGATGGTGCCGCCGCCGCGCTTCGACTCGGTCCGCTTCGACACGTACATCCCGGATCCGAACCAGCCGAGCCAGACCGAGGCCGTGCGCGTCCTGGCCGATTTCGCCGCGGGTCTCGGCGGTGCACCGGCCGACGCGGGCAAGCGCGGCTTCCTCGGGCTCGGCTTCGGCAGGAAGCCCGCGAAGGCCCCGGCGGGCCCCCGCGGCGTCTACCTCGACGGCGGTTACGGCGTCGGCAAGACCCACCTGCTCGCCTCCCTCTGGCACGCGACCCCGGCGGAGCCCGCACTCAAGGCCTTCGGCACGTTCGTGGAGCTGACGAACCTGGTCGGCGCCCTCGGTTTCCAGCAGACCGTCCGTACGCTGAGCGGCCACCGGCTGCTCTGCATCGACGAGTTCGAGCTGGACGACCCCGGTGACACCGTCCTCGTGTCCAGCCTGCTCGCCCGGCTGGTCGAGGCGGGGGTGGCGCTCGCCGCGACCTCCAACACGCTGCCGGGCAAGCTCGGCGAAGGCCGGTTCGCCTCGGTCGACTTCCTGCGCGAGATCCAGGGCCTGTCCGCCCACTTCAGGTCGCTGCGCATCGACGGCGACGACTACCGCCACCGCGGACTGCCCGAGGCCCCGGCCCCGTACGCGGACGAGCAGGTCACGAAGGCCGCGTACGCGACGCCGGGCGCCTCGCTCGACGACTTCCCGCATCTGCTCGACCACTTGGCCCGGGTGCACCCCAGCCGGTACGGCGCGCTGACGGACGGGATCGCGGTGGTCTGCCTCACGGACGTCCAGCCGGTTCCGGACCAGTCCACCGCGCTGCGGCTCGTGGTCCTCGCCGACCGGCTGTACGACCGCGAGGTGCCGGTACTCGCCTCGGGGATGCCGTTCGACCGGCTGTTCAGCGAGGAGATGCTGAACGGCGGCTACCGCAAGAAGTACTTCCGCGCGATCTCCCGGCTCACGGCACTGGCGCGGGACGCCAAGGGACTCGTACAGGACTGATCGTCCCGTCGCCCGCCCCATGCCCGTCACTCGTACCTGCCCGTCGCCCGTCCCTGCCCGCCGCTCGGAGAACTGCCCGCCGCTCGGCGATTTCCGGCCTGCCACCGACGCTCTTCGGCCCTCTTCAGGCTCTCTTCAGGGTGAAACGTTAAGTTAACCCAGCAAACAACTTCCCGCGTTAACGTTCGTGTCAGCAAGGGAATACCTGATCCGAGAACCGGCCGAGAGGGGGCCCATGCGACGAGGTACGACGGTCCGGACACTGTTCGCCGTTCTCGCCGCCGTCCTGCTGGCCCTGCAGCTCTCCGCCACCACCACAGCGTTCGCACCCGCGTTCGCATCCGCGCACACACCCCGGCTCGCCGGACTCGGGGACGGCCCCGAAGCCACGGCCGAGTTCGTCACCTGTGGCGACACCTCGCACTCGCACGGACCGACCGGTCCCCTGCGCACCCGCGACCGGATCCGGGTCGCGGACCACGTCGCTCCCGCCGCCGCGCGCCTCCTGCTCTGCAAGGACGTCGCGGTCGTCCACGAGGACCCGTCGCACACCGCGGCCACCGCGGCGCACCACCGTACGACGAGATCCTCGGCGGGCCACTCCTCGGCGGCGCTCCAGGTCTTCCGCTGCTGAGAGCACCGGCTCAGACCTGAACACCGGGAACGAAGCGACTCCGACCTGACCCACCCCTCACCACGCCACGTCCGCCGAGCGCGTCGACGTGGGGTCATGTCGCCGTACCCGCATGCGCTCCGTTTTTGTACACCGACGCGCCCTCACGCGCGCCAGGAGGAACTGACACATGCAGCCCCTCATCGATCACGCACGCTCCTTCCGCAAGCAGTCCGCGGACCGCCCGGAGGAGTTCGCCCGACTCGCCGAAGGCCAGTCCCCGCAGGTCCTGTTCATCACCTGCTCCGACTCGCGGGTCGTCCCGGCCCTGATCACCGGAGCCCGGCCCGGTGAACTCTTCGAACTGCGCACGGCAGGCAACATCGTCCCCCCGCACACCTCTTCGCACCCCACCAGCGAGGCCGCCACCGTCGAGTACGCGGTGGAGGTGCTCGGGGTGACGGACGTCGTCGTCTGCGGCCACTCCCACTGCGGCGCCGTCGGCGCGCTGGTACGCGGCGACGACCTGACCGCCGCACCCGCCGTCCGCGACTGGCTCGCGCACTCGACCCCACGCCCCGACGGCGCGGTCGAGGACCCGACCGTCACCGAGGCCGTGCAGAACCACGTCCTGACCCAACTCCTGCGACTGCGCTCGTACCCGTGCGTGGAACGGCGGCTGACGGACGGTCAACTGCGCCTGCACGGCTGGTTCTACGAGGTCCACACCGGGTCCGTCCTCGCGCACGACGTCCGCTCCGACTCCTTCGAGGCACTGTGAGCGCCGCGACGGGCACCCCCGCGACCGACGGCGGGACGGACCCGGGCCGGCACCCTCGATTCCCCTTCCTGCGGCAGGACTTCGCCGCCTCACTCGTCGTCTTCCTGGTGGCCCTGCCCCTGTGCGTGGGCGTGGCCGTGGCGTCGGGCGTGCCCGCCGAACTCGGCCTGATCACCGGCATCGTGGGCGGTCTGGTCACCGGGTTCCTGCCCGGCAGCAGCCTGCAGGTCTCGGGCCCGGCCGCGGGTCTGACCGTGCTGGTCTTCGAAGCGGTGCGCGCGTACGGACTGGCCGTGCTCGGTGTCATCGTGCTGGCCACCGGTCTCATCCAACTCGCCATGGGCGCCATGAAGTTGGGGCGCTACTTCCGGGCCATCTCGGTGGCCGTCGTGGAAGGCATGCTGGCGGGCATCGGCCTGGTCCTGATCGCGGGCCAGCTCTACTCGGTGGCCGGCGCCGAGGCCCCTGCCTCGGGTCTCGACAAGCTCGCCGGGCTGCCGGGGCTGGTCGCCGACTCCGCCGGATCCACCACCGCGCTGACGTCCTTCGGGCTCGGCGCCGCCACCGTCGCCGTACTCGTGCTCTGGAAGCACCTGCCGGCGAAGGTCCGTACGGTGCCGGGGGCGCTGGCCGCGGTGGCGCTCGCCACGCTCGCGACCCTGGCGTTCGACCTGCCGGTGGCGACGGTGGAGGTACGGGGACTGCTCGACTCCATCCAGCTGCCGGGGCTCGAAGCCGTCGGCGGGCTGGCGAGCGTGGGCGTGCTCGGCACGATCCTGGCGTTCGTGCTGATCGCGTCGGCGGAGTCGCTGTTCAGCGCCGCCGCCGTGGACCGGCTGCACGACGGGCCGCGCACCGAGTACGACAAGGAACTGATGGCGCAGGGCGCGGGCAACACGGTCTGCGGGCTGCTCGGCGCGCTGCCGATGACCGCGGTGATCGTGCGCAGCTCGGCGAACGTGGCCGCGGGCGCCCGTACGAAGGCGTCCCGGGTGCTGCACGGGGTGTGGCTGCTGCTGTTCGCGGCGCTGCTGCCGTCCGTGCTCGCCTACATCCCGCTGCCCGCGCTCGCGGGCATCCTGGTGCACGCGGGCTGGAAGCTGATCCCGCTGCGTTCGATCGTGGCGCTGTGGCGCGGGCACCGGGGCGAGGCACTGATCCTGGTGGTCACGGCCGTGTCGATCGTCGCGGTGAACATGTTCGAGGGCGTGCTGATCGGGCTCGCGCTCGCCGTCGCCAAGACCGCCTGGGAGGCCTCGCACATCAAGCTGGAGGTCATAGACAAGGGGGCGGGGCCGGTACAGGCGTACCTGTCGGGCAACGCCACCTTCCTGCGGCTGCCGAAGATACTGGACGACTTGGAGGCGCTGCCGAAGGACCGTCCGGTGACGGTGGACCTGTCCGGGCTGCACCACCTGGACCACGCGTGCCGGACGGCACTGGAGAACTGGTCGCAGCGGCACAGCGAGAAGGGCACCGAGCCGGTGAAGGTCACCACTCCGGCTCCATAGGCACCGGAACCGTTCGCCCCGGGGTCCGGTGCGGGACTCCCCACGAGTCCCGCACCGGGCCCTTCGGGCTGTCCGGGTCGTCCGACGGCCCGTGAGAACGCCACGCTACGCGCGTGGTTCACGTGATCGTGACCACGTGATACACACAAGCGGGTCACGTACTCCTGTCCGCCAACAGGAAGGTTGCCCCATGTCCGCAACACGACGCGAAGTGCTGGCCCGCTCCGGAGCCCTGGGAGTGGGCATCGCCTTCACCGGTGCCGTCTCGGAACTCTTCACGGGTACGGCCGCCGCACTGGGCCACTCCGGATACGGCCCCCTGCTCCCCGACCCGGACGGTCTGCTGGACCTGCCGAAAGGTTTCCGTTACCGGGTGCTGTCCCGCGAGGGCGACGAACTGCGCTCCGGCGAGGGCCGGGTGCCGAGCAACCACGACGGCATGTCCGCCTTCGGCGGCAGACACGGCCGTGTCCACCTGGTCCGCAACCACGAGAACCGCGTCACCGGCAAGATCGGCGTCCCCACCGTCGACGGCCTCACCTACGACCCGATGGGCAAGGGCGGCTGTACGGCCCTGACCCTCGACCAGCGCGGCAACGTGGTCGGCGAGCGGGTCGCGATCGCCGGTACGGCCGTCAACTGCGCGGGTGGGCACACCCCTTGGGGTACCTGGCTGACCTGCGAGGAGACCGAGGACAGGGCCGGCACGAACGGCTACACCAAGGACCACGGTTTCATCTTCGAGGTCGACCCGGTGGACCCCCACCGCACCGGGGCGGTACCGCTGACGGCGATGGGCCGCTTCCAGCACGAGGCGATCGCCGTCGACCCGAAGCGGGGCGTCGTCTACGAGACCGAGGACGCCTTCCTCAAGCCCTTCGGCCTCTTCTACCGCTTCCTGCCCAACAAGCCCGAGGGCGGCCTCGGTTCGCTCCGCGCGGGCGGCCGTCTCCAGGCCATGCGCGTACCGGGTGTCCCGGACCTCTCCTCGATCCAGGAGACGGGGGCGAGCTTCGACCGCATCGAGTGGGTCGACGTACCGGACCCGCTGGCCACCGAGACCCCCATCCGCGACCAGGACTTCGGCCCCAGGGGCATCACCCACGCGCAGAAGCTGGAGGGCTGCTACTGGGGCGGCTCGTCCGTCTACTTCGTGTCCTCCTTCGCGCACAGCAGCGAGGGCTCCGCGGCCGACCACTACGGCCAGATCTGGCGGTACGACCCCGGTGCCCGCCGGCTCACACTGGTGATCGTCTTCGGTCCCGACACCGACGTACAGCTGCCCGGCGAGTCCCCCGACAACATCTGCCTCGCCCCCAGCGGCGGCCTGATGGTCTGCGAGGACGGCGGCGGCGCGCAGCACGTGTACGGCGTGACCCGGCGCGGCGAGGTGTACCCGATGGCCCGCAACCGGCAGAACATCGGCACGCCGGACGCTCCGGAGTGGGGCGAGTTCGCGGGCGTCACCTTCGCGCCGGACGGCCGGACGATGTACGTGAACTGCTACACGCCGGGGACGACGTTCGCGGTGACGGGGCCCTGGAGCAGGTAGTGACCTGCGCCGAGCGGGGCACCCGGCGGCCGTGACGGTCGCCGGGTCCGGGGGCGGGTGCGCCGCGGGTAGCGGCCCCCGCCCCCGCGGCGCAGGATCGAGAGAACCGCCCCGAAGGGATGCGCGATGGCCAAGAAGGACAGCAAGGGCAGGAAGGGCACGAAGGACAGCGGGTCCGGGGAGGCCGGGCGGGACACGAAGGACGGCGGGGCCGGGGCACACCGGGCCGGGGAGAGCGCCGTCGCCGTCCGCGACGCACTGCGCCTGCCGGTCGGCGAACGGATCTCCCTCTCCTCGTACGACGCCTCGGCGACCCCCGGCGGGGCGACGGCGCCCCGGTCCAAGTCCGACGGCCTCGCCGCCATCACCCGGATGGCGGAACCCCTCGCCGGACTGCAGGAACGCCTCTGGGCGGCGAGCACCGCCGGTGACCACCGCCGGGTCCTCCTGGTCCTCCAGGGCATGGACACCAGCGGCAAGGGCGGCACGGTCAAACACGTCATCGGGCTCTTCAACCCCGTCGGCTGCCGGGTCCGCGGCTTCAAGGCGCCGACCCCCGAGGAACTGGAGCACGACTTCCTCTGGCGGATCAGGAGGCAGCTCCCCCACCACGGCGAGCTGGGCATCTTCGACCGTTCCTACTACGAGGACGTCCTCGTCGGCCGCGTCCGGGAGCTGGCCCCGCGCACCGAGATCGAGTCCCGGTACGACCGGATCAACGACTTCGAGCGGGCCCTCGCCGACGACGGCACGACCGTCGTGAAGTGCTTCCTGCACGTCTCGTTCGAGGAACAGCGCCTGCGGCTGCTGCGCCGGCTCGCCAACCCGGACAAGCACTGGAAGTTCAGCCCGTCGGACATCGACGACCGGGCCCTGTGGCCCGCCTACCAGGAGGCGTACGAGATCGCCCTCGAACGCTGCTCCACGGACACCGCGCCCTGGTATCTGATCCCCGCCGACCGCAAGTGGTACCGGAACTGGGCGATCAGCCGGCTGCTGCTGGAGCACCTGACGGCGCTGGACCCGCAGTATCCGCAGCCGGACTTCGATGTGGAGGAGTGCCGGAAGCGGCTGCAGGAGGAGGGCTGAGCCGGGCTGCGCTGAGTTGGGCTGGGCTGGGCTGGGCTGGGTTGAGCCGGGCAACACTTGATGGTCATATAACCGGTTTTTCCCATTCATGCGGTTAATGTCGCCCGCGTGAACACCTTCCTGTTCCTGAAGAGGGCCACCGCCGCCTGCGTGCTGACGACCGCGGGCGCGGTCGCCCTCACGGCGTGCGGCGCTCCCGACGCCCCCCGCGCCGCCACGCTCCCCGCACCCGCCGCCAGTGCGCCCTCCCTGCCGCCGACGCTCGCCCCGGGCCCGGGCGGACTGACCCCCGTCTTCATGAAGGCGGCCGGGGCGCGCGACAGGACGGTCGCCCTGACCTTCGACGCCGACATGACGGCCGACCAGGGGCCACGGGCCGCCGCCGGGGAGCGCTTCGACAACCCGCGGCTGATCGGAACCCTGCGCCGGCTGAAGGTGTCGGCGACCGTGTTCATGACGGGGCGGTGGGCCGAGGAGTACCCCCGGCAGGCGCGGGCCATCGGGCGCGATCCGCTCTTCGAGGTCGCGAACCACTCCTACAGCCATCACGCCTTCACCGAGGACTGCTACGGGCTGCCGACCGTTCCCGCGTCGGGGATGCGGGCGGACGTGGAGCGGGCGTTCACCGCGTTCCGCACGGCGGGGATCGAGCATCCGATGCCGTACTTCCGCTTCCCTGGCGGCTGTTACGACAAGCGGGCGCTCAAGGCGCTGAGCGGCACAGGTGTGACGGCCGTGCAGTGGGACGTGGTGAGCGGGGACGCGTTCGCGACGGACGCGGGGGCGGTGGCGCGGCAGGTGCTGGACGGCGTACGGCCCGGTTCGGTGGTCGTCATGCACTGCACGCGCAGCGCGGCTCCGGCGACGGAGGAGGCCCTGCGCACGATCGTTCCCGAGCTGCGCAAGCGCGGCTACCGCTTCGTGAAGGTGTCGGAGCTGATCCGGCCGGACGCCTGAGACCGGAACGCGATTCATCGCCCGGGGCTCTCAAAGCGATCGCATTCTGTTGTTGGACGGCAAAAACGTCACGGTGGACCCTTGGACGTACCGAATGATTCCCCAGGAGGAGCCTCCATGCAGACACGCACCATCGGTGACGTCCGGGTCGGAGCGATCGGTCTGGGCGGGATGCCGATGTCCATCGAGGGGCGCCCGGACGAAGCGCGTTCGGTCGCGGCCGTGCACGCGGCGCTGGACGAGGGTGTCACGCTCTTCGACACCGCGGACGCCTACCACCGGGACGCGGACGAGGTCGGGCACAACGAGTCGCTGATCGCCCGCGCGGTGGCCTCCTACGGCGGCGACACCTCGGACGTGCTGATCGCGACGAAGGGCGGCCATCTGCGTCCGGGCGACGGGTCATGGACGCTGAACGGCTCGCCGGAGTACCTGAAGAAGGCGTGCGACGCCTCGCTCGAACGGCTGGGTGTCGAGGCCATCGGGCTCTACCAGTTCCACCGGCCGGACCCGAAGGTCCCCTACGCGGAGTCGGTCGGCGCGATCCGCGATCTGCTGGACGCGGGGAAGATCCGGTTCGCGGGTGTCTCGAACGCGGACCCCGACCGGATCCGGCTGGCGAACGAGATTCTCGGCGGGCGGCTGGTGAGCGTGCAGAACCAGTTCTCGCCGGCCTTCCGCTCCAGCGAGCCGGAGCTGGAGCTGTGCGCGGAACTCGGCATCGCGTTCCTGCCGTGGAGTCCGCTGGGCGGGATCTCGAAGGCGGGTGAACTGGGGTCGCGTTACGCCGTGTTCGCGGAGGTGGGGGATGCGCACGGGGTGAGTCCACAGCAGGTGTGCCTGGCGTGGATCCTCGCGAAGGCGCCGGTGACGATCCCGATCCCGGGGTCCTCCCGCCCGGAGACGATCCGCGACTCCGTCGCCGCGGCGAGCCTGTCCCTGTCCCCGGAGGAACTGTCCCGCCTGGACGCGGCGTAAAGGACTGCGCCGTTCCCCGCGCCCCTAAAAAGGGGCGCGGGGAACGGCGCAATCTTTTGCCTTTGGGGGCGCGGGGAACTGCGCAGTCTTTTAGGGGCGCGGGGAACGGCGCGACCAGCCCCGACGGACCCGCACGTCACCACCCCCGACACCCCCACCCCCCGGCTGGCAGACTGGTGCACGTGAGCAGCGACGGAACAACGCACAACCCCTTCCAGGACGAACGCACCGCCCGAGACGACGCACCGCAGTTCGTACTGCCCCTGGTCGCCCGTATCGAACGCAACGAACCCCCCGCCCGCACGGACGCCCTGGAGACCGCCGCCCGCGCCGTCCTGGTCCTCCTCAGCGACGAGCGCTCGCTCGGCGAGGGCGAGTGGGCGCAGGCCGTCCACGACTGGCAGGACGCCCGCATCCGCAAGGTCGTCCGCCGGGCCCGCGGCGCGGAGTGGCGCCGCGCGGAGGCCCTGCCCGGCGTCACGGTCACCGGCAAGTCCGCCGAGGTCCGGGTCTTCCCCCCGGTCCCGCTCGACGGCTGGCCCAAGGACCTGGCCCGCCTCCAGGTCTCCGGCACGGACCTCGACGACCCGGCGCCGCCCGCGGACACCGACACGGCCACTCCCGTGCTGTGGCTGAGCCCGGACCTGGACATGTCGGCGGGCAAGGCGATGGCCCAGGCGGGCCACGGCGCCCAGCTGGCCTGGTGGGAGCTGTCCGACGAGGACCGCACGGCCTGGCGCGAGGCCGGCTTCCCGCTCGCCGTCCGCACGGCCGCCCCCGAGCGATGGGAACGCCTCGTCACGAGCGGCCTGCCGCTGGTCCGCGACGCCGGCTTCACGGAGATCGCCCCGGGTTCGTCCACAGTGGTCGCCGACCACCCGGCCCTGCGCCTCGACCGGCGGTAGGGGGCTGCCGCCCGGCACGGGCGCGGCACGGGACTGTGGCGCAGCCGTGTGAGGTCTGTGACACAGCAGACACGAACCATTGAACATGTCCGCCGTCCCGCACGTATCTTCTGGCGCTGGCCAAGTACAGATTCCCAACGACCAGTTGGTAAAAATCCGGAGGCACCTGTGCGGCGTATCAACGGTACGGCCCTCGTCATCGTGGCACTCGTCGGAACGCTCGGCGCGCTCGCGTTCCCCGTGTGGTCGTACGCCGACCGCGCCGGAACGGGTCCGGCGAACCTCGCCGCCGGGACCGTGCAGACGAAGTGGGGTCCGCTGACCGCCACCGACCGCGACCTCATCGTCCGGGTGCGGCTGGCGGGTCTGTGGGAGCTGCCCGCCGGGCAGCAGGCCCTCGAACGCAATCCCAGTCCCGCGATGAAGGAGGCCGCCGACCACCTGATCGTCGGCCACACCGACCTCGACAAGCGGGTACGGGGGATCGCGCGGGAACTCGGCGTCGAACTGCCGAACCAGCCGAACGAGCAGCAGCAGGGCTGGCTGCAGCAGATGACCAACGCGAGCGACGCGGACTACCCCAAGGTGTGGGCGAACCTCCTGCGCTCCGCGCACGGCAAGATCTTCCCGGCGATCGGCGCGGTACGGAACCAGACGCGCAACACGCTGGTGCGCCAGCTCGCCTCGGACGCCAACCAGACCGTGCTCGACCACATCACGGTGCTGGAGAAGACCGGCGCCGTCGACTTCGAGGCGATCGCGAACGACTCGGTGGTCGGAGCGACGGCCAGCCCGTCCGGTCCGGCGGCACCCGTCCCCGGAGTGGTGCCCAGTTCGGCACCGCCCGCCGAGGCGACCGGTGACATCAACACCACGTCACGGCCCTCCCCCGGGGCCCCGGGCACGGTCAACACCAACCGTCCCGACCCCGAGGACCCGGACGCCACTCCCTCGTCGTAGTGACGGCCGGAACCTCAAATGTTGCTCTGAACGTCCCCGCCGATGGGTTCGGCCCCGTCTGACGGGGCCATCACCCCGTCACGCCGGAACACAGGTCCGTCGAAGGAGACGCGCAAGGTCCTGGTGAAGTCGTGGTGACGGAGTGGAGGAGGGGGACGATGAGGAACCTGGGTACGGGAATCGGGTGGCGGCCGGAGATCGCCGAGGCCGTGGAGCGCATGCCCGGCATCGACTGGGTCGAGGCCGTCGCCGAGAACATCTGCCCCGGGCATCTCCCCGAATCGCTGGTGCGGCTGCGGGAGCGCGGTGTGACCGTGGTCCCGCACGGGGTGTCGCTCGGGCTCGGCGGCGCCGAGCGCCCCGCCGAGGGGAAGCTCGCCGACCTGGCGGCCCGCGCCGAGGCCCTCGGCTCCCCGCTCGTCACCGAGCACATCGCGTTCGTCCGGGCGGGCGGGGCGCTGACCGCCTCGCCGCTGCTGGAGGCCGGACATCTGCTGCCCGTGCCCCGCACCCGGGACGCCCTCGACGTCCTGTGCGAGAACATCCGGATCGCCCAGGACGCGCTGCCCGTGCCGCTCGCGGTCGAGAACATCGCCGCGCTGATCTGCTGGCCCGGCGAGGAGATGACCGAGGGCCAGTTCCTGTACGACCTGGTCGACCGCACCGGCGTACGCCTGCTCATCGACGTGGCCAACCTCCACACCAACCACGTCAACCGCGGCGAGGACCCGGCCGGGGCGCTCGACGAGCTGCCCGTGGAGGCCATCGCGTACGTCCATGTCGCCGGCGGTTTCGAACGGGACGGCGTCTGGCACGACAGCCACGCGCACGCCGTGCCCCCGGCCGTCCTCGACGTGCTCGCCGACCTGGCCTCCCGCGTCCGCCCGCCGGGCGTGCTCCTCGAACGCGACGAGAACTTCCCCGAACCGGCCGAGCTGGAACGCGAACTGCTCGCGATCCGCGAAACGGTCGAGAAGTCCGCCGCGCCCCGGAAGTCCGCCGCACCCGCGAAGGCGGCCGGCGGCAGCCCGGCGGCCGTCGTGGCGCCCGAGGAGGCCCGGACGGACACCGGCCCCGCCCGGCAGCGGCTCGCCCTCGCGCAGACCGCCCTGCTGTCCGCGCTCGTCGCCGGGACGCCCGTGCCCGAGGGGTTCGACCGGACCCGGCTGGCCGTGCAGGCCCGTGCGCTGGCCGGCAAGCGGGCCGATGTCGTGGCCAAGGTCGCTCCGGAGTTGCCGGAGATCCTGGCCGGGACGTACCGGAAGGCGTTCCTGGCGTACGCGCACGGCCACCCGATGACCGACGGCTACCGGCGGGACGCGTTGGACTTCGCCGAGCACCTGCTGTTCGAGGGGCGGTTGCTGGACCCGGCCGTGCGGCGCGCGCTGAGCGACTGGTGGCTGGAGCGTTCGGGCCCGGTGCCGCTCTCGCAACGGTCGGCGGCCCGGCTGGTGCGCGCCACGCGCCGGGTGCTGCTGAGGCGTTGAGAACCGGTCGACGGGAGGCGTAGAGGGCCCTCGTCACCCGTGACGTCGCTCACCCGGGCGCCGGCCGTACCCCGTGCGTGCGGAAAAACGGGCCCCGTGCCTGCTCAGCGCCGCCCCGCGACGACCGGACCGCGCGGGCACGCACCCAGCCGGCACACAGCACATCCCGTACGGGCCCGGCGCGGCCCCAGCCAGGACGGCCGCCCGGCACGACCCACCGCACCGCCCCCGCCTGCGAGAACACCGGTCCGACCGGTCCAGCCGGCCTGTCCGGACCGCATACTGCATTCGTCCAAACCCGTACCACAGTTGGCGTACACCACGAAGTAATATGCCAAGCTCCACCAGAAGCGCACTAGGGCCTGTCTGACAATTCCCGTCGTCGCCCGGAGGGCGGCCGGGCGGCGTCAGGTGCGTGCTCTCGCCGTGCCGGGCGCAGAGCCTCGTACTGGACGTACTTGGCTCTGTGCCCGGTGCGGCGAGAGGGCGTGCATGGCGTCGCCCGGCAGACGGGAATTGTCAGACAGGCCCTATCGTGCGGTGCCGCAACAGGAGGCACCATGCGATCCATCAGTGGCCGCGGGCTGTTCACCGGTACCGGGCTCATCATCGCGGGTCTGACGGCGACCCTCGTGGCGCTGGTCTTCCCGATCTGGTCGTACGCGGACCGGTCGGGCACCGGCGTGGACACCCTGAACGCCGAGAGCGTGTCGACGAGTTTCGGACCGCTGTCCGCGCAGGACCGCGAGTTCGTCACCAAGGTGCGGCTCGCGGGCCTGTGGGAGCTGCCCGCCGGACAGCAGGCCGAGGACCGCGGCACCACCAGGGCCGTACGGACGGCGGGCGAGCACCTCGTCGAGGGTCATACGTTCCTGGACGCCCGCGTCCGGAGCGTGGCCGCGCGGCTCGGCCTCGAACTGCCCAACCAGCCCAGCGAACAGCAGCGCGCCTGGCTCGCCACGCTGAGCGCGGCGCGGGGCCGGGAGTACGACCGGCAGTTCGCGAACATCCTGCGTGCCGCGCACGGCAAGGTGTTCGGCCTGGTCGCCCAGATCCGCGCGAGCACCCGCAACTCGCTCGTCCGGGACCTCGCCGACGACGCGAACACCACGGTGCTGGACCACATCACGGTCCTGGAGGCGACCGGCCTGGTCGACTTCGACGCGCTGGCCCGTGACGCGGCCTCCGCGAGCGCGCCCCCGCTCACCCGCTCCCCCGCGCCCGCCGGCCCGAAGTCCTCGCCCAGTCCCCCGGTCCCCGCCACTCCCACCCCGACCTACTCCCTGCCCCCGGCGGCGACCGCCCGGCCATCGGACGACGGGGCGGACGGCACGGCGGACGGCGGGGCGGAGACCGGCGACAACAAGTCCTAGCAACCGAAGTACCGCCGACGCGAAACGTCACACCATGGCGATGCTTCGTCCAAATTGTGAACAAGCCGTGGCGCGGCCGGTCCTCCGTCGCATAGAAATCCGGCATGTTCTGGGTCCTCCTCCTTCTCCTCGCCTGGGCCGTGGCGGGCACGGCCTGTACGCGTCTGTGCCTGGCCTCGGTCCGCGCCGCCGCCGCGGACGACACGCACACGCTCGACGGACGCGGTCTGACGCTCTACGAGGCCGCGTTCCTGTCGGGCGGCCCCGCCCGGGTCGCCGATCTGACGCTCGTGTCGATGGCACGCCAGCGCCGTCTGCTGCTCGCCCACACCGGCTGGGCGACCGTCGTGGACCCGCGCGGCCGGGACGAGATGGAGCGCTCCGTCCTGGGCGCGATAGGACCCGACGGACAGTCGAGGATCGCGCCGGTCCGCACGAGCGCCGCCGCCGCGGAGTCCGTACGCGTGCTCGCCGACCGGCTGGTCGCGGCGGGCCTCGCCGTGCCGGACGGGGCGCGCACCACCGTCGCGGGCGCCGTGGCCCAGGTGCGGTCGGCCGCGGCGGCCGTGCTGGCGCTGGCCGCCGTCGCACTGCTGATGCCCGCTCAGGCGCAGCACGAGCGGGCGCTGGTGGCCGTCTGGTTCACGCTGCCCCTCATCCTCACCATGAGCTGTCTGGCCATCGCGCGGATCGAGGTGCACCCCTACACCCGCTGGGCGTCCCCGGCCGGACAGCACCTGCTCAGTTCCCTGACCCACCGGGCGGACCCCGACAGCGACGACCGTACGTACCTCACCACCGTGGCCGTGCGCGGCATCCGCGCGGTCGGCGAACCGAACCTGCGGGCGGCTTTCGGACACCGCGAACCGCATCTGTAGGGCACGTCTCCCCGGGGGGGCGCCACCGGCGCGTGCCGGGTGCGCATCGGGGTCATTGGGCCGACATCCGCGGGCCGGTTCTTTACTTCGCCGGGCCCCGAACCAAATATCCCTTTTATTACTGTCGTGTACTGAAGGGAACCTGATGCGAGCTGCCGTCCTCCTCGGAACGGCCGGATCCCTGCTGCTGACCGCCGTCGTCGCCACCGCGCCCGCGGGAAGCGCCAAGGCCGCCTCGGCGGGCTGGGCCGAGCGGCGCGGCACGGCGGTCGCCGCCGAACGCGCCGCCGCCGACGGGATCCGCTTCGGGACGTGTTCCGAGGACGAGGACGGCCCGGCCACCCTGCGGTGCGGCACGGTGACGGTCCCGCTCGACTACGCGCACCCGGACGGCAAGCAGATCGAACTGACCGTCAGCCGGGTGCGGGCGACCGGCAAGGACCCCGGGAACGGCAAGCGGTCCGTCCCCCGGCAGGGCGCGCTCGTCTACAACCCCGGCGGCCCCGGCGCGTCCGGCATGTACTTCCCGCTGATCGGCATGATCCCGGAGTGGAAGCGCCTCGCGTCGGCGTACGACCTCGTCGGGTACGCCCCGCGCGGGGTGGCCCGCTCGGCCCCGATCTCCTGCCAGGACCCGAAACTGCTCCTGAGGGGGCCCACGCAGTCGCCGACGAACCCCTCGGAGTCGTACAAGGAGGAGCGTGTCGCGCGGGCGAAGGCGTACGCGCGGGGCTGTGTCGAGCGGTCGGGCCGCGCGATCAGGCACTTCACCTCGGTCAACAACGCCCGCGACCTGGACGTCCTGCGCGCGGCCCTGGGGGAGCAGAGGCTGACCTTCATGGGGGCGTCCTACGGCACGTACTTCGGGGCCCTGTACGCGGAGCTGTTCCCGTCGCACGTACGCCGGATGGTCCTCGACTCGGCCGTGAACCCGGACCCGGCGAAGGTCTGGTACCGCAACAACCTCGACCAGTCGGCCGCCTTCGAGAGCCGCTGGGCCGACTTCCGCGCCTGGACGGCCCGGCACGACAAGGTGTACGGGCTGGGGCGCACGGCGGAGGAGGTGCGGCTCAGTTACGAGCGGGCACGGGCGCGGCTCGCGGCCGAGCCCGCGGGCGGTGTGGTCGGCCCCGGCCAGTTGCAGGGGGCGTTCCTGCAGGCCGGGTACTACGACGACTACTGGCCGCATCGCGCGCAGGCGCTCTCCGCGTATCTGAAGGGCGATCCGAAGCCGCTGATCCGGCAGGCGGGGCCGCATCCGGACTCGGTGAAGGACCAGGAGAACAGCAAGGCCGTCTACACGGCGATCGAGTGCAACGACGCGCCCTGGCCGCGGGCCTGGCACACCTGGGACCGCGACAACACGCGTCTCGCGCGCACGGCGCCCTTCGAGACGTGGTCCAACGCCTGGATGAACCTGCCCTGCGCGTACTGGCCGCTGCCGCGGCAACGGCCCCTCGACGTGCGCACGGTGCCCGGTGAGCTGGCGCCCACGCTCGTCCTCGCGGCGGAACGGGACGCGGCGACGCCGTACGCCGGGGCGGTGGAGATGCACCGGCGGCTGTCGGGGTCCTCCCTGGTCACGGAGCTGGCGTCCGGGTCGCACGGGATCGCGGGCGGGTCCAACGCGTGCGTGAACGCCCACGTGGACGCGTACCTCCTGGAAGGCCGGGTCCCGGCCGCCCGGACGACCTGCGCCCCCCACGAGCCCCCGAAGCCCCGCTAGGGGCTTTCAGGGGCGCGGGGAACTGCGCGGCCCGCCCCCACCGGGCCGCAGGCGGCATACAACCCCCTGCGGGGGTCCGCCCCGGAAGGGGTGGCTGGCGCTCTGTGTCCGGTACCGGCCGGTGGGGGCCGGTCGCGCCGTTCCCCGCGCCCCTAAAAGCAAAAGACTGCGCCGTTCCCCGCGCCCCTTAGGGGGCTTGCCCCCAGGGCCGTGGTCAGGCCAGGGATGCGATCAGGTCCGGTACGGACTTTCGGCGGCCCGTGTAGAACGGGACCTCCTCACGGACGTGCATGCGCGCCTCCGACGCACGGAGGTGCCGCATCAGGTCCACGATGCGATACAACTCGTCCGCCTCGAACGCGAGAATCCACTCGTAGTCGCCCAGCGAGAACGACGCGACCGTGTTGGCCCGCACGTCCGGGTAGCCGCGCGCCATCTTGCCGTGGTCGGCGAGCATCCGGCGCCGGTCCTCGTCCGGCAGCAGGTACCAGTCGTAGGAGCGCACGAACGGGTACACGCTGATGTAGTCGCGCGGCGTCTCGTCGGCGAGGAACGCGGGCACGTGCGAGCGGTTGAACTCCGCCGGCCGGTGCAGCGCCATGTTCGACCAGACCGGCTCCAGCGCGCGCCCCAGCTTCGTACGGCGGAAGAGGTTGTACGCCTCCTGCAGCTGGTCGGCGGTCTCGGCGTGCCACCAGACCATGAGGTCGGCGTCGGCGCGCAGCCCCGAGACGTCGTACGTGCCGCGGACCGTGACGTCCTTGGCGGCGAGCTGGTCGAACAGCTCCTGGACCTCGTCCGCGTAGCCGGTGCGCGCAGCGCCGTCGGGCAGCACGTCACGCAGTTTGAACACGGACCAGAGGGTGTAGCGGATGACCTCGTTGAGGTCCTTGGCCTTCTTGCCGGCGTTCGGGGTCCTGGCCGGGCCGGTGATGGGGGCGTCGTCACTCATGGGGCTATTCTCCCGCTCCGCCGTGCAGGCTCTGCACCGGGTGGGCGGTCAGCGCGTGCGTCAGCCGGTCGTCGCCCCGCAGCCGGTCCACGGCGGCGTTCGCGCTCGCGACGCAGGCCGGGATGCCCACGCCGTCGTACGCCGCTCCGCACACGGCGAGGCCCGGCACCCTGCCGACGTGTTCGCGAATACGCGCCACGCGCGCGTGGTGGCCGACCGGGTACTGGGGCAGTCCGTCGTCCCAGCGGGTCACCCGGGTCTCCAGGGGTTCCGCGGTGAGGCCGGTGGCCTCGCGCAGGTCGTGCCGGGACACGTCGACGAGGTCGGCGTCCTCGCGGCCGAGGATCTCCGTCTCCCCGTACCGGCCGACGGAGGTGCGCAGGACCACCGTGCCGGGGTTCGCCTCGGCGATCCAGCCCCACTTCTGGGACGCGAACGTCGACGCCTTGATGGTGCGCCCGTCGACGGGCGGCACCAGGAAACCGCTGCCTTCGGGGAGGGCCGCCTCGTCGCGGCGGTAGGCGAGGGTGATCAGCGCCATGGACGCGTACTCGACGGCCGCCAGCTCGGCCGCGGCGGCGGGGGCCTCGGCGCCGAGCAGTGCGGCGGCGGCGCCCGCGGGGACCGCCACGACGACGGCGTCGGCCACCAGGGTCCGGTCGCCCGTGACGACCCGCCAGCCCTCCTGCCGTTCGCCGCCGGCCGCGTCGCCCGTGACCCGGCGCAGTTCTGTGACCGGGGCGCCCGTGACGATCTCGCCGCCTCGGGACCGTACCGACTCGGCGACGGCGAGCGGCAGTTGGCCGATGCCGCCCTCGATGCCCATGAAGACCGGGCCCGCCGGCTGGTCCGGCCGAAGGCTGCGCGCGGCCTTCGCCTGGATCTCGCGGACCGCCTCCGTGAGCGAGGCGTGCGTACGGGCGGCCTCGAAGAGCTGCGGGACGGCCGAACGCATCGAGATGCGGTACGCGTCGCCCGCGTAGACCCCGCCGAGCAGGGGTTCGACGAGCCGGTCGACGACCTCGCGGCCGAGCCGCTCCGCGACGAAGGCGCCCACCGCCACGTCGTCGCCGACCTCCGTGCGGGGCAGGTCGCGCTCGTGCTCGATGCGGCGCAGGCCTTCGTCGGAGAGCACCCCGGAGAGGGCCGCCGCGTCCGCGGGGACACCCATGACGTGCCCCTTGGGCATGGGCCGCAGGGCCCCGCGCGTCCAGATCGAGGCGCCCACCGTGTTCGGCGGCCGGAGCCGGTCGGCGAGGCCGACCTCGTGGGCCAGCGCGACCGCCTCGGGCCGCCGCGCGAGCATCGACTCGGCGCCCAGGTCGACCCGGGCGCCCGCGACGGAGCCCGGCAGCAGCTTGCCGCCGAGCCGGTCGGAGGCCTCCAGGACGGTCACGCGCGCGCCGCCGTTCAGCAGCCGGTGCGCGGCGGCCAGACCGGCGATGCCGCCCCCGATGACGACGACGTGACCCGGGCCCGTACGTGTGTCTGCGTGCATGTGTCCACTGTCCCAGACCCGGTACTCCGTCTCCCGGTCCCCCGGCGCCCCGGCGCGTGACCGGGGTGTCCTCGGCCGGGGTGTCCGTGACGAGGCCGGACCGTGACCTCTTCGGGACCGGATCGGGCCAACGTCCCGCGGGGTCCGGGCGTCGAAGGAACGTCAGTCGTCACGACGCTCATCACGACACCTCGGGGGTACACCGACATGCGGACACACGGCAGTGGCAGGAGCGGCGGCAAGGACAGCGGCACGACCCGGATCCGCTCCGCACGCCCCGGACAGCTCCTCTCGGCGCTGTTGCTCTCCGGCGCCCTCGCCCTCACGGGGTGCACGGGTTCGGCCGACAGCGGGTCCGACAGCTCGGCCATGGACAAGGCCGCCGGCTCGGACGCCAAGGGCGCGGGAGCGGGCGCGGCGGACGCGGGCGGTGCGGCCGACAGCGGCGCGGGCGGCGCCAAGGGCAAGGAGGCCGCTCCGGTGCCGGGGCCGGCCGTCCACATCATCCACACCGCCTCGCTGACCGTGCAGGTCAAGGACGTGCCGAAGTCGCTCGCCGAGGCCCGTACCGTGGTCGAGAACGCGGGCGGGATGGTCGGCGACGAGACCACGGACCGCGACTCCGGGGGCCGCGAGCGGTCCCGGGTCGTCCTGCGGGTCCCGGCGGACCGGTACGAGGAGGTCCGCGCCGAACTGGAGGGCTCGGGCAAGCTCCTCGACCTCAAGGCGAAGGCGGAGGACGTCACCGAGCAGGTCGTCGACGTGGAGAGCCGGGTCAAGACGCAGCGGGCCAGCGTGGCGCGGATCCGCGAGCTGATGGACCGGGCCTCCAAGCTGAGCGATGTGGTCACCCTGGAGGGCGAGTTGAGCATGCGCCAGGCCGACCTGGAGTCGCTGCTGGCCCAGCAGGCGTCGCTGAAGGACCGTACGAGCCTGGCCACGATCACGCTGTCGCTGTCCGAGACACCGGTGAAGAAGGCCGCCGAGGACGACGATCCCAGCTTCACCGACGCGCTCGGGGGCGGCTGGGACGCGTTCGTCGGCATGTTCCGCTGGATCGCGCTGGCGCTGGGCGCGGTACTGCCGTTCCTGGTGGGAGCGGCACTGCTGCTGTTCCTGTGGGTACGTTTCCTGCGCGGCCGGACACCGCGCGTCGCGCCCGTGCCCGCGACTGGCCCCGCGGCCGAGAACGGCGAGCCTGAGCGGGACTGAAATGCCGGACCGCCGTAGCGTGTTCGTATGACTATGAGTCGCGAGAACCGTACGAAAGAGCGTCTGGTGGTCGTCGGAGGGGACGCGGCGGGCATGTCCGCCGCGTCCCAGGCACGCAGGCTGAAGGGCCCCGACGAACTGGAGATCATCGCTTTCGAGCGGGGACACTTCAGCTCCTACTCCGCGTGCGGCATCCCGTACTGGGTGGGCGGCGAGGTCGATGAGCGGGACAAGCTGATCGCCCGCTCGCCCGAGGAGCACCGCGAACGCGGGATCGACCTGCGGATGCGTACGGAGGTCACGGAACTCGATGTCGACGGCGGCCGGGTGCGGTCCCGCGATCTGGACTCCGGGACCGAGGCGTGGACGTCGTACGACAAGCTCGTGATCGCGACGGGCGCCCGGCCGGTACGGCCGTCGCTGCCCGGCATCGACGCCCCCGGGGTGCACGGGGTGCAGACCCTCGACGACGGTCAGGCGCTCATCGACACGCTGAGCCGTACGGAGGGCCGCCGCGCGGTCGTGATCGGCGCGGGCTACATCGGTGTGGAGATGGCCGAGGCGCTGATCAACCGCGGGTACGAGGTGACGGTCGTCAACCGCGGCAAGGAGCCGATGGCCACGCTCGACCCGGACATGGGCCGCCTGGTGCACAAGGCCATGGAGGGCATGGGCATCACCATGGTGAACGACGCCGAGGTCACCAAGATCCTCACCGGTGACGACGGGCGGGTGCGCGCGGTCGCGACGGAGGACGGCGAGTACCCGGCGGACGTGGTGGTCCTCGGTATCGGCGTCCGGCCGGAGACGACGCTCGCCGCGGCAGCGGGGCTGCCGCTCGGCGACCACAAGGGGCTGCTGACGGACCTGGCCATGCGGGTGCGCGGCCACGAGAACATCTGGGCGGGCGGCGACTGCGTCGAGGTCCTCGACCTGGTCTCGGGCAGCGAGCGCCACATCGCGCTGGGCACCCACGCCAACAAGCACGGCCAGGTGATCGGCTCGAACGCCGGCGGCGGCTACGCCACGTTCCCCGGTGTCGTCGGCACGGCGGTCAGCAAGGTCTGCGACCTGGAGATCGCCCGGACGGGCCTGCGCGAGAAGGACGCGCACCGGGCGGGGCTGCGCTTCGAGGCGGTCACGATCGAGTCGACGAACAGCGCGGGTTACTACCCGAAGGCCGACCTCATGACGGTGAAGATGCTCGCCGAGCTGCGCACCGGCCGCCTCCTGGGCGTCCAGATCGTCGGCGGCGAGGGCGCCGCCAAGCGCGTCGACATCGCCGCGGTCGCCCTCACGGCAGGCATGACGGTCGAACAGATGACAGCCCTGGACCTCGGCTACGCCCCACCGTTCTCCCCGGTCTGGGACCCCATCCTGGTAGCGGCCCGCAAGGCGGTGACAGCGGTACGCAGGACGACCCAATAGAGCCGAAGGCCCTATTGGCGGCGCGGGCCGACGACCGGCCGACACACAACCGCAGCCCCCGCCCCTCAGGGGCGCGGGGAACTGCGCGACCGGCCCCCACCGGCCGTCAGCCGAAACCAACAGCCTCAGGCCCCCTGCGCATTGCCATTTATCTTCTCTATGGCCTGCCGAGCCTGCTCCCCCGGCGTCCGCGACAACGAGGACACGGCGGAAACCTGAGGCCCGCCCACAGCGGCAGGCGCAGCCGCCGGCATGGCCGACGCCGACGCGGCGGCGGGCCGCGCATGCGACCCCGCCTGCCGCCCCCGCAGCCGATGACTCGCCGCCTCGTCCAGCGTCACGGGCCGCTGCATGCTCGCGGCCAGCCGCCCCGCCTCCTGGCCGAGCGCGGCCACGTCCTCCCAGGACAGCCTGAGTACCACGGCGAGTTCCGCCTCGCCGTCCGGCGTGGCGATCAACGGCTGAGTGGCTCGGTCGTTCATGACCTGTTCCTCACGTGGTGCTGGGGGCTCGGGTGGTTGCCGAAACATACGCACGCGGCCCCGCCCCCGTTCAGACTGCCTGAACCGGGGCAGGATTCTTCCGTGGTCATACCCGTCCATGACGTGAACCCGGCCCGCCGCACGCCCTATGTGACGTACGCGCTGATCGCCGCCAACTTCGTGGTCTTCCTGGCCACTCCGGGCGTGGCGAGTTCGCTCACCGGCCACAGCGGTGCGTCGCATCTGTCGCAGTTGTGCCAGCTGCACGCGTTCCTTGAGCAGTGGGCGGCGATACCGCGGGAGTTGATCCACGGACAGCTCCCGACGACGGTCCCCACCGGTGACGTGGGGGCGGGGGCAGTCGCTCAAGGCTGTGCCGTCGGCCCGCCCGGCTACGACAAGTCACCCCAACTGTCGGTCCTCACCGCGATGTTCCTGCACGGCGGCTGGGTGCACCTGCTCGGCAACATGCTGTTCCTGCTGATCTTCGGCAACAACATCGAGGACCGCCTCGGCCACATCCGCTACGCGCTCTTCTACGTGGCCTGCGGCTATGCGGCGGCCTACGGCTTCGCGCTGGTCAACGCGGACTCGACCGACCCGCTGATCGGCGCGTCCGGGGCGATCGCCGGGGTGCTGGGCGCATACCTGGTCCTCTACCCGCGGGCCCGGGTCTGGGTCCTGGTGCCGTTCCTGATCTTCCTGCCGCTGCGGCTGCCCGCCTGGATCGTGCTGGGCTTCTGGTTCGGTCTCCAGGCGGTGTACTCGTCCGGCAGGGGCGTCTCCGAGGCCGGCACCGTCGCGTACGTGGCCCACGTGGTCGGCTTCCTGACCGGCATGCTCCTGGCCTGGCCCCTGCGCCGGGGCACCCCGCCCCCACCCCAACCACGCGGCCTCCTGTGGGGCAGGAGGGCCCACCACCGCTGGTGAGCGCCGTCCCCAGGGGCGCGGGGAACGGCGCGACAAGCCCCCAGCGGCCCGCAGGTGAAGACGAATCCGGTCGAACCTCAGCGCTGCGAGTTCGCGTGCACGTACTCCACGAGCCCCGTCAACGCATCGGGGCTCATGGACGGCAGCACCCCGTGCCCAAGGTTGAACACATGCCCTTCAAGCCCGGCGGCAGCGTCGAGCACCTCCTGGGCCTTCTCCTCCACGACCGAGGTGGGGGCGAACAGGACAGCCGGATCCAGGTTCCCCTGGAGCGCCCGCCCGGGCCCGACCCGACGGGCGGCCTCGTCGAGCGGCACCCGCCAGTCGACGCCGACGACGTCCGCGCCGGCCTCGCCCATGAGCCCCAGCAGTTCCCCCGTACCCACACCGAAGTGGATGCGCGGAACGCCGTACGACTCGACGGCCTGGAAGACCTTCGCGGAGGCGGGCATCACCGAGCGCCGGTAGTCGGCGGGGGCGAGGGCGCCGACCCAGGAGTCGAAGAGCTGGACGGCCGAGGCGCCCGCCTCGATCTGCACCTTCAGGAACGCGGCCGTGATGTCGGCGAGGCGGTCGAGCAGGTCGGCCCAGAGCTGCGGGTCGCCGTACATGAGCGACTTGGTGTGCTCGTGGTTGCGGGACGGACCGCCCTCCACGAGATAGCTCGCGAGAGTGAACGGCGCACCCGCGAAACCGATGAGCGGGGTCGAACCCAGCTCACGGGTGAGCAGCCCCATCGCCTCGGTGACGTACCAGACGTCGTCCGGCGTCAGGTCGCGCAGCTGGTCGAGGTCGGCGCGGGTGCGGATCGGCTTCTCGACGACGGGGCCCACGCCGGGCTTGATGTCCAGGTCGATACCGATGGCCTTCAGCGGTACGACGATGTCGCTGAAGTAGATCGCCGCGTCCACCTTGTGCCGGCGGACCGGCTGGAGGGTGATCTCGGCGACCAGCTCGGGCCGCATGCAGGACTCCAGCATGGGGATGCCCTCGCGCACCTTCAGGTACTCGGGCAGTGAGCGTCCGGCCTGCCGCATGAACCACACGGGCGTGTGCGGCACGGGTTCACGCCTGCACGCCTTGAGGAAGGCGGAGTCGTATGTCGCGGTCGGCTGCTGGCCCTTGGGGCGGTCAATAACGCTCACGACGAAAAGTCTCGCACGGCCCGGAGGCACCGGGAGCCGGGGTCCGACGCGGGGACGCCCCGACTCGCACTCCGTTACGTACCGTCGCGAAACGGCGCGTTCGGGGGCGCTTTTCGGTAACGCGATCCGGACAGTGGTCCGGCGCACGGGTGTCTCTCCCTGCGCAAAGGCTCTGTTCCCCTTAATCTTCCCCGCATGGCTGCGGCTCAGGGACGACTGTCGGACGGCGCTGGAATGGACGACCCGAAGGAGGGGGAGCGGGATGCGATGGAGGCGGCTCCGCTGCCTTTTCGAGCCGCCGTCGATGCGTTGAGGGCCGCGCGGCTGCGGCCGCAGATCGAGATCGATCCGACGAAGGCGCCACGACGGCTCGCGCCGTTCGCGTACGCGCTGGAGGCCACCGTCGTCGACGGTGACGAGGATCTGGCGGACGGCCGGCTGATCCTGCTGCACGATCCGGCCGGGCACGACGCCTGGCAGGGCTCGTTCCGCATGGTGACGCTGGTCCGTGCGGAGCTGGAGCCGGAGATGGCCTCCGATCCGCTGCTGCCCGAGGTCTGCTGGTCCTGGCTGACGGGTGCGCTGCAGGGCCGCGGGCTGTCGTACGGCGAGCCCAGCGGGACGGTCACGCGGGCCAGCTCGCACTACTTCGGGGGTCTCTCGGAGCGCCCTGCCGCGTCGCAGATCGAGATCCGGGCGTCCTGGACTCCGCGGGAGGGGCTGGGCGGGGTTCCGGACACGGCGTCGCACCTGGCCTCCTGGTGCGACCTGCTCGCGCAGATCGCGGGGCTGCCGCCGGCTGCGCCGGGCGATGCGTCCGTGGTGACGCTGCCGCAGCGGCGGGGGCCGCAGAGCCGCTAGGCGCTGTCCCTCACCCCCCCGCCGGACGGCCCGGATGCCGTCCGCGGGTACGTCGTGGCTGGTCGCGCAGTTCCCCGCGCCCCTTAAAAGCAGGCCCGTCGTGGCTGGTCGCGCCCAGGCGGCGGAGCCGCACAATGACACAGCCCCGCGCCCCTGACTGGGCGCCTTTCTGAAGCCGTGCCTCTTGAGAGGTGCGGCTTCAGTTGTGTTCTGGGGGGCGCCGTCAACTCTCCGTCCGGCCTCCCCCTTCCGGGGCACCTCCGGAGGGTGGCCCGCCGCGCCCACGCCCCGACCGCGCCCCCGCACCCCCTGGACCCGACCCCGAACCACCCCCGGCCTGCACGAAAACACGTTTGCCCTTTTATCGATACGACCACTTTCGGCCTCGTATCGAAGCGGAGCTGACTCGTTTCGATCTTCGGATGATCGATCGTGCGTCCGAATTGCACGCATTATTACTCACCAAATCGTGATCATTCTCTAAAGGCGGACGGGTTTGATGCCGAAGACCTCTGTGACCTTGAAAGCACGGTTCGTCCCGGCTTCATCCCCACAGCCGGTCCCCCGTCCCGCACCCCAGGAGGCCTGGTGTCCGTTCTCCTTGAGCAGCCCGCAAGCCTGGTCGCCTACCGCCCGAACAAGCCGACCGCGATGGTGGTCGTGGCCGACCCCCGCGTGCGCTCCACCGTCACCCGCCACCTGTGGGCGCTCGGTGTTCGCGACGTGATCGAGGCTTCGTCCGTCGCGGAGGCTCGTCCCCGCATCGGCAACCCCCGCGACATCTGTGTCGCAGACGTCCATCTCCCCGACGGCTCCGGCCTCACCCTCCTGTCCGAAACCCGTGCCGCGGGCTGGCCGAACGGCCTGGCCCTGTCCGCCGCCGACGACATCGGCGCCGTACGCAACGCCCTCGCGGGCGGCGTCAAGGGCTATGTCGTCACCGGCACCCGTACGAACGTCGGGCTTCCCACCCGGCCGGGCGTCGCCCCCATCGGCTCGGCCGCCGCCCGTATGCACCGCCGCCCCCCGGGTTCCCCGAGCCACCCGGGCGGCTACCGCGAGCTGTCCGGCCGTGAGGTCGAGGTGCTCCGGCTGGTGGCGGAAGGCCAGTCGAACAAGGCCATCGGTGTCTCGATGGGCCTGTCCGCGCTGACCGTCAAGAGCCACCTCGCCCGCATCGCCCGCAAGCTCGGCACGGGTGACCGCGCCGGCATGGTGGCGGTGGCCCTGCGCACGGGAATCATCCACTGACCCCCGCCGAAACCATCCCCTCCGCCTGAACCGGATCATCCCCTTCGCACGAACCAGGACGTTCGACTGATGCAGGATTCACCGACCTGACTGGTTTACGACCCTCTGACGCCCGTCGACGGAACGTTCCGTCGACGGGCGTCTGTCATACACAGATACCCTTGACAGGTGACCGACGCCCAAGAGACCGCAGCAGACAGTTCACTGCGAACCACCGGAGGCGCTCCTCCGGACGACGTCGAACCGGCGCCGATCCCTTTGCTGGAGCCCCGCGACGGAATTCCGCCGGTGATCACCGACGAGGACGCCCTCGCCGAGATGATCGCCGCGTTCGCGGCGGGCACCGGCCCCGTCGCCGTCGACGCCGAGCGGGCGTCCGGCTATCGCTACGGCCAGCGCGCGTATCTGGTGCAGCTGCGCCGCGAGGGCGCGGGCACCGCGCTCATCGACCCCGTTGCCTGTCCCGACCTGTCGGGCCTGGGCGAGGCGCTCTCCGGAACGGAGTGGGTGCTGCACGCGGCCACCCAGGATCTGCCGTGTCTGCGGGAGATAGGTATGGTCCCCAGCCGCCTGTTCGACACCGAGCTGGCCGGCCGGCTGGCCGGGTTCCCGCGGGTCGGGCTCGGCGCGATGGTCGAGGGCGTCCTGGGCTTCGTACTGGAGAAGGGGCACTCGGCCGTCGACTGGTCGACCCGCCCGCTGCCCGAGCCGTGGCTGCGCTACGCGGCGCTCGACGTGGAGCTGCTCGTCGACCTGCGGGACGCGCTGGAGAAGGAGCTCGACCGGCAGGGCAAGCTGGAGTGGGCCCGCGAGGAGTTCGACGCGATCGCCTCGGCGCCCCCGCCGGAGCCCCGCAAGGACCCGTGGCGCCGTACGTCGGGGATGCACAAGGTGCGCCGCCGCCGGCAGATGGCCGTCGTGCGGGAGCTGTGGGAGACCCGGGACCGGGCGGCGCGCCGCCGGGACATCTCGCCGGGCAAGATCCTCGGCGACGGGGCGATCGTCGAGGCCGCGCTGGCCGTACCGGCCAATGTGCACGCGCTCGCCGCGCTGAACGGCTTCGGGCACCGGATGGGCCGGCGCCAGCTCGATCAGTGGCAGGCGGCCGTGGACCGGGCGAAGGAGCTGCCAGACGCCGAGCTGCCGCAGCCGGGGCAGCCGCTCACCGGGCCGCCTCCGCCGCGCGCCTGGGCCGAGAAGGATCCGGCCGCCGCGGCGCGGCTGTCGGCGGCGCGGGCCGCCGTGTCCGCGCTGGCGGAGACGCTCAACATGCCGCAGGAGAACCTGATCACTCCGGACACGGTGCGGCGGGTCTGCTGGGAGCCGCCGGCCGCTGCGGACGCGGCGTCCGTCGCTGCGGCTCTTGCGGGGTACGGGGCTCGGGCCTGGCAGGTCGCTCAGGTCACGCCTGTGCTGGTTGCCGCGCTGGCTGTGAAGGCCAAGGCCAAGGAGTAGGGTCCGGCCCCTTCCAGGGGTGCCCCTTCGCCGTGGGTGGTGGGGAGGTTGTGCGACCGACCGACCGTGCGTCGTGGCCGGTCGCGCAGTTCCCCGCGCCCCTGACGGGGGCTTACTTCGTCGCGCCCCTCGTGAAGCCGTTGTAGATGTAGCGCTGGAGGAACAGGAAGACGAGCAGGGTCGGGAGGATGACGAGGACCGCTCCTGCCGAGATGTTCTCCCAATGTGCTCCGAACGGGCCCTTGAAGCGGAACAGGGACGTTGAGATCACGCCAAGATCCTCGGACGGCATGTAGAGGAACGGGATGTAGAAGTCGTTGTAGACGGTGATCCCCTTCACGATGACCACCGTCGCGATCGCGGGCTTCAGCAGCGGCAGGATGATCTTCCGGTAGATCGTGAAGGCGTTCGCGCCGTCGAGCCGGGCGGACTCGTCGAGCGAGACGGGGATCGACCGGACGAACTGCAGGAAGATGTAGATCGAGACGATGTCCGTGCCCATGTAGAGCACGATCGGCGCCCAGCGGCTGTCGAACATGCCGAAGCTGTCGACGATCTGGAAGGTCGCCACCTGCGTGGTCACGCCGGGTACGAGCGTGGCGACCAGGAACAGCGCGACGACCGGTTTCCTGAAGCGGAAGGTGTAGCGGTCGATCGCGTACGCCGCCATCGAACCGATGATCACCGTGCCGGTGACGGAGAACAGCAGGATGAACGCGGTGTTCCCGAACGCCGAGAGCATCCGGCCGTCCTGGAAGGCCGTCACGTAGTTGTCGAAGTTCAGCAGGTCGTCGGGGAGTTGCAGCGCCCCGCTGTCGTTAGCCATCTCCTTCTCCGACTTGAGGGAGGTCAGCAGGACGACGAGGAGCGGCAGCAGGACGACCACGCTCGCGGCGATCAGCGACAGGTAGGTGAGGGTCCGGGCGACCCCACCGCGCGAGACGCGGGGCATACGGCTCATACGAGATCCACCTTGTCGTCCGGGACGAGGCGTCGCTGCACCCAGGTCACCGCGAGGATGATCAGGAGCAGGACGACCGCGGCCGCCGAGGCGAGCCCCGTCTTGTTGAACTGGAAGGCCAGCTTCACCGTCTGGATCACGAAGGTCTCGGTGCCGGTCGCGCCGCCCGTCATGATGAACGGCACCTCGAAGGCGGACAGCGAGCCGGAGACGGAGAGGATGACGGTCAGGCTGAGTACGGGCCTGATGCCGGGCGCGATGATGTACCGGAACTGGTGCCAGCGGTTCGCTCCGTCCAGCTCGGCGGCCTCGTACAGCTCGCCCGGGACGGACTGGATCGCGCCGAGGAACAGGACGAAGTTCAGGCCCAGGTAACGCCAGACGGAGACCCCGGCCAGGGAGACGTTCGCGGAGACCGGGGTGCCCAGCCAGGCGCGGTCGGAGTGGACGCCGACCAGGCTCAGCACCGAGTCGAGGGTGCCGCCGTCCTGGAAGAAGTAGAGGAAGACGAAACCGATCGCCACCCCGTTGATCAGGTACGGGAAGAAGAGCACGCCCTTGAAGAAGTTCCGGAAGCGCACGTTGAAGCTGAGGACCGTCGCGAAGTAGAGCGCGACGACGATCTGCACGACGGACGCGGCCAGATAGTAGCCGCTGACGAAGAAGACCTCGAACAGCTCGGGGCGGGTGAAGAGTTCGACGTAGTTCCCGGTGCCCGTCCAGCTCAGCTCGGGGCTGACGCCGTCCCAGTCGGTGAAGCTGTACGCGACCATGTTGACGACCGGCGCGTACGTGAACGTGATCAGCAGGACCAGCGGCGCGGCGAGGAACAGCCACGGGGTGAGGCCCCGCCGCAGGCGCAGCCGGCGCGGGGCACGGGCGCGCGCCGGACGGCCGGCGGGAGCGGCCTCCCTCGGCCGCGCCGCCTTCTCGGTCGTGTCCGTCATCAGGACCCCGTGGACTTCCGCGCCTCTTCCCAGCGCTTGCCGAGGTCGCCGAGGAAGTCGTCGAGGCTGCCCTTCCTGGCGCCGCGGGCGAGGTCGACGAGGTCCTGGCGGTAGTCGGGCTTGTAGAGGCCGACCTCCGACTCGTTGTCGATCTCCTTGACCGCCGCACCCTTCGCGTCGTCCAGCTCGATGAGCTTCACACCCGCGTCCTCGTACGGCTGGAGCACCGCGGGCAGCGGGGCGCCCTTGACCGGGGAGAGGGTCAGGTTGTCGGCCGCGTAACCGGACGTGTCGGTGAACCAGTCGATCCAGGCGCGGGCCGCCGCCTTGTGGTCGGAGTTGATGTTGACGGCCTGGTTGTAGTCGGGCGACATGGTCGCGCAGAACTTCCCGTCCCGCTGGGCCGGGAAGGGCATGAAGCCGATGTCGTCCGGGTTCGCGCCGGCCTGCTTGGCCGCCGCCCGGAACTGGGTGATCGCCCAGGAGCCGAGCCACATCGTGGCGATGTCGCCCTTGGCCAACTTGGGCTTCGAGGCTTCCCAGTTGGTGGTCGTCGGGTCCTTCTCGATCAGCCCGCCGCGCGCGATGTCGTACAGCAGGGTGTCGGCGACCCGCAGGTCCTCGCCCTTCGCCCACGGGTCGCCCTCGGCGAGGCGGGACGTCGCCTGCGGATCGCAGCTGACCGCGCCGTCCATGTACGTCCACTGCGTCAGCGGCCACATGTCCTTGAAGTTCGTGTAGTACGGGATCGCGTCGGTCTTCGACTTGACGGCCTTGAGACCGGCGACGAACTCGGCCGGTGTGGTGGGCCAGTCGGCGATCCCGGCCTCCTTCCAGATCCGCCTGTTGTAGAGGAAGCCGGGGAGGGCTCCCATCGGGCTCTGCCCGTAGACCTTGCCGTCGACCGTGGTGAAGTCGGTGAACAGGTACTTCTTCGCGCGGTCGGTCTCGGCGCCGAGGGAGGCGAAGAACCTGGGATAGTCGTTCTTCTTGATCACGGCGGGGATCATCAGCACATCGCCGTAGTTCTCGGTGTTCATCCGGATCTTGACCTCGCCCTCGTAGTCCGTGAGGGCGTCGAACTCGACCTTGACCTTCGGATAGGTCTTGTTGAATTCGGCCGCGTACTTCTTCATCGTGCCGTCCTGCACGAGGTCGGTCCGGTGGGTGAGGACCTTGATCGTGCCGGACACCTTGGCCGGGTCGTCGGGGGCCTCGGCGTCCGCGCCCTTCGACGTTCCTCCGCTTCCGGTACAGCCCGCGGCCAGCAGCGCGGCGGCGAGGAGGCTTCCGGCGATCTTCGTGCGGTGGTTCATCTTCACCAGCTCCGTTCAGGGACGGATGAGCACGAGTGGGATGGCTGGTTCCGCACTCTGGCAGCCGGTACTAAACCGGTAAAGTCCTTATTTCGCCAAGGATCGAGAGGCATTACCACCGTACGGTCGGCATTGGCCTATACCGGTTTAGGAGTGCGCATGCTGGATGTCACGCCGATCCACGAGGGATGGGTCCTGCGGCACGACGGGGCCGAACTGCCGGCCACGGTGCCGGGCTGCGTGCATACGGATCTGCTGGCGGCGGGGCTCGTCCCGGACCCGTTCCTCGGGCGCGGCGAGACCGAGGTGGCGTGGGTGGGGCGACGCGACTGGCTGTACGAGACGACGCTCGCTCCGGAGCCCGGCGGGCACGAGCAGACCGACCTCGTCCTCGACGGCCTCGACACGGTCGCCGAGGTCCGGCTGGACGGCCGACTCCTGGGCACGGTACGGAACATGCACCGCTCGTACCGCTTCGACGTCACGGGGCTCGGCGGGCGCCTGTCGGTCCACTTCCGGTCCGCGTACGACGAGGCCGAGGCGGTGCGCGGACGGCTCGGCGAGCGGCCGAACGCCTACCCCGAGCCCTTCCAGTACCTCCGCAAGATGGCCTGCTCCTTCGGCTGGGACTGGGGCCCGACCCTGGTGACGGCCGGCATCTGGAAACCGGTCCGCCTTGAGCACTGGACGACGGCCCGGATGGCGCGGGTACGCCCCCTGGTGACGGTCGAACAGGGCCTGGGCGTCGTCGAGTTGCATGTGGAGGTCGAGCGGTCACGGGGGGAGGCCGGACTGACGCTGAGCGCCCGCGTGGGCGGGGTCGAGGCGGCCGTGGACGTCGTCGGCACGAGCGCGGCCGTCCGCGTCGAGGTGCCGGACGCCGACCTGTGGTGGCCGCGAGGCTACGGCGAACAGCCCCTGTACGACGTCGAGTTGCTGCTCTCGGACGCGACTGGGGCGCTGGACACCTGGAGTCGCCGCGTGGGCTTCAGGACCGTCGAACTGGACCGGCGGGACGACGAGCACGGCTCCGGGTTCACCTTCGTCGTCAACAGCGAGCGTCTCTTCGCACGTGGCGTCAACTGGATCCCCGACGACGTCCTGCCCTCCCGGATCACCCGCGAGCGCTACCGCACCCGGCTCACCCAGGCGGCCGACGCCGGCGTGGACCTCGTACGCGTGTGGGGCGGTGGCCTCTACGAGAGCGAGGACTTCTACGACGCCTGCGACGAACTGGGCCTGCTGGTCTGGCAGGACTTCCCCTTCGCCTGCGCCGCCTACCCGGAGGAGCAGCCCCTGCGCGGCGAGGTGGAGGCCGAGGCGCGCGAGAACGTCGTACGGCTGATGCCGCACCCCTCGCTCGTGCTGTGGAACGGCAACAACGAGAACCTGTGGGGCTTCCGGGACTGGGACTGGGAGCGGCGGCTGGCCGGGGAATCGTGGGGCGAGGGCTACTACCTCGGCCTACTGCCGCGTGTGGTCGCCGAGTTGGACCCGACCCGGCCGTACACGGCCGGCAGCCCCTGGTCGGGCTCCTGGGAGCACCATCCCAACGACCCCGCGCACGGCACCCATCACTCGTGGGAGGTGTGGAACCGGCGGGACTACGCGGCCTACCGGCTCGAAGTGCCGCGTTTCGTGGCCGAGTTCGGCTGGCAGGCACCGCCCGCGTACGCCACGCTGCGGCGCGCCCTGCCCGGCGAGACCCTGGCCCCCGACTCCCCCGGCATGCTGCACCACCAGAAGGCCGACGACGGCAACGGGAAGCTGGCGCGCGGGCTCGCCCGGCACTTCGCCGTACCCGAACAGGGCTTCGGCGAAGCCGACTTCGACCACTGGCACTACCTCACGCAGGTGAACCAGGCACGGGCCGTCGCCACCGGCATCGAGCACTGGCGCTCGCACTGGCCGGTGTGCGCGGGCACGATCGTCTGGCAGCTCAACGACTGCTGGCCGGTCACCAGTTGGGCCGCGATCGACGGGGACGGCCGCGAGAAGCCGCTGTACCACGAGCTGAAACGGCTGTACGCGGACCGGCTGTTGACGCTCCAGCCACGTCCGGACGGGCTCGTCCTGGCGGCGGTCAACCAGTCGGCCGAGCCGTGGGCGTGCCGGGTCGTGCTGCGGCGGATGTCCGTGGAGGGCGGGGTGGTGGCGGAGGCCGGAGTGGAGGTGGTGGCGGGGGCACGGGCGGTCGGTGACCTGCGGGTACCGGAGGATCTCGTGCCGGTGGGGCCGAAGGAGTTCCTGGTGGCGGACGGGAGCATGGACGGGAGTGTGGACGTGGACGGGGACTCGGATGGGGTTCCTGGCGGAGGCCCGGGTGGACTGCGGGCGCTGCACTTCGCTGCCGCCGACCATGAGATCCCGTACCCCAGGCCGCGGTTCGACGTCTCGGCCGACGTTCCGGGAGAGGTCACGGTCACCGCCCACACGCTCGTACGGGACCTGCTGCTGCAGGCCGACCGGCTGTCGCCCTCCGCCGCGGCCGACCGGGGGCTCGTCACGCTACTGCCGGGCGAACAGGTGACCATCGGCGTACGGGGCTGGGAGACTCCGGGGCAACCGGACGCGGAGACCGTACGCTCCGCCCTGTACTGCGTGGAGCCCGCACGATGACGACACCGTCCCGCGTCACGATCAAGGACGTCGCGGCCCGCGCCGGGGTGTCCAAAGGGGCCGTTTCGCTCGCCTTCAACCACAAACCGGGGCTGTCCGAGGCGACCCGGGACCGCATCTTCGAGGCGGCCCGGCAACTCGGCTGGGCACCGAACCTCGCCGCGCGGTCGCTGGCCGGGCGGCGGGTGGACGTGGTGGGCCTCGCGATCTGCCGGCCGGCGAGGCTGCTCGGGCTCGAACCGTTCTACATGGAGTTCATCTCGGGCGTGGAGAGCGTCCTGACCGAGCACTCGTGCTCGCTGCTGCTGCGGCTGCTGCGGACCGTTGAGGAGGAGGTCGGGCTCCAGGACTCCTGGTGGCGGGGCAAACACGTCAGCGGGTCGATCCTGGTGGACTTCCGGGCCGACGATCCGCGGGTGGCCGCCGTCGAACGGCTCGGGATGCCCGTCGTGGCCGTCGGACACCCCTCGCTGACCGGCGGACTCACCTCCGTGTGGACCGACGACGCGAGTGCCGTCACGGAGGCCGTCCGGTATCTCGCGGCGCTCGGACACCGGAGGGTCGCGCGGGTGGGCGGGGCGGCGGCGCTCGGACACACGGCGATCCGTACGGCCGCGTTCGACGCGGCGGCGCGGGGGCTGGAGCTGAGCGGGGCGTGGCAGGTGGCGACCGACTTCTCCGGGGAGGCGGGGGCGCGGGCCACGCGGTCGCTGCTTTCCGCGTCCGCCTCGGATCGGCCGACCGCGATCGTGTACGACAACGACATCATGGCGGTGGCCGGGTTGTCGGTGGCGTCCGAGATGGGGCTGTCCGTGCCGGGGGATGTGTCGCTGCTGGCGTGGGACGACTCGCAGCTGTGCCGGCTCACGCATCCGACGTTGTCGGCGATGAGTCATGACGTGCACGGGTTCGGGGCGGAGGTTGCTCGAACGCTGTTCGGGGTCATCACGGGCGGGGAGCCGGGCGGTTCCCACCCGGTCCCCACACCGGTGCTGACCCCCCGGGGGTCTACGGCACCACCTCGGTGACGGTCCGCTCGACGGCGCGGGCGGGTGGGGGCTGGCCGCGCAGTTCCCCGCGCCCCTCAGGTGAGACAGGGTGACCCTTGCGCGTCAGGTGCAGGTGCGTCGTGGCTGAGCGCGCAGTTCCCCGCGCCCCTCAGGTGGGAGGGGGTCCCCCTTGTCCGTCAAGTGCAGGAGCGTCGTGGCCGAGCGCGCCGTTCCCCGCGCCCCTCAGGTGGGAGGGGGTCCCCCTTGTCCGTCAAGTGCAGGAGCGTCGTGGCCGAGCGCGCCGTTCCCCGCGCCCCTGAAAAGCGGGGCTTCGCCCCGGCTTTTCGGTCCTTGGGCCGCAGGCTTCACACGACCGGCACGCCCCGCGCTTTCAGGGGCGCGGGGAACTGCGCGGCCAACCCCCACCGGACCCGCAGGCATCACACGGCCGACACGCCCCGTGCCCTTGGGGGCGCGGGGAACTGCGCGGCCAACCCCCACCGGACCCGCAGGTATCACGCAACCGGCACGCCCCGTGCCCTTAGGGGCGCGGGCACACTGGGAGTGTGACCTTCGACGCTCCGGGCCCCGGGACTGGGCAGCTACGTTACCCGTAAGTAGCATGGGTCCTGAGCGCGCGCTCAGCGCATCGCAGTAGTGCAATCCGCATCTGGAGGAGAGCCATCGTGCCTCGTACCGTCAGGGACGTCGTCTTCGTCGACGGCGTCCGCACCCCGTTCGGCAAGGCGGGCCCGAAGGGCATCTACCACGAGACCCGCGCCGACGATCTCGTCGTGAAGGCGATCCGGGAGCTGCTGCGCCGCAACCCCGGACTCGACCCGAAGAAGATCGACGAGGTCGCCATCGCCGCGACCACGCAGATCGGCGACCAGGGTCTGACGCTGGGCCGCACGGCCGGCATCCTGGCCGGGCTGCCCCAGTCCGTGCCCGGCTACTCGATCGACCGCATGTGCGCCGGCGCGCTGACCGCCGTGACGACCGCGGCCGGCTCCGTCGCCTTCGGCGCGTACGACGCCGTCATCGCGGGCGGTGTGGAGCACATGGGCCGCCACCCCATGGGCGAGGGCGTGGACCCGAACCCGCGCTTCGTCAGCGACAAGCTCGTCGACGAGTCGGCCCTCTTCATGGGCATGACCGCGGAGAACCTGCACGACCGCTACCCCACGATCACCAAGCAGCGCGCCGACGAGTACGCCGTGCGCTCGCAGGAGAAGGCCGCCAAGGCGTACGCCAACGGCAAGATCCAGCAGGACCTGGTGCCGATCTCGGTGCGCAACACCAACGCGGAGGTCGGTGAGACGGGCTGGGGCCTGGTCACCGCCGACGAGCCGATGCGCCCGGGCACCACCCTGGAGAACCTGGCGGGCCTCAAGACCCCGTTCCGCGTGCACGGCCGGGTCACCGCCGGCAACGCGGCCGGTCTGAACGACGGCGCCACCGCCTCGATCATCGCGTCCGAGGAGTTCGCCCGCGAGCACGACCTGCCCGTGCGCATGCGGCTCGTCTCGTACGCCTTCGCGGGCGTCGAGCCGGAGGTCATGGGCTACGGCCCGATCCCGGCCACCGAGAAGGCCCTCGCGAAGGCCGGTCTGTCGATCGAGGACATCAACCTCTTCGAGATCAACGAGGCCTTCGCCGTCCAGGTCCTCGCGTTCCTGGAGCACTACGGCATCGCCGACGACGACGCGCGCGTCAACCAGTACGGCGGCGCCATCGCGTACGGCCACCCGCTGGCCTCCTCCGGCGTCCGGCTGATGACCCAGCTGGCCCGTCAGTTCGAGGAGCACCCGGAGGTCCGTTACGGCCTCACCACCATGTGCGTCGGCTTCGGCATGGGCGCCACGGTGATCTGGGAGAACCCGCACCACAAGGACGCCGGAGGCGACAAGTGAGCACCACCACTGAACTCCTGAAGGGCGCAGCGGAGCTGTTCCCCGACGAGGTCGTGACGTCGGCGCACGTACGCCACCTCGAGCTGCCGTTCGGCGCCGGGCGCTTCGCGCTCATCACGCTGGACAACGGCTTCGACCACACCAAGCCGACCACCTTCGGCCCGGCCTCGCTGGCGAACCTCGACGCCGCGATCGACCAGGTCGAGAAGGAGGCCTCGGCCGGCGAGATCATCGGCGTCGGTGTCACCGGCAAGCCGTTCATCTTCGCCGTCGGCGCGGACCTCAAGGGCGTCGAGCTGCTCAAGGAGCACAAGGACGCGCTCGCCATCGGCAGGGGCGGCCACGAGGTCTTCAAGCGGCTGTCCGGGCTCGCGGTCCCGACCTTCGCGTACTACAACGGCGCGGCCATGGGCGGCGGTGTCGAGGTCGGTCTGCACTGCGCCTACCGCACGGTCTCCGCGTCCCTGCCGGCGTTCTCGCTCCCCGAGGTCTTCCTCGGTCTGGTGCCCGGCTGGGGCGGCTGCGCCCTGCTGCCGAACCTGATCGGCGCCGACAAGGCCGTCTCGGTGATCATCGAGAACTCGCTCAACCAGAACAAGCAGCTCAAGGGCGTGCAGGTCTACGAGCTGGGGATCGCCGACGCGCTCTTCGAGGGCGCCGACTTCCTTGAGCAGTCGCTGATCTGGACGGCGTCCGTCCTCAAGGGCGAGATCGTCGTCGACCGCCCGGTCATCGACCGCGGCGAGGCCTGGGACCAGGCCGTCGCCAAGGGCCGATTCATCGCGGACAGCAAGGTGCACGGGGCGGCCCCGGCCGCGTACCGCGCGCTCGACATCATCGCCGCCGCGAAGAACGGCGACCTCCAGCAGGGCTTCGACGCCGAGGACAAGGCGCTCGCCGACCTGATCATGGGCGGTGAACTGCGCTCCGGCATCTACGCGTTCAACCTGGTGCAGAAGCGCGGCAAGCGCCCCGCCGGTGCGCCGGACAAGTCGCTCGCCCGCCCGGTCACCAAGGTCGGCGTGGTCGGCGCCGGTCTGATGGCCTCGCAGCTCGCCCTGCTGTTCCTGCGCCGCCTCGAGGTGCCGGTCGTGCTGACCGACATCGACCAGGAGCGCGTCGACAAGGGTGTGGGCTACGTCCACGCCGAGATCGACAAGCTGCTCGGCAAGCGCCGTATCAACCAGGACAAGGCCAACCGTCTCAAGGCCCTGGTCACGGGCGTCCTGGACAAGGCCGAGGGCTTCTCCGACGCCGACTTCATCATCGAAGCCGTCTTCGAGGAGATCGGCGTCAAGCAGCAGGTGTTCGCGGAGGTCGAGGCGGTCGCCCCGGCGCACGCGATCCTCGCCACCAACACCTCCTCGCTGTCGGTGACCGAGATGGCGTCGAAGCTCAAGAACCCCGAGCGGGTCGTGGGCTTCCACTTCTTCAACCCGGTCGCGATCCTGCCGCTCCTGGAGATCGTGCGGGGCGAGGCGACGGACGACGCCTCGCTCGCCACCGCCTTCGGTGTCGCCAAGAAGCTGAAGAAGACCGCGGTCCTGGTGAAGGACGCCCCGGCGTTCGTCGTGAACCGCATCCTCACCCGCTTCATGGGCGAGATCCAGAACGTCATCGACGAGGGCACGCCGGTCGCGGTCGCCGAGAAGGCGGTCGAGCCTCTGGGGCTGCCGATGTCTCCGCTGGTGCTGCTCGAGCTGGTCGGTCCCGCGATCGGTCTGCACGTCTCCGAGACGCTCAACCGGGCCTTCCCCGACCGCTTCACGGTCTCGCCGAACCTGGCGGCGGTCGTGAAGGCGGGCAAGCGCGGCTTCTACGTGTACGACAGCGGCAAGCCCGAGCTCGACCCCGAGGTTGCCGCGCTGCTGAAGCAGGGCGACTCCGTGCTGGACGAGGAGCAGGTACGCGCCCGTGTCCTCGACGCCGTCGCTCAGGAGATCGGGCTCATGCTCGACGAGGGTGTCGTGGCCGAGGCGCAGGATGTCGACCTGTGCCTGATCACGGGTGCCGGGTGGCCGTTCCACCTGGGTGGCATCACGCCGTACCTGGACCGTGAGGGTGTCTCGGCCCGAGTGAACGGGAAGCCGTTCCTGGCACCGGGCGTGGCGTCGGTCCCGGCGTAGCTCTTCTCGCCCCCGCCGCCCCTACCCGTCCCGTCACCGACTCGGGGGCCAGCCCCCGAACCCCCGCTCCTCAAACGCCGGAGAGGCTGATCCCCAGCCCGTCCGGCGTTTGAGGACAACGGGGGGCGAGGGGGCGCAGCCCCCATACGTGGACGGGAACGGGTAGGGGCGGCGGGGGCGGGTCAAACGCTCTGCCAGGCCTCCAGGGCCAAACCCCGTTCCGGTTTGCGGTGGGTGAGGAGCAGCGCGCCCGTGGACGGCGCGAGGGTCGCCGCGACCACCCGCCCCTCCTCGTCCTCGGCGAGCGCCACCACCGCGTCGGCGGGCAGCTCCGGACCCGAGTCCGTCCACCACGCCCCCGCCGACTCCTGTTCGGTGGGATACGCCGCGAAGGCGACCCGCCCACTCGCCGACCGCTGCGCGAGCAGCGTGCAGTCGACGCCGTCGAGGGTGCAGCGGATCGCGGAAACCGCCCCGGGTCCCGCGCAGTTGAGGAGTTCCACCGGCTCCGCGCCGGCCCGCCACGCGCACACGGTGTCGTTGTCGTCCGTGTAGAACAGCGTCACGTGGTCGTCGGAGGTGGTCAGCGCCCGCAGGGTGCCCGGCCGGACCGCCACTTTCAGGGGTTCCTCGTCGAGGGCGGGGATGTGGCCGGGACCGGCCTGCGTCCAGCGCAGGATGCCGGCCGGCGTGGCCGCGTACAGCTCGACGAGGCCGGACGCGCGGGTGACGGCGGCGAGTTCGCCGGTGACCTCGCGGCCCTTGAGGTCGCGCCAGGGGCCCCAGCCCCCGCGCTCCTTCTGGCCACGCATGCTGACCCCGCCGCCCTTGTTGCGTACGAAGACGTGGGCGCGGCCCTCGGCGTCCACGGTGACGGCCGGTACGCCGGTCTGGCCGCCCTTGGCGTTGGGGTGCCCGAGCGGGTTCCAGTCGAGGGCGGCGAGGTGCGGCCTGAAGTGGGTCGAGTGGACGAGTCCCGCCTCCCCGGCCACGGTGGGACGCCAGGAGACCAGGTGGGCGTAGGAGTCGGCTCCCTGGCCCACGGCGAGCACCGGGTTGAGGCGCTGGTCGCCGCCGACCGCGCGGGGTGCCGTCCAGGGGCCGCCGGGACGCTGTTCGGCCCAGCACCACACCGCTTCCCGCAGTGGAGCGTAGGCGCTGAGTCTGCCGTCCCGGCCGCGTATGAGCCAGGCACCGTTGAATGTGCGGACCATTGACACTCCCCCACTCTAATCAGGTCGTGTGATCGCCCTCCGTGCGACCCTGGCCCTATGGACGCTGCCCCGCTCGTGATCGTCGACGCCGCCAATGTCGTGGGGTCCGTCCCCGACGGCTGGTGGCGCGACCGCCGGGGCGCCGCGGAGCGCGTACGGGACCGGCTCGTCCCGTACGCCGACGAGGGGCTCCCGGGCCTCGCGGGGCCCCTGGAGCTGGTCCTCGTGGTCGAGGGCGGCGCCCGCGGCGTGACGTCCGTGCCCGGGGTGCGGGTCGAGTCGGCGCCCGGCAGCGGGGACGACCGGATCGTGGAGCTGGTCGCCGAACACCCGGACCGCGCGCGCCTGGTGGTCACGGCGGACCGGGAACTGCGGCGCAGGGTCACGGAGTTGGGCGCCGAGGTCACGGGCCCGAGGACCGTACGCCCGTAACCCCGTACCACCCCCTACGGAGCTTCGGCCGCCTTCTCGTCCCGGCCGAGGCGGCTGTGCGAGCGGCCGTACAGGAAGTACACGAGGAAGCCGAGGGCCATCCAGATGCCGAACCGCAGCCAGGTCTCGGCGGGCAGGTTCAGCATCAGCCACAGGGAGGCGAGGACGGAGACGATCGGCAGGATCGGGACCAGCGGGGTGCGGAAGGCGCGGGGCAGGTCCGGGCGGGTGCGGCGCAGGATGATCACGCCGACCGCGACCACGACGAACGCGAACAGCGTGCCGATGTTCACCAGTTCGGCCAGCTCGCTCAGGCTGGTGAAGCCGGCGACGATCGCGATGATCACGCCGAGCAGGATGGTCGGCCGGTGCGGGGTCCTGAAGCGCGGGTGGACGTGCGAGAAGAAGCGCGGCAGCAGTCCGTCGCGGCTCATCGCGAAGAAGACCCGGGTCTGGCCGAGCAGCAGGATCATGCAGACGGTCGTGAGGCCGACGGCGGCGCCGAAGCTGATGAAGCCCGCGTACCAGGGGTGGCCGGTGGCCTTGAAGGCGTCGGCGAGCGGGGCGTCCACGGACAGCTCGGTGTAGTGCTGCATGCCGGTCACGACGATCGACACCGCGACGTACAGCGTGGTGCAGATGACGAGCGAGCCGAGGATGCCGCGGGGCATGTCGCGCTGCGGGTTCCTGGTCTCCTCGGCGGCCGTGGCGACGACGTCGAAGCCGATGAAGGCGAAGAAGACGACGGAGGCGGCGGTGAAGATGCCCATCACGCCGAAGTTGGAGGGCGCCCAGCCGAACATCAGCTGGATGAGCGGCGAGTCGAGGCCGCTGCCCGCGTCCACGGGCTTCGCCTTCGGGACGAACGGGTCGTAGTTGTCGCCCTTGATGAAGAAGGCACCGGCGATGATCACGACGAGGACGACGGTGACCTTGATGGCGACCACGACGGCGGTGACCCGCGCGGAGAGCTTCGTACCGACCACGAGGATGCCGGTGAGCACCAGGACGAGGGCGGCGGCGAGGATGTCGAAGCCGAAGCCGTCGGCGCCCTCCCTGCCGCTGAGCGCCGCGGGCAAGTGCCAGCCCGCGTTGTCGAGCAGCGAGGCGATGTAGCCGGACCAGCCGACCGCGACCACCGCGGTGCCGAGCGCGAACTCCAGCACGAGGTCCCAGCCGATGATCCAGGCGGGCAGTTCACCGAGGGAGGCGTACGAGAAGGTGTACGCGGAGCCGGCCACCGGGACGGTGGACGCGAACTCGGCGTAGCAGAGCGCGGCGAGCGCGCAGACGACCCCGGCCACCACGAAGGCCAGGGCGACGGCGGGACCGGCGTTGTTCTTGGCGACCGTGCCGGTGAGGACGAAGATGCCGGTGCCGATGATGACACCGACGCCGAAGACGGTCAGATCCAGGGCGGACAGGGATTTCTTGAGCGCGTGCTCCGGTTCCTCGGTGTCCTGGATGGACTGCTCGATCTTCTTCGTCCTGAAGAGGGTGTTGCTCACGGGCGTACCTCCCACGCTTGTCGTCCTCGACATGATCGAGAGGGGGCGTCGTCCGTATGCCCCGGCACGTGGGTTTTAACGCGAATGGGCCGGTTCCACCACCGTAAAGGGTGCGGGAACCGGCCCACTCGGGCGTGTCTCAGTCGCGGGCGGGCTCCGGTGTGGCGTGGGCCTGGTCGTACCGGCCGTCGAGCTTGGAGACGAGGCCGGTGACCTGCCGGGCGATGTCCGGTGCGGTCAGTCCGATCTCGGCCATGACCTCCGTGCGGGAGGCGTGGTCGAGGAAGCGCGGCGGGATGCCGAAGTCGCGCAGGGGTACGTCCACGCCGGCGTCGCGCAGGGCCTGGGCGACCGACGAGCCGACGCCGCCGACGCGGGAGTTGTCCTCGACGGTGACGACCACGCGGTGCCGCTCGGCGAGCGGGGCCATGGCCTCGTCGACGGGTTTGACCCAGCGGGGGTCGACGACGGTGGTGGTGATGCCCTGCTGGTCGAGGAGACCGGCGATCTCCAGGCACATCGGGGCGAGGGCGCCGACCGAGACGAGGAGCACGTCCGGGGTGTCGGTGCCGGGCTCGCGCAGGACGTCCATGCCGCCGACGCGGCCCACGGCCGGTACGGCCGGGCCGACCGCGCCCTTGGAGAAGCGGACCACCGTCGGCGCGTCCGTGACCTGGACGGCCTCGCGCAACTGGGCGCGGACCTGGTCGGCGTCGCGGGGCGCGGCGAGCCTGAGGCCGGGGACGACCTGGAGGATCGACATGTCCCACATGCCGTTGTGGGAGGCGCCGTCGGTGCCGGTGACACCGGCCCGGTCGAGCACGAAGGTGACACCGCACTTGTGCAGGGCCACGTCCATCAGGACCTGGTCGAAGGCGCGGTTGAGGAAGGTCGCGTAGACCGCGAAGACGGGGTGCAGTCCGCCGGTGGCGAGGCCCGCGGCGGAGACGGCGCCGTGCTGCTCGGCGATGCCCACGTCGTAGATGCGGTTCGGGAAGGCGTCCGCGAACTTCTTCAGGCCGACCGGCTGGAGCATGGCCGCCGTGATCGCGACGACGTCCTCGCGCTCCTTGCCGAGCGCGACCATCTCGTCGCCGAAGACGGAGGTCCAGTCGGCGCCCGAGGCCTTCACGGGCAGGCCCGTGTCGGGGTGGATGGGGCCGATGCCGTGGAAGCGGTCCGCCTCGTCCCGCAGGGCGGGCTGGTAGCCGCGGCCCTTCTCGGTGAGGCAGTGCACGATGACCGGGCCGCCGAAGCGCTTGGCGCGGGCGAGCGCGGACTCCAGGGCCTCCATGTCGTGCCCGTCGATGGGCCCGACGTACTTGAGGCCGAGGTCCTCGAACATGCCCTGCGGGGCGATGAAGTCCTTGAGGCCCTTCTTGGCGCCGTGCAGGGTCTCGTAGAGGGGCCTGCCGACGACCGGAGTGCGCTCCAGGAGGTCCTTGCCGCGGGCCAGGAAGCGCTCGTAGCCGTCGGTGGTGCGCAGGGTCGCCAGATGGTTCGCGAGGCCGCCGATGGTGGGCGCGTACGACCGCTCGTTGTCGTTGACGACGATGACGAGCGGGCGGTCCTTGGCGTCGGCGATGTTGTTCAGCGCCTCCCAGGCCATGCCGCCGGTGAGCGCCCCGTCGCCGATGACGGCGACGACGTGGTCGTCCTTGCGGAGGACCTCGTTGGCCTTGGCGAGGCCGTCGGCCCAGCCGAGGACCGTGGAGGCGTGGCTGTTCTCGATGACGTCGTGCTCGGACTCGGCCTGCGAGGGGTAGCCGGACAGGCCGCCCTTCATCTTGAGCTTCGAGAAGTCCTGGCGGCCCGTGAGCAGCTTGTGGACGTAGGACTGGTGTCCGGTGTCCCACAGGATCCGGTCCTTGGGGGACTCGAAGACCCGGTGCAGTGCGATGGTCAGCTCGACGACGCCGAGGTTGGGGCCGAGGTGGCCGCCGGTCTTGGACACCGCGTCGACCAGGAACGTCCTGATCTCGTCCGCGAGCTGGTCCAGCTGCTCCAGGCTGAGCCGGTCCAGATCGCGCGGTCCCTTGATGCGGGTCAGCAGCGGCACCCGTGCCTCCTTGCGTGCGGTAGAGCGATAGAGCTTCCCGGGCCTGTCGAGTCTAATGTTCCGTCTTTCGCGCCGACGCCCGGGCTGTGCGTCATACATCACGCGATCGGCCGTAAATCATCTCGCCCACCGACTCCCCCACCAAACGCCCCAGACGGCACAAAAGTGCCCGGCGCCTGTGAAGGCACCGGGCACTCAAGGCCCCAAAGGGGCGCGGGGAACTGCGCGACCAGCCACGACGCACCCGCGGCTACCCACCGACGGGCGGTCCCGGCTCAGCCGCGCAACCGCAAAACCGTTATGCGCGACCCGCGGTCTTCTGCGTCTTGCGCGTGATCGAGTCGATGACAACCGTGGCCAGAAGCACACCACCAGTGATCATGTACTGAACCGGCGTGGCGATGCCCTCCAGGGCGAGGCCGTACTGGATCGAGGTGATCACCATGACACCGAGCAGCGCGTTCCACGTGCGGCCACGGCCACCGAAGAGGCTGGTGCCGCCGATGACGGCCGCCGCGATGACGTTCATCAGGAGGTCACCCGCACCGGCGCTCTGGTTGGCCGCGGCGATCTTCGAGGCCCAGAACAGACCGCCGACGGCGGCGAAGAAGCCCGCCAGGGCGAAGACCGAGACACGGACCGCCGTGACGTTGATACCGGCACGACGGGACGCCTCGACGCTGCCGCCGAGCGCGAAGATCTTGCGGCCGTAGCTGGTGCGGCGCAGGACGAAGTCGCTCAGGACCAGGACCAGGATGAAGAGCAGCAGCGCCAGCGGCAGACCCTTGTACTGGTTGAACATGATCGCCGCGGCGAACGCCACGATCGCGAGCAGGACCGTGCGCATGATCAGGTCGCCCAGCGGCCGGGACGGGATGCCCGCGGCCTCGCGGCGGCGGCTGTCCAGGAAGCTGGTGACGAAGAAGAGCACCACGGCGACGAGCGCGAGGCCGTAGGCGGCCGCGACGTCCGAGAAGTAGTACGTGGTCAGCTTGCCGACCACGCCCTCGCCGTCGATGTTGATCGTGCCGTTCTCGCCCAGGATCTGGAGCATGAAGCCGAGCCAGAACAGCAGGCCGGCCAGGGTGACCGCGAACGCGGGGGCGCCGATCCGGGCGAAGAAGAAGCCGTGGAGCGCGCCGATGGCCGCACCGCTCGCGAGGGCGATGAGGACGGCCAGCCACTCGTTCACACCGTGCGTGACGCTCAGTACGGCGGTGATGGCACCCGCCACACCGCTGACCGAGCCGACCGACAGGTCGATCTCGCCGAGCAGCAGCACGAAGATGATGCCGACCGACATCATGCCGGTGGCGACCATCGCGACGGCGATGTTGTTGAGGTTCTCGGCGGAGAGGAAGGCCGAGTTCAGGCTCTGGAAGATGATGCAGATGACGATGAGGCCGAGGACGACCGGGACGGAGCCCAGGTCACCGCCCTTCATCTTCCGCTTGAACTCGCCGACGTAGCCGGCCAGGCCCTGCTCGCGCACGAGCAGCCTGGGGTCGACCACGGTCACCGCGTCGGCGGCGGCCTCGGGGTTCGCGACGGCGTGCTCGTCCGTGCTGGCGGAGGTCTTGTCGATGCTCACTTCTGAGCCTCCCCGTTGCTGCGCGCCGCACGGCGGGTCACGGCGTTGTCCGTGGCACCGGTGATGGCGGAGATGATCTCTTCCTGCGAGGTCGCCTTGACCTCGAAGACGCCGTTGTTGCGGCCGAGCCGGAGCACGGCCACCTTGTCGGCGACGGCCTTCACATCGGCCATGTTGTGGCTGATGAGCAGGACGGCGTGGCCGCGCTCGCGCAGCCGCTCGACCAGGTCGAGGACCTGGGCGGTCTGCTCGACACCGAGGGCCGCGGTGGGCTCGTCGAGGATGACCAGCTTGGGCTCGCCGAGCATGGAGCGGGCGATGGCCACGGTCTGGCGCTGACCGCCGGAGAGCGAGGCGATCGGGATGCGCACGCTGGGGATGCGGATCGACAGCGTCTGGAGCAGTTCGCGCGAGCGGCGCTCCATCTCGACCTCGTCCAGGATGCCGCGCTTCTTCAGCTCACGGCCCAGGTAGAGGTTGCCGACGACGTCGATGTTGTCGCACAGCGCGAGGTCCTGGTAGACCGTCGCGACACCCAGGTGCTGGGCGTCGTGCGGCTTGTTGATCTGGACGGCCTTGCCGTCCCATTCGATGACACCCTCGTCGATCGGGTGCACGCCGGCGATCGTTTTCACCAGCGTGGACTTTCCGGCGCCGTTGTCGCCCACCAGGGCGACCACCTCACCGGCGTGGACCTCGAGCTCTACGTCGGTGAGCGCCTGAACGGCACCGAATCGCTTCGAGACCCCGCGCAACGCCAGAACAGGCGTAGCGGACACGTTAACCATCTCCTTCGCCGCCTGACCCGGCGGGAGGTTGTGCAGAAGAGTTTGGGGGGTGGAAGTGTTCCGTCCGGCGCCCCGCCCTAGCTGCGGGGCTGGTGATTGCGGGGCGCCGGAGGGGCTTCGGGTACGACCGTCCCTCATGGACCGCATTCTCGCGGACCACAGACCCGTACGGGAATTCAGTGGACCGAATTCCCGTACGCGGTAAGGGACTTGTCGTTGCCTACTTCAGGCCGGCCTTGTCACAGGCGGCCTTGAACTTGGCGGTGCAGATCTCGTCGATCGTGTAGATGCCGTCCTTGATGACGGTGTCGTTGATGTTGGCCTTGGTCAGCGAGACGACCGGGACCAGCACCGACGGGACGCCCTTGGTGGTGGGGCTGTCGACCGAGTCCTTGGCGATGGAGTCGAGCTTCTCGCCCTTGGCGAGCGCGACGGCCATCTGCGCGGCGACGTCCGCCTCCTGCGGGTAGGACTTGTAGACGCTCATGAACTGGTCGCCCGAGACGATGCGCTGCACACCCGCGAGCTCGGCGTCCTGGCCGGTGACCGGGGGAAGCTTGGAGACACCCGCGGCCTTGAGGGCGGTGATGATACCGCCGGCCATGCCGTCGTTGGCGGAGTAGACGCCGACGATCTTGTCCTTGCCGATCGCCGAGATGGCGCCTTCCATGTTCAGGTTGGCGTTCTCCGGCTTCCACTCCTTGGTGTCGTACGACTTGGCGATGTCCACCTTGCCGTCGAGCTGGGAGAGGGCGCCCTTCTTGAAGAGGGCGGCGTTCGGGTCGGTGACCGCGCCGTTCATCATGACGATCTTCGCGGAGGGCTTGGCCTTGTCGCCCAGGGCCTCCAGGAGCGCCTTGCCCTGGACACGGCCGACCTCTTCGTTGTCGAAGGAGGTGTAGGCGTCGATCGGGCCCTCGGCTAGGCGGTCGTACGCGACGACGGGGATGCCGGCGTCCTTGGCCTTCTTCACGCCGTTGGCGATGGCCTTGGAGTCCACCGCGTCCACGATCAGCACGTCCACCTTGTTGGTGATCATCGTGTCGACCTGCTGGGACTGCGTGGTGGCGTCCTGCTTGGCGTTGGCGTAGACGATCTCGCCCTTGTCGTTCGTGAGCTCCTTGACCTTCTTCTCGATCAGGGGCTTGTCGAACTTCTCGTACCGCGCGGTCTGGTTCTCCGGAAGGAGGAGGCCGACCTTGATGTTGTCGCCCTTGGCGGCGGACTTCGTGGAGTCGCTCTTGTCGCCGGACTCCTCGGCGCTGCCACAGGCAGCCAGCGAGACGGCCATCGCACCAGCGGCAACGGCAAAGGCGGCGCGACGCATACGCGTATTCACTTCAGAAACCTCCCTGACGAGGCCGCGACGTTGCGGCCGAGGTGGCTGGAAGTCAACTCGGCCGCACGTGCGACGTCAAGAAGTAAATCCTTAACGGAATGGCAACGCTGCCATCCGTTCTCTAAGTGAAGGCAGGTGTTACAGCAGTGAGCGATCCGTCCAAAAGGGTTGAATCGCCCATCTCGCCCAGTGCGAGGGCGAGCGCCCCTAGGACCTCCGCCCGACCGCCAAGTGCCCCTGGCAGAACGGATAGTTGACGTGCCGCACTGGGGATCGCATAGCGGCCGACGGACTCCCTGATGGGACCCAGTACGAGCTCTCCGGCCTCGGCGAGATCACCGCCGAGCACCACCCGGCTCGGATTGAGCAGGTTGCACAGATTCGCCACTCCACTGCCGATATGTCGGCCGACGTCGGCGATCACCCGACGACAGCCAGGATCTCCGTCCCGTGCCAGCCGTACGACACCTTCCATGGTCAGATCCGTGCCGTGGCTGGACTGGAGGAGCGGCAGCACATAGCGCGCCGCCGCGAAGGTCTCCAGGCAGCCCCGGTTGCCGCAGCGGCAGACAGGGCCGGACTCGTCAAGAGTAATATGCCCGATTTCTCCCGCTGTGCCACCCGGGCCGCGGTAGATCTTGCTGTTGATCACGAGTCCGGCGCCGACACCGCTGGCCACCTTGATGTACGCCAGGTCACGGACGCCCCTGCCGCTCCCCCAGACGAGTTCCCCGAGGGCTCCGAGGTTGGCGTCGTTGTCGACGTGCACGGGGACGCCCAGACGCCCCTGGAGCTCCTCCGCGGGCTTGGTGCCGGTCCAGCCCGGCAGGATCGCGGTGGAGCCGAGCGTGCCGGACTCCACGTCGATCGGCCCGGGCACGCCGAGACCCACCCCGGCGACCTTCGAACGCTCCACGCCGGTGGCCGCGATCAAGCGGTTGACCAGCTGTTCCGCCCGGTCGAAGCCCTGCGCGGCGGACGCGTCCACATCGAGCGGCTCGGACTCCTCGGCCAGCACCTGGTGGGCGAGGTTGCCGACCGCGACCCGCAGATGCGTATGGCCGAAGTCGACGCCGATGACAATGCCGGCGTCGCCGCTCAGGCTGACGCTGCGGGCCCTTCGGCCACCGGCCGAGGTGGGGGTGACCTCGACCGTCCCGCCGTCCTTCAGCTCCCGCACGATGTTGGAGACCGTGGCCGCGGACAGGCCCGTCGTCCTCGCGATCTCCGCCTGCGTGAGCGACCCGGCCAGGCGCACCGCACGTACGACCCGTTCGAGATTGGCTCGGTGCAGCGACGACTGCGACCCCGGAGTCTCCACGACGACCTCCTGCGTACGGGGTCGCCTCGGTGAGACCCCGTCTATGTCCAACTAGTGAACTCTAAGCAGAGCCGTTGGCGTCGACTCCCGTCAAGAGGTTGAGCAAGAGAGGGGGGTGCGGGCGCCCGTGACGCGAGGGTGGCCCCGGCTCCAATCCGGGACCACCCTCACAAACCGAACCGATGACCCGGCTGTTACTTGAGCGCCCCCGCGGTCAGCCCCTGCACGACCTGGCGCTGGAAGACGATGTACGCGGCCAGTACGGGCAGCATCGCCATCACCAGGCCCGCGAACAGTCCGGACCAGTCACCCTTGTAGCCCTGGCTGACGGCGAGCTGGACGAGGCCCTGGGTGAGCACCTTGTTCTCCGGCTCGGTGTTGAGCACCGTCGGCAGCAGGTACTGGTTCCACTGCCCCAGGAAGTTGAAGATGGTGATGCTGATCAGGCCGGGCTTGGCCATCGGCAGCATCACCTGGAAGAACGTCCTGGTGTGCGAGGCGCCGTCCACGAAGGCCGCCTCGGCCACCGAGGTCGGCAGGGTGCGGAAGAACGACGTCATGAAGAACACGGTGAACGGCAGCGAGTAGCCGATGTAGACCAGGATCAGTCCGGGCAGCGTGTTCAGCAGGGCGAGGTTCTGCATGACGTAGAACAGCGGGACCAGCGCCAGGATGATCGGGAAGCTCATCCCTCCGATGAAGAGGAAGTAGATGAAGCGGTTCCCGGGGAACTCGAAGCGCGCGAGGACGTACGCGGCCATGGAGCCCAGCAGCATGGTGCCGAGGAGCGAGAACCCCACCACGATGATCGTGTTGAGGAAGTAGTCGCTCATGTTCGCTTCGGTCCAGGCGCGCGACCAGTTGTCGAAGTGCAGCGTGTCGGGCAGCGCCCAGGGCGAGCTGAAGATCTCCTTGTCCGTCTTGAAGGAGGTCATCACCGCCCAGAGCAGCGGCATCGCGACCATGAACGCCCAGAGGATCAGGAAGCCGTGCGAGAAGACGTTGAGCGTCCTGCCGGTGGCCTTCTCCCGCGGCGCGGACGAGGGCGCCGTCTTCGCGACGGGTGGCCGCTCCCCCGTGGTGTCGGCGGGAGGCGTGTCGGTCGTCTTCATGCGTGGCCTCCTCGCGGCTCGGTGAACTCGGTTCGCATCAGTACTCCAGCCGCTCGCGCCGGCCCAGCTTCATCACGACCGCCACGAACAGCAGCGTCACGAAGAGCAGGGCGACACCGATCGTCGTCGCGTAGGCGGCCTGGCCGTCGCGGAACGCCTTCTGGTAGACGTACAGCGGCAGGACGGTCGTCGAGTAGTCGGGACCGCCGGGGCCCACGGTCATGATCTGCACGACCGCGAAGGACTCGGCGCCGAGCGCCAGGATGCCCACGTAGGCCCAGCCGGACTGCACGGTGTCCCAGAGCAGCGGCAGGGTGATCCTGAAGAAGGTCGTGATGCGGTTCGCGCCGTCGAGCAGCGCCGCCTCGTAGTAGTCCTTGGGGATGGAGGCCATTCCCGCGGAGAAGAGCACCACGAAGAATCCGACGGTGCACCAGACCAGGACCGCGAAGATGCACCACAGGGCGAAGTCCGGGTCACCGAGCCAGTCGGGCTGCACGCTGTCCAGGCCGATCGCCTTCAGGAACGAGTTGATCGCACCGCTGTTGGGGTTGAAGGCGAACTGGAACAGCAGCGCGACGATCGCGATCGACAGCACCTGCGGAAAGAAGTAGACCACCTTGTAGAAGGCGGATCCCCGGACGCCGGTGATCGCGGCATTCTTCCGCCGCCGTCCTCCGACATTCAGCATGAAGGCGAAGAACAGCGCCAGGGTGAGCGTCACCAGTGGCAGCAGCACCACCAGCATCACGCTGTGCTGCAACGACTTCCAGAAGACCTCGTCGTCCAGCAGTCTCGTGTAATTCTTGAAGCCCACCATTTTGAACTCGGGGCTGAGACCGCTCCAGTCCGTGAACGAGTAGTAGATGGACTGGATGAAGGGCCAGATGACGAACAGGCCGTAAATGGCCAGGGGGGCCGTCAAGAACCCCACGATGAAACGGTATTTACCGTGTTGCATTCCTACCGACCCGATCTTCCCGCGGGGGGTGCCGTCGACGCCGCACAACGAGAACCGGGGCCCCGGAAGGTGTCCGGGGCCCCGGCCGCGCTCACTGGTGCTTGTAGTGCTGGATGCTGTCGTCCTTGGCCGCCTCGTCGGCGTAACCCTGGATCTTCTTGATGGCCTCGACCGGGGTGAGGCGGCCGGCCATCATCTCGCCGAGGCCGCCGACGCCGATCTTCTCCTTCTGGAGCGCCACGTACCAGTCCTGGATGCGCGGGTTGACCACGTTGTCGCCGGCCTTCTCCAGGGCCGCGACCCCGGACTTCAGACCCGGCGTCAGCTCGATGCCGTCGGTGCCGCCGTTGAAGGCCGTCAGCGACTTGACGGACGAGGTGAAGTTCTTCGACGAGGCCTCACCGAGCATGATGCGCAGCTGCTCCATGCCGCCCTCGGTGTTCTTGGCCTTCGCGGGGACGATGAAGGGCTCGCCGCCCGACGCCCAGATGGTACCGAAGGGCATCTTGTCCGAGCTGTCGATGCCGCTGGGCGCGTTCACCGCGAGGTCGAAGTCCTTCGGCATGGTCTTCGCCGCCTCGTTCTCCACCCAGGAGCCGTTCGGGATGAAGAGCGCCTTGCCCTCGGTCCAGGCGGTCTGGGACTGGATGTGGTCCAGGCCCGGGGTGCCCTTGAGGATGTAGCCCTTCTTGTACAGCTCGTAGTACGCCTCGAAACAGGTCTTGACGGCCGGGTGCTTCCAGGCGTTCGGCTCCAGGTTGTCGATGGCGTCCAGGACCTCACGGCCACCGACCTTGGCGATCATCGGGTAGAGCGAGAAGGGGACGTAGTACGGGTACTTGCCCGCGTACGTCCAGCCCGCGATGCCCTTCTTCTTCGCCTTGGCGCAGACCGCGAGCATGTCGTCCCAGGTCTCCGGGTACTCCGCGTCCAGGCCGTCCAGTGCCTTCTGGGAGTACCACACGCCGTAGACGGTGTACGCGTAGTACATGATCCAGACCGGGTCGCCGTCGAACTGGCCCATCTCGACGATGCCGGGGCGCAGGGTGTCGCGGACCTTCTTGGCCGGGTCGTCGTAGGACGGCGAGTCCAGCAGCGTGGTGAGGTCGGCGAGCTGCTTCTTGCCGACCAGGACACCCATGTCCATCTGCTCGGCACCCGAGTTGTCGATCAGGTCCGGCGGGGTCCCCTGGTTGAAGCGCGGCTGCAGGACCGACTGGATCTTCTGGGTCGAGGAGAACTTGACCTTCGCCTTGGGGAACTTCTTCTCGTAGACGGCCTTGGCGTCCTCGGCGTACTGCGTGCCGAAACCGCCGTCGAAGATCACGATCTCCAGCGGCGCGGTCTCATTGACGGCGAGCGGGTTCTCCTTGGTCTTCTTGCCCTTGTCGACCTTTTCGTCGCCGCCGCTGTCGCCGCTGGCACACGCGGACAGAAAGCCCATCGTGGGTACGGTGATCAGACCGAGCGCGGCGGACCGCTTGATCAGGTCGCGCCGGCCGACACCCTCGCGGTCGTTGTGTGCGGAAGTGGATCCCATGCTCAAGTCCTCGCCTTCGTCAGGACTCAGGCGGTGAACCGGACCCTCCCCGGCACCGCGGTTGGTACTGCATTACCCGGGGGAAACCCCCGGTCCCCCGGCAGGAAAAACAGGTCGGACGGTCTGCCCGGCGCTTGAGCGAGGGAACATCAGTAGAGCTGGATCGTGCCTGGAATACCGGGAGCCGCAGGAATGCGCGGCACGTCGCTGTTCGCCGTGCCCCCTCGCCTGCCGGCAACCACCTGCCCGCGACCGGTCGAACGATCGGGCGGACGCCGACAGGTATAGTCCACTTCCCGCCAACGGAGCAAGATCGAATGCACAGTTGGCCGACACTCTTTCCCGAAGTGAGACCTCGCGGAAATATGAGCTGCCCGCAGGCTTGTCACACAGGGCGTGATCAGGCAACGATCAGTGCCCGAACAGGTAGCCGACAGGTGGGCCCACGAGGGGGCCGTCGAGTCGGCTTTCGGCGGTACCCCCGTACGCCACATACAACACCCTTGACATCACTGGTCACTTGACTCCCTACTGGACCTGCGCAGCGAATTTGACAACGTTGTCCAGGCGCACGTGACAGGGAGGGTGCTGGCGCATGCACCACAGATCTCGGCAAGGGTCTCTGTACAGATCCCGGCTCGGAACGAGGCACGGGTGGGGTTCCACGGCGGTCCTCGGAGCGGCCGCATTCGCACTGGTGGTGGCCTCGCAGGGCGCCGCCGTAGCCCGTCCCGGTGAAGCGGCGGCGGATCGGGAGTTCGGTTCCTCCTTCGAGACGGGTGAACCCGCACCCGACTGGCTCAACACGGTCGACACCACGGCGGACGGCACCAAGCGCGCCTCGGGGGTCGACGGCGGGTTCAGCAGCGGCATCCCCGGCAATGTGACGGACCACGTCACGGAGGTCCGCGCGAGCGCCGAGAACACCGGCGGGGGCGAGGTGAAGGAGAACCTCACCGATGTCGAGCCCAGCACCAAATGGCTGACCTTCGCGCCCACCGGCTGGGTGGAGTTCGAGCTGGACGCCCCCGTCAAGCTGCTCACGTACGCGCTCACGTCGGCCAACGACCACGACGAGCGCGACCCCGTCGACTGGACCTTCCAGGGCTCCACGGACGGCAAGGACTGGAAGACCCTCGACACCCGGGCCGGCGAGTCCTTCGGCGAGCGGTTCCAGACGAAGTCGTACAAGCTCGGCGAACCGGCCGAGTACCAGCACTTCCGGCTCGACATCACCAAGAACAAGGGCGCCTCCGACGCCCTGCAGCTCGCCGACGTCCAGTTCTCCACGGGCGACGAGGAGGACCCGACGCCCAAGGACATGCTCTCCCTCGTGGACCGCGGTCCGAGCGGCTCCCCGACGGCCAAGGCGGGCGCGGGCTTCACCGGCAAGAAGGCGCTGCGGTACGCGGGCACCCACAACGCGGAGGGCCGCGCCTACTCGTACAACAAGGTCTTCGACGTGAACGTGGCCGTCGGCCGCGACACCGAGCTGGCGTACCGGATCTTCCCGTCGATGGCGGACGGCGACCGGGACTACGACGCCACGAACGTGTCGGTCGACCTCGCCTTCACGGACGGCACCCACCTCAGCGATCTGCGCGCCCAGGACCAGCACGGGTTCGCGCTGACACCGCAGGGCCAGGGCGCCTCGAAGGTGCTGTACGTCAACCAGTGGAACAACGTCACCTCGCGGATCGGCTCGGTCGCGGCCGGCCGGACCGTCGACCGCATCCTGGTCGCGTACGACTCCCCGAAGGGGCCCGCCAAGTTCCGCGGCTGGCTGGACGACGTGAAGCTGAGCGTGCAGAAGCCCGGGAAACCGAAGGCGCATCTCTCGGACTACGCGTCGACCGTCCGCGGCACCAACTCCAGCGGCGGGTTCTCGCGCGGCAACAACTTCCCGGCCACGGCCGTGCCGCACGGCTTCAACTTCTGGACCCCGGTGACGAACGCGGGTTCGCTGAGCTGGCTGTACGACTACGCGCGCTCCAACAACGCGGACAACCTGCCGACCGTCCAGGCGTTCAGCGCGAGCCACGAGCCGAGCCCCTGGATGGGCGACCGGCAGACCTTCCAGGTGATGCCGTCGGCCGCGTCCGGCACCCCGGAGACGGGCCGCACCGCCCGCGCGCTGCCCTTCAGGCACGAGAACGAGACGGCACGCCCGTACTACTACGGCGTGACGTTCGAGAACGGGCTGAAGACGGAGATGACGCCGACGGACCACGCGGCGGCCCTGCGCTTCACCTTCCCCGGTGACGACGCGAACGTCCTCTTCGACAACGTCACGGACCAGGCGGGCCTGACCCTCGACAAGGAGAGCGGCACCTTCACCGGCTACTCGGACGTCAAGTCCGGCCTGTCGACGGGCGCCACCCGCCTCTTCGTGTACGGGACCTTCGACGCGCCCGTCACCGAGGGAAGCTCCTCGGGCGTCAAGGGCTATCTGAAGTTCAAGCCCGGCGCGGACCGCACGGTCACCCTGCGCATCGCGACCTCGCTCATCAGCATCGACCAGGCCAAGGACAACCTCCGCCAGGAGATCCCGGACGGCACGTCCTTCGACAAGGTCAAATCGCGCGCCCAGCAGGCGTGGGACAAGATCCTGGGCAAGGTCGAGGTCGAGGGCGCGACCCCCGACCAGCTGACGACGCTGTACTCCAGCCTCTACCGGCTGTACCTGTACCCGAACTCCGGCTTCGAGAAGGTCGGCGGCAAGTACCAGTACGCCTCGCCGTTCTCGGCGATGCCGGGCCCGGACACCCCGACGCACACCGGCGCGAAGATCGTCGACGGCAAGGTGTACGTCAACAACGGCTTCTGGGACACCTACCGGACGACGTGGCCCGCCTACTCGCTCCTGACGCCCGGCCAGGCCGGTGAGATGGTCGACGGCTTCGTACAGCAGTACAAGGACGGCGGCTGGACCTCGCGCTGGTCCTCGCCCGGTTACGCGGACCTGATGACCGGCACGTCCTCCGACGTGGCGTTCGCCGACGCGTACGTCAAGGGTGTCGACTTCGACGCGGAGTCGGCGTACGACGCGGCCGTGAAGAACGCGACCGTCGTGCCGCCCTCCTCGGGCGTCGGCCGCAAGGGCATGACCACCTCGCCCTTCATCGGCTACACGAGCACCGACACCCACGAGGGCCTGTCGTGGGCGCTGGAGGGCTACCTCAACGACTACGGCATCTCGAAGATGGGCGAGGCGCTCTACAAGGAGACCGGCAAGAAGAAGTACAAGGAGGAGGCCGCGTACTTCCTCAACCGCGCCCAGGACTACGTCAACCTCTTCGACTCGAAGGCCGGCTTCTTCCAGGGCAAGGACGCCAAGGGCGACTGGCGGGTGGCCTCCGACAAGTACGACCCGCGCGTGTGGGGCTACGACTACACGGAGACCAACGGCTACGGGTACGCGTTCACCGCGCCGCAGGACTCGCGCGGGCTGGCCAACCTCTACGGCGGCCGGTCGGGTCTCGCGGAGAAGCTGGACACGTACTTCGGCACCCCGGAGACCGCCGGGCCCGAGTTCGTCGGTTCGTACGGGGGCGTCATCCACGAGATGACCGAGGCCCGCGACGTCCGCATGGGCATGTACGGGCACTCCAACCAGGTGGCCCACCACGTCAACTACATGTACGACGCGGCCGGCCAGCCCTGGAAGACCCAGAAGAACGTGCGTGAGGTCCTCTCGCGGCTCTACACGGGCAGTGAGATCGGCCAGGGCTACCACGGCGACGAGGACAACGGCGAGCAGTCGGCCTGGTACCTCTTCTCCTCGCTCGGCTTCTACCCGCTGGTCATGGGCAGCGGCGAGTACGCCGTCGGGTCGCCCCTGTTCAAGAAGGCGACCGTGCACCTGGAGAACGGCCGGGACCTCGTCGTGAAGGCCCCGAAGAACAGCGCGAAGAACGTCTACGTGCAGGGCCTGAAGGTCAACGGCAAGAAGTGGACGTCGACCTCGCTCCCGCACTCGGTGCTCTCGCGCGGCGCGGTGGTCGAGTTCGACATGGGGTCGAAGCCGTCCTCGTGGGGCACCGGCAAGAACGCGGCGCCCGTGTCGATCACGCAGGACGACAAGGTGCCGGCTCCCCGGACCGACGCCGTCAAGGGCGAGGGCCCGCTGTTCGACAACACGTCGAACACGAACGCCACCGTCACGTCCGCCGACCTGCCGACCGCCGACCCGGTCAAGGCGGTGCAGTACACGCTGACGTCGGCCGACGGGGCCAAGGCTCCCAAGGGCTGGGTCCTGCAGGGCTCGTCCGACGGAACCACGTGGAAGGACCTCGACAAGCGGTCCGGGCAGTCCTTCGCCTGGGACAAGCAGACGCGGGCCTTCTCGGTGACGGCACCCGGCACGTACGCCAAGTACCGCCTGGTCCTCGACGGTGAGGCGACGCTCGCGGAGGTGGAACTCCTGGGCTGACCCGGCCCTTCACCCGCACATGGCACCGGTTACCGCAGGACGGTAACCGGTGCCGTGTCGTTGGCGGGGTCGGGGTCGCGGCGATCGGTGTCGGCGGTGTCGATCACCCGCACACGGCCCTCGCCCGGGCCGCCGAGCCGGAGCGTGAACTCGAAGGTGCTCGACTCCCCCGCTGCGAGCCCGCTCGTCACGGGGCAGGAGTACGTGCCCTTGTCCAGCTCGCAGGAGGGCTCGTACACGTCCTCGTCGATGGCCTCCTCGGGCTGCTCGACCACGGTGGCGCCCGGTGGCGGGGTGAACAGCAGTCTGGTGCTCCCGGGGGTGGCGGGCCCGTTGTTTCGCACCTTCAGGCGCACGGAACGCTCGGTGCCCCGTGCGCCGCTCACCTCGACGGGGAGGACCTCGAAGTCGGCGTGGGTGTCGACCTGGACCTCGCTCCCCACGTCACCGCCGGCGAACGTCCCCTCCAGGTCGGGTCCCTTCGCGGTCGCGGCCGTCAGCCGCGGGCCGTCGCCGGGGTCGCCGCCCTCGGGTACGACGCTGTGCTGCGCGGGGCCCATGTCCAGGGCCCACGCCTGCTGGCTGAACGAGGTGTACAGCTGCGTGGTGGCGACGTCCAGCGTCAGATCCGGGCGGAGGACGACCGCCTTCCCGGCGGGGATGCGCAGCCCGGGGAACTCGCACACCGCGAGAGTGCCCTTCTGCGCCCCCGGATAGCGGCAGTTGCCGTGCCGGTCCTGGAAACTCAGGCCGCTGCCGACGGCGAGCATCAGCCCGACGCCCCGCACGGGCACCTCCCCGGTGTTGCGGACCACGAGGGGTGCGCGCAGGACGGAGCCGGGCCCGACGTCCTCGAACAGCTTCGTCGTACGCACCTTGACGACGGGTTCGCCGACGACGACCCGGGTGCGGGCGGTGAGCGTCCTCCCCTGCTTCGTACTGAAGCGGAAGCGGACCGTCTCGCTGTCGCCGGCCTTCCCTCCCGGGGCGGCGTACGGATAGACCCGGTCCAGGTCGGACCAACTGTTGTAGACGCCGCTCACCTTGCAGACGACCCGGGTGGCGGATCCGGAACAGCGGGGGTTCTTCTTGCGGATGTCCGAGATCTTGAGCCGTACGGCCTGCCCCGACCCGGTGACGTCCACGGTGAGCCGGTGGTCCTGCGTGCTGAAGTCCCTTTTGGCCTGTACGTCCTCGGCCTGGACGTGGAAGGGCATCTTCTTCTCGGGCCCGGAGTCGTCCCCGTGCGGCCGGAGATAGAACAGGTCCGGCACCGCGATCGACGACTTCTTCCCGGTGTCCGCGAGGGTGCCGCAGCCGGTGAGGCCGCCCAGCGTCAGCAGCATCACCAGTGCCAGACGGACGGCAGCCGGGTGCCGTACCGTGTCCCGCTCGTTCATGAGCCCTCCCGCGGGAGACCGTACCAACCTCAGAAGTGGCTCAAGATTCCAACTGGGCTGCCTGTGCGCTCCGTTGGAGAGGTAGAGTCGTTTTGAGACCACCGGACAACGTTGTCGTGTCCGTGGTCCGCACGACCTCATCCCCTCCGGCCAGGCATTCCCCCGACCTGCCCGGCTCGCGGACCCGGTGGATTACGGCCACCGGGTCCGCCCAGAGCAGCCCGGGAGAATCCCGCCCCCGGAGCGTACGGGGCCGGTCCCGGACCGGCTCAGCCCGGCCGGCACGGCAGAGCGGTCGCCGTATCACCTCCGGAGCCCTGGACGACGTAACCGAACGTCGTGCTCTCGCCCGGATCGAGCGACCCGTTCCAGTCGGCGTTGTGGACCATCACGTTCTGGCCGCTGTACGTGGCGTTGCCGCTCCAGAGACTGGCGACGGACTGCCCGGTCGGCAGTGACCAGTCGACCATCCAGCCGAGCAGCGGCACGTCACCGCTGTTGGTGACGGTCACCTCGGACTGGTAGCCGCCCGACCAACTGCCCGTCGTACGGCGGGCGGCGGAGCAGGCGCCGGCCGGGGGCTCGGTCGGGTTGCCCGGGTCGTGGATGCCGGTCACCTCTCCGTTGCCGCCGTCGAAGACGATGTCGGAGCAGGAGTAGAAGGTCTCCGCGCTGTCCGAGCGCTGCCAGACCATGTAGACGAGGTGGCGGCCCGACTTGCCCGCCGGAAGCCGCCCGGACCAGGAGTAGTTGGCCTCGACCGTGCCCGGGGAGCCGTTGAGCGGCGGGTGGTCGACGCTCAGGAACGGCTGTGCCTCGATGTCGTTCCAGGTGAGCGCCTTGGTCGGGTCGTAGCCGTCCTTGGTGAGGTAGACGTAGAACCAACCCGGGTGCGCGGCCCAGGCGTTGTAGGAGAAGTCGACGGTCGCGCCCGAGGTGAGGTGGGTGAGCGGCCAGTCGGCGCTCGGGGTGTTGAAGCCGGTGAAATTGGTGTTGCCGCCGCTGCACAGTTCGCCGTCGGGCACGAAGCCGCGGGTGCGGCCGGCCCCGTCGGAGCGCAGGACCGAGAACCAGTTGTAGAACGGCGTCGTGCCGCTGACCTGCTGGGCCGCCTTGCAGGCCGGGTTGATCGGCTTGATCTCACCGGTGTCGGTGAGCGCGTCCTGCCAGCACAGGAAGGTGCGGCTGGCGGGCTTCATCGGGGTGCCGTGGGCCTCGGCCTCGCCGCCCGCCGAGACGACCAGACCGAGGGCCGGGACCGTGGCGACCAGGGCCAGCAGGATGAGGAGGAAGGCTCTGCCGCGGGCGGGAAGCGGGAAGCCGCGCAGCGGTGAGCGGCGTGGGGGGCGTGGGGGGCGCTCGGGTGGCGGGGCCGGAGTGATTGTCAGGCTCATGACAGTACTGACCATCCCTTCGTTCACAGGCCGTGTGGGGTGCGCGTGGTGTACGTGCGGGATGTGTGGGGTGGGGGCGGTCCCGGGGCGGGTTCCGGTCCACCCGGAATGGGAGCGCTCCCACCCCACGTGCTGTCGAAGCTAGCGCGGCGCGATGCACATGTAAACGGCTGACGCGCGAGGGCCGCACCCGGACGGGTGCGGCCCTCGCGATGACGGGTGACTCTCGGACGCCCGGGGCGCCGGGTCCCCTCAGCGGTGGTGAGGGGACGTCAGGTAGTGCTGTCGCAGGAGCTCCTTCCCGTAGTCGTTGCCGTTCGGGGTGCGGATGACGGAGTGGACGTGCATCTGGGTGGCGCCGCTGCCCTGCGAGGCGCCGTACGCGCCCGCGAGCGGGCCGGGGGCCTGGCAGTCGACCTCCACCCAGACGACCGGGCTGTGCACCCGGACGTAGAAGGCGGAGTCGTCCGCGATGCCGCCCGACCAGGTGACGTGGGTGTCGTTCAAGTGGGCCCGCACTTCGGCCAGTCGGGCCCTGGCGACATCGGCCTTGGCCCGGCCCGTGAAGGCCTCGACGATGCCGAGGAGCTTGAGCTTCTGGGCGCCGGTGAGGGCCGTGCCGCGGATGCCGGTGTACTCCTGGACGGCGTTGTCGGCGAAGGCGCCGGCCTTCATGGACTCGTTCGACTTGGTCGTGGACTCGACCGCGACCGCGCGCTGGGCCGCGGTGAGGGAGTTGATGAAGGCGAGGCTCGCCCTCACCTCCTCCTTGCACACGGAGACGGTCGTGCCGTCGATCTCCATCTCGGTCGGCTCCGAGCCCCAGAAGCAGGGGCTCATGACGACCTGGCCGCCGAGCACGAAGTAGTTGATGACCAGGTGGTGCCCGTCGAACTGGAAGCCCCAGGGCTCGGTGGCGGACGGCGTGCCCATCACCGTGTAGTAGAAGGCCTCCTCGTTGAAGGAGTTCGTGTTGTCGATCGCCTCCCCCGCGGCCTGGTTGATCCTGCGGATCCTCTCCGTGGTCTCCAGGCCCTCGGCACTGAGGGCAGACTTCAACAGGGCCTTGCCGAGGGCCTGTTGCTCGTCCGAGAGGTCGGCGATCGAGACGCCCTGGCGGTCGTACGCGTCGACGTTGCTCCACAGCCGCCACTCGGTGGAGTGCACGGTGAACTGCGTCGACGACTTCTGGGTGGCGCTCAGCCCGGCCAGGAAGGCGTTGGCCGCGGCGATCACCGGGGCGGTCGTGACGCCCTCGGAGTGGAACGTGAAGAGGTCGTCGATCCTCTTGCCGTCGGTGGTCAGGCCGAAGAAGTCCTCGGTGATGGACTGGTTGCCGGGACCGCCCGCTCCGCCGGGACCTCCGGTGGGGGCGCCGCTCGGGGCGGCCGACGCGGTCGCGTCGGTCTCGTCCGCGGCGAGGGCTGCCCAGGCGCCGGCGCCGCCCATCGTCGCGACGGCGGTGGCGCCGCCGGCGAAGAAGACCTTGCGCATGAAGTTGCGCCGGCTCGCGTGGGCCTGACGCCCTGTCTGTCCCGGCTGTGCCGGCTGTTCCGCGGGCTCCTCGGTGTCGGGCTCGGTCATCGCAGCTGGCTCCCTCTACGCCGTGGACCGGTCCCTGGCGGACGGCCGCGTGGAATGACTGTGGGCCGCCAACCTGAGGCTCAGCTGAAGCGGGGGGTGGGGGGTGTTGGGTTGGGTTGGGTACGAGTGCGGGTCGCGTTGTGGCTGGCCGCGCAGTTCCCCGCGCCCCTTAAGGGCGAAAGGCAACAGACTGCGCAGTTCCCCGCGCCCCTGAGGGGGCGAGGGCCGGAACGCGGGAAACGGCGCGTACCCCCGGGCCGGGGCGCAGCCCCGCCTTTGAGGGACGCGAGGAACTGCGCGGCCAACCCCCACACACCCGCACAAGACTCCCGGCCCGCAGACCCTCGACCGGGGCACAGCCCCGCCCTTTAGGGGCGCGGGGAACTGCGCGGCCAGCCGCAACGCGCCCGCACTGGACTTCCGGCCTGCAGACCTCTTGGGCCAAGGCGCAGCCCCGTCCCTGAGGGGCGCGAGGAACTGCGCGGCCAGCCGCCACGCGCCCGCACTGGAATTCCGGCCTGCAGGCCCCTCGGGCCAAGGCGCAGCCCCGCCCTTTAGGGGCGCGGGGCTTCCGGCCCGTGGGGTCCGGGACGCTTGGTGGTCAGTGGGGGTCGGGGCGGGGGTCGCTCGTGGCCAGTGCCGTCGGAGGAGGCGCCGAGGGTGCCTCCACGAGCGCGTGGGGCGGCGGCAGCGTGAGCGTGAACTCCGTGCGGCCCGGAACGCTCTGTACGTCTACGTGGCCGCCGTGGGCGCTCGCGATGGCCGCGACGATGGCGAGGCCGAGGCCGGAGCCGCCGTCGGCGGGGGTGTTCCGGGAACGGGACACGTCGCCCCGGGTGAAGCGTTCGAAGACCGCGGGCAGCAGGTGCGCCGGGATGCCGGGGCCGTCGTCGCGGACACGGATCACGCAGTGCGCCTCCGTGGCCTCCACCGACGCGACGACCGTCGTACCCGTGGGCGTGTGCACCCGCGCGTTGGCCAGCAGGTTGGCCACCACCTGGTGGAGGCGGGCCTCGTCGCCGCGGACGAGCGCGGGGGTGTCGAGGAGCAGCGCCAGTTGCCAGTCGTGGCCGCCGCCCGCCGCCCGCGCGTCCCACACCGCCTCGGCGACCAGCGCCGCGAGGTCGACCTCGGACGACTGGAGCGGGCGCCCCTCGTCGAGCCGGGCGAGCAGCAGCAGGTCCTCCACGAGGCCCGTCATGCGCGCCGACTCGGCGGAGACCCGCCGCCAGGCCAGCGTGGGCTCGATCCGCTGGGTGCCGCGGTTCATCAGCTCCGCGTATCCGGCGATGGACGCGAGGGGCGTACGGAGTTCATGGCTGGCGTCCGCGAGGAAGCGCCGCATGCGTTCCTCGCTGCGCTGGCGTTCGGCGAGCGAGGACTCCACGTGGTCGATCATGCGGTTGAGCGCGGCGCCGACCTGCCCGGCCTCGCTGCCGGGGTAGGTGTCCCGTTCGCGTACCCGGGTGAGGCCGGTGACCGCGCCCCGGCCCAGCGGGACCCGCGAGACCTCGACGGCGGTGGCGGCCACCCTGCCCAGCGGCCGCAGTTGACGGCGTATCACCACGGCGCAGACCACGCCCGCGGCGGCCAGGCCGAGTGCGCCCGCCACGGCCTCGATCAGGACGAGGCCGCCGATCATGTCCTGTACGTCGTCCATCGGGAGCCCGGTGAGTACGGGGACGCCGTCGCCCGCGATGGCGGTCACGCGGTAGGTGCCGAGGCCGGGGATCGTACGGGTGTGCAGGGAGCCGTCGGTGGCGATGCCGTCCAGGGCGGCGCGCTGGGCGGTGGTGAGGGTCTGCTGCGTACCGTCGTCCGTGACCACCTGGGCCGCGATGACCTGTCCGGTCCCGTCGGCATCGGCATCGGCATCGAAACGGGCGGCCAGCGTGCCGACCGCCTGTCCGCGTTCGTTCAGGAAGCCGAGGTCCGTGTCGTCGCCCGTACGGCGTTGCAGTCCGCCCTGGCTGCGTTCGGCGGCGTCGGTGACGCGCTGGTCGAGGTTGCCGATCAGGTAGGCGCGCTGGGCGAGGACGGTGGTGAGCGCCATCGCCGCGCAGACGACGACCAGGGTGACGCCGATGAAGAGCAGGAGACGGGTGCGCAGGGAACGCCGTTCCGGCAGACGCGGCCTCATCTGCCGTCCCCCGGCGGTCTGATGGCGTACCCGACGCCCCGGACGGTGTGGATCATCGGTGTCCGCCCCTTGTCGATCTTTCGGCGGAGGCTGGAGATGTAGACCTCGACGAGGTTCCCGCCGCCGTCGAAGCAGCTGCTCCACACCCGGTCGAGGATCTGGGTCTTGCTCAGCACCTGGCACGGGTGGCTCAGCAGCAGGCTGAGCAGGTCGAACTCCTTGGCGGTGAGCTGGATCCGCGTACCGTCGCGGTGCACCTCACGGGTCTCCTCGGTCAGCACCAGGTCTCCGAGGGCCCGTACGGAACCGCCGGACCTGCGGTCCTCGGCGCCCGAGCGCCGCAGCAGTGCGCGCAGCCGCAGTACGACCTCCTCCAGGGAGAAGGGCTTCGTCACGTAGTCGTCGGCGCCCGAGGCGAGGCCGTCGATGCGGTGTTCCAGCGCGTCGCGCGCGGTGAGCATCAGGACGGGCAGCTTCGGGTTCTCCTGGCGCAGCCGGCGCAGGACCTGGATGCCGTCCAGGTCGGGGAGCATTCCGTCGAGGACGACGGCGTGCGGGGCGCGGGCGCGGGCCACGCGCAGCGCGGAGCGGCCGTCCGGTGCCGGGTAGGGCTGCCAGCCTGCTTCCGTGACGGCCACGGAGAGCAGTTCGGTCAGACCTGGTTCGTCGTCGACGATCAGCACGCGTACGGGCTCGGTTCGGGTGCCAGACATGTGGTGATCCTGTCCCCTTCGCCTGGGAGCCCCCTGTGCCCAACCTGAGCCCGAGCCATGCGTCTGCGCGTCCGCTTGCAGCCCCTGAAAAGCGCGGGCCCACTGTGGCGCGCTGCAAAGTGCGGGTCCGTCGTGGCTGGCCGCGCAGTTCCCCGCGCCCCTTTAAGGGCGAAAGGCAAACGACTGCGCCGTTCCCCGCGCCCCTGACGGGGCGAAGGCGCAGCCGAGCCTTCAGGGGCGCGGGGAACGGCGCGAGGGCAAGAGCGGAGGGCCGCACCCCCCGTCCTGCGGGGGGGTGCGGCCCTCCGGTGTCGTGTCGGGGCGCGCCTACTTGGCGATCAGGCTGCGCAGCACGTACTGCAGGATGCCGCCGTTGCGGTAGTAGTCGGCCTCACCGGGGGTGTCGATGCGGACGACCGCGTCGAACTCCACACCGGTGTCGGTGGTGACCTTGACCGTACGGGGGGTGGTGCCCTCGTTCAGCTCGGTGATGCCGGTGAAGGAGAAGGCCTCCTCGCCGGTCAGACCCAGGGACTCGGCGGTCTGGCCCTCCGGGTACTGCAGCGGGATGACACCCATGCCGATGAGGTTCGAGCGGTGGATGCGCTCGTACGACTCGGCGATGACGGCCTTGACGCCCAGGAGCGCGGTGCCCTTGGCGGCCCAGTCGCGGGACGAGCCGGAGCCGTACTCCTTGCCGGCCAGGATGGCCAGCGGGGTGCCCTGCTCGATGTAGTTGCGCGAGGCGTCGTAGATGAACGACACCGGGCCGTCCGCCTGGGTGAAGTCGCGGGTGTAGCCGCCCTCGGTGCCCGGCGCGATCTGGTTGCGCAGGCGGATGTTGGCGAACGTGCCGCGGATCATGACCTCGTGGTTGCCGCGGCGCGAGCCGTAGCTGTTGAAGTCACGACGCTCCACACCGTGCTCGGTGAGGTACTTGCCGGCCGGGGTGTCGGCCTTGATGGCACCGGCCGGGGAGATGTGGTCCGTGGTGACCGAGTCGCCCAGCTTGGCGAGCACACGCGCGCCGGTGATGTCGGAGACCGGGGTGGTCTCCATCGTCATGCCCTCGAAGTACGGGGGCTTGCGCACGTAGGTGGACTGCGCGTCCCACTCGAAGGTGTTGCCGGTGGGGATGGACAGGGCCTGCCACTGGGCGTCGCCCGCGAAGACGTCCTGGTAGGACTTGTTGAACATGTCCTCGCCGATGGTGTTCGCCACCACGTCGTTGACCTCGGCCTCGGTCGGCCAGATGTCTTCGAGGAAGACCGGCTTGCCGTCCTGGTCGGTGCCCAGCGCGTCCTTGGTGATGTCCACCTTCATGGAGCCCGCGATGGCGTACGCGACGACCAGCGGCGGGGAGGCCAGGTAGTTCATCTTGACGTCGGGGTTGATCCGGCCCTCGAAGTTGCGGTTGCCGGAGAGGACCGAGGTGACCGCGAGGTCGTGCTCGTTGACGGCCTTGGAGACCTCCTCCGGCAGCGGTCCTGAGTTGCCGATGCAGGTGGTGCAGCCGTAGCCGACGAGGTTGAAGCCGATCTTGTCGAGGTAGGGGGTGAGCCCCGCCTTGTCGAAGTAGTCGGTGACGACCTTGGAGCCCGGGGCGAGCGTGGTCTTGACCCAGGGCTTGCGGGTCAGGCCCTTCTCCACGGCCTTCTTCGCGACGAGCGCGGCGGCGACCATGACGTACGGGTTCGAGGTGTTGGTGCAGGAGGTGATCGCGGCGACGGTGACGGCGCCGTGGTCGATCTCGTACGTCGAGCCGTCCGCGGCCGTGACCGTGGTCGGGCGGGACGGTACGCCGTTGCTGCTGGCCGGGGCGTCGGAGGCCGGGAAGGACTCCTTGCCCGCCTCGTCGTCGTCCTCGACGTAGTTGCGGACGTCCTGCGCGAACTTCTGCGAGGCGTTCGCGAGGACGATGCGGTCCTGCGGGCGCTTCGGGCCGGCGATAGACGGGACGACCGACGCCAGGTCCAGCTCCAGCTTCTCGGAGAAGTCGGGCTCGGCGGCCGGGTCGAGCCAGAGGCCCTGTTCCTTGGCGTACGCCTCGACGAGCGCGACCTGCTGCTCGTCGCGGCCGGTCAGGCGCAGGTACTTCAGCGTCTCGTCGTCGATCGGGAAGATCGCGGCGGTGGAGCCGAACTCCGGCGACATGTTGCCGATGGTGGCGCGGTTGGCGAGGCTCGTGGCCGCCACACCCTCGCCGTAGAACTCGACGAACTTGCCGACGACACCGTGCTTGCGCAGCATCTCGGTGATCGTGAGCACGAGGTCCGTGGCGGTGGTGCCGGGCGTGAGCTCACCGGTCAGCTTGAAGCCGACGACGCGCGGGATGAGCATGGAGACCGGCTGGCCGAGCATCGCGGCCTCGGCCTCGATGCCGCCGACGCCCCAGCCGAGCACACCGAGGCCGTTGACCATGGTGGTGTGGGAGTCGGTGCCGACCAGCGTGTCGGGGTACGCCTGGCCCTTGCGGACCATGACCGTACGCGCCAGGTGCTCGATGTTGACCTGGTGGACGATGCCGGTGCCCGGCGGGACGACCTTGAACTCGTCGAAGGCGGTCTGGCCCCAGCGCAGGAACTGGTAGCGCTCCTTGTTGCGGCCGTACTCCAGCTCGACGTTCTGGGCGAACGCGTCGTGCGTGCCGAACTTGTCGGCGATGACGGAGTGGTCGATGACCAGCTCGGCCGGGGCCAGCGGGTTGATCTTCGCAGGGTCGCCGCCGAGCTCCTTCACGGCCTCGCGCATGGTGGCGAGGTCCACGACGCAGGGCACGCCGGTGAAGTCCTGCATGATCACGCGGGCCGGCGTGAACTGGATCTCCTGGCTGGGCTGGGCCTGCGAGTCCCACCCGCCGAGAGCACGGATGTGGTCGGCGGTGATGTTCGCGCCGTCCTCGGTACGGAGCAGGTTCTCCAGCAGGACCTTGAGGCTGTACGGAAGGCGGGCCGAGCCTTCCACCTTGTCCAGCCGGAAGATCTCGTAGGACTCGTCGCCCACGCTGAGCGTGCTACGGGCGTCGAAGCTGTTCGCCGACACGACAGTCTCCTTCATTCATGTGCGCGTACCACCGCATCCTGCCGCCACGCCCTCTTGGCCGATCCGCTAAGGTCAGGCTAAGTTAGGTAACCCTTACCGGTCTCGGGCGGCTGCGGCACGCCTCGGCAGATATCTCGATGTCGAGATAACTCTAGTACATGACCGCCGGACGGTCATGCCCGGAGGGCGTGTGCCCCCTCCCGATGGATTCAGTGATGCCCGGCCGGTCCGGCGGGGTGGGCCCGAACCCGGCCCGGCCGCAAGGGTGTTCGGCGTACCGACCGGCATTCGGGGTACCCGGAGGCGGACGACGAGAAGGGGGCACCCATGCCGCTCACATTCCGCAAGAGCTTCCGGATCCTGCCCGGAGTACGGCTGAACATCAACAAGAAGTCGTGGTCCGTCACCACCGGCGGCAAGAACGGCCCCAAGCACACGCACAGCAGCACGGGGCGCCGGACGACCTCGATGGACCTCCCCGGCCCCTTCGGCTGGCGTCGCACCTCCCGCGCCAAGCGCCACTGAGGCACCGTCACCCCATCGGACCCCTCCGGATGCGGCATCTCATATGTGAGATAGCCTGCCGTCATGGCAGACGACTACCTCGTACGCATCGGCAAGCTCATCCGTGACGCCCGTCAGCATCGGGGCTGGACACAGACGCAGCTGGCCGAGGCGCTCAGCACCAGCCAGAGCGCGGTGAACCGTATCGAGCGCGGCAATCAAAACATCAGCCTTGAGATGATCGCCCGAATCGGTGAAGCGCTGGACAGCGAGATCGTCTCGCTCGGCTATGCCGGCCCGATGCATCTCCGTGTGGTCGGCGGACGCCGGCTCTCCGGCTCGATCGACGTCAAGACCAGCAAGAACGCGTGCGTGGCGCTGCTCTGTGCGACGCTCCTGAACAAGGGCCGCACGGTGCTGCGCCGCGTCGCGCGCATCGAGGAGGTGTACCGCCTTCTGGAGGTACTGGGCTCCATCGGCGTACGCACCCGGTGGATCAACGGTGGCGTGGACCTGGAGATCGTGCCCCCGGCCGAGCTGGACATGGCCTCCATCGACGAGACGGCGGCCCGCCGCACCCGCTCGATCATCATGTTCCTCGGCCCGCTGCTGCACCGCATGGACGGCTTCAAGCTGCCGTACGCGGGCGGCTGCGACCTCGGCACGCGCACCATCGAGCCGCACATGATCGCGCTGCGCCGGTTCGGCCTGGACATCGCGGCCACCGAGGGCATGTACCACGCGCGGGTGGACCGCAAGGTGACACCGGGCCGCCCCATCGTGCTGACCGAGCGCGGCGACACGGTGACGGAGAACGCGCTGCTGGCCGCCGCCCGCCACGACGGCACGACGGTCATCCGTAACGCGTCCTCCAACTACATGGTCCAGGACCTGTGCTTCTTCCTGGAGTCGCTGGGCGTCCGGGTGGAGGGCATCGGCAGCACCACGCTCACCGTGCACGGCGTGCCGAACATCGACGTGGACGTGGACTACTCGCCGTCCGAGGACCCGGTCGAGGCGATGAGCCTGCTGACCGCCGCGGTCGTCACGGAGTCCGAGCTGACCGTGCGCCGGGTGCCGATCGAGTTCCTGGAGATCGAGCTGGCGGTCCTGGAGGAGATGGGCCTCGACCACGACCGCACGGCGGAGTACTTCGCCGACAACGGCCGCACGCGCCTGGTGGACCTCACCGTGCGCCCCTCGAAGCTCGAAGCGCCGATCGACAAGATCCACCCCATGCCCTTCCCGGGCCTGAACATCGACAACGTCCCGTTCTTCGCGGCGATCGCGGCCTCCGCGCAGGGCCAGACCCTGATCCACGACTGGGTCTACGACAACCGCGCGATCTACCTCACGGACCTGAACCGCCTCGGTGGCCGCCTCCAGCTCCTCGACCCGCACCGCGTCCTGGTCGAGGGCCCCACACGCTGGCGCGCCGCGGAGATGATGTGCCCGCCGGCGCTGCGCCCCGCTGTGGTGGTCCTCCTCGCGATGATGGCGGCGGAGGGCACGTCCGTCCTGCGGAACGTGTACGTCATCAACCGCGGCTACGAGGATCTGGCGGAACGCCTCAACTCGGTGGGAGCGCAGATCGAGATCTTCCGCGACATCTGACCGACGCACGGTGCCGCCCCGCCCTCTCCTGACCAGCCGGTCAGGAGAGGGCGAGGCAAATCCTCAACTCGCCGTCGTACAAGGCCTGATCGACCAGGCGTCCGCCAGCCACTAGATTCCCAGCCATGAGCCTGCTTCCGCGGTCGCCCGTCCCGTTCGAGGCGATCCGCAGCCCGTGCGGGCGACCGGTCGGCCCCTACGCGGCAGCCGGGAGACGTTGAGTGCGATGAGGATGCGGCACGTGTTCATGTGGGTATCAGGAGCGGAGGACTGATGGCGAACCAGCAGACCGATGACAACGTTTTCGCTGTGGGGGACACACTCGGCGCCGAGGAAGTGGCCGTTTACCGCTGGCTGGCCCTGCACGGTCGGTTAGACCCGGCCCGGATGGCCGAGGAGACGGGTGTCGACGAGGCGGCGGTGGGCGGAGCGGTGGACTACCTCGTCCGCATCGGCCTGGTGCACAGGGGCGAGGAGGACGACGACCGGCTCTGGGCCGTCGACCCGCATCTCGTCGCGGCGGTGGCCACCGCACCGGTGGAGCGGGCCATCGCCGAACAGCAGACGCAACTGCGGGTCTTCCGCGACCAGTTCGCCCAGTTGGCGGCCGACTACCAGGAGGGCAGACACGGTGTCTCCACGGACCTGGAGACCATACCCGGGCTCACCCAGGTACGGGCCGCGCTGAACCGCGCGGCCGAGCAGTGCCGCGAGGACATGGTCACCGTGCAGCCCGGCGGCACCCGCCCGCCCGAGGTGCTCCAGGACGCACTGCTGCGGGACAGCCAGATGCTCGCCCGGGGGGTGCGGATGCGGACCGTCTACCACCACACCGCCCGCTTCAACAGCCCCAGCCAGGCGTACGTGGCCACGGTGAGCGCACTGGGCGGTGAGTACCGGACCGCCCACCAGCTCGTCGGCCGGATGATCATCTTCGACCGGGAACTCGCGTTCATGACCAACCGCAACGACCGGCTGGGCGCGGTGGTGGTCAGGGAGCCGTCGGTCGTGCACTTCCTGTACGAACTGTTCGAGCAGGTGTGGTCGCAGTCCCAGCCGTTCTCCGACGCGGTCACCGACGGCCTGGAGGCGGTCGCCAAGGACCTGGACCGCACCATCCTTCAGCTGCTGGCGACAGGGCTGAAGGACGAGACGATCGCGCGACGGCTCGGCATGTCCCTGCGCACCACCCGCAAACACATCGCCGACATGATGCAGGCCCTCGGCGCCGAGAGCCGTTTCCAGGCCGGCGTCGCGGTGTCCGCGCGGGGGCTGCTGAACGACGACGGAGAGCCGGACGCGGCACCCGCCGCGGCTCCGACCTGATCCGGCGGCCGTCCGGGGCCGATCCGGGGGCGGTCCCCGGGGACTGCCCCCGGGGGCGTACGCCGTCAGTCCGGCACCTCCAGGTGCAGTTCGAGCAGGGTGGTCGGGGCGTGGATCTCCGACAGCCGGTAGGTGTGGTCCCGGGGCACGAAGAGAGTCCCGCCGGAACGCAGCCGCATGCCCAGCGGGTGCGAGGGGCCGGGTGCCGGGTCCTCACCGACACGCGACAGGACGCACCGGCAGGCCCCCTCCAGGAACGTGACCGTGCGCTCGGCGCCGTTCGGCGCGCTCTCCACGACGGGAGAGTCCGCCGACAGGAAGCGGAAGAGGGGACGCACGCGCAGCTGCAGCCTGCGGCCCAGCTCGGCCGCCAGGTCCTCCGTGCCCGGTCCGCCCGGCACGGAGGACTCGGCGTCCGGCTCCGGACGGGCCGGGCGGGGCAGCTCCAGCAGGGCCGACAAGGTCTTCGGATCCTCGGGCCACAGCAGGGCCGGCCCCTTGGCACCGTTGGCCGCCACGCACAGCGCCAGCTCCTCGACGAAGGACTGGATCGGCTGGCTCAGAGCTCGCTGTCCGGGCACGGTTCTCCGATCTCGCCGCAGGTCCGGGCGATGCTGGGGGAATGAGGTGTGCCGGGGCGCCACGACGCACGGACACACGGAGGGAAGGGGGGAGGTGCTGTCTCGGCGCCACTGCGACCGCGGTCACCGAGGTCGCGGTCACTGCGACCGCGGTGAGGATTCTGCCGCTCGGAGATCGGTCCCGACAGTCACGTGTTCACGTGTCGTCCGGCACCCGCGGCGGCGCACCTGACCGCCGGTCAGGCCTGAACCCGGTCGGGCAGGTCGGGCAGATCGGGCCGGTCGGGAAGCTTCGGCGTCGCCAGGAGCCCCATGTCCTCGATGGCGCTCATGAGGGAGCCCTCGACCGACAGCGCCAGCAGCAACAGATGCATTCGATTCCGGGCCCCGGTTTTCGCGCGTATCCGGCGAAGGTAGGTGTCGACGGTGTGCGGACTTACGTTCATGCGCCGGGCGATCTCGCCGTAGGTGGCTCCGCGCGCTATGTGTCCGAGCACTTCTCTTTCCCGGTCACTGACTTTGCGGACAGCTTCCCGCAGTTTATCGCTCACGGAGTCGAGCGCCCTTTCTCTGTTTGATTCCCGCGTTCCGGTACCTGTCGGAGCATGGGCTCCGGAACTCGTCACGGGCCGGCTGCTGTGCACGTACCCGCAGGTCACTGCGGAGCGCGACCCCAGCCGCTGTCGTCGGGCTCGATGGAGGCCGTCGCCCGGACGTCGGCGCTCCGGGTGTCGGCGGCGGCGGTGGCGGCGGCCGTGGCGGAGACGGTGCCGACCGTCAGCGCGAAAAGAACAGTGGCCACGAACAGGCGGACAGACTTCATGATTTCTCCTGGAATTCAGAGTGAGGAATGCTGGAAAAGTCCCGCCCGGTGTTGTCCGGCCGTTTCCCTTCTGCTCTTCCAGCATGGGGGGGCGCCCGTCCCGGAGACCACCGGCTGAACCATTCACCAAGTTCCCTGACACCAAAGCGGGGGGTGAACGAAACACTCATAAGTGAACGAGTGTGCGTAATACGGACGGATGTGGAGGCTGAAGGCGTCCCTCGACGCGTTCGGTGTGCCAGGAGACGCCTTCAGCCGTGGCAGGTGTCCGTTCACGACGGCCCGGACGGGGGTGGCGCGTCAGACTCGGCTCACCGAGGGCTCCTGGAACGTCTCCCGGAGCTTCGCCCGGTCGATCTTCCCGTTGCGTGTCGACGGAAGCTCCTCCAGCTCGATGAAGTGCCGGGGGACCATGAACTTGGGCAGCCCGGCCGCACTCGCGCGGATCAGGTCGTCCCGGTCGACCTCCGCGCCGGTCGCGCGGGTGTAGAACGCCGCCAGCTGGGTGGACGCGGCGACCTTGACCCCGACGACCGCGGCCCGGCGGACCCCGGCGACCTTGGCGATCACGGACTCCACCTCCCCCGGCTCGACCCGGTAGCCGTTCACCTTGAGCTGGTCGTCGAGCCGGGAGACGAAGTGGAAGTCGGCGCCGTCGAACGTGACCAGGTCTCCGCTGAAGTAGCAGCGGCGCATACGGCCGTCCCGGTGTTCGACCTCCCGGAACTTCTTCGCGGTGAGCGCGTCGTCGCCTGCGTACCCGATCCCGACGCAGTTCCCGGCGATGACCAGCTCCCGGGTCTCGCCGGCCACGAACGGGCGCAGCAGGCCGTGCACGAGGCACAGCAGCTCCGCGTCGACGACGGCGGTTCCGATGGGCGGCCGGTCGGGCCAGTCGGTGACGTCGCCCGTCAGCCGGTACTGGGTGACCACATGGGTCTCGCTCGGCCCGTACTGGTTGACCAGCGTCAGGTCACCGTCGGCGCAGAACTGCCGCACCTCCTCGTTGATGACGAGCTGTTCGCCCGCCACCGAGATCTCCCGCAGGCTCGGGATCCCACCGCCCGCGACACAGGCGGCGGTGGCGAGTCCGTGCAGTCCGACCACCGGCTGGAAGAGCCGGGCGACGTCGTACTCGCGAATGATGTCGACCAGCGTGAAGGGGTCCAGCCGGTCCTGGTCGTTCACCACGATCAGGGTCGCGCCGGCCAGCCAGGTCGCCACCGTGTCCTCGTACACCATGTCGAATCCGATGGACGACATGTGCAGCGTGTTCGGGGGGCGGTCGTGGCTCCATCGCCGGACGTGCCAGTCGCCGAGCTCCGCCAGGACGACCGGTGGCACCGCGACGGCCTTGGGTTCGCCGGTGGATCCGGAGGTGGGGATGACGTAGCAGACCGGTCCGGTCGCGACCTCGTCCCGTCGGGTTCCGCGGATCGAGCGGAAGGTGTGTTCCGGGACGCCCGCGTCGACCGGTGCGCACTCCTCGGCCCGCAGGATCATGGAGCAGTCGGCGCTGTTCACCAGTTTGCCGGTCCAGGCGGGCGGCATGGCCGGGTCGATGGACAGGACGCCGGCTCCGACGCGCCACACACCCAGTACGGCGGCGCAGCGGGACCACGAGCGGGTCGAGTGGACGTCGACGACGTCACCGGGGCCGATGCCGTGTGCGGCGAGGCCGCCGGCGATCTCGGCCGACAGCTCGTCGAGTTCGGCGTAGGTGTGGGTGACGCCGTCGTCGACGACGGCCACCGCGTCGCGGTGCCGGGCGAGGGAGTCGACCAGCGTGCGGATCAGTGAGACATCGAGGTCGCTCATGCGAACAGACCGCCGTCCACGAGCTCCAGCGGCCGGTAGTCGCGCGACGCCACGAACTCCGGGCGCGGGTGCGGTACTTCGCGCAGTTCGTTGTCGACGCTGTTGTAGCTGACGAACGCCATGGTCCGGTCGGCGGGCGACATGTTGGCGCCGGAGCCGTGCGCGATGCAGGGGTGGAAGAACAGCAGGCTCCCGGCGCGTCCGGTGACGGAGCGGATCTCCGACTCCGCGGTCACCTTGGCCATCTGCTCGGCGTCCAGCGCGAACTTCAGCTTCGACGACAGGTCGGCCTCCCACTGCGAGGTGTCCCCCGGCTCGGGACGCCACGGGGCTATCGCGCCGTTGCGGTGCGAGCCGGGCACGACCAGCAGCGGGCCGTTGTGCTCGGTCGCGTCGTCGAGCAGCAGCGCGACGTTGACCGCCCGCGGCTCCGGCATACCGTCCTTGGGTCCCCAGACGCTGTAGTCCTGGTGCCACTGCCACACTTCGCCGCGCAGCGCCTTCTTGGCGTTGACCTTGAACTGGAACACGTGCAGCTTGCTCTCAAGGATCTGCTCCGCCGCCAGGAGCAGCTCGGGCAGCCGCACCAGCCTGGAGAACAGCGGGCCCGTGGTGTGGCAGCCGTGGATGCCCCGCACCGTGGTCCCGTCCTCCTCGAAGATCCGCCCGGGGTGCTCGGTCGCGGAGAGGTCGGCCACCTCGCGTCGCAGAGCGGCGATGTCGCCGGCGTTGAAGACGTCTTCGAGGAGCAGGAATCCTTCGGACCTGTATTCCGCTATCTGACTTTCGGTGAGCATGATGCAATGACCTCTCTGCCTGATTCTTTTCTGCCTGATTCATGAAGGGGGGTGATATGGACGCGGACCCGGACGCGGACCCGGATGCAGCCGCGGATGCGGATCGTCGAGCGGACGCAGATCGCTACGCGGGGCTCCGCAGTCCCAGTTCGTCGATCACCATGCTGATGCTGATCACACTCAGCCGGGTGTCCCATTTGCCCTCGGCGCCGCGGGCCGCGATGCGTTCGAGCGCGTCCGTACGGAACACGCCGCTGGCCGCGACCAGGTCGCGCCACCTGGCCATGAGGGGGTCGGGGGCGACCGCGGACAGGCCGTGCGCGGTGAATCCCTGCTTCGCGCGCCGCAGTACGGTGTCCGGGACGATGCCGGCATAGGCCGCCTTGAGGCAGGCCTTGCCTTCGAAATCGGCGACTTTCTCGTCGTCGCCCGTGCGCAGCGCGAGGTCGACCACGGGATTTCCGAGAAACGGATAGCGGCCTTCCACGGAATTCGCCATCATCATCGCGTCGCCGTGGTCGCCGAGCAGATGACTTCCCAGTTGGACGGAGGTGTCGGCCACCGACCGCATCTGCATCGCGGTGAGTTTCGCGGTCTCGCCGTCGGTGAACGGAATGAGCCGGTCCCGCCAGAACTCCTGGCCGTCGAGCGCTTCGACGCCGTCCGGGGTCAGGGCGTCCGACCGCCGGTGGTCCACCTGCCGCCAGTCGACCTCCCAGGAGAAGTCGGCCCTCCCCCACGCGCTCTCGTTCTCCGCACGGCTCGGAGTCCGTGTGCGGCCGTACCCGTCGAACGCGTACGAGTCGTAGCCGAAGAACAGTTCGTCGGCCCCCTCCCCCGACAGCACGCCCTTGAGTCCGCTCGACCGGACCTCACGCGACAGCATGAGGGCCGCCACGTTGTAGGTCTCGCGTTGCGGATAGCAGCAGCGGCGGACCATCTGCTCGAACTCGGCGGTGATGTCCTTGTCCCGGCAGGTGATCTCCAGGTGTTCGCTGCCCGCGGCGGCGGCCACCTCGCGCTGGAAGCGGTGTTCGTCCAGCAGGGCGTCGCCGAACACCACCGAGTACGTCCGCAGCGGTTTCTCCACGGCCGCGGCGGCCTCCATGACCAGCGTGGAGGAGTCGAAACCGCCGCTGAGGCAGGCCCCGATCTCGACGTCGCCGCCGAGCCGGTCGCGCACCGACCGCCGGACGCCGTGCCGGATCTCCTCGGCGGTCACCGGGGGCCCGTCCGTCCCGAACTCGCCGTACCGCCAGTAGCGGACCGTCTCCGGTACGCGGCCACCGCCGAACCGGACCACGCTGCCGGGCGGTACGGCGTGGACGTCACGCACCAGGGTGCGGGGCGCGACGATGTTGCCGAGCTGGAGGTACTGGTCGACCGCGCCGAGGTCCAGCCGCCAGGTGCCCGGCACCGACCGGACCAGTGGTCCCAGTTCCGAGCAGAAGTGCACCTGCCCCTCGGACTCGGTGTAGTAGAGCGGGCTGATGCCGAACCGGTCCCTGGCCAGGTGGAGGGTGTCGTCGGCACGGTCGAGGATCGCGGTGGCGAACTGCCCGTCGATCAGGCGGAGTCCGGCGGGGCCGTGCCGTGCGAACAGTTCGGGGACGACCGCCACGTCGACGCGGTTGGGGCTGTGCGTCACGCCGAGCCGGCCGCGCAGTTCGTCGGCGTTGTAGATCTCACCGTTCGTGACGGCGACGAACCGCCCGCCGCTGTCCTCGGCGGGCTGCCAGCCGTCCTTGAGCGCGGTCATGCCGAGGCGGGCGAGTTTCGCCGTCAGCACGGGTGTGCTCAGCGAGTAGGTCTCGTCGGGTCCGCGGTGGAGGAGCCGGGAGTGCATGGTCGCCGTGGCGGTGCGGTCGAGGCCGCCGTCCGGCGCGTAGGTGCCGCAGAGGCCGCACATCGCACTACACGCTCCGCTGCCGCAGCTGGTCCGTGAGGACGCGCAGGTCCGGCGCGCGCAGCACGTCGCGCACCCCGGCGTCCAGCCAGCCCAGTTCGCGCAGCTTCGCGACCAGCGACAGGGTCGACGCCGAATTGCCGCCCAGGGCGTAGAAGTTGTCGTCCAGCGCGGCGTCACCGACCCCGGTGAGGCTGCCCACGAGGGTGAGCACCTGCTGGACGGGGGTCGCCACGGCGTCCTCGCGCAGGACGCGGCTTCCCCGCAGGGATTCGCGGTCGATCTTTCCGTTCGAGGTGTACGGCAGCGCTTCGACGCGCTGCAGCACCGAGGGGATCTTGTACGGGTCCAGGACCCCTTCGAGATGGCGCCTCAGGTCTCTCGGGTCGGCGTCGCCCAGGTAGTAGCAGACGAGCGCGTCGCCCCCGCCGCCCTCCGAGCCGTCGTGCGACTCCACGGCCAGGACCGCCTCGACGACCGACTCCGCCCGGCACACGGTGTTCTCGATCTCGCCGAGGTCCAGCCGGTAGCCGCGGAGCTTCACCTGATGGTCCAGGCGTTCCACGAAGTACAGCTTGCCGTCGCGGAGTTCGGCGATGTCGCCCGTCCGGTACTCCGTTCCGTCGCCCGCCGGCCCGAACGGCCGCACGTCGTGTTCGGTCAGGTAGCCGGCGGCGACGGCGGAGCCCGTGATGACGATCTCGCCCCGGCGCACCGGGCCGGCGGTCCGGGTGTGCGCGGCCCCTTCGTCGAGGTCGCGCAGGTGGTACGCGCAGTCGCCGACCACGTCGCCGAGGGGCACCCCGTCCCGGCACTCGGCCGGGTCGAGCGGGTCCGTCAGCAGGTTGCACACCGTGGTCTCCGTGGCGCCGTAGGCGTTGTGCAGCGCGGCCACCTCGGACCATGTGGCGACCACCGCCGACCGGCACGCCCCGCCGCCGTTGATCACGTGGCGCAGCCGCATCGCGCCGCTGGGCTCGGTCGCGGTCAGCGCGAACGGAGTGGTCTTGAGGTGGGTGATGCCGAAGTGCTCCAGTGTGTGCCGCAGTTCGGTGCCGGGCGCGAGGCGTGCCTCGTCCAGCACGACGAGGCAGGCCCCGGCCGTGAGGGTCCACAGGATCTCGGTCATGCACCCGTCGAAGGTCAGCCGGGCGAACTGCAGGGTCCGTGAGTCCGGCCCCACGGACAGCCGCTCGACGTGGTCGCGGACCACCGCGGCGAGCGGGGCCGGGCGCACCAGCACGCACTTGGGCTCGCCGGTCGAACCGGAGGTGTGGATGGCGTAGCAGAGCTCGCCCTCGACGTCGGAGAGTCCGCTCACGGGATCGGATGCGCCGGCGCTCCAGGCTTCCGGTACGTCGGTGAGGCAGGGCTCGCCGTCGTCCCGCGACCGGGCCAGCCGCCGGACGCCGAGCAGTTTCACCTTCCCGGAGTTCGACGCCACGCTGTCGCGGCTGTCGAGGAACACGAACGGGCGTCGTGCCCGGAGCGCTCCGATCATCGCCGTGATCGCGCCGAGCCCCCTGCTCGCCTCGATGCCGACGAATTCGCCGGGGGCGACCTCCGCGCACAGGTCGTCCGCGAAGATCTGGGTCAGTTTGTCGAACTCGCGGTAGCTGACGGTCCGGTCGGCCGTCCGTACGGCGTCGTTGTCGGGGTTCTCCCGCAGAACGCGTTCGAATGCGTGTATGAGGGACATGTGACTCCAGTTCCACTCTCCGCCGACGCGCAGGGCCGAGCGGGCTTGAGACAGCGGCCGTCGGGTCAGCCGACGGGGTGGGTGAGGGTGCCGACGCCTTCGACCACGGCGCGCACGGTGTCCCCCGGCCTGATCTGTACGGCGCCGGGGGTTCCGGTGCAGATCACCGTTCCGGGTGCGAGGGTCCGGCCCATGGTGAAGTACTCGACGAGGTAGCCCAGGTCGTACTTCATGTCGCGCGGTGTCGCCGCCGCGACCGTCTCGTCGTTCCTGACGGTGGCGATCCGGACGCCGTCCAGGCGGTCGTCGGGGAACTCGTCCAGGGTGACCAGGGCCGGGCCGATGCTGCAGAAGGTGTCGAACCCCTTGGCCCACGGGATGTAGCGCGGGTTCTGGCGGATGGCGTCCTCGGCGGTCATGTCGAGGACGGCCGTCACGCCGGCGATGACGGACCGCCACTTGTCGCGGGGGACGTCCTTGCAGCGGGTGCCCACGACCAGGCCCAGTTCCGCCTCGGCGGTCACCCGTTGCGACTGGGTCGGGAGCTGGATGGTTCCGCCGTTGCCGATGAGGCACGAGGCGGGCCGCAGGTACGAGCCGGGGCCGCGGCCGGGCTGTTCGGTCTCCAGGTCCTCCGAGTGCCGGCGGTAGTTGAGTCCGGCACCCCAGATGCCGGCGTCGTCGTCGACGACGGTCGCCGCGTCGGACAGGTCGACGGCGGCACCGGCGGACCCGGCCGTCTGCCTCCTGACCTGTGCCTCCAGGTCGCCGAACCGCGGGTCCCCGAGCAGGTCCCCGATGCGGGTGACCTGCTCGTAGCCGCCGATCTCCCGCAGCGGGAACCAGCTGCCGTCGATTCCCACGAGGACGTCCTGCCCGTTGCCGCTCCTGGCGAGCTTCATGTCGTCGGTCCTCTCGGTCAGTTGGCGTTGGCGAGCTGCAGGGAGCGCGGGCCGGCGTGGTCGGCGATCCTGGCCGCCGCCGCCTGGAAGTCGGCGGCACGCGGGCTCTCCTGTGCCGCCCCGACGGCGGCCTCCATGAGCCGGGCCGGGTCGGTCCCGTACTTGACGGCGAGTTCCTCGACCAGTCCGAAGAAGCCCGAGTGGATGCCGATCACCGCGCCGAGGACCTGCATCTTGCGTTCCTCGCCGATCACCTTCATGTTGACCCGGCAGAGTTCGGCGAGTTCGGCGAGCTTCTGGTAGTCGAACCGGTCCCGGTCCATGACGCTGACGATCCCGGCGAGGGATTCGATGGCGGCGTTTCCGGAGCCGCGCCCTATGCCGTGGAGCGTCCCGTCGAGCACGGTGGCGCCCGCCCGGAAGGCGGTGAGGGTGTTGATGTTGGCCAGGCCGAGGTTGTCGTGACCGTGGAAGCCGACGACCGGGTACCGGTCGGCGACCGCGCTCACATAGCTTTCGACGGTCTCGGGCGTCATCGAGCCGTAGGAGTCGACCACGTAGATTCCCGCGATCTCCGGTCCGACCCCGTCGAGCATGTCCAGCAGCCGGTCGACCGACGTGGCACTGGATTTCATCAGGTTGAGGTAGACCTCCCCGCAGACGTCCGAGACCTGCCGGAGGTAGGGCAGCTGGTCCCGGACGCGGTCCGGTTCCACACCGACCCGGACGAACGACATTCCGCGGTCACACATCTGCGCGATCGTCGCCGGCCGGGTGAACTCGGGCTGCGCGAACATTCCCCAGGGTTTCGTGGTCAGTGTCGACCGGGCGAGTTCGCACCAGGTGAAGTGATCGATGTTTCCCGCCTTCACGCCGGTTCGCTCGGCCTCCAGGCCGATCCCGTGACCGATCTCGACCTTGGAAACGGGTGTTTCGTCGAGGCCGGAGAGAAGTTCGACCACGAAATTCTCGTCGAACTCGAAATCGACGGCGTAGGCACCGTCGCGCAAGGTGCAGTCGAGCAGTTGCATCTCGGACATCGCCCGGGATCGGCTGTCTTTCATGGGCTTTCGCCCTCCTCGGCTCAGCACGGACATTCACATGGACAGTCGGATGGTGCGGAATCCGTCTCAGATGTGCTGGCGCATCGGGGTGAAGTCGACCAGGATCACCGCACGCTCGCCCGTCTCCGGTCCCGCCCCGCGCCTGATGGGGGCCACGTAGTGGCTGACCTTCTCGTCGGTGACGCCGTACGACTCCAGCGGCCTGGTCAGTTCGAACTCGGCCAGGGCCTCGCCGGCGGGCACGTCCTCGGGCAGCTTGCCCCGGTACTTCGGCGGCGCGATCATGTTCGACCCGCCGATGACGTTGCGGCGGTAGACCAGGTGCGCGAAGACGAACGGCTCGCCGTCCTGGTGGAGTTCGTTGGGCGAGGAGATGGCCTCGTGCCCGGGGTCGTCCACCGCCAGCTTGATCAGATGCACCCCGACGTGCAGCGGGAACGCCGCGTCGTCCTGCGACCAGCGCGTCTGGGCGTAGTCGAAGGAAAGGATCTCGTGGATGATCGGGTTGTTCCGGGCGGACTCGCTCATCGCGGGCAGCTTGCGGACCACACCGACGTAGTCGGGGTTGTGGTCGGCCTGCCAGTAGCCGTTCATCCAGCCCTGTTCACCGAGGTGCGTGTCCGGGATCCAACTGAACTCCCGTGACCAGGGGAGGAAGACGCCGCGGGCGTAGCGGCGGTTGCGTCCCTCCTCCGTCGCGTAGGGGTCCGGTGGCAGGTCGACGAACTCGGCGCGAAGGCTCTGGAAGGACGCGTCCGATTCGGAGATCCCGAATTCCTCGGCGAGGTCCCAGCGGGCGAATCCGTTCTCGACGAGGGCGGGCGTTTCGGTCAGTGTGTGCATGGCTGTCCCCAAGCAGGGTCGTGAAATGGGTGGACTGGTGGTCGTCGGAGGGTGGGCCGTGACGGTGGTCGGCGGCTCGGGCCGTCAGACCGTGGCGAGCCGGTGCGCGGGGCGGACGACCACCTGGCGCCGGCGTCCGCGCCGCGTGGAGAACTCCACCCGCGGACCGTCGTCGAAGAGGTCGAGGCGCAGCAGCCGTTCCTCGCTCCAGCCGAGCAGTCGGAACTCGCCGGCGCCCAGGTGCAGCAGTTCCACGGGCGCGCGTCCCTCGACGCGCAGGACGAGCCCGTCGTCCTCGGCGCTCACTTCGGCGACGAGGTCGCTCTCCTGGTCGTCGACCACCTGGAGTCCCCACTCCATGAAGGAGAACGGGACGGCGAAGCGGCAGCCGAACTCGGCGAGTTCGGGCCGGGTCAGGGGCAGGACGGGCCGGTAGTAGGCGATGTCGCTGGCCGGCAGCGCGGCCCGGAAGCTCTCCGGGAACAGGGCCAGCAGACTGTCGTTGGTCGCGCAGTCCGCGACCAGGTGGATCCTGGCCCGGTCCCCCTCGTTGCGTACGGAATGCGACCGGTCGAAGTCGGCGTACCAGAGCGTTCCCGGCTGCCAGCGCTGTTCCGTCCCGTCCATCACCAGTACGGCCCCGGGATTGGTGACCAGCGGGATGTGCAGCCGGACATAGCCGTAGGGGAGGCCGATCGGGGTGTCCGAGTGCTCCGGGACGGACACCCCGGGGGCCAGGGCCATCAGCCGGACGCTGCGCAGCTCGGTGCCCAGTTCGGACAGGATCCGGCCGAGGTAGGGCGCCTTCGCCATCAGGGGGGTGTCGGCGAACCAGTCACGTCCCGGACCGCCGGGGTCGGTGCGCCGGACGTCCCCGCCCGGAGCGCGCAGGGAAAGGACCTTCCAGTCCACATCGGATTCTTCCCCGACGATGCCGTCCTCGAAGGACCGCTGCAATGCCCAGAACTCGGAACCGCTGAGCTCCGCGAGATCCGCGTTCAGCAGATCGATATCCAGGTCGTCCCGCAGAAGAACCGCGGCCGGAAGATGCTCCAAAGAGCTTCCCTCTTGCATGAAAACCTCGCTTCGATGAACTCTCTCTGCGTTCTTTCTTCACTATCAATATCTTACTTATGCGCTCCGCCGAGAAAAGCCTTCGACGGTGTGCGGAAACGGCCAGGACCCTTTAGGACACGGCCTTTTCGGCCTCGGCCGCAAGAATTGCGCGGTCGGATTCGGGGAAATCGCGCAGTTTCCGTATCGGGCTGAACAGCAGAATGGCCGTCGAAAGGACTTGCAGCCCGCTCATCGCCCAGAGTGTTTCCCGGACGCCGAACAGTTCGCCGAGCGCGCCGCCGAGCAGTCCGCCGACGGCGATGGCGCCGAAACTGATCACGGCCGCGCTCGCGCTGATGCGCCCGATCAGGTCGGGTGGGCAGTACCGCTGGCGGAAGGTGTCGGTGATGATGCTCGCCGCGACCACTCCCGCGCCGCCGCCGACACCGCCGACGACGAAGAACGCGAGGCCGGCTCCCGGGCCGGTCAGCGGGAAGAGCAGCGTGAAGGGCGCGGCGCAGACCTGGAAGATCAGCGCGGCCCGTGCGGTGCCGAACCGCCGGGACACCGGGTGGGACAGCAGCACGCCGAGGACCCCGCCGAGGCCGCACAACGTCAGCACCGCGCCGAGGACGGCCTCGCCGACACCGACCGTCCGTACCAGGAACGCCACTTCGATCGAACTCAGGCCGGTCAACGCGATGTTGGACACCGCGCTGAAGACCGCGAGGGTACGCAGGATGGGGTCACGGAACAGGAATCTCAGACCGTCGCCGACCTCGGTGCGCAGCCGGCGCCGCCGGACCGCCGGGGCCGGCAGGGGCGGCGGCTCGGCCGTCCGGATCGCCCGCAGGCAGAGCCACGACACCACGAAGCTCAGGGCGTTGGCCAGCAGTCCCGCGACGGCTCCGAAGGCCTGCACCAGCACTCCGGCCAGGCCGGGGCCGATGACCTCCGCCGTCGACTCGCTGCCCTGCAAGCGCGCGTTGCCCGCCAGCAGTTCCTCGTCCCGGAGCAGGGTCGGCAGATACGCGCGGTGCGCGGTGGTGAAGAAGACGTTCGCGCAACCCCCGGTGAACGCGGCCACGAGCAGGTGCGGGACGGTGAGGACGCCCGCCCAGGCCGCGGCCGGCACGCTGACGAACGTGACGAAGGAGACGGCGTCGCAGACCAGCATCACCGGGCGGCGGGACAGGCGGTCCACCCAGGCGCCCGCGGGCAGGCCGAGGATCAGCCAGGGCAGATAGGCGACCGATGTCAGCATGCCGACGACGAAGGTGTCGGCATGCAGGGTGATGACGGCGACCAGGGGCAGCGCCACCACGGCGATCCCGTTGCCGAGCAGGCTCATGGTCTCCCCGAACCAGAACAACCGGAACTCACGTCCGGCCACCGAACTCTGCTGGGACGTGCCCTGGCCGACCGGGCTCTGGTGGGACGTGCCCTGGTCGACCGGGTTCTCGTGGGACGTGTCCTGGTCGACGGGGCTCTGTCGGGGCGTGGCGGTCATCGTTCACCCGCCGTGGGCCGCGAACCGTCCAGCAGGGCGAGCTTCCCGGCGAGCACGGCGCCGATCCGGGCGATCGGCTCCGCCTGGGTGATCTCACCGTGGCCGCAGGCGATCTCGTGCACTTCGAGCCGGCCGGTCACGTGGTCGCGCCAGGACTCCGGCGGCGGCGCGTCCTCGGGTCTTCCCTCCGTGGCGGAGAAGAACACCAGGTCCCCCCGGTACGTCCCGGGCCGGAGCTCCTCGAAGATCCGGTCGTTGTCCACGAACACCCGGGCCAGCGCGGCGGCTTCCTCCTGCGTCAGCCGTTCGAGCGGGCTGCCCGGCCGGCGGACCGCCCGCTCGTAGTCCTCGTATCCCAGTGGTCCCCCGCCGAGTTCGGAGAGGTCGTACCCCAGGGACTCCAGAAGCTCGGTGTACGTCCCGGAGTCGCCGTCGACGAGGGGCGGGTGGCCGGGTATCGAGTCGGGCGGATAGCCGTCGAGCAGTGCGAGCAGGTCGACCTCGGCTCCCTGGGACTGCAGTTCGGTGGCCAGCAGGTGGGCTACCACGGCGCCGAAGGACCAGCCGAGCAGCCGGTAGGGGCCCTCGGGCTGGACGGACCGGATCTGCCGCACGTACTCCTCGACCGTCTCGCGCCAGGGGCGGCCGGTCGCCGCCGGATCGGTGAGGCCCCTCGACTGCAGGCCGTAGACGGGGTGACCGGCGTCGAGGTGACCGAGCAGGCCCGCGTAGCCCCAGCTGATGCCGGCGGCCGGATGCACGCAGAAGACCGCGGGCCGGCCGGCTCCCGTCCGCAACGGGAGCAGCACCGACAGGGGGTCGTGCCGGGTGCCGTCGGCGAGCCGGTCCGTCAGTTCGGCGACGGTGGGTGCCTGGAACAGGTCCAGGATGGTCAGGTGCCCGCCCAGCACCGCTCGTACCCGGGAGAGCAGCCTGGTGGCGAGCAGGGAGTGACCGCCCAGCTCGAAGAAGTTCTCCTCGGCGCCGACCCGCTCCAGCCCCAGCACCTCCGCGAACAGCCCGCAGAGGACGTCCTCGTAGGGTCCGCGCGGACCACGGGACGCGGGGCGGTGTGTGAAGTCCGGGGGCGGCAGCGCGTCCCGGTCGAGTTTTCCGTTGGGTGTCATAGGCAGCCGTCCCAGCGGCTGGAAGAACGACGGGATCATGTGGTCGGGCAGGATCGAGGACAGCCACCCGCGCAGCTCGCGCGCCTCGGGCGCGCGGTCCCCGGCCGGCTGCACGTACCCCACCAGCCGCTTGTCGCCCCGGGCGTCCTCGCGTACGGCCACGGCGGCCTGCGCCACCTCCGGGCAGCGGGCCAGCGCGGCCTCCACCTCGCCCAGTTCGATGCGGAAGCCCCGCACCTTGACCTGGTCGTCGGCGCGGCCCAGGTAGTCCAGCCTGCCCCGGTGGTCCCAGCGGACCAGGTCACCGGTGCGGTACATCCGGCTCCCCGGCTCCCCGTCCGGGGCCCAGGGGCAGGCGACGAACCGTTCGGCGGTGGCGGCCGGGCGGTTCAGGTAGCCGCGGGCCACGCCGGGGCCGCTCACGTACAACTCGCCCGGGACGCCCGGCGCGACGGGGCGCAGCCGCTCGTCGAGCACGAAGACCCTGGTGTTGCCGATCGGCCTGCCGATCAGCGGGTGCGGGCTGTCCGCGGCGTCCCACCACAGCGCGTCCAGGGTGCACTCCGTGGGGCCGTAGAGGTTGTGGCAGAGCGTCCCGGACGCCTCCCGTACGCGGGTCCACAGGGCCTGCCCGGCGGCCTCCCCGCCGAGCAGCAGCACCAGCGGCGCACCCGGTCCGGACAGCAGGCCCTCGTCGAGCAGATGCTCCGCGTAGGTGGGGGTGACGTCGAGGACGTCGATCCCGGCGGTCTTGACGTACGCGGTCAGCGCGGCGGCGTCCCGCCGGATGTCGTCGCGGATCACGTGGAGTTCGTGTCCGGCCAGCATCCAGAACAGTGCCTCCCACGACGTGTCGAACGACAGCGAGGCGGTGACGGCGGACCTCAGCCGGCGGCCCGCGGCGGCCTCGGTGCGCGCGAGCAGCCCCGCGCGGTGGAAGGTGTACAGGTTGCTCAGCGCGGAGTGCGGCGTCAGCACGCCCTTGGGGCGGCCGGTGGAGCCGGACGTGTAGATGACGTACGCCACGCTCTCCGGCAGCACGCGGCAGTCCAGGGCGGCGACGGGAGCGGCCGGTGTCTCCAGTCGGTCGACGAGCACGGCGGGCAGCGCGCCGAACCCGTACGCGGCGGCGGTCGCGGTGTCCGTGACGACGGCGACCGGTGCGGTGTCCCGCAGCATGTGGGCGATCCGGTCCTGCGGGTATTCGAGATCGACCTGCAGATAGGCCGCGCCGGTCTTGAGCACGGCCAGCATCGCCACGACGGAGTCGGCCGACCGTGGCAGGGCCAGCCCGACCACCCGTTCCGTCCCGGCTCCCAGGGCGCGCAGCCGGTGCGCGAGCAGGTCGGCCCGGTCGTCGAGTTCGGCGAAGGTGAGGCTCGTGCTCCCGCACACCAGCGCGGTCGCCCGCGGCGTGCGCGCGGCCTGCGCCTCGAACAGCTCCGGCACGGTGGCCGTCGCCGTGGGCCCGGCGGTGTCGTTCCACACGTCGAGGACCTGGTGGCGGTGTTCGGCGGAGAGCGGGTCGGCCTCGCCGGTGGGCCGTTCCGGTGCCGACACGAGGTGCCCCAGCAACCGGGGCAGGGCATCGGCGACGAGGTCGGCGGTGGCCCGGTCGAACAGGCCGGTGGCGTACTCCAGGGAGCCGTCGATGCCCGCGGGGTTCCCGTCCGGCGTGTGGTTCTCCCGGAAGTCGGCGGACAGGTCGAACTTCGCGACCTGCGCGTCCAGTTGCACTTCGGTGCACTCGAGACCCGGCAGCGCGAGCGTGGCCTCCTCGCCCCTGGACAGGGTCAGCATGACCTGGAAGAGCGGATGCCGTGCCAGTGACCGCTGCGGGTTCAGGTCCTCGACGAGCCGCTCGAAGGGGATGTCCTGGTGGTCGTAGGCGGCGAGATCCGTGTCCCGTACCCGGTGCAGGAGTTCGGTGAAGGTCGGATCGCCGGACACGTCGGTGCGCAGCACCAGGGTGTTGACGAAGAAACCCACCACGTCTTCCAGTGCCTCGTCGAGCCGTCCCGCGACCGGGGTGCCGATCGGGATGTCCGTACCGGCCCCCAGCCGGGACAGCAGGACCGCCAGTGCGGCCTGCAGCACCATGAACGTGGTGCAGCCGTGGTCGGCGGCGACCGCGAGCAGGCGTCCGTGCAGCTCGGCGTCGAGCTTCAGCGGCACCTGGTCGCCGCGGTGGTCGGCCACCGCGGGGCGCGGCCGGTCGAACGGCAGGTCCAGTTCGGCGGGCAGCCCGGCCAGTTGCTCCCGCCAGAAGGACAACTGCGTCGCGAGGAGGCTCGCCGGATCGTCCTGGTCGCCCAGCAGCTCCCGCTGCCACACCGCGTAGTCCGGGTAGGTCACCGGCAGTGGCGTCCACCGCGGGGACTCCCCCGCGGCCCTGGCCCGGTAGGCCGTGCCCAGGTCGGTGAGCAGCGGCTCCCAGGACCACTCGTCGCAGGCGATGTGGTGGATCACCAGCGCCAGTACGTGTGCGCGTGGCGCCGTCGTGACCACCGTCGCCCGGACCGGGAGATCCGTCGTCAGGTCGAACCCGCGGTCGACGGCCGAGGAGAGCGCGTCGGCGAGTTCGCCCTCCTCGCACGCGACCACGTCCAGCTCGGGCCGTCGGTCGAGCACGCGGGGTACGGGTTCGCCGTCGGCCCCGGGGTACACCGTGCGCAGCACTTCGTGCCGGTCCGCCAGGTCGGTGAGCGCCGCCGCCAGGGCTGTGCGGTCCAGGTCACCTCTCGCCCGGATCACGAGGGAGCAGTTGTAGACCGCCGACCGGCCGTCCACGCGATTCAGGAACCAGAGCCTCCGCTGGGCGTAGGACACCGGGAACACTGGGGACACGAGGTCACTCCTCAGGAGGCAGAGCCGGATGCGACGGCGTGGACGGGGGCGATCCGGCTCGGGAGGGTCTGCCAGATCTCGGGGGTGTAGAAGTGGCCGCCGCCGAGCACGTCGTGCCGGTACGGGCCGGAGGTCAGGCCGTTCCAGCGGGGGCCCGCGTCGGCGTGGATCAGCGGATCGCCGGCGCCGGAGAACACCTGGAGCGGCACGCTCACCGTGGCGCCGCTGTGGACGAAGGTGTCCCGGACGGCGATGTCGGCCCGCATCAGCTCCAGCGCCACCTCGGTCAGGTCGGCGTTCTCACGGACGTGCGGGGGCAGCAGGCCGTGCGTCCCCATCCACTCCAGCAGCCGCTCGTCGTCGTCCTGGGCCGCGGGAGAGCGTTCGCTGTCGGTCAGGCCGCGGTCCGGTGCGTTGCAGGAGGACAGGACGAGCGCTTCGGGCCGGTGCGCCTCGTCCGGCTCCAGCCGGGCGGCGACGTCGAAGGCCGTCCAGCCGCTCATGCTGTGCCCGAAGAGGATGTACGGGCCGAGGTCGGCCGCCCGCAGGGAGTGCGCGACATCGTCCACCAGCTCGGACCAGTCGCGGGCGAAGGGCTCGACGAACCTCCCCTCCCTGCCGGGGTAGCAGAGCACGACCAGGTCGGTCGCGGGGGGCAGGTGCGCGGTCCACGGCCGGTACGCGGCCGTGCCGCCGCCGAAGAAGCTCAGGCCGACCAGGGTCCGTTCGGCGTGCGGCGTCCGGTGCAAGGGCACCATCGTGGTGTCCCGTACGCCGGTCACCGTGACGCCCCGGTGAGTGTCGGCGCGGCGGGCGTCGGCGCGGCGGGCGTCGGCGCGGCGGTACCGATGTCGTTCGCTGTCATCGGTCAGGCCCCGTTCATCGCGGCCACGAGGGACGCCGGGCGCATGTCCGTCCAGTTCTCCTCGACATGGGCCAGGCACGCGGCCCGCGTCGCCGCGCCGAAGACGGTGGACCATCCGGCGGGTACGTCGATGTCCGCGGGCCACAGGGAGTGCTGGCGCTCCGCGTTGGTCAGGACGAGGTAGGAGCCTGTTTCGTCGTCGAACGGGTTGTTCACGGGATGGTCCTCTCAGAGTGGTGTCACAGGTGGGTGCGGCGGGCCCGCGCGGGGGTCGCCCGCCGGTCGCGCGGGCCCGCACGGGGGTCGCTCGGGGGTCAGAGCCAGCCGAGCCTGGCGGCCTTGACTCCGGCCTCGAAGCGGCTGCGGGCGCCCAGGCGCTCCATCAGGGCCGCCATCATGCGGCGGGCGGTGCGGTGCGAGACATGCAGCCGGCCGGCGGCGGCGGCATCGGTGCACCCCTCGGCGACCAGCCTGAGCAGCGCCAGTTCCTTGCCGTTCAGGGTGTCGTCCGCCGCGGGCCGCCCGGTGTCCGGCGGGGTGGCCGACGACCAGGTCTGTTCGAACAGGGCGACCATGGGGGCGACGAGTCCGGGGTCGGTGACCTGGAGCGCGCCCGCAGTCGCGTTCCGCGGGTCGAGGGGGACCAGCGCGACCGAACCGTCGAACAGGGTCATCCTCGGCAGCGGCGCCTCGGAGCGGCGGAACCGGCCCCCGTTGCCGGTCAGCCACTGCACGTGCGCCGTCGTCGCGGCGTCGTAGGAGGCGGTGTCCGTGCCGACGGTCCGGATCGACACCGAGCGGCTCAGCAGCGCCGCGTCGTTGCGGCGCGCCGCCATGAGTTCCGGCGCCGACAGCGCGCCACCGGGCCAGAAGGTGAGCACCTCGCGGGTGGCCTCGCCCGTCAGCCGGTCCACCCGGCACTGCACCTCGTCCATCCCCAGGAGCCGTTCGACCTGCTCGGCCCTGCCCGCCCGGCCGGAGGCGTCGGACACGAGCAGACGGACGACCTCGGCATGGGTCTCGGCGATCCGCCGCTGCCGGCGCATCAGCTCCTCGTGCTGGCCGGCCAGCGACTGCTGCAGGCTCAGGACCGGGTCCACCACCGCGTACCGGCCGGGCACCTCGAACGAGGGCCGCAGCAGGCCGAGTTCGAGAAGCCGGTCCAGGCAGGCACGGACCAGGTCCGGCGTGACGGCCAGCCGGTCGGCGATCTCGTCGGCGACCGGTGGCGGCGACCCGCGCATCTCCCGGTACACCGCTTCTTCCAGCTGTTCCAGTCCGAACATGGTGAGCATGAGGTCCGTCTCCCAGGTCTGTCGGTGAACGCCCGCGCGGTCAGCGGGCAGCGGCGGGCCGCAGCGCCGGCCGGGCGGGCCGGGCCGTCGCGAGGTACACGGCGACCCCGGCGACGGTCGGGGCGCGGAAGAGTTCGCGGACCGGCAGTTCCAGCCCCAGGGTCGAGCGCACCCGGGAGATCAGCTGGGTCGCCAGCAGCGAGTGCCCGCCCAGGGCGAAGAAGTTGTCGTCGACGTCGACCGAGTCCAGGCTGAGCACCTGCGCGAACAGCCCGGCGAGCACCTCCTCCGTCGCCGTACGCGGCCCGGTGGCGGCCGGTGCCGCGTCCCGCGAGGGAGCCGGGCGCGCGGTGACGTCACCGGAGATGCCGGCGGAGACGTCACCGGACCGCCGGTCGTCGGAGCGCCGGTCGTCGGATTGCCGGTCCTGGACAGGTGGTACGTCGAAATCGGCGACCGGCCGTCGCGGGTCCTCGGCGGCCTGGGTGAGCAGCCGGCGCAGGCCGTCGGCGAGCCGCTCGCCCGTCGAGGCGTCGAACAGCGCGGTCGAGTACATCAGGGCCCCGGTCAGTCCGGCCGGTGCTCCGTCCTGGTCGAGCCGCTCCTCCACGTCGACGACCAGGTCGAACTTCGCGGTGGTCGACGGGATGGGCCAGTCGGACGCCCGCAGACCGGGGAACCGCGGACCGTCGCTCGCGTGCTGGAGCTGGACCATGACCTGGAAGAGCGGGTGGCGGCCGGGCGAGCGCGGTGGGTTCAGCTCTTCCACCAGCCGCTCGAACGGGATGTCCTGGTGCTCGTAGGCCGCCAGGTCGGTGGCCCGGACGCGGCGGAGCAGTTCCGCGAAACTCGGGTCCGCGGAGAGGTCGGTCCGCAGGACCACCGTGTTGACGAAGAACCCGACGACGTCGTCGACGGCGTCGTCCGTGCGGCCGGCCACGGGGGTGCCGATCGGGATGTCCTCCCCCGCGCCCAGCCTGCCGAGCAGGGCGGCGCATGCGGCCTGGAGCACCATGAACAGCGTGCAGTCGTGCTCCTTGGCGAGCGCGAGCAGGCTTCGGTGGAGGTCGGGGCCCCACTCGATGTCCGCCGATCCGCCCGCGTAGTCGCTGATCTCGGGGCGCGGCCGGTCCGTGGGCAGCGCCAGTTCGACCGGGAGACCGGCCAGCCGGTCGCGCCAGTGGGTCAGCTGACGGGACAGCAGGCTGTCGGGGTCGTCCTCACTGCCCAGCAACTCCCTCTGCCACAGCGCGTGGTCGGCGTACTGCACGGGCAGTTCGTCCCACCGCGGAGTCTCGCCCCGGGTGCGGGCGGCGTAGGCGGCGGAGAGATCGCGCAGGAGCGGCCCGAGCGACCAGCCGTCGCAGATGATGTGGTGGAACACCAGCAGCAGGACCTGGTCCTCCGGTCCCGTCGTGAACAGGTCGGCGGCCAGGGGAGGTTGTGCGGCGGGCTCGAACCGCTGGTCCGCCGCAGCGCGGATCGCCGCCCCGATCCCGGCCTCGGTCACCTCGCGGTGCGCCAGTACCGGCCGGACCGCTCCCGGCGCGAGCACCGACTGCGCCGGCCGGTCGTCCTGTTCGACGAAGACCGTCCGCAGACTCTCGTGCCGGTCCGTGACGTCGGACCAGGCCTGTTCGAGAGCGTCCCGGTCCAGCGGACCCCGCAGGCGCAGAGCGACGGGAAGGTTGTAGCTGGTGCCCGTCTCCTCCCACTGGTCGAGGAACCACAGCCGCTGCTGGGCGTAGGACAGCGGCAGCACGTCCGGGCGCTTTCCCGCCCGGAGCGCGGGCCTGCCGGGGAGCGCTCCGTCGAGGCTGTCCGCCAGTCCGGCCACGGTCGGGGTGGCGAACAGCAGCCGGGCCGGCAGTTCCACGCCCAGCACGGAGCGCGCCCTGCTGCTCAGCCGCACGGCCAGCAGGGAGTGGCCGCCGAGGTCGAAGAAGCCGTCGTCGATGCCCACCTCGTCACGGCCGAGCACGTCCGCGAACAGCCCGCACAGCAGCTCCTCGCGGAGGGTGCGCGGTGCGCGCCGGGTGCCGGTGGGGTAGACCGGCTGCGGCAGCGCGGCGACGTCGACCTTTCCGTTCGGGGTCAGCGGCAGTTCGTCGATGACCACGATCGCGGCGGGCACCATGTGGTCCGGCAGGTTCTGCCGTACGAACTCGCGCAGCCGTCGTACGTCGGGTTCCGTGTCCCGGGCGAGCACGTAGCCGACGAGCCGTGCGTCCCCGGGCCGGTCCTCGCGCAGGACCGCCACCGCGTGCGCGACGTCCTCGTGGCGGGCCAGTGCCGCCCCGACCTCGCCGAGTTCGACGCGGAACCCGCGGATCTTCACCTGGTCGTCGGCCCGGCCGAGGAATTCCAGCGCGCCGTCGTCGGTCCACCGGACCAGGTCGCCCGTGCGGTACATGCGCCGTCCGGGCCTGAACGGGTTCGCGACGAACCGCTCGGCGGTGAGGCCGGGGCGGTTCACATAGCCCCGCGCCAACTGGGCGCCCGCGACGTACAGTTCGCCGATCACCTTCGGCGGGACGGGACGCAGGTCCTGGTCGAGCACGAACACGTCCACACCGGGGATCGGCCGGCCGATCAGGGGCCGGTCGCCGTCGTCCGACGTCCAGAAGAGGGAGTCGACGGTGGTCTCGGTCTGTCCGTAGATGTTGTAGACGGTGATCCCCGCGGTCTCCCGGAGCCGTGTCCACAACTTCTCGCCCACCGTCTCCGCGCCGGTCATCAGCACCGCCGGCGGCGTCCGGTCCGGGTCGAGCATCCCCTGCCGGATCAGCTCCTCGGCGTAACTGGGCATCACGTCGAGGGCGTCGATGCCGCACCGGTCCAGGTACCGGGCCATGGCGGCGGGGTCGCGGCGGGTGTCGTCGCCGATCAGGTGGAGTTCGTGGCCGACGGCCTGCCACAGCAGGGCGACGACCGAGGTGTCGAAGGAGAGGGACGCGGTGAGCGCCATGCGGCAGCGTCCCGGGGCGCGGGTCCGCTCGGCGGTGGCGATGACCTCCTCCCGGTAGAAGGCGAGCAGATTGGCCAGCCCGCCGTGCGTCACCATCACGCCCTTGGGCACGCCGGTCGACCCCGAGGTGTAGACGACGTAGGCCGGATGGTCGGCGGCGAGCGCGACCGTGAGCCCTTCCGGCGACGCGTCGTCGAGTGCGGGGCTGTCGACGAGCACCGGTTCGTGGACGGGCAGCGATCCGGCGGACGCGCTGTCGGTGACGACCAGGGCGGCGGCGGAGTCCGCCAGCAGGTGGGCGATCCGGCGGGCCGGGTACGCCAGGTCGACGAAGAGGAAGGCGGCGCCCGACTTCAGTACCGCCAGCAGGGCGACCACCAGGTCCGTGGTCCTGGGCAGGGCCACCGCCACCACCCGGTCCGGGCCCGCGCCCCGGCTCACGAGGTGGCGGGCGAGCCGGGTGGCACGTGCGTCGAGTTCGGCGTAGGTCAGCGCCGTGTCCTCGAAGACCAGCGCCGTCGCGTCCGGGGTGCGGGCGGCCTGCTCCCTGAACGCGTCGGGCAGGAACACGGTCCGCGGCGCGGGTACGGGCACGGGGCGCTCGGCGAGGAAGCGCTGCCGTTCCCCGTCGGAGAGGACGTCGACGGCGCCGATCGGCCATTCGGGGGCGGCGAGCACCTGTTCCAGCAGCCGTCGCAGGCGCGCCACGAGCTGTTCGGCGGTGGTCCGGTCGAACAGCTCCTCGGCGTACTCCAGGTAGCCGGTCAGGCCGGCCGGTGCGCCCCGGTCGTCGCGCCCGTCGACCAGTTCGAGACTGAGGTCGAACTTCGCGACGTCCCAGCTCACCGGGGCGTGGCCGGTCTCCAGTCCGGCGAAGTCCGCGGCGGTGGTCTCGCCGTGCTGCACCTGGATCATGACCTGGAACAGGGGGTTGCGGGACAGCGACCGCTCGGGCCGCAGGACCTCGACGAGCCGCTCGAAGGGGACGTCCTGGTGGGCGAACGCCTCCAGGTCGGTGTCCCTGACCCGGCGCAGCAGTTCGGTGAACCCGGGATCGCCCGCGGTGTCGGTGCGCAGCACCAGGGTGTTGACGAAGAACCCGACCAGGTCGTCCAGGGCGCTGTCCGTCCGGCCCGCCACCGGGGTGCCGAAGGGGATGTCGGTGCCCGCGCCCATCCGGGTCAGCAGCGCCGCGAATCCCGCCTGCAGCACCATGAACAGCGTGCAGCCGGCGGACCTGGCGAGTTCGAGCAGCCTGCGGTGCAGCTCCGGCTCCCAGTCGATGGCCACCGTGCCGCCGGACTGCGCCGCCACCGCGGAGCGCGGCCGGTCCACCGGCAGCGTCAGCTCCGCGGGCAGTTCGGCCAACTGCTCCTGCCAGTAATTCAGCTGACGGGTCATCAGGCTGTCCGGGTCCTCGGCGTCTCCGAGCAGTTCCCGCTGCCACAGCGTGTAGTCGGCGTACCGCACGGGCTGGGGCGCCCAGTGGGGAGCACTCCCCTCGCAGCGGGCGGTGTACGCCAGGCCGAGGTCCCGCAGCAGCGGGCGCAGGGACCAGCCGTCGGCCGCGATGTGCTGGACGACCAGCAGCAGGACGTGCTCGTCCTGGCCGAGCGGGAACAGGGTGGTCCGGACGGGCGCGTACGCGGTGAGGTCGAACCGGTGGCGGACCCGCTCCGCCATGGCGCCGGCGAGGTCCCGCGGTGCCACCTCGACGACCTCGATCGCGGGAACGGAGTCCAGCACGACCGGGTGCGGCTCACCGCCCTCCTCGGGGAAGACCGTGCGCAGGCTCTCGTGCCGCAGCGCCACGTCGGCGAGCGCCTGTTGCAGCGCGTCCCGGTCCAGCGTTCCGGTGAGCCGGACCGCGACGGGCACGTTGTACGTTCCCTCGTCGCGTTCCATCCGGTTCAGGAACCACAGCCGCCGCTGGGCGGACGACAGCGGCACGGGCTCCGACTCCGCCCTGGCACGGGCGGTCAGGGCGGGGCGCGCGGCTCCGGTCAGCCGGGCCAGTCCGGCCACCGTGGGTTCGGCGAACAGGTCGCGGATCTCGAAGCCCTCCCCCAGGACCGACCGGATCCGGGAGAGCAGCCGGAGCGCGAGCAGGGAGTGCCCGCCCAGGTCGAAGAAGTGGTCGTCGATGCCCACGCGGGGCACTCCGAGCACTTCCGCGAAGAGTTCGCACAGGATCTCCTCGCGCGGACTGCGCGGCTCCCGTACGGCGTGCGCGGTCCGGTCCGGCTCCGGCAGGGCGGCCCGGTCGAGCTTTCCGTTCATCGTCGTCGGCATGGCCTCAATCAGGACCACCGCGGCGGGGACCATGTAGTCGGGGACGCTGTCCGCCACGAACCGGCGGAGTTCGAGGTCCGTGAGGCCCGCGGACCGGGTCACGACGTACGCCACCAGGCGCTGGTCGCCCGGCCGGTCCTCCCGGAGCAGGACCACGGCCTGGACGACCTCGGGGTGGCCGGCCAGTACCGCCTCGATCTCGCCCGGCTCGACGCGGAAGCCCCGGATCTTCACCTGGGCGTCCGCGCGGCCGGCGTACTCCAGCTCCCCGTCGGCGGTCCAGCGGGCCAGGTCGCCGGTCCGGTACATGCGCTCCCCGGCCGCGAACGGGCAGGCCACGAACCGCTCGGCGGTCAGCGCGGGACGTCCGGCGTATCCCCGGGCGAGCTGGATCCCGCCCAGGTACAGCTCGCCCACCACCCCCGGCGGCACCGGCCGCAGCCCGCCGTCGAGCACGTACGCCGACACATTGGCCGGCGGCCGGCCGATCGGCACCGTACTTCCCTCGTCGTCGCGGCGGCACTGCCAGTAGGTCGCGTCGACGGCGGCCTCGGTCGGTCCGTAGAGGTTGTGCAGTTCGGTGGAGCCGAGCGTGGCGAACAGTTCGCGTTGTGTCTCCGCGGGCAGGGCCTCGCCGCTGCAGATGATCCGGCGCAGGCCGGTGCAGCCGGCCGCGGCGGGCTCCCGGAGGAACGCCTGCAGCATCGAGGGCACGAAGTGCGTGACGGTCACCGATTCGCGCCGGATCAGCTCGGCGAGATAGGCGGGGTCGCGGTGTCCGCCGGGCTTCGCCAGTACCAGGGCCGCCCCGGAGATCAGCGGCCAGAAGAACTCCCACACCGATACGTCGAACCCGGCCGGGGTCTTCTGCAGGACCCGGTCGACGCCGGTGAGCCGGTACCGGTCCTGCATCCACAGCAGCCGGTTGACGATGGCCGCGTGCGGGATCACGACGCCCTTGGGGCGTCCGGTGGATCCGGAGGTGAAGATGACATAGGCGGGGTGCGCCGGGAGCGGTCGCACGGGTCGGGCGGAGACCGGCTCGTTCGGTTCGATCGGTTCGTCGAGCAGCAGTTTCGGTGTGGGGCCGGGGACGGCGGCGGCGTTCTTCGAGTCGGTCAGTACGAGGACCGGCCCGGCGTCCGCGACCATCGCGGCGATCCGCCCGGCGGGGTGGTCCAGGTCCACCGGAAGGTAGGCCGCGCCGGCTTGGACGACGGCGAGGATCGCGACGACCAGTTCCACCGAGCGGGGCAGTGCCACGGCCACGATCCGGTCGGGGCCCGCGCCCCGGTGGGCGAGTCGCGCCGCCAGCCGGTCCACTCGTCCGGCCAGTTCGGCGTAGCTGAGCCGCTCGTCGGCCGCGACCAGGGCCGGTGCGTCCGGCGTGCGCCGGGCCTGCTCCGACCACAGCTCGGCGAGCGTCACCGCGGGCAGTTCGGCCGCGGTGTCGTTCCACTGCCGTACGACCAGGTCGTGCTGCTCGGGCGACAGCAGGGTCAGCGCGGAGAGCGGCCGGTCCGGGTCCTCGGCCACCTGTTCGAGCAGCAGCACCAGCCGGTCGGCGAGCTCGGCCGCCTGTGCGGCGGTGAACAGGTCCGGGCGGTGGTGCAGGCGCAGCGCGAGCCGCTCGCCCGGTTCGACGGCGAGGGTCAGCGGGAAGTGCGCGCTGTCCCGGAACGTGACGCCCACCTGCAGTTCGCCGTCGGGCGAGTCGACCTGGTAGTCGTGCATCGGGAAGTTGTCGAAGACCACGTTGGTGTCGAAGAGCGCGGTGGGGAGACCGGTCAGGCGCTGGATGTCGGTCAGGCCGAGGTGATCGTGGTCGAGCGACGCGGCGCGGCCCGCCTGGATCTGCTCGAACAGCGCGCTCACCGAGGCCGCCCGGTCCAGCCGTACCCGTACCGGAACCGTGTTGATGAGCATCCCGATCATCGAGTCCGCGCCGGTCAGTTCCGCCGGACGGCCGCTGACCGTCGAGCCGAACACCACGTCGTCGCGTCCGGTGAGCGAGCCGACCAGGATGGCCCAGACCGCTTGGCACACCGTGTTGAGCAGGACGCCGTTCCGCCGGGCGTGCGCGGTCAGCAGCGCCGTCGTCCCCGACGGCAGCAGCACCTCCACCTCCTCGGGCGGCGGACCGCTCCGGGAATCGGCGGACGCGACGAGGGTGGGCTCGGCGACCCCGTCCAGGGCCGCCGCCCAGTGCCGTTCCGCGCCGGCCCGGTCCTGTCGCGCCAGCCACGCCAGGTAGTCCCGGTAGGGACGCACCGGCGGCAGGCCGGCGGTGCCGCCCTGTTGCGAGTACACCGCGAAGAGTTCCTGGAACAGCAGGGCGAAGGACCAGCCGTCCAGCAGGAGATGGTGGGCGGTGACGAGCAGCCGGTGGTGGCGGGCGGTGTGCCGGACGAGGGTGAACCTGATCAGCGACGATCCGCCGACGTCGATGCCCCGGGCCCAGTCCTGTTCGGTCAGTTCGGCGATCCGTTCCGCCGCGTCCTCCTGACCGGTCCCGATCTCCCGCCAGTCCAGCGGGACTTCGCGGCGGACCACCCGTATCGGTTCACCCGACTTGCGGTACCGGAATCCGGAGCGCAGGGTGGCGTGGCGCCGTATCACGGTGTCCGCGGCGGCCTTCAGGAGCTCGGAATCCACCGGTCCGTCGAGATCCACCGCGAATTGCGCGAGGTACGGACTGTGTTTCTCCCGGTCGAACAGCGCGTGAAAGAGAAGGCCTTCCTGAAGGGGTGACAGGGGAAGGACGTCCTCGACTACCGACTGGTTCATCTTCAGTGTCAACTTCCTCAGAAAGCCCGCAGATCGGATTCGATCTCTTCGAGTTCGTGCTGGCTGAGCGAGCTCAGGGTCAGGTCGGACGGGGTGAGTCCGCCCGCTCCGGGTTCGCGGGCGTGCGCGACCAGGGTCCGGAGGCTCCGGAACCACGCCTGCGCCAGCTCGCGGGTGTCCGCCTCGGACACGACGCTGTCGGCCCAGGCCCAGGTGGCCCGCAGCTCCGGACCGTCGGCCCGGTCCACCGTGGCCGCGTTGACCTCGATGCTGTGGGCCATGGGCATCCCTGATCCCGTGTCGTCCAGACCGGTCCCGTACTCCGGTACGACCGACCAGTCGGTGTCGTCCGAGACCTCGAAACGGCCCAGGTAGTTGAAGACGAACTCCGGCTGGGCCGCCTCCTTCAGCAGGGCGCCCGTCTCCGGGTTCAGATGGCGCAGGAGGCTGTAGCGGACTCCCTTGTCGGGTACCGCGCGCACCTGTTCCTTGATCCGCTTCACCGTGTCGCCCACCGCCGGTCCTGCGGCGTGCGGCTCCGCCCGGTCCGTCTCGCCCAGGTCGAGCCGGATCGGGAACAGGCTGGTGAACCAGCCCACGGTCCGGGAGAGATCCACCTCCGCGAGCGCGTCCTCCCGGCCGTGGCCCTCCAGGTGCAGCAGTGCGGTGCCGTCCCCGGCCGTGCCGCGTGCGCGGTGCCAGTCGCCCAGTGCCAGCGCGAGACCGGCGAGGAGTACGTCGTTGATGCCGGCGTTGAACAGCGAAGGGACCGTGGTCAGCAACGCCTCGGTGAACTCGGCCGGCAGGGACTCGGTGAAGCTCCGCTCGCGGCTTTCGAGGTCCTGCCCCGGGACCCTCGCCCGGTCGCCGAACCGGGCGGCGCCGGGACGCAACCGGTCGAGCCAGCCGGGGAGTTCGGCGACGGCGGTCCGTGAGTGCGCCTGCTCGGCGAGGACGTGGGACCAGCGGCGGAACGAGGCCGGCACCGGATCGAGAGCGATCGCGGCGCCCTTCTCGACGGCCTGCCAGGCCGTCGCGAGGTCGGCGGCCAGGACACGCCAGGAGATGGAGTCGACGGCCAGGTGGTGGACGACCAGGGCGAGCAGGCCCCGGCGATCCGGTCCGGCGTCGCACCACACGGCCTGCAGGACGTTGCCCTCCCGGGGGCGGAGCCTGTCGCGGGCCGCGTCCGACTCCTGTCGTACCAGCGCGGCCAGGTCCTGTCCGGGGTGTCCCGCCACGTCGGTCCGCCGGACGGCCGAGGCTGCGTCGATCGCGCCGGGCGGCAGGGTCTCCAGCGCCCAGTCCGCCCCGTCGCCGGGCACGGACAGCCGCAGGCGCAGGATGTCGTGGTGGTCGAGCAGGGCCTGTGTCATCGCGATCAGGCGGGGCTGTGTCAGCCCGGCCGGCGTGCGCAGGACCGCGAACTGGTTGTAGGTGTCGACCGGGCCGCCGCGTTCCCGGAGCCAGTGCATGATCGGCGTGGTGACGACCGGTCCCACGCCGCTGTCCGCGACGGGCGCCCGCTCCCGGTCCGGCGTGGTGGCCGTCTGGGCCAGCGCCGCCATGTCCCGCCGTGTCAGCACGTCGCCGACGGTGATCCGCAGACCGGCTTTCCGTGCCCGGCTGACGAGTTGCATGGCGATGATGCTGTCTCCGCCGAGCGCCACGAACCCGTCGTCGGCCCCGACGTCGCTCACCCCGAGGACGTCGGCGACCAGGTGGCACAGGACGCGCTGGTGCCGGGTGACCGGAGTTTCCCCGGCCACACTCGAATTCGGTTCATCGAAAGGGCTGGTCACGTATTCCCTCATTCCGAGTCCGGTCTGGAATCAGGAACGAAGTTAGCGAGCGGCGCTCGGCGCCTGCGGCAGTCGGAGCGGCAATTGGAAGGAGCGCCGCGGAGGAACGCGGCTGAATTGCCGGTGGGATTGCCGCCGGACGCGACGGAGCGCACGGACGATGACATGCGCGACGTACGGACGGAATCACATCGAGAAGAGGCTCAGCGGTGACAATCCAGCAGGCGGTCCAGCCGACGGTCGACCTTGCGATGTTCGGTGGTGGCCGGGCCGTACCCAGAGAACTCGGCATCAGGCCCTGGCCGATGGTGACCGACCAGGACGAGCAGGCGGTCCACCGGGTCCTGGGGTCCGGCCGGTTCACCACCGCCTCGTCGGGAGAGCAGGAGATCGCGGGCTTGGAACGGGAGTGGGCGCGGTACGTCGGCACGGAGCACTGCGTGGCGGTGAGCAACGGAACGGCCGCGCTGTCGGTCGCGCTGAGCGCCGCGGGTGTGGAGCCCGGCGACGAGGTCATCGTGCCCGCCCTGAGCTTCATCGGCAGCGCCACCGCCCCGCTGCACCTCATGGCCGTCCCGGTGTTCGTGGACATCGACCCCGTCACGTTCAACCTGGACCCCGCGGCGGTCGAGGCCGCGATCACCGGCCGGACCAAGGCGATCGTCGTGGTCCATCTGCACGGCCTGCCCGCCGAGCTGGACGAGATCACCGCGATCGCCGACCGGCACGGGGTGACCGTGGTCGAGGACGCGGCGCAGGCGCACGGCGCCCGGTACCGGGGCCGGTCCGTGGGCTCGTTCGGCGCGGTGAACGCCTTCAGCCTCAACGTCAGCAAGAACCTCGCGACCTGCGGTGAGGGCGGCCTGATCACGACCGACGACACGGACGTGGCGACGAGGGCGACCATGCTGCGGCAGTTCGGTGAGCTCATTCCGGCGGGCGGCGAGCGCAGTTACGTGGCGCATCTGCTGGGCTGGAACTGCAAACCGAACGCGGTGCAGGCGGCGTTCACCCGCAGCCGTCTCGCGCGGCTCCCCGCCGAGACGGCCGTCCGCGAGGAGAACGTGCGCCGGCTGCTGGGGCGGCTGGCCGCGTATCCCGGCTTCCTGGTGCCCGAGGTGCCGCAGGACCGCACCCATGCCTGGCACATCCTTCGCATCCGGGTGAACCCCGCCGCCTTCGGACTGGCCGACGCGTTCGCGGGCCCGCTGCGCGCGGTCGTCCAGCGGGCCCTGCGTGCCGAGGGCGTGCCCGCCGTGCCGTACCAGCTGCAGCCGCTGCCCGCGCAGCGGGTCTTCACCGGCCGGCGCGGGTTCGGTGCCTACCCGTGGGCGCTGCCCGGTGTCGTGGACCGCCCCTACCGTGCCGAGGACTTCCCGGCCACCCTGCGGGTCCTGGACGACTCCTTCACGATCCAGAAGGCGCATCTGCACCCGGACTCGGGCCCGTTGCTCGACCGGTACGCCGACGCGTTCGAGAAGGTCTGGCAGCACCGCGAGACGCTGGCCGCGGTCGCCGCGACGACGGACTACACACCGCACTGGGAACGCGCCTCGGAGATCGCCGACGCCGAATGGGCCGGGGCGTTCGGCGCCCGGTGACCGCACACCACTGCACCCCATGATCCTGGTTCCGGATCATGGGGTGCAGTGGTGTGCGGTGAGGGTGGGAGCCGGTTCGGACCTCCGCGGCCGGTTCGGCGCCGGGGTTCAGGCCAGCAGGCGTCGTACGTGCTCGGTCACCGCGGCGCCGGAGATGCCGTTGCGCGCCAGCAGATGCCGGTGCCCCCCGGTGCCGGCGGCGAACCGGTCGGCGACCGCCACCCGCCGTACGGGGCAGGCGACACCGAGGTCGGCCACGACCTCGGCCACGGCGGACCCGAGGCCCCCGGCCGCCCAGTGTTCCTCGACGGTGACGATCCCGCGTGTGCGGGTGGCGGCCTCGACGATCGCCTCCCGGTCGAGCGGTTTGACCGTGTGCATGTTGAGCACGGCCGCGTCGATCCCGGCGCGGGCCAGTTCACCGGCGGTCTCGACCGCGGTGAGCACGGGGTGCGGTCCGGTGGCGATCAGCGTCACGTCGGTGCCCCGGCGCAGGCGCTGCGCGACCCCGATCCGTACGGGCTCCGCCCCCGGCGCCAGACTCGGCGTCGCGCCGCGCCCGAGGCGCAGGTACACCGGTCCCGGCAGCTCCGCGGCGGCCCGGACCAGGGTCTCGGTGGCAGGACCGTCCGCGGGCACCAGCACCGTCATGTTCGGCAGCATCCGCATGATGCCGAGGTCTTCCAGCGCGTGGTGGGTGGAACCGAGATGGCCGGCGGAGAGTCCGCCGTGGGTGGCGGCGATCCGCACCGGCAGGTCGTTCCAGGCGATGTCGAGCTTCACCGCTTCCAGCGCGCGGGTGGCGGCGAAGGTCGCCATGGTGTTGACGAAGGGGATCCGGCCGGACCTGGCGAGTCCCGCCGCCACACCCATCAGGTTCTGTTCCGCGATACCGAGGTTGAGATAGCGCGGCGCGGCGTCGCCCCAGTCGGTGCCGGAGAACAGACCGGTGTCGCTGTCGAGGCACACATGACGCTCGTCCCGGCCGAGCAGTTCGACCAGGACGTCCCGGTACACCTCCCGGGCCGCGCGGGCGTCGGCGGACACGGTGGGTTCCGTGGACACGGGGGGTCCGGTGGGTCCGGTCGACACGGTGGGTTCGGCTGTCACGACGGTCATGTCGTCTCCGTTCGGGGTCGTTCGCCGCGCAGCACCGCGGCACGGGCACGCCGGTGCCCGCGCTCGGTGAGCCGGACGTAGTGGCTGCGGGCCTGGCCCTCGATGTAGGGCAGCCCTTTGCCCTTGACCGTGCGGGCCAGCAGCACGGTCGGCCTGCCCGGAGTGTGCGGGACGCGCGACAGGGCCGCCCGCAGCTGGTCCGGCTCGTGCCCGTCGACGTCGAGCACCGTCCAGCCGAAGCTGCGCCAGCGGTCCCCGAGCGGCTCCAGGCCCATGGTCTCCTCGGTGTCTCCGCTGATCTGGAGCCCGTTGCGGTCCACGATCGCCACCAGCCGGTCCAGGCCCTGGGCGCCGGCCGCCATCGCGGCCTCCCAGACGGAACCCTCCTGCAGTTCGCCGTCGCCGAGCACGACGAAGCAGCGCCGGTCGCTCCCGTCCAAGCGTGCGGCGAGCGCGAAGCCGACGCCGAGCGGCAGTCCGTGGCCGAGTGACCCGGTCGGCATCTCGACCCCGGGGACGGCCGGATTGGGGTGCGCGGTGAACATGCTGTCCGCGGTGCCGTAGCTCGCCAGCAGCTCCTCGGGGAAGAAGCCCCGCTCCGCCAGGACGGCGTACAGTCCGATCGCGCCGTGTCCCTTGCTCAGCAGCAGGATGTCCCGGTCCGGGGCCTGGGGCCGCTCCGGGTCGATCCTCAGCACGTCGCGGTAGAGCGTCACCAGGATCTCGACCATGGACATCGATCCGCCTAGGTGGCCGCCCTCCGGGTTGGCGCACATCCGCACGACGAGTTCCCGTGCCGTGCGCGCGTGGTCGTCGCTCATCGGTTCTCTCCGGGGAGATGTTCGTCCAGTTCGGCCAGCGCACGGGTCAGCACCCCGATGCCGAACAGGTACTCGGACAGTTCGATGTGTTCCCGGTCGGAGTGGTCCAGGCTGCTGTCCCCCGGCCCGTAGGTGGCCATCGGTACGGTCCACCGCTCCGCCAGGGTGTTCATGTCGGAGGTGCCGGTCTTCACCTTGGCCCGCGGGCTGCCGCCCTGTGCGCGGATCGCGACCGACAGCGCCCGTACCACCGGGTCGTTGCGGCCGACCCGGCAGGCGCGCACCGTGTTGACGACCTGGAGCGTGTCCGGGTCCAGCCGTGCGGACAGCGCGGTCACCAGGCCCTCGGCGTCGAAGCCCGGCGGGATGCGGATGCTGAACTCCGCGGTGGCGGAGGTCAGTCCACCCTCGATCGACGTCAGGGTCGGGCCGGGGCTGTCGAATCGGGCGTGGCTCGCGCCGGGGCCGAGCAGGTCCAGCAGCTCCGTCCAGGCCCGGGCGGCGAGTTCGGACGCCTTGGGCACGACGTTGCTGGGGTGGGTCGCCTCGCACCGTACGTGGTAGCGCAGGTCGAGCTTTCCCTTGTACCCGAGGACGACCGTGTCGCAGCCGCTGGGCTCGCCGATGACCAGCGCGTCGGGCGGCTCGTGCGTACGGCGGATCTCCATCGCGCCCCGGGACATCGTGGTCTCCTCCTCCACCGCGCCCACGACGACGATCCGGCCGCGGAAGCCGGTACTGCCGGCGGCGGCGCAGATCATCGTGGCGAGCGGCCCCTTGGCGTCCACCGCGCCCCTGCCGTACAGGCGGTCGCCGTCCACCCGCACCGGGATGTCCCCGGGCACGGTGTCCAGGTGCCCGAGCAGCATCACCGTCGGCCCCGGGCCGCGCCGGATCTCTCCGACGGCGTTGCCCGCCGCGTCGATCCGCGCGGTGAGACCGGCGCCGCGCATGGCGTCCACGACGTGGGCGGCCAGCTCCGACTCCTCGAAGGACGGTGAGGGGATCTTCAGCATGCCCTGCAGCAGTTCGACCGCTGCCGGGTCGGAGAACCTTGTCACTCTTCCTCCAGGAGCACTTCGGTGCACGCGCCCGCCAGGGCCTCCTGGACGGGACGCGGCCTGCGGCCGTCCGCGATCAGGACGCGCCGCACACCGGACAGCAGTGCGTCCCGGGCCGCGATCAGCTTGACCCCCATGCCGCCGGTGACCACCGGCGGCGCCCCCCGGCGGGTAACCCGGCAGACGGGGAGCACCGACCCCTCGTCGTACCGGTCGGCCAGCACCCCCCTCGCCCCGGTGAGCAGCACGAGGGTGCTCGCCCGGACGGCGCCCGCGACGGCCGCGGCGACGCGGTCCGCGTCCACGTTGACCACCCGGCCGTCCTCGGCCACGGCGGGCGGCGACACCACGGGCAGCAGCCCCGCGGTGAGCAGCGTGGACAGCAGGTCGTCGTTGACCGCGACGATCCGTCCGCAGTGGTCGTCCCTGACCATGACCCGGCGTCCGTCGACGAGTGCGCGGTGCGCCGGCTTGCGGGCGGCCACGAGAAGTCCGGCGTCCAGGCCGGTCAGCCCGACCGCGTCCGCTCCGGACGCGCGCAGGGCGGCCAGCAGCCGGGGTTTGACGGAGCCGGCCAGCGCCAGCTGCACCACTTCGAGCGTCGACTCGTCGGTGTACCGGGTCGACACCCCGTCCGGGGCGACGAGCCGGCGCGAGGGTACGTCAAGGCGTTCGGCGAGCCGGTCGATGTCCGCCGAGCCGCCGTGGGCGAGGATCACCGGCCTGCCGCCGCGGTGCACGGCGGCGACGTCCGCGCAGATCGCCTCCGACCGCACGGCGGCGTTGCCGCCGCATTTGACCACGAGAATGTCGTGCATTCGCTTCATCAGCCTCACGTCAGTTCGGATGCAGTCCGGTGAATTCCAGGCCTGTCCGCTCCGGCCAGCCGAAGCGGACGTTCAGGCTTTGCACCGCGCCGCCCGCGCCGCCCTTGACGAGGTTGTCCAGGGCTCCGATCAGGACCGCGGTGCCGTCGTCCGCGGACACCGCGAACCCGACGTCGCAGAAGTTGGATCCGGTCAGGATCTTCGGCTCCGGGAGCCGGTAGAGGCCCTGCCGCTGGGCGATGACCCGGACGAACGGCTCGTTCCCGTACGCCGCGCGGAACGCGGACCTGACGTCCCTCTCCGACGCGCCGGACGCCAGCTTCACGTGGCACAGCACCTGCACGCCGCGGACCGCCTCGACGCCGGTGGCGGTCATCCGCACGGGGTGCCCCGTGGCCTGGGCGATCTCCGCCTCGTGCCGGTGCCCGGAGGGGGCGAACACGCGGAGGGCGCCGCTGCGTTCGGCATGGGCGCCGGCGGCCCCGGCGGAGACGCCCGAGCCGCTGGAACCGGTTCTGGCGTCCACCCGGACCGTGCCCTCGATCAGCCCCGCCCGGGCCAGCGGCCGGACCGCGAGCATGCCGGCGGTGGCCATGCAACCGGGAACGGATATCCGGTCGCTCGTGGCCAGTTCGGCGCGATGCCATTCGGGCAGCCCGGTGGTGAATTCGGGAATCAGCTCCGGCGCGGTGTGCGGGACCCCGTAATAGGACGCGTAGATCTCGGGGTCCCGCAGGCGGAAATCGCCGGACAGATCGATGACCGTCCCGGCCAGTTTCAGGAATTCGGCCATCCTTCCCATGGTTTCCCGGTGCGGAGCGGCCAGGAGGAGTACGTCGAAATCGATGGTTCGCAAAGTGTCGTGGCCGACGAAGCACAGCTCCGTGTGGCCGCGCAGATTGGGGTGGGGGCCGTCGACCCGGCGTCCGGCCAGGCGGTCGGAGGTGGCGGCCACGACGGTGACCCGTGGATGACCGTGCAGCAGCCGCAGCAGTTCGCCGCCGATGTAGCCGGACGCCCCGACGATCGCTACTCGGAGCATGAGCGTGACTTCTCCAGGAGGTGGTCGACGATCCGGTCGGCGACGGAGACCGTGTCGCCGAGAGCCTGCTGGAGACCGGAGAACTCGACGCCGTGGTTGACCTCGAGGACCAGGATCTCTCCCGTCTCGTCCTCGATCAGGTCGACACCGGCGATCTCGGCCTCCACGGCCTGCGCGGCCATGACCGCGAGTTTCGTGATGTCCGGTGTGAGGGGGCACAGTTCGCTCACGGCACCCCGCGCCACGTTGGTCCGCCAGTGCTCACTGCGCCGGTAGGTCGCGGCCAGCGCCTCGCCGCCCACCACGATCACCCGGATGTCCCGGCCCGGTTTGGCTATCCATTCCTGCAGGTAGACGATCCGCGCCTGCGGTGAGGGCAGGGCGGCGACGTACTCCAGCACGGTCTCCGCGGTCTGCCGGTCGGGCAGCGCGGAGACCAGCCGGCCCCACGAGCCCTGCAGCGGCTTCACCACGGCCGGATAGCCGAGGCTCTCCAGCGCCGTCAGCGCGGCTTCCGGGGTCAGCCCGAGGGCCGTGCGCGGGGTCGGGAGTCCGGCTTCGACGAGTGCCGCGGACGTGCGCCACTTGTCGCCGCACAGCGCTGTCGCCCGTGCGGAGTTGACCACCGTCGCACCCGCCGCCTCCAGCGCGTCGGCCGCGTACGTCGCCCTGGCGAGCCCGATCTCCCTGTTCAGCACGATCGGATGGGGGAAGCGGTCACCGAGTCGGTGCCACCACTCGCGGCTGTCGAGGTGCCGATGGGCGATCCCCCTGCGGGAGAGGGCTTCGAGGATTCTCTTCTCGCTGGCCCGTACCCGGGACGCGAGGACCGCGAACGGCTCGGCGCGGCTCACTCGCCCCAGTCCTCTTCGATCTCCGGCGCGAGGGCGGCCCGTATCGGGTCCAGCGTGAGGATCTCCAGTTCGCTGGCGCATTCACCGCATTCCACTATCTCGCCAATCACCGGTGTTCCGGCGGGAACCACCGCGTTCTCACATTCCGGGCAGGTGACCATTTCCAGTCCCTTTCATCGACCGCCAAGACACGGGTAAACGTAGGGGCCGCCGTGGGCCCCGGTAGGCAGAAGCAGCGGCAGTCTCAGCCGGCCCGGGCCACGCCCGTCGGGACGCGGTCCCGTCCGTGCAGGAGCCGCACCAGCTGCAGCGCCGTGAAGTGCTCCGGCAGTCGGGCGCCCGCCGGCCGTACCAGGCCGTGGACCAGCAGCGCGTGCAGGGCGGCGGCCGGATCCGGCACGAGGTGGCCGAGGTCCGCGACCGTCCAGTAGGGACGGTCCGCCACCTCGGCCAGCACCCGGCGGTGGCGCTCGGCCACGATGCCGACGCTGCGCGCGACGGAACGCAGCAGGTCCTGGCAGCCGCAGCCCGCCGGGGAGGAGAGGAGGGAGGAGTCACGGCCGGCCCTGGCCAGCAGGAGTTCGGGCGGGTACACCAGGCACCAGCCCGCCGCGTACTCGAGTGCCCTGGGTACGCCGTCGAGCCAGCGGCACAGCCCCGCCACGGTGTGCGCGTTGTCCTGCCGGAGCCGGAACCCCGGCCGTGAACGGCGCATGTGGGACAGGAACAGGGCCACGGACGCGACCTCGCTCAACCGGGCGTGGTCGTGGTCCCGCGTCTCCTCCGGCACGGCCATCGCGGTGAGCGGCAGGACGCGTTCGCCCGGCAGGTGTCGTGGTGTCAGGCCGGTCACCACGACGCGCAGTCCCGGCCGGCGCCGCAGCAGTTCGCCGATGTCGACCCCGCCGGGGCCCGGGGCGTCGTCGCCGTCGATCACCAGCAGGTCGTACCGCTCGCCGATCGCCTCGACGAGGTCGTCGGTCGAGCCGGCGGGACCCGGCGGCCGTTCGCCGGAGCCGGAGTTGGAGCCGGAGTTGGGGTTGGAGCCGGAGTTGGAGTGTGGGTTGGGGCCGAGGCCGGTCGCGGGGATCGCGCCACAGCACAGGGGGTCTCCGGCCGGGGCGTGCCACCCGACCCGCCAGCCCCTGGCGCGCAGTAACTGGGCCGCCTCGAGCACCAGATGCGTTTTGCCGATGCCCCCGATGCCGACGACGCTCACCAGACGGTGACCGTGGACGGTCACCTGATCGAGCAGAACCTGCAGTTCGGCTTCCCGGCCCACCAGCGCGCCGGGCGGAGCCGGTGGCTCGGGCAGGGCGGGCGGCGCGGGCAGTTCGAACAGGGAGACCCGCAGGTCCGCCGGGCTTCCTCCGGCGGCGTGCAGTTGCAGACGCTCCGTGTCGCCCAACCGCAACGCGTCGGCGAGCAGCCCCACGCTCTCCCGCCGGGGCCGTCGCACCCGTCCGCTCTCCAGGTCCCGGATCGCCCGGACGCTCAGCGTGGCGAAGTCCGCCAGCTGCTGCTGTGTCAGCCCGGACCGGCCCCGGTGCCGCTTGAGGAGCTCGGCGAAGGGAGCTGTTTCCCGGGCTCCCTCCGTCGGTGCGGGCACCGACCGCTGACGCGGGCCGCCCGCGGCGCGTTCGCGTAACGAGATTCCGGTCGCCGTGGTTTTTCCGACGGCATGCGGACTGACATTCAAGCGCCGGGGGATCTCCCCGTAGGTGTCCCCGCGCGCCACATGTCCGAGTCCTTCTCTTTCCCGGTCACCAATTTTCCGGACAGCATCCCGTATTTTATTGCTCACGGAGTCGGGCGCCCTTTCTCTGTCTGATTCCTGCGTTCCGGGACCTGCTGGATCACAGACTCCGGAACTCGCCACGGGTCGACTTCCCCGTGTGTACCTGCAGGTCATCCGGCTATGCGACCCCAGCCGCTGTCGTCGCCGGGCGTGGCGGAAGCAGTCGTCGTGTAGTCGGCGCTCCCCATGTCGGCGGCGGCGGTGCCAGCGACGGTGCCGACGGTCAGCGCGAAGAGAACGGTGGCCACGAACACACGGACAGACTTCATGGTTTCTCCCAGAATTCAGAGTGAGGAATGTTTGGAAGGTCCCGTCCGGTGGTGTCCGGCCGTTTCCCCTTCCGCTCTTCCAGGATGGTGTGCGCCCGTCCCACAATCCACCGACGGAACCATTCACCAAGTTCTCCGGCACCAAAGCGGGGGGTGAACGAAAAACCCACGGGGCCGCAATCGATGGCAATACGGACGCCGTCGGCGGGGTGCGGGCCCGCTGCGGGCCGGATGCGGTCCGGTTCCGGGAGCCGGTCGTCGCCGTCCACGGCCACGCGGGCGTCGCTCGTGGCCGGTTCCGGTGGGATCGGGCCCCGCCGGGACCCCGCACACGCGAAAGCCGGCCCTGGACAGGGCCGGCATGGTCGGGCGGGGATACGGCGGGGCCGGTGGCCGGCGCTCCCGAGGTCTTCTCGTGAAGCGCCGGCCCGCCCTGTCTCAGCCGGTCTTCACCGTGTCCCCGGCGATCAGTCCGTGGCCGTCGGGCGCCGCACCCAGGGCGTCGCCCAACTGCACGATCTCGTTGTGCTCGTCCACGAAGACCACACGGGGCTCCACCTTCGAGGCGTCCCCGTCCGCCACCGCCGCGTAGGCGATGATGATCACGAGGTCGCCGTTCTGGACGAGGCGGGCCGCGGCGCCGTTGACGCCGATGATCCCGCTGCCCCGGGGCCCCTCGATCACATAGGTCTCCAGCCGGCTGCCGTTGTTGATGTCCACGAGGTGGATCAGCTCGCCGGGGAGCAGATCGGCCGCGTCCATCAGGTCGGCGTCGAGGGTGAGGGAACCGACGTAGTTCAGGTCACACTGAGTGATCGTGGCTCGGTGGATCTTGGACTTGAGCATGGTACGGAACATGGCTGTCGCCTTTCGGGTTCAGTGCCTTCTGGTCTGGAACCACGCGTGGACGTCGGCGGAGAAGAATGTGGTGAAGCCGCCCCGGAAAACACGCGGATGGATGCTCGTACAGCGCAGGCGGGCAGTTCGCGGGGCACGGCGGCCGGACGAACGATCGGCATCGGCGGTGGCCGCGTGAATCGGCCCTCGTACGGATGCCGTGAGCGCGCGCGAAAATATCTTCGACGGCGGTCGCAGAGTATTCCATGGGAAAGCAGCCTTCGCCAGACACGCATTCTCGGGACACCGCGATGATGTGAGGCCGAGACCACCTCTGAGCTGCCGTAAAGCCGTCTTCACCCAGGACTCCGGCCGCTCCGGGCCGCCGGATGAACAGCGGCGGAACAGAATACCGATTCCCTCTCCGAACCCTGTCTCCGTGGCCTGTTCTGCTCGCATGGGCGTGAAATGTGACCCGCTCACTTTCATGTCGCGCAGTTTGCTGAGGGGCCGGGGGACTGGAGGCGAATTACCCGCCGGAGTCACAGTGATGAGGCACCGGGGGCGTATGCGAACAATCGCGAATTCGCCCTCCGCTGCGGAAGTCAGAAGTCTTCGAGCCCGAAGGGAACGGAATATGACGGTGGACAGCGCGACCGAGGAGGCCCGGGAGATCGCCGTACGGATCGCCACGGTCTTCGGAGAGGTGCTGGGCGCACAGGAGGTGCCCGACACGAGCAGCGGATTCCTGGACATCGGCGGCGACTCGCTGACGGCCGCCCGGGCCGTGTCCCTCATCAGCGCGCAACTGGGCGTCCGGATCACCGTCCGCGACCTGTTCAGGTCCCGGACCCCCGAGTCGCTCGCCCTCGTGGCGCTGCGGCGCCCGGCCGCCTGACCCGCTCCGGGGGCCGGCCGCTTCGGAGCCGGCCGCTCCGGGCCGGCCCGCGGTGAGGGCCGGCCGTACCGATCGCACGTCCGTAACGACTTTTCGAGAGGTGAAGGCATGGTGGCGCAGACGTACCGCGTGGTGGTGAACGGCGAGGAGCAGTACTCGGTCTGGCCGACGGGACGGGAACTGCCCGCCGGCTGGTTCGACGAGGGCACCTCCGGCTCCAAGGAGGACTGCCTCGCCCATGTCGAGCGGGTGTGGACCGACATGCGGCCGCTCAGCCTCCGTCAGGCCCGGTGAGACGACCGTCATGACGACGCGGACCGAAGAAGCAGCCGGAGCGGGAGAGTCGGTCGCGGAGGACAGGGAACTGACCTCCGCGAAGCGGGAGTTGCTGGCACAGCGGCTGCGTGGGCGGTCGGACACCGCGAAGGCGCCCCCGGGCGCCGTGAGTTCCGTGCCGCGCCGCCCCGGCGCCGGGAGCGCCCCGCTGGCGCCCGTCCAGCACAACCTGTGGGTCGCGGACCGACTCCTGTCGGACAACTCCACGTTCAGCGTCCACCGCGTACTGCGGCTGACCGGGACGCTGGACCGCGACGCGGTCCGCCGCGCGCTGGACGCCCTGGTGGAACGGCACGAGACCCTGCGCATGACGTTCCGGGACGACAGCCCGCCCCGCCAGATCCCGCTGCCTCCCGGGCCCGCCCCGCTGCGGACCGTCGAGCTGACGCACCTGCCGCCGGCCGCGCGAGCGGCCGCGGCGGTGCGGCTCGCCGAGGAGGAGATCGCGCTCCCCTTCGACCTGGAGCGCGGCCCCGTCTTCCGGGCCGTGCTGGCGGTCTGCGACGACACCACCCACGTCCTCGTACTGAACCTGCACCACTGCGTCGCCGACGAGTGGTCGTGCGGTGTGCTGGCCCGCGAGTTCGGCGCCCTGTACGCGGCGTGCACGCGCGGAGCCGGCGGCCAGGACCTGGCGAGGACACTGCCGGAGCTTCCCGCCTCGTACACGGACTACTCGGCCTGGCAGTCGGCCCGGCTCTCCGGTGACCTGCTGGAACGCCAACTCGCGTACTGGCGCTCGGTCCTGGACGGAGTGCCCCCGGTCCTCGAACTGCCCTCCGACCACATACGTCCGCCCACCCCGTCCTTCTGGGGGCACGGCGCCCGCCGGCTGCTGTCGCCCGAGGTGAGTTCCGCGCTGCGCGACTTCGCCAGGCGGCACAACGTCACCCTCTTCACCGCCCTGCTGACGGTGTTCGCCGGCTATCTGCACCGCTGGAGCGGCGGACAGGACCGCTTCTCCGTGCTGACACCGGTCTCCGGACGGGTCGCCGCCGACACCGAACCGCTCGTGGGCATGCTGGCGAACACCCTGCCGCTGACGGTGGACGTCACCGACGACCCGGGCTTCACCACACTGGTGCGCCGGATGAACACCGTGGTGCTCGGGGCCCTTGAGCACCAGGACGTCACCTTCGAGCAGCTGGTGGCGGATTCCGGGCAGGCCCGGGACGCGTCCCGCAACCCCCTGTCCCAGGTCATGTACCAGTGCATCGAGTCACGCGAGCACGTGTGGGAGCTGCCCGGCGTCACCGTCGAGCGCGAACGGATCGGCCTGGCGTCCGCGAAGGTGGACCTGTCGCTGGTCGCGGCGAACCTGGACGAGGGCGTCCGGCTCGACCTGGTGGGAGAGAGCACCCTGTTCGAGCCCGCGACGGTGGAGCGGATGCTCGACTCGCTGGTCGAGGTGCTGACCCGCGCGGTCGCCGCTCCCGACACCACCGTCGGCGAGGTGGAACTGCTGTCCGCGGCCGAACGCGCCCAGGTCGTCGACGGCTTCCAGAGCACCGGCGCCACACCGCCCGACGGCACCGTGCTCGACCTGTTCGCCGCCGCCGTCGCCGCCTCGCCCGACGCCACGGCCGTCACCTCGGACACCGCGTCCCTCACCTACCGCGAGCTCGACGCGTGGTCGGACCGCCTGGCCGCGCGGCTGCGCACGGCCGTCCCCGGGCCCGGCGCACTGGTCGGGGTCCACCTGCCGCGCTCCGAGCAGCTGGTGGCCACCCTGCTCGCGGTGTGGAAGGCCCGCTGCGCCTTCCTCCCGCTGCCCCTGGACCATCCCGACGAGCGTCTGCGCACCATGCTGGAGGACGCGGACGTCGCGCTCGTCGTCGCGGAGCCGGGAGGGCCTGAGCGGCTCGGCCGGGTGCCGGTGTTCCACGCCGACCCCGCGGACCGCACGGCGGACCGCAGCGCGTCCACGGAGCCGGCCCGGCCCGGGCCCGCGACGCTCCCCGCCGACCTCGCCTATCTGCTGTACACCTCGGGCTCCACCGGCCGCCCCAAGGCGGTGGCGATCGAGCACACCGGGCTCGTCAACTTCCTGAGCGGCACCGCGCAGCGGCTGGGCGCCGGCCCGGACGACGTGTGGCTGGGCCTGACCGGCATCGGGTTCGACATCGCGCTGGTCGAGATGTTCCTGCCGCTGACCACCGGCGGCCGGGTGGTCCTGGCCCCCGAGGGCGCCGCGCACGACGGCGGCACCGCCGTCGAGACCGCCCGGCGGCACCAGGTCACCCATGTGCAGGCGACCCCGTCGGGCTGGCGGGTCCTGCTCGCCGCGGCGGACCGCCTGCCGCACCTGGCGGTCGCCCTGACCGGTGGTGAGACGCTGCCGCCCACGCTGGCGGCGGAGCTGCGCCGCAGGGCCGGACGCCTGTTCAACTGCTACGGGCCCACCGAGTCCACGGTCTGGGCCACGTACGACGACGTCACCGATCCGGCCGCGGAGATCACCGTCGGCACGGCCGTCGACAACGTCACCGTGTACGTGCTCGACGCGGCCCTGCGCCCCGTGCCGGTCGGCGTGCCGGGCGAGCTGTACATCGGAGGGCCCGGGGTCGGGCGTGGCTACCACGCGCGCCCGGGGCTGACCGCGGGCGTCTTCGTGCCCGACCCGTTCGGACCGCCCGGGGCACGCCTGTACCGCTCGGGCGATGTGGGGGCCCGGCGCCCGGACGGCCGTATCCGCTTCTTCGGCCGCGACGACCACCAGGTCAAGATCCGCGGCCACCGCATCGAACTCGGCGAGATCGAGGCCCGGTTGACAGGACACCCGGACGTGGCGCACGCCGTGGTGGTGGCGGAGCAGCTGCCCGCCGGGGCCCGGCTCGTCGGCTATGTCGTCGGAGGTGCCTCGGAGGACGAGCTGCGCCGCCACCTCACGGCCGCCCTGCCCGTCGCCATGGTGCCCGCCGTCCTCGTCTTCCTGGAGAGCCTGCCGCTGTCGCCGAACGGCAAGGTCGACCGCCGCCGGCTGCCGGCCCCGCGGAGCGCGGCTCCCGCCGAGCGCACACCGCCCGCCGACGGGGTCCAGCGCGTGCTGGCCGACATCTGGAGCCGGCTGCTCGACATCCCGCCGGTCGCCGCGCAGGACAACTTCTTCACCCTCGGGGGCGACTCCGTCACCGCCGTGTACCTCGTGTCGAAGGCCCGGGAAGCGGGCTACGCGTTCACCGCACGCCAGGTGTTCGCCCACCAGACGCTCGCCGAACTCGCCGCCGTGGCAGTCCCGTTGGACACCGGTACGGCGGCCGGCGGGGTGGACCCCGACGACTTCCCGCTGGCCGGCCTCGACCGGGACGGCCTGGAGCGCGTCCTGTCCGGACTGCCCGCCGGGGACGTGCAGGACATCTACCCCTGCACCCCGCTCCAGGCGGGCATGCTCTTCCACAGCCTCCACGACCCGGGCGGCCACTCCTACTTCAACCAGTACCGCTGGGAGATCGAGGGCGACCTCGACGAGGACGCGCTCGTCGCGGCCTGGCAGCACGTACTGGACCGGCACGACGCGCTGCGCTGCTCCTTCCGCTGGGAGGGCCTGGACCGCCCGCTCCAGATCGTCCACCGCACCGTACGGGCCGACTTCACCGTCCTCGACTGGACGGACACCCCCGCGGACGCCCTCTCCGGGCGCCTGGAAGAGCTGCTCGCCGAGGAACGCGGGCGCGGCTTCGACCTGTTCCGCGTCCCGCCCCAGCGGTTCCACCTCGTCCGCACCGGCCCGAACAGCCATCAACTGGTGTGGCACAACCACCACATCCTGTCCGACGGCTGGAGCGTCGGCCCGCTCCTGAACGAGGTCTTCGCCACCGTCACGGCGCTGCGCCGGCTGGGGCACCCCCCGCGCGACCTGCCCGTACCGGTCCCCCACCGCGCCTACGTGGAGTGGCTGGCGGGACAGGACCCGCTCGCCGTCGAACGCTACTGGCGCGACTCCCTCGCCGGTTTCGGCGAGCCCACCCCGATCCCGGTGGTCCGGCAGGTCCCGCAGGACGAACCCGCCGGAGCGGCCCGCAGCGTCGAACTCGCGCTGGACGCGGAGCTGACCGAGGGTCTGACCCGGTTCGCCCGCGAGCGGGGCTGCACACCCGGCACCGTGTTCCAGGGCGCCTGGGCGCTGCTGCTGGGCCGCTGGAGCCGGCGCCGCGACGTGCTGTTCGGGCTGACCGTCTCCGGGCGCTCCGTCGACCTGCCGCGCGTCGAGCAGGTCGTGGGGCTGCTGTCCAACACCCTGCCGGTGCGCGTGCGCTGGGCGGACGACGACCGGCTCGGTGACTGGCTGGGCCGTCTCGCCGGGCAGCTCGCCGGGCTGCGCGACGTCGAGCACTCCGCGCTGGTCGACATCCACGACTGGTCCGAGGTGCCGGGCGACCGAAGGCTGTTCGACAGCATCCTGGTCATGCAGAACCTGGCGGTCGCCGAGCGCGCCGACCTGGGCGGTCTGCGCCTGCGCATGGGTCCCGTGCACCAGAGCAGCGGCTATCCGCTGATGCTGAACGTGCGCTTCGCACCGGCCGGGGCCGTCCTCCAGCTCATCCACGACGACCTCCGCGTCGACTCCGGTGACGCCGAGCGCCTGCTGGCGTCGTTCGGCCGTCTGCTCGCCGCCTTCGTGGAGCGGCCCGACGCCCGGGTCGGCGAGCTGCCGATCCTGCCGGACGCCGACCGCGAGAGGGTCGTCCACCACTGGAACGACACCGCGCACGCCTTCCCCGCCGCCAGGACCGTGCCCGCGATGATCGGGGAGCAGTCGACACGCACCCCGCACGCGACGGCGGTGGTGTGCGGCACCGAAAACGCCGAAGCCTCCGAGGCCGCAGAGGACACAGAGGCCGCCGAGGAGTGGTCGTACGCCCGGCTCGACGACGAGGTCGTGCGGCTGGCACGGCGGCTGCGGGCCGCCGGGGTGCGGCGCGGGGACCGGGTGGGACTGCGTCTCGACCGCTCGGCGACCATGATGGCCGCGGTGCTCGCGGTCTGGCGGGTCGGCGGCGCGTACGTGCCGCTGGACCCGGAGTACCCCGACGACCGGACCGCCTTCGTGCTGTCCGACTCCGGGGTACGCGTCCTGCTCGCGGGCGGCGAACCGCTCCCGGCGTCCGTACCGCCCGAGGTGCGTGTGGTCCGCCCCGACGACAACGGCGGTGACACCGCCGGGGAGCGGCCGGAGCCCGGGTCCCCGGAGGAGCCGGGCGGCTTCGAGCCCTCGCGGCCGGACGACGTGGCCTATGTGCTGTACACCTCCGGCTCCACCGGCCGCCCCAAGGGCGTGGAGGTCACCCACGCGGCGCTCGCCCATCTCACCGCCGCCATGACGCATGTCCTGCGCCCGGCCGGCCCCCAGGTGTGGCTGGGGCTCACCGCCCTGTCCTTCGACATCTCGACCGTGGAGATGTTCGTGCCGCTGACCACGGGCGGCCGGCTCGTGGTCGTCCCCGAGGAGGGGCGCTGGGACGCCGCCGCGCAGCGCGCTCTGATCCGGCGTCACGGGGTCACCCATGTCCAGGCCACCCCGTCCGGGTGGCGGCTGCTGCTGGCCGCCGGGTTCGGGGCGGCGGACGGTGTCGCCGTCGGCCTGGTCGGCGGGGAGGCGCTGCCCGAGCCCCTGGCCGCCGAGCTGGGTACGGGCCTGCCCCGGCTGATCAACGTCTACGGCCCGACCGAGGCCACCGTCTGGTCCACCTGGGACGAGGTCGATCCGGGCGCGCAGGAGGTGACCATCGGCCTCCCCCTGCCCAACACCACCGCCCACGTCCTCGACGAGGCGATGCGGCCCGTACCCCTGGGGGTGCCGGGCGAGCTGTACCTCGGCGGCGCGGGGGTGGCCCGCGGCTATCTGGGGCGGCCCGCGCTGACCGCGCGGCAGTTCGTGCCGGACCCGTTCGGCGGCCCCGGCGCCCGGCTGTACCGCACCGGCGACCTCGCCGCGCGGCGCGCCGACGGCCGGATCCGCTTCCTCGGCCGCGACGACCACCAGGTCAAGATCCGCGGTCACCGCATCGAACTCGGCGAGATCGAGGAGGCGTTGACCGGCCACCCGGACGTACGGCTCGCCGCCGTCACCGTCCACCGGGACACGGCGGGCGAGGAGTTCCTGGTCGGCCATCTCGTCGGCGACGCGCCCGACCCCGCCGACGTACGGACGTATCTGCGCGGCAAGGTGCCCCGCGCGATGGTGCCGGCCCGGCTCGTCGTCCTGGAATCGATGCCGCTCAGCCCGGCCGGCAAGGTCGACCGCGCGGCGCTGCCCGCCCCCGAGGAGCCGACGACGGGCACCGCCGGGCGGACCGCGCCCCGCAGTGCCGCCGAGCGGAGCCTCGCGGACATCTGGACCCGGGTCCTGCACACCGACGGCATCGGGACGGACGACGACTTCTTCGCCCTGGGCGGCAACTCCCTCAAGGCGGTCATGGTCTCCGCGCTCGCACGGGAGGCCGGGCTCGCCGTCACCACCCGGCAGATCTTCGCCCACCCCACGGTGGCGGAGCTGGCGGGCCTCGGCTCCGCGGCGCCCGCGGCGGAACCCGTGGTGAGCGAGCCGTTCCGGTTCACCGGACTGGACGCCGACACCCTGGACGGGTTCCTGGACACCGTGGGCAGGGAGGACACCGAGGACGTCCTGCCCCTGTCGCCCATGCAGACCGGGCTGCTCCTCGACACGCTGGCGGAGACCGGCGACTACGTCCGCGCCTTCGCCGTCGACATCGAGGGCGACTTCGACCGGGCGGCCTTCGAGGACGCCTGGACCCACCTGGTCGACCGGCACGCGATCCTGCGGTCCACCTTCCACTGGGCGCACCTGCCCCGCCCGGTCCAGGCGGTCCGGCGTGCCGCGCCGCCCCGCTTCCGGTACACCGACCTGTCCGCGCTCCCGCCGGACCCGCGTACGGAACGGGTCGCGGCGCTCACCGAGGCGGAGGGCCGGACCGTCTTCGACCTCGGCGCCGCCCCGCCGGCCCGCTTCCTGCTGATCCGCGTGGCCGAGGACCGGCACCGCTTCGTGTGGACGACCCACCACGTCGTCTTCGACGGGTGGAGCCTGCACACCCTGTTCACCGAGGCCTTCGACAGCTACCGCAGCCGGCGCGCGACCGGCCGGCTGCCCGTCCTCGCCGACCCGCCCCCGTACCGGGACCACCTGCGCCGGCTCGCCGAGCACGACACCCCCGAGGACGCCGAGCGCGAGGACGCCCACTGGCGCTCCCACCTGGCGGGCTTCACCCGCCCCACGCCCCTGCCCGGCAGCCGGCCCACCGGCGCCACCGAAGGCGTGCGGAGCGCCCGGCGGACCCTTCCGGCCGACCTGTGCGACGCCCTGGAACGAGCCGGCCGCCGCCATCACGTCACCGTCGGCACCCTCGTCCACACCGCGTGGACCCTGCTGCTGAGCCGGACGAGCGGGGAGCGGGACGTCGTCTTCGGCACGACCGTCTCGGGCCGGTTCGGCGACGTCCCGGGCATCGAGCGCATGGTCGGCCTGCTGATGAACACCCTGCCCCTGCGCGTCGAGGTGGACCCCGGCGCCCCTGTCACCGAGCTGCTGCGCGAGGTGCAGCGCCGGATCACCGAGGTGGCCGGGCGGGCGCACGTCGCGCTGCCCGCCGTCCAGCGGGCGAGCGACGTGGCGCCCGGACGGCGGCTGTTCGACAGCCTGGTCGTCTTCACGGACACCGGCTTCGGCGGCCTGCCGCCGGGGGTCGTCCCGGTCGCCGAGAGCGAGGTCCGCGACACCGGCTATCCCCTGGTCCTGGAGGTCATGCGGGCCGCCGGGCTCACCCTCGAACTGGGCTGCGAGAAGTCCCACTACGACCAGGTCACCGCGGACCGGCTGCTCGCCCAGTTCGTCCAGCTGCTGACCGGCCTGGCCGAGGACCGTCCCGCCGTCGCCGACGTGCCGATGCTGTCGGCGGGGGAACGCGCCCGGGTCGTCGGCGCCTGGAACGACACCACGACCGCCTTCCCGGCCGACCGCACCCTGCACTCCCTCGTCGAGGAACAGGCCGCGGCCACACCCGACGCCGTGGCCGTCCGGCTCGGCTCCGACACCTGGACGTACGCCGGACTCGACGCCCGGGCCGACCGGGTGGCCCACCGTCTGCGCCTGGAGGGCGTCCGGCCGGGCGACCTGGTGGCCCTGTGCACCGAACGGTCCCTCGACCACGTCGTGGGAGTGCTCGGCATCCTGAAGTCCGGGGCGGCCTTCGTCCCCGTCGACCCCGAACACCCCGCCCGCCGCCAGGCGTACATCCTCGCCGACGCCGGGGCCCGGGTGGTGCTCACCCAGAGCCATCTGCGCGCGGCCCTTCCCGAGGGCGTCGCCGCGAGCGTCCTCGCGCTGGACGACCCCGCGGCCTGGACCGCCGAACCCGGCCCCGGTCCCCGGCCGGAGGCGCTGCCCGCCGACCTGTGCTCGCTGTACTACACCTCGGGGTCGACCGGCTCGCCCAAGGCGGTGGCCTCGCACCACGCGGGCTGGGTCAACCGCATGGCGTGGATGCAGCGCCGGCACGGGCTGCGCCCCGGCGAGGGGGTCCTGCACAAGACCACGCTCACGTTCGACGACGCGGCGGTGGAGATCCTGTGGCCGCTGATCACCGGCGGCGAGGTCGTCCTGCTGCCGCCGGGCGCGCACCGCGACGCCCACGCGATCGCCGAGGCCGTCGCCCGGCACGACGTGGTGCATGTGCAGTTCGTCCCCAGTGTGCTGGAGGTGTTCCTCGACGTCCTCACCCCGGCGCGGGCCCTGGCCATGCCCCGGCTGCGGTCCGTCCTGACCAGCGGCGAGGCCCTGCGGCCCGCCCTGCTGCGCCGGTTCCGCGAAGTGTTCGGGGACCGGGTCAGCCTCGACAACACGTGGGGCGCCACCGAGGTGTCCATCGACTCGACCTGCCGGGTGTGCACCGCCGAGGACGCCGTCGGCGACACGGGCGCGGTCGCCCTCGGTCTGCCCATCGACAACAACACCGTCCATGTGCTCGACGGGGCGATGGCGCCTCTGCCGACCGGGGTCACCGGGGAACTCTTCATCGGCGGGCCCACGCTGGCCCGCGGCTACCACGGCCGGGCCCGGCTGACCGCCGAGCGGTTCGTGCCCGACCCCTTCGGAGCTCCGGGCTCCCGGCTCTACCGCACCGGCGACCTGGGGCGCCGGCGTGCCGACGGCGTCCTGGAGTTCGCCGGGCGCGCCGACCACCAGGTCAAGCTCGGGGGTGTCCGCGTCGAACTCGGCGAGATCGAGGACGCGTTGCGCAGGGCGCCCGGTGTCCGGGACGCGGTCGCCGACGTACGGACCGTGGGCGCCGCACGGAGTCTCGTCGGCTACACCGTCGGGGACGACGACCCGGACCGTACGCTGGCCGCGCTGCGCGCCGAACTGCCCGACGTGATGGTGCCGAGGTTCCTCGTCGCCCTGGACTCCGTACCGCTCAACGCCAACGGCAAGGTGGACCGGGCCGCTCTGCCGGACCCGGACCCCGCCGCCCGGCAGGCGACGGCACGGTCCCACACGGCTCCCGGTACGCCGACGGAGGAGGCCCTCGCCCGGATCTGGTGCCGGGTCCTCAAGGTGGAGCGGATCGGGGTGCACGACAACTTCCGTGCGCTGGGCGGGGATTCCATCCTGCTGATCCACACCGTCGCCAGGGCGCGTGAGGCGGGCCTGTCCCTCACCCCGAAGATGGTCTTCGAACACCCCACGATCGCCGCGCTCGCCGCGGCCTGCGACGAGGCGGCGGCCCTGGGCCGCGACACCGCCGTGCACGCCGAACAGGGCCCCGTCACCGGGGAGGTGCCCCTCGGGCCGATCCAGCACCACTACGCCGGACTCGGGCCGCTGGACCGCTTCAACCAGAGCCGGCTCCTCGAAACCCGTCCCGGAGTCGATGCCGACACCCTGCGGGCGGCGCTGCGCACGCTGATCGACCACCACGACGCGCTGCGGCTGCGCTGGCAGCGCCGGGGAGGCGACTGGCACCAGTACCTGGCCCCGCCGGACGACCACGGCGAGCACGGCGACCACGGCGACCACGGCGACGACCACGGCGACCCGCTGACGGTCGTGGACTCCCCGCAGGAGACCGACGCCGCCGTGGAGGCCGCGCACGCCGGGCTCGACCTGGCCCACGGCCCCCTGCTGCGCGCCGTCCTGCTCAGGCCGTCGGGACAACTCCTGCTGGTCGTCCACCACGTGGCCGTCGACACCGTGTCCTGGGACATCCTGACCGAGGACCTGAACACCCTGTGCGGCGGAGGCGCACTGCCCGCCAAGACCACCTCCGTGCGGCACTGGGCCGAGCGGCTCCACGAGCACGCGAGCAGCGCCGGGTTCGAGGCCGAGGCCGCCTACTGGGCGCTGCCGCGGCCACCCGTCGAACCACTGCCGGCGGACGGTCCGGGCGGTGACAACACCGAGGGCCGCACCCGTGTCACGAAGGTGGTCCTGCCGGCCGCGCCCACGGCGGCCCTGCTGCGCCAGGCCGCCGCGCTGCGCGGAGCCGAACCGGAACACCTCATGCTGGCCGCCCTGGCCCGCACGCTCACCGAGGCCACCGGCGGTGGCACCTGTGTGATCGACGTCGAACGGCACGGCCGTGAGCCGCTGTTCGACGACGTCGACCTCACCCGCACCGTCGGCTGGTTCACCAGCGTGCAGCCCCTGACGATCACCCGTCCCGGGTCCGACGGCACGGACGCCTGGATCGACGTGGTCGCCGAGCACACCCGTACCCCCGCGGGACGCGGCATCGGCCAAGGACTCGCCCGGTATCTGCGCGGGGGCGGCGTCGGAGCGCCCCCGGCCCAGGTCTCGTTCAACTACCACGGCCGCCGGGACACCGTCGAGACACCGGACGCCCTGCTGCGCCCGCTGCCCCGGACGTACGGCGATCCCGTCGACCCCGCGCAGCGGCGCTCCCACCTCGTGGAGATCGAGGCGGCGGTCCTCGGCGGCGAGCTGCACATCGAGTGGCGGTACGCGGCCGACCACTTCGACGCCGGCACCGTACGCGGCCTGGCCGAACGGCAGTTGCGGCATCTCACCGACCTGGGCGGCACCCCGCCCGCGGCGCTGCGACGGCCGGCCGAGCCGTTCGTGCGGCGGCTGTTCGCCGGAACTCCGGCGCCGAGGCTGCCGATGCTGCGGCACCGGGTCCCGGGCGTGGGCATCGCGGTGATCGCCGACGGCGACCTGCGGGGGGCCTGGGGCTTCGGCACCCTCGGCGCCGAGGATCCCGTCGAGGTGGACGAGCGAACCGTCTTCCAGGTCGGTTCGATCAGCAAGCACGTCACCGCGCTGGGCGTGATGTCCCTGGTCCAGGACGGACGTCTCGACCTCGACACCGACGTCAACCGCCTGCTCACCGGCTGGCGGCTGCCCGGGGACGGCGTCACCCTGCGCCACCTGCTCACCCACACCGCGGGCCTGGGCGCGCAGTCCTACGACGGCTACCGCGCGGACCGGCCGATGCCCACGCTGGCGCAGGTGCTCGACGGCCGTCCCCCGGCGCTCACCCCGCCGGTGCGGCCCGTGGGCCCGCCCGGCTCGCCGTACCTGTACGCGAGCAGCAACTACACCGTGGTCCAGCAGGTGCTCCAGGACGTCACGGGTCAGGACTTCGCGCCCCTGATGCGCTCGCTCGTCCTGGACCCGCTCGGGATGCACGACAGCGACTTCGCGCCGCGCGTCCCGCGGCTGCCCGGCACCACGGTCGCCCGCAACCACGACGCGGCGGGCGTCCCCCACCCGGAGGGCTGGCACCTGTACCCGGAGTCGGCCGCGGGCGGGCTGTGGTCCACGCCCCGGGACCTGGCCCGGGTCGCCGTCGAGATCCAGCGGGCGGTCACCGGCGGCCCCTCGGTCCTCCTGGGCGCCGAGGCGGCGGACGAGATGCTCCGCACCCATCCCGGCACCCCGGGCGGACTGGGCACGGCGGGCAAACCGTACGGCGGCCGGCGGTGGTTCGGACACACCGGAGGTGTCCCCGGCTTCCGCTCCCTCACCTGGGCCGACCCGGACCGCGGCCTGGGGCTCGTCGTCACGGCCAACTCGGACGCCGGTGAGGACTTCCTGCGCGAATTGCTGCACGACCTCGGGGTCGGACTGGAGGACGCACGATGGTGACGATCGATTCCGCCTTCCGTACGTGGGCGGTACGCACCCCGGACGCCGTGGCGCTGCGCGCGCCCGGCACCCGGCTGACCTACGGCGAACTGGACCGTGCGGCGACCCGGCTCGCCCGCCGGCTGCTGCGGCTCGGCGTCCGGCCCCAGGAACTGGTCGGGGTGGCGGCCGTCCCGTGCCCCGAGTTCGTGGTGGCGGCGCTGGCGGTGCTGCGCGCGGGTTGCGCCTACGTACCGCTGGATCTGACGTATCCCGAGGAGCGGCTGGCGCACATGCGCCGGGACAGCGGTATCCGTGTCCTGGTCCGCAGCTCCGGCGAGGATCTGCCGGGCGCCCTCGCGGACTGCGTGGTCCTCGATCCGGCCCCGCTCGGCGAGGACGCCGACGACGACGGCACGGCCTACGGCACCAGCGACGGCACCGCCGACGCCCTGGACGCGGTGCGGGCCGGGCCCGCCGATCTGGCGTACGCGATGTACACCTCGGGATCGACCGGACGTCCCAAGGCGGTCCTGGTCGAGCAGCGCAATGTCACCGCCTTCGCGCTGCGGCAGGACTTCGCCGCGCTCGGGCCCGGCCGCACCATGCTGCAGAGCAGTTCCTTCTCGTTCGACGCGTCGGTGCTGGAGATCTGGGGGGTGCTGCTGCGCGGGGCCTGCCTGGCCTTCCCGCCGGACGACCTGCTGACCTCCGCGGAGCTCGCCGAGGTCCTGGTGGACGAGAAGGTGACCGACCTGTGGCTCTCGGCGGGCCTCTTCCACCGGATCGCCGACGACGTCCCGACGGCGTTCGCGCCCCTGCGCACCGTCGTCACGGGCGGCGACGTCGTGTCCCCGCCCCGGGTGCGGCGCGTGCTGAGCGCCAATCCCGGGCTGACGGTGGCGCACATCTACGGGCCCACCGAGACGACGGTGGCCGTCTGCCGCCGGCTGCTCACCGACCCGGACCAGGTGGAGTTCCCGCTGCCGCTGGGTACCGCGCTGCCCGGTACGAGCCTGCACGTCATGGACGAACGCGGCCGTCCCCTCCCGCCGGGTGAGACCGGCGAACTGTGGATCTCGGGGGAGACCGTCTCCCGCGGCTACCACGACCGGCCCGAACTCACCGCGGAACGCTATGTCACCGACCCAGCGACCGGCCGGTACTCCTACCGCAGCGGCGACCTCGCCCGCAAACGCCCCGACGGCACCGTGGAGTTCGCGGGCCGCGCCGACCAGCAGGTCAAGATCCGCGGTTTCCGGATCGAGCCCGGTGAGATCGAGGCCGCGCTCTGCGAGGCGCCCGGGGTGCGCGCCTGCCTGGTCACCGCACGCGTCGCGCCCCCCGGCGACAAGCGTGTCGTCGCCTACGTCGTGCCGCGTGCGGCGGGTCCGCTGTCCGCCGCCGACGTGCACCGCTTCCTCGCCGGCCGGCTGCCCCGCCACATGCTGCCCGCCGAGTACGTGGCGCTCGACGCGCTGCCCCTGGACGCCAACGGAAAGGAGGACCGGCGCCTCCTGCCCGAGCCGGCCTGGGGGCGCGGCAGCCTCGCCGTGCTCGACACCACCCCCGCTCCCGCCGTTCCCGCCCCCGTGCCCGTCCCCGCCTCCGCACCCGCACCCGCCGCCCCGGCCGCCCTGCCCGAGAGGATCTGATCGCACATGTCTGCCACCCCCGGCCCCACCGGGGTCCAGGTGCCGCTCAGCCGCGACCAGGAACGCACCTGGTTCGTCGACCAGTTGAGCAGCTGCTCGTCCGACTACCTCATCCCGCTCCGGCTGCACTTCGCCGGGGCCCTCGACCGCGACGCGCTGCGCCGGTCGCTGGAAGCCCTGGTGGCCCGCCACGAGGTACTGCGCACCGGTGTCGTCGCGGGGGACGCGCGGCCCGTCGGAGTGGTCCGCCCGCCGGACGCGTTTCGGCTGCGGGAGACGACGGCGGCCGACGCGGGGGCGCTCGACGCGGCCCTCGCGAAGGAGGCGGCCACCCCGATGGACCTGGCCGCCGAACTGCCCGTGCGCGCCCTGCTGATCCGCCACGGCGAGCGTGAGCACACCCTCGTCCTCACGATCCACCACGTGGCCGCCGACGACTGGTCCTGCGCCCTCGTCTACGACGAACTGGCCGCCGACTACGCGGCCTTCACCGCGGGGGACCCGTCCCCCGTCCCGGCGCCCGCCGAGCCCTACCGCACCGTGGCCGCCCGCCTCGACGCCCTCGCCGACGAGGCGGAGCCGGCCGGGCTGGAGCACTGGCGCACCGCGCTGGCCGACCTCACCCCCTTCGAGGTGCCCGGTGACCGGCCCCGCCCCGCCGTACGGGCCGGGCGGGGAGCGATGCGTACCGCCTTCGTGCTGCCGCCGAAGGTCGCCGAACCGCTCGTCGCGCTCGGCCGCTCCGCGGGGGCCACCCCCGCGATGCTGCTGACCGCCGCGGTCCAGAGCGTCCTGTACCGCCACACCGGCCGGCAGGACGTCACCACCGGCACCACCTACGCGCGCCGCGACGACCCCGCGACCGAGCGCCTGCTGGGCGTCCTCATCAACATGCTGCCCCTGCGGGGCCGGCCCGCACCCGAGTTGACGTTCCGTCAGTTCGTGGAGCGGTTCAGGGAGGTGTCGCTCGACGCGTTCGATCACGCCGACGTCCCCTTCGACCGGCTCGTGGGCGAGAGCGGCGCCGAGCGCGATCCCTCCCGCACCCCGCTGTTCCAGATCCTGGTCAACTTCCGCACCGGCCGCCGCCGCACCCCGCAGCTGCCGGACCTGACCGTGACCGAACTCCCGATGCCGTACGAAGGCGCCAAGTACGACCTCTGCGTCAGCTTCGAGCAGGGTGCCGCGGGGCTGTGGTGCGGCGTGAACTGGGACACCGACCTGTACGACGACGACACCGTGGAGCGCCTGGGACAGTGGCTGGAGCGGCTGCTGCGGCACGTCGCCGAGCGGCCCGACACCCTCCTCGACGACATCCCGCTGCTGTCGGGACCGGAACAGGACGCCCTGCGCGCCCTGACCCTGCGCCCGGCCGTCGACACCCCCCGCCACACCCTGCACGAACTGGTGTCCCTCAGGGCCGCGGCACAGCCCGACGCGGTCGCCCTGGTCGACGCCGACGGCACCACGACCAGCTACGCGGCCCTGGAGTCGGCCGCCAACGCCGTCGCCCGCCGGCTGATCGCCCACGGAGTCGGGCCCGACATCCCCGTGGGCCTGCTGATCGACCGCTCCGTCCCACTGGTCGTCGGCCTGCTGGGCATCCTCAAGGCGGGCGGCGCCTACCTGCCCATCGAGCCGGCCACTCCCGCCGCCCGGATCGCCACCCTGCTCACCGACGCCGGTGCCCCGGTCTGCCTCACCGTCCCGGAACACGCGGACACCGTCACCGCCGGGGGCGCCGTCCCGCTCACCGTCGACCCGGACGACCGGGCGGCACCCCCCGCCGTGTCCGTCCACCCCGACCACCTGTGCGCCGTCTACTACACGTCCGGCTCCACCGGCCGGCCCAAGGGCGTGGCCTGCACGCACCGCGGCTGGGTCAACCGGATGGCGTGGATGCAGCACCGGCACGGGCTGCGGCCGGGCGAGACGGTCCTGCACAAGACGACCCTGCCGTTCGACGACGCGGCCGTCGAGATCCTCTGGCCGCTGATCACCGGAGGCACGGTGGCGCTGCTGCCGCCCGGCCTGCACCGCGACCCGCGGGCACTGGTGGACGCCGCCGTCCGCCACCGCGCCGTCCACGTGCAGTTCGTGCCCAGCGTCCTCGACCTCTTCCTCGAAGAACTCACCCCCGACGACGTCACCGCGCTGCGCCGCACCCTGCGCAGCGTCCTGTCCAGCGGCGAGGCGCTGCGCCCGGTGCTCGTGGAGCGCTTCCGTGCCGCGTTCGGCGACACGGTCAGCCTGGACAACACGTGGGGCGCCACCGAGGTGTCCATCGACTCCACGTTCCACGTCTGCGGCCCCCAGGACATCCACGGCACCGGCGCGGTCAGCCTCGGCCGGCCCATGGACAACAACGAGGTGCTGGTCCTCGACCACCGCCTCTCCCCCCTGCCGCCCGGCGTCCCCGGCGAGCTGTGCATCGCCGGGATCGGCCTGGCCCGCGGCTATCTGGGCGACCCCGCCAAGACGGCCGCCGCCTTCGTCCCGCACCCCTACCGGCCCGGCGAGCGCGTGTACCGGACCGGCGACCGCGGACGGATGCGACCGGACAGCACCTTCGTCTACCTGGAGCGGATGGACCGCCAGGTGAAGGTGCGCGGCGTCCGGGTGGAACTGGGGGAGGTCGAGGCCGCGCTCCGCGAGCACCGGGCGGTGACGGACGCCGCGGTGGTGACCCGCCGCGTCCCCTCCGGCGACCTGCGGCTGGCCGCCTACGTCGCCCTCGACGACACCGGGACGACCGTCCACGAGCTGCGCGAGCACCTGTCCGCCCGGCTGCCCGGGTACGCGGTGCCCTCGACCGTCACCGTGCTGGACGCGCTCCCCCGCTCGGCCAGCGGAAAGCTCAGCCCCTCGCTCCTTCCCGAGCCCGACCCGGCGGACCACCGGAGCGCGGACCACGTCGCTCCCCGCGACGAGACCGAGCGGATCATCGCCGACATCTGGGCCGACGTGCTCTCCCTGCCCCGCATCGGCGTCCTCGACGACTTCTTCTCCTTCGGCGGCCACTCGCTGATCGCCACCCGGGCCGTCAACCGGATGCGGCAGGCCTTCGACGCACAGCTCCCGCTCAGCGTGATCTTCGAGCGCCCGACCGTCGCCGGAACGGCGGAGTACATCCACGACCTGATCCTGGCCGAGATCGAGGCGATGTCCGACGACGAGGCGCGCCGGCTCCTCACGGAGACCTCCCCGGCCACCACTCCCGCGGACCACGAACGAGGTGCGACACGATGAAGACCCCCCTGCTGCACGAGGCGTTCCTCAAGCACGCCCTGCGCTCCCCCGACGCCCCGGCCCTGCTGTGGTCGGGCGGCACCCTGACCTACGGCGCCCTGGAGCGCCGCTCGGCGGTGCTGGCCGACCGGCTGCTGGCCGCCGGGGTCGGCCGGGGCCGACTGGTCGGGGTCTGCGTCGGCCGCGGCCCCGCGCTGCCCACCGCCCTGCTCGCCGTCATGCGGGCGGGCGCCGCCTGGGTCCCGCTCGACCCGTCCTACCCGCAGGACCGGCTGGAGTACATGCTCGACGACTCCGGTGTCTCCCTGGTGATCGCGGACGAGTCCTCGGCCCGCCGGCTGCCCTCGGGTGTCCGCGTCCTGGACCCGGAGGGCGCCGACGAGACCGCTCCGGCCGCCCTGCCCTCCGTGGGCCGCGGAGATCTCGCCTACGTCATCTACACGTCCGGCTCCACCGGCCGGCCCAAGGGCGTCCTCGTCGAACACGGGAGCGTCGCCGCCACCATCGCCGGAATGCGCGCCGAGTGGGGGGTGGGGGCGGGCGAACGCGTCCTGCAGTTCGCCCCGTCGAGCTTCGACGCCTCCGTCCTGGAGACCGGCGTCGCCCTGACCGGCGGGGCCGCGCTGGTCCTGGCCGATGCCGACAGCGTGGTGCCGGGCCCCGGCCTGGTGGACCTGATGGACCGCTTCGCGGTGACCTTCACCCTGCTGCCGCCGTCCGTCGTCGCCGCGCTCCCGGAGGCCGAACTGCCCGCGCTGCGCACGCTGGTCTGCGGCGGGGAGGCGCTGCCCGCGGAGATCGTGGCCCGCTGGGGCCGCGGCCGGCGCGTCTTCAACGCCTACGGGCCGACCGAGATCTCCATCGTCGCCACCACGGGCGAGGTGAGCGGATCCGGGACGCCCGACATCGGACGCCCCCTGCCGGGCGTCCGGATCGACCTGCTGGACAAGGAAGGGCTGCCGGTGCCGCCCGGCGAGGTCGGCGAACTCGTCGTCTCCGGCGCCGGAGTGACCCGCGGCTATCTCGGCCGCCCCGCCCTGACCGCGGAACGGTACGTCCCCACCGGGCACGGCCGCGCCTACCGCACCGGCGACCTCGCCCGCCGCCTGCCCGACGGGCGCTACGCGTACGCCGGACGCGCCGACCACCAGGTCAAGATCCGCGGCTTCCGCGTCGAACCGGGCGAGATCGCCGAGGTGCTGCGCGCGCACCCCGCGGTCTCGGACTCCGTCGTCGTGGCGCGCGGCACCGTCCTGGTCGGCTACGTGTCCGCCCCCGACACCCCGGTGCACCCCGCCGACCTGCGGGCCTGGTGCGCACGCACGCTGCCCGCCCACATGGTTCCCTCCACCGTGGTCGTGCTGCCCGCGCTGCCCCTCACCCCGAGCGGCAAGGTGGACCGCCGGGCGCTGCCCTCGCCGTACAGGTCCGGGGTGAGCAGCGGCGACGAACCGGCCACGCCCACCGAGCAGGCCGTCGCCGCGCTGATGTCGGAGCTGCTCGGCGGGACGCCCGCCGGCGCCACCGACGACTTCTTCCAACTCGGCGGCCACTCCCTGCTGGTGGGACGCCTCGCCGCCCGTATCCGCAGCGACCACGGCACCGACATCCCGCTCTCCCATCTCTTCCACCACGCCACACCACGGAAGATCGCCGCACTGGTCGACGGCGGCGCGCCTCTCGACGACGGCGAGGCGGCCCCCGAGGTGCCCCCGATGCGGCACGCGGACCGCACCCGGCCGATCCCGCTGTCCTTCCCCCAGGAGCGTGTCTGGTTCCTCGAACAGCTCTCGCCGCTCAACGAGGCGTACCGGATGCAGGCCACGCTCACCCTGCGCGGCCCCCTGGACATGACCGCCCTGCGCGCCGCGCTCACCGAGCTGGTCCGCCGCCACGAGATCCTGCGCACCGCGTTCCGCGAGGTCGACGGGGTGCCGGCGCAGTGCCCCGTGGAGATGGACGCCGTCACCGTCGACGTACCCCTGGTGGACCTCTCCGCCCTCTCCGAGGCCGAACGCGAGCGCGCCTGGGAGGAGTTGACGGCCAAGGAGCAGGCCACGCCGTTCGACCTCCAGGCGCCCCCGCTGGCCCGCTGGGTCGTGGCCAGGGACGCCCCGGACTCCCACCGGCTGCTCCATGTGGAGCACCATCTGGTGCACGACGGCTGGTCGTTCGCGGTCTTCGTGAGGGAACTCACCGCTCTGTACTCCGTGTTCGCCGAGGGTGCCGCAGCCCCGCCGGAGCCGCGCTTCCAGTTCGCCGATCTCGCCGCCTGGCAGCGGTCCTGGCTGGACGGCCCCGTGATGGACCGCTATCTCGATCACTGGGCGAAGGCCCTGGACGGGGCCCCCGCGGCGCTCGAACTGCCCACCGACCGGCCCCGCCCGCCGGAGTTCACCTTCCGCGGCGACGTCGTACGGCTGACCCTCGACCCGGACGAGTACCACCGGCTGCGGGAGCGGGCCCGGGAGTTCGGGGTCACCCTCTATTCGACGATGCTGACCGCGTTCGCCGCCCTGCTGTCGCGGTACGCGGACCAGACCGACTTCGTGCTCGGCGTCGGGGTGGCCAACCGCAGGCTCGCCGAGGCGGAGCGCCTGATCGGGATGATGGTCAACACGGTGCCGCTGCGGGTCCGCCTCGACGGCGATCCCACGTTCCGGCAGCTGCTGGAGCAGGTCCACGGCACGGCGGTCGAGGGGTACAGCTGGCAGGACGTGCCGCTGCAGAAGCTCGTCAAGGCCCTCGCCCCGACCCGTGACCTGTCCCGCAACCCGCTGTTCTCCGCCATGTTCAGCTTCCACGACTCCGCGGTCCCCGACCTCGACTTCGCCGGGCTGCGCGGCGAGGTGTTCATGGGGCACAACGGGTCCGCGAAGGCCGACCTGAACATCGTCGCCATCCCCCGCGCCGAGCAGCGCGTGGGCAAGCGCCCCAGCAGCGAGGACGACTCGCTGACCATCATCTGGGAGTACGCCACCGACCTGTTCGACGCCGAGACGATGCGGAGCATGGTGGGCGCCTACCGCGACCTGCTGCGCACCGCGCTCGACGAGCCCGACCTGCCGGTGTCCAGGTTCCGGCTCACCAGCGCGGCTGCGGCGCCGGCCGCCGAGGCCGCGTCCGCCGGGCCCACGCCGGTGGAACGGGTGGAACGGCAGATCGCCGAGCACCCCGGCAGGAAGGCCCTGAGCTTGGGCCCGGAATCCGTCACCTACCGCGAACTGGGCGCCCGCGCCGACCGTTTGGCGGAGGTGCTGTCCCGCCTGGGCGCCGGACCCGGACGTCCCGCCGCCCTGCGGCTGCCGCCCTGCACCGACCTGGTGGCCGCGCTGCTGGCCGCCGCCCGTACCGGGGTCCCGGCGCGGGTCCTCGCCCCCGGAACCGAACCGGCGGCCACGGAGGCGCTCGTCACCGAGGCCGCCACCCGACGGACGGAGGCCGCCGATCCCGGCGGACGGGACGGCGGGCACCGGCCGGCCGGCAGTGACGTACTGGCGCTGGTGGGCCGGGCCGAGATCACCCACGCCGCACTCACCGGCGCGGTCGCCGCACTCGACTCCCTCGGCTTCGGGGCGGGACACGTCCCGCAGACCGCCGCGGCCGACAGCTCCCTGTTCCTCCTCGAGGTGTGGACCACCCTGGCCCGCGGCGGCACCCTCGTCCTCACCGGGACACCGGAGCCCTCGCCCGCCGCGCTGGCCGCGCTCCTCGCGGGGCGCCAGGAGCCGTTCGCCGCGCTCCTCCTGCCCGACACCACCGTCAACACCCTGCTCGCGCACCACCGCGAGGCGCTGGCCCACGGCGCCGACGCCGTCCTCGCGATCGGCGCCGACACCGACCCCGCGGCCCTGCGCGAACCCGTCGGCGCCCGCCTCGCCACCGGATTCGGCACCCCGGACCTGCCGCTGGCCCTGTACCGGCCGCACGACGGCGTGCCGGGACCCTCCGCGGTCGTGATGCCGGTCGGTCTCCCCGTGCCCGGCGTCGCCGCGGCCGTCCTCGACGGCCACGGCGAGCCGCTGCCCGCCGGGGTCCCCGGCGAACTCCACCTCGCACGGGGCGCGGGGGCGAGGTTCGCCCCCACCGGTCACCGGGCCCGCCACACCGCCGCCGGCGGCTTCGAGATCCTCGGCCCGACCGGGGTCTGGCCGACCGTCTCGGGCTTCCGCGTCGCGCCCTACGAGACCCGCACCCGGCTGACCTCGCACCGCGGGATCGCCGAGGCGGCGGTCTTCAGCGCCGACGGCGAACTCCACGCCTACCTCGTACCGCACACCGGTTCCGTCATCCCGGACGACGGCGAACTCGTCGACTTCCTCGCCGAGTCGCTGCCCGACTACCAGATCCCCGCCCGCTTCGTGGCGGTGCCCACGCTGCCCGCGCGGGCGACCCGACTCACCGCGCCGAGGCCGGCCACCCGCTCGTGACCGCCCCCGCACCCCAGCACCCGACCTCCGACCCTCGATCGAGGTAGCCATGCTGCACGACATGTCCACAGCACCGTCCGGGACGGCGGTCCGCATCCGGGGAACCCACCACAGCGTCGGCCACCACGGAGAGATCCTCCAGGGCGTCTTCGAGTCCGACGGACGCCTGCGCCGCGCACTGATCACCCTCCCGTGCCCCCTCTACGAGTCCCACGCCGTCTTCGAGCCGTCCGACACCAGCACCGGGGTCACCGTCCTCGACCCCTGGCGGACCAAGGCGGGCCGGGCCGCCGAACTCGCCCTGCGCACCCTGGGCGGCGCCCTCACCGGCGGCACCCTCGGCCTGACCAGCAACATCCCGCCCAGTCGCGGCTTCGGCTCCTCCACCGCCGACGTCGTGGCGGCCATCGGAGCCGTGTACGACGCCGCCGGGCGCCGGCCCAGCCCCGCCCAGTACGCCGCCCTGGCCGTCGCCGCCGAGACCGCCTCCGACGCACTCATGTACGCCCACCGGGCCGTCCTGTTCGCCCACCGCGAGGGCGAGGTCATCGAGGAACTGGGCGGCCCGCTGATGCCGCTGGCCGTCGTCGGCTTCGGCACCAGCGAGGACAGCACGGGCACCGACACCCTCGCCCTGCCGCCCGCGCGCTACTCGGTCTGGGAGATCGAGGCGTTCCGCCCACTGCTCGGCGCGGCCCGCCGCGCCGTCCGCACCGGTGACGTCGCCCTGCTCGGCCGGGTGGCGACCGCCAGCGCCCGCCTCAACCAGCGCCACCTGCCCGTCCCCCAGCTCACGGACCTGCTGCGGGTCACCGAGGCGGTGGGCGCGGCCGGGCTCCAGGTCGCGCACAGCGGTGACGTGGCCGGACTCCTCTTCGACCCCGACCTGCCCGATCTCGCCACCCGCACCGACAGCGCCCGCAAACACCTCGCCGACCTGGGCATCGGCGACTCCTGGTACTTCACCACCAAGAACTGAGAGCGGAGACCATGAGATCACCCACTCTGCCCGCGGCCAGCGACTCGGTCGTCGAGGCGACCGTCCTGCCGCGGCTCATACGCCTCGGCCCCAACCTGTGCGTCGCCGCGTTCACCCTGATGAAGCTGCTCCCGGCCCGCTTCATGCTCGACCGGGCCGAGCAGCGCGGCGAACTCGCCCCCGACACCACGGTCCTGGAGACCTCGTCGGGCACCTTCGCCCTCGGCCTGGCGATGGTGTGCCGGCTGCGCGGCTATCCCCTGGTCATCGTCGGCGACCCCGCCATCGACCCCGCGCTGCGCCGCAGGCTCGGCGAGCTGGGCGCCCGGGTCGAGATCTGCACCGAGCCCAGCCCGCGCGGAGGTTTCCAGCAGGCCCGGCTCGACCGGCTGGAGGAACTGCGGAGCGTCTACCCCGACCACTACGTCCCGGGCCAGTACGACAACCCGGACAACCCCAACGCGTACGCCGCGGTCGCCGAGCAGATCGCGGAGACCGTCGGCGCCGTGGACTGCCTGGTCGGACCGGTCGGCTCCGGAGGGTCCACCGGGGGCACCGCCGCCTTCCTGCGGCTGCCCCAGCCGCACATGCGCCTGATCGGCGTGGACACCTCGCCCAGCGCCATCTTCGGCCAGACCGACGGGCCACGCGTCGTGCGCGGCCTCGGCAACAGCCTCGTACCGTCCAACGTCAGCCACGACGCCTACGACGAGGTGCACTGGGCGGGCCCCGCGGAGGTCGTCCGGGCCACCCGCGAACTGCACGCCCGGCACGCCCTCTACATGGGCCCCACCAGCGGCGCGTCCTTCCTCGTCGCCCGCTGGTACGCCGAACGCAACCCCGACGCCCAGGTGGTCGCCTTCCTCCCCGACGAGGGGCACCGCTACCAGGACTCGGTCTACCGGGACGAGTGGCTCGCGGAGCGGGGCCTGCTGGACGGTCCGGCCGCCACCGCGCCCCGCACCGTCACCGACCCCGGTGACGCCGTCGGGGGGTGGGCGCGCATGGAGTGGCGCCGCCGTTCCCTCGACGACGCCCTGCGCGGCGCCGCCGCCCGGCCGGGCCCCGTCCCCTTTCCCGAGGAGCAGCGATGACCGAGCCGTTTCTGGTCCTCGTCGAGTCCAACACCTCCGGCACAGGGCCGCTGTTCGCCCGGCGCGCCCGGGACCTCGGGGTCCGGCCGGTGCTGCTGGCCGAGGACCCCGGCCGTTACGGGTACGCCCGCACCGAGGACATCACCGTGGTCGAGGCCGACACGTCGAACGCGCAGGCCGTCCTCGACGCGATCGCCGCGCTCGGCGCCGGTCCGCCGGCCGGGGTGACCACCAGTTCCGACTACTTCGTCCCCGTCGCCGCCGAGGCGGCGCACGCACTCGGCCTGCCGGGGCCCGACCCGAGGGCCGTGACCCGGTGCCGGCACAAGGGCCACCAGCGTGCGGCGCTCGCCGCGGGGGGCGTGCCCGTGGCCGCCCACACCCTGGTGACCGACGCCGACGCCGTCCTCGACGCCGTCGGGCGCACGGGACTGCCGGTGGTCCTCAAACCCGCCGACGGCTCCGGCAGCACCGGCGTCCGCCTGTGCCGCGACCGCGCGCAGGCCGCCGAGCACGCGGCCCGCCTGCTGGCCCGTACGCACAACGAGCGAGGTATCCCGACCGCCCCCGGCCTCCTCGTCGAGGAGTACGTGGACGGGCCCGAGTTCTCCGTCGAGGTGTTCGGCCGCACCCCCGTCGCCGTCGTGCGCAAACACCTCGGCGCCGCCCCGCACTTCGTCGAGACGGGGCACGACGTACCGGCTCCCGTGCCCGCCGGTACGGCACAGCTCCTCGCGGACACGGCCGTGGCCGCGGTGAAGGCGCTCGGCCTCGGCCACGGGGCGGCCCACGTCGAACTGCGGCTGGCCGCCCGGGGACCCGTGCTCATCGAGGTCAACCCACGGCTCGCGGGCGGCATGATTCCCGAGCTGATCCGTTCCGCCCTGGGGATCGACCTGGTCGCCGCCCAGGTCGGCGCGGCCCTCGGCCACCGGCCCGACCTGGAACCCCGCAGCGCGCGGCACGCCGCACTGCGCTTCCTCGTGGTCGACGAACCCTCGGTGCTCGACGATCCGCCCCCGGCCCCCGCCGGTGCGCCGCGGTACGTCACCGCCACGGTCCTCACGGGAAGCCGCGGCGTCCCGCTCGTACCGCGGCACGACCACCGCGACCGCGTCGGCCACGCCACCGCCACCGCCCCCAGTGCGTCCTCCGCCGCGCGGGCGGCGGAGGACGCGCTGGCCCGGCTGCGCACCTCCCTACGACCGCGACGCGCCGAGGAGAGCCCCGTATGACCGCCACCGCCACCGCCACCGGACGTCTGACCTCCGCCGTGCACCCGGCCGCCGCGGAGATCCTCTTCGAAAGGCATCTGCGGGTCCCCCCGGACCCGGTGGCCGCCGAACTGGGCCCCACCAGCGAGGTGGACCGCGCCCATGTCGTCATGCTCACCGAACAGGGCGTCATCGAGCGCGGGACGGCCGCCCGGCTGCTCGCCGGCATCGAGGACCTACGGGCCGCGGACTTCGCCCCGCTGCGGCACCTCCCCGCCCCGCGGGGCCGCTACCTCGCCTACGAGGGCCACCTCGTGGACACCCTGGGCGAGGAGACCGGCGGTGTCCTGCACAGCGGCCGTTCCCGCAACGACCTCAACGCCACCGTGCTCAGGCTCCAGTTGCGACGCCCCTACGACCGGCTGCTCACCGAGACGGACGCCCTGGGCCGCGCCCTGGTCGACCGGGGGCGCCGCTGGCACACCACCGTCATGCCCGCCTACACCCACCACCAGCCCGCCGTGCCCATCACCTACGGCCACTACCTCGCCGGGGTCGCCGCGGCCCTCGTACGGGATCTGGACCAGCTCGACCACGCGGGCCGCGAACTCGGCGAGAACCCCCTCGGCGCCGGGGCCGTCGGGGGCACCACCCTGCCCGTCGACGCGGCCCGCACCACCGAACTGCTGGGCTTCGACAAGCCCCTCACCAACTCCCTGCACGCCGTGGCGTCCCGGGACGTGGTGCTGCGGCTGCTCGCCGCGTGCACCGTCCTCGGTGTGCTCCTGACCCGGACCGCGCACGACCTGCAGTCCTGGACCAGTGCCGAGAACCCGCTGCTCGTCCTGCCCGACAGCCTGGTCGGCAGCAGCTCGATGATGCCGCAGAAGCGCAACCCGTTCCTGCTGGAGAACATCCAGGGCAGGGCGGCGGGCGCGCTCGGCGCGCTCACCGCGGCCACCGCGGCCATGTCGACCGCGCGGTACACCAACGCGATCGCGGTGGGCACCGAGGCGGTCGGCCATGTGTGGTCCGCCCTGGAGGCCACCACCGACGCCGTGGTCCTGCTGCGGCTGATGACCGAGGGCGCGGAACCCGACCCGGACACCATGCGGCGGCGCGCCGCCGACGGGCAGACCGCCGCCACCGCGCTCGCCGAGCGCCTCGTCGTGGCGGGGGTGCCGTTCCGCACGGCCCACCACACGGTCGGCGACATCAGCAGGGTGGCCCTCGCCACCGGCCGCTCCTTCGGGGCCACCGCCGCCGAGCACCTCGGCGACCGGCACCGCGACCTGCTCGACGGCCTCGACCCCGACTCGGTCGCCGCCTCCGCGAACGCCGGGGGCGGGCCCGCCGAGGCCTCCGTGACCGCCGCCCTCGACGACGCCGCCGACCGCCTCGACCGGCTCGGCGCCGCCGCCGACGCCCGCAGGAGCCGCTGGGCGTCCGCCGAACGCGCGCTCGCCGACGCCGTGTCGACCCTGATCCGCCAACCATGAGGAGCCCGGCCATGAGCCACGTCGTGGAACTGCGCAGCGACACGTTCACCCTGCCCACCCCCCGGATGCTCGCCGCCGCCACCGCGGCGCGGCTCGGCGACGACGTCTACGGCGAGGACCCGACCGTCGCCGAACTGGAGTCCATGTCGGCCAAGGTGCTGGGCAAGCAGGCCGGCTGCCTGATGCCCAGCGGCACCATGGCCAACCTCGCCGCCCTCCTCACCCACAGCCCGCGCGGCGGCAAGGCCGTCGTCGGCGCCGAATCGGACATCTACGTCTACGAGGCGGGCGGCGCCTCGGTGTTCGGCGGCATCGTCTACGAACCCATAGCCGCCGCCGAGGACGGCACCCTGCCGCTGGACGCGGTGGCCGAGGCGTTCGAGGTCGACCGGGACGACCCCCAGTTCGCACTGCCCGCCGTCCTCACGCTGGAGACCCCGCACAACCGCCGCGGCGGCATCCCCCTCGACACCGGCTACCTCGCGGCGGCCGGCGCCCTCGCCCGCAGGCACGGCGTCGCCCTGCATCTGGACGGGGCCCGCATCTTCAACGCGGCCCTCGCACTCGGCGTACCGGCCGCCGACCTCGCCGCTCCGGCCGACACCGTCCAGTTCTGCCTGTCCAAGGGGCTGTCCGCGCCGATCGGGTCGATGCTCGTCGGCGACGAGGCGTCCATCTCGACCGCCCGCCGCTACCGCAAGATGCTCGGCGGCGGGATGCGGCAGGCGGGCATGATCGCGGCGTGCGGGATCGTCGCCCTGACCGACATGACCGACCGCCTCGCCGACGACCACGCACACGCCCGCAGGCTGGCCGACGGCCTCGCGGACGTCCCCGGCCTGCGGCTCGACCCGGAGCCGCCGCGCACCAACATGGTGTTCTTCACCGTGGACGACGAGGGCACCTCCCACACCACCGAGTCCTTCATCGAGGCGGCACGCGTCCGTGGCGTCCACCTCGCGGAACTGGGGCGGGGCCGCATCCGGGCGGTCACCCACTCGGGTGTCACGGCCGCCGACATCGACCGGGCCGTGGACGTGCTCGCGGACGCGGTGGCCGCCGCTCCCCGGACCACGCGGTGAGCGAGCCGCCCACCGCCACCGCGCCCGCGCCCCCGCCCCCGCCTTCCTCGTTGCGGCACCACCGTGCGTTCCGGCTCTTCTGGGCGGCCGACTCGGTCAGCCAGTTCGGCACGTACGTCGGCAACGCCCTGCTGCCGCTGCTGGCCGCCACCACACTGGCGGCGACCCCGCTGGAGATGGGCCTGCTCAGCGCCGCGGAGACCATGGGCTACCTGCTGATCGGACTGCCCGCGGGGGTGTGGGTGGCCCGGGCCCGGCAGCGCCGGCTGATGCGGCGCGCCAACACCGGCCGGGCGCTGCTGCTGTGCACGATCCCGATGGCCTGGTGGAGCGGCCTGCTCAGCGTCGCCCAGCTCATCGCCGTCGCCCTGCTGTGCGGCATCCTCGCCGTCCTCTTCGACGTCGCCTACCAGTCCCATCTGCCGGCCCTGGTCGACCGCGACCGGCTCCTGGAGGGCAACGCCCGCCTCCAGTCCAGCCAGTCCCTGGCCCAGATCACCGGGCCCGGCATCGGCGGCTCCCTCGTCCAGCTGTCGGGGCCCGCCGCTCCCGTGCTGGCGACGGCCCTCGGCTATCTGACGTCCAGTCTGCTGCTGCGCCGCGTACGCGAACCGGACCCGGCGAACCCTCCCGACGGCACGGGCCCGCCCCTGCTCGCCGAGGTGGGTGAGGGGCTGCGTTTCATGGCCCGTCACCGCACCCTGCTCGCCATCACCGGCTGCACCGCGACCGCCAACTTCTTCGCCGGTGTGCTCGGTGCCGTGCAGGTCCTCTTCCTGACCGGCGTCCTCGGTCTCAGCGGCTCCGCGGCCGGGGCCACCCTGAGCGTCCTCGGCCTGGGCGGGGTGCTCGGCGCGCTGTCGGCGCACCGGGTCGTCCGCCGGATCGGCCAGGCCCGGGCGGTCTGGCTGGTGCCGCTGACCACGTTCCCGGCCCTGCTGCTGGTACCGCTCGCGGGCCGGGGCACCCTGCTCGCCCTCACCCCGGCACTGGCCGGCCTGCTCGTCACCGGCTACGGCATCGTCGTGTACAACGTCGCCCAGGTCAGCTACCGCCAAGTGGTCTGCCCCGAGGCGATGCTGGCCAGGGCGAACGCCACCGTCCGCTTCGTCGGCTTCGGCGCGGTGACACTCGGGGCACTGCTCGGAGGCGTACTCGGCGAGTCCATCGGCATCAGGGGCACGCTGTGGATCGCCGCCGCGGGCACGTCCCTGGCCGCCGCCTGGGTGGTGTGCTCCCCACTGCGAGGCATGCACGACTTCACGCCGACGCCTACGCCGACACCGGCGCCGACGGGGACGGGGATGGGGATGGGGACGGGGACGCCCACGGCCGGAACGTGACCACGACCGCCGGTCCGGCCGCCGATCCGACCACCCTCCGGTCCGTCCGCCGAGCTGCGTGCGCTCGGCGGACGGCCGGGACGTGACGCCGTTGACGTGACGTCAGCGGGCATCACCGGACGTCAGCGAACGACCGGCGACATCTCGGACGCCTCAGGTGCCACGAGCGTCACGGACTGTTCTGCGGCCGCGTGGAACATCGGGAGCGGCAGGCCGCCGGAGCGCAGTTCCATCACCGACGCCTCGACCGTCGCCGCGCCCAGTTCGAAGCGGCCCGGGTCCGTCCGGTCCGTGTTCGTCCAGCGGTGCTCGGCGCCGTCGCACACCGCCTGCGTGCCGCCCACGCCCTTGCGCACCTTGCTCTCCCCCTGGCTCAGGGAGGAGCTGACGAAGGTCCGGCCGGTGCCGCCCGTACAGCGGTACGTGCCGGACAGGGTGACGGTGCCGTCGGCGGCGAGGCGGCCCGTCGGATCGACGGTCACCGTCTCCGACAGCCGGGACGTTCCTGCCGCGACCGCCGGGGCTGCCGGTCCGGCGGAGCCGCCCTGCCCGGACACCGCGCCCGCGGACGGGGCGGCGAGCAGCAGCAGCGCCGCCGTGACGGTGGCCGAGCTGACGACCTGGTGGAATCTCATCGGGGTACCTCCCGGAGTGGGGGTGGAGCGAGGGCCTCCAGGGGTACCGGCCCGGCGGACCTGCGGGCGTGACCCTCACCCCTTTGGTGGCGAGTTGACGGCGGGCCCGCACCACGGGTCCCCACCACGGGTCCGCACCACAGGTCCGCACCGTCCGTCCTGGACTCGTCCGAGTGTTGTCCGCGTGTTGTCACCGTTCCCGTCCGGCTGTTCCGATGAGTTCGCGGCGGGCGCATGGTCTATCCATACGGGCGACGAAAACGCCGCCCGACTCCTCGCACGTGGAGGCTCACCATGTGTTCTCACCAGTCTTCGTGCCCGTCCGCCGCCCGCTCCGACCGCGCGGACCGCTCGAACGGTGCGCACCGTTCCGACGCGCACATCGTCTCCGCGCACCCCGAGCAGGGCTGGTACCTGCTGTGCGACGGCGCGATCGTCTTCGACGACACCGGCGCGCTGCTGCCCGACGGGCGGGTCGTCGCTCCGCACCGGGTGCCGGTCGAGCAGCTGGCCATCGCCGCCTGACCTCTCCCCGGCACTCCCCGACCCTCTCCCCGGCCCTCGCGACGTCACGGCCCGACCTTCCCCGGCCCCCGACGCCCTATCGCGACCCGTTGACTGCCGTCACGAAGTCGATACGCTTCTGATGCGACACCGACAGGCCTCCGGACATGTGGTGCCGCACCACAGTGGCTGGCCCGGCGCCGACGTACCGCGCGCCTTCACCAGGCCCGAGAACGTCAACCCGGCACGCACGCAAGGCCGTTCCGTACGAACGGAAAGTGAGCCCCTGCCCCCGGATGGTGATCTCGCGTGACGGTGACGATCTAGAGTGATCAACGTGTCCGAGCAGCACGCCCCCCGGTCCCTCATCGTCACCTTCTACGGCGCGTACGGCCGCTTCACCCCTGGTCCCGTACCCGTCGCCGAGCTGATCCGGCTTCTCGCCGCGGCCGGCGTGGACGCGCCGTCCGTACGTTCGTCGGTGTCCAGACTCAAACGCAGGGGGCTGCTCCTGCCGGCCCGCACAGAGACCGGCGCCGCCGGGTACGTCCTGTCGCCGGACGCGCGGCAGCTCCTCGACGACGGCGACCGCCGGGTCTACGCGGCCTCGCCGCCCGAGGACGACACCTGGGTCCTCGCCGTGTTCTCCGTGCCGGAGTCCGAGCGGCAGAAACGTCACGTACTGCGCTCACGCCTGGCCGGCCTCGGTTTCGGGACGGCCGCCCCCGGCGTGTGGATCGCCCCGGCCCGCCTCTACGAAGAGACCCGCCACACGCTGGAACGGCTGCGACTGGACGCGTACGTGGATCTGTTCCGCGGCGCGCACCTGGGATACGCGCCGACGGCCGAGGCGGTCGCGCGCTGGTGGGACCTCGCCGGCATCGCCAAGCAGCACGAGGCGTTCCTCGACCGGCACGCGCGCGTGCTGCACGACTGGGAGAACAGGGCCGACACCCCCGCGGAAGAGGCGTACCGCGACTATCTGCTCGCCCTCGACTCCTGGCGCCACCTCCCATACACCGATCCGGGGCTGCCCGCCTCGCTGCTGCCCCCGGAGTGGCCCGGAGCCCGCTCCGCCGCCGTCTTCCGGGCCCTGCACGAGCGGCTGCGGGACGCCGGGGCGGCCTTCGCGGGCGTACCCGGAGGCCTTCCCGAACCCAGGCCCGAATCCAGGCCCGAATCCAGGCCCGAATCCGGGCCCGAATCCATGTGATGCCGCACCACATGTGGCGCCACACCACACTGAAACCCGAACCCATGTGACGTGAGACACAATCCTCGTCGCTAAGGCAACGCTCAGGTCACTCAATCCCTCTTCTCATAATCCTTACCTAGCGTCGGGACCCATGAGTCTGATGGGCAATCTGAACCGGGCGCTCTCCGCCACCACCGGCCTTCAGGTGCGCCGGGCCGCTCCCGCCGCGCCGCCACAGCCGAACAGGGCCGGGACCGGGGCGAAACCCGGCAAGCGGCCCACGCCGGTGTACCGATGTCCGGCCCCCGGGGATCTCGCCACGGACCGGCTGCTGCGGCGGCCGGTCTTCATCATGTCTCCCGTGCGCTCCGGCTCGACCCTGCTGCGGATGCTCCTGAACGCGCACCCGCTTCTCCACTCCCCGCACGAGTTGCACATCCGCCGTCTGGAGGTCGACTTCGGCAGCAGACTCTCGCAGCGCGCCATGAGCGCCCTCGACCTGGAGCGGGGCGACCTGGAGCATCTGCTCTGGGACCGGGTCATGCACCGGGAGCTGGTCAGGTCGGGCAAGGACGTCCTGGTCGAGAAGACGCCCAGCAACGCGTTCGTCCACCGGCGCATCCGGGACTGCTGGCCCGACGCCCGCTTCGTCTTCCTGCTCCGCCACCCGGTGTCCATCGCCCGGTCCTGGCACGAGGGCGACCCCGACAAGCGGACCTTCGACGAGGCCGCGGCCGACGCCCTGCGCTACATGAAGGCCGTCGAGAACGCCCGGCAGGCGGCCGGCGGCAGCCACCCGGACGGCCACCCCGGCGGCGACGCCGCCCACCACACCCTGCGCTACGAGGACCTCACCGCCGACGCCGAGCAGGAGATGCGCGACCTCTGCGCGTTCCTCGGCGTCGGCTTCGAACCGTCGATGCTCGACTACGGCCGCCGCGACGGCACCCAGGTGGTGAAGGGCCTCGGCGACTGGCGGGACAAGATCCGCACCGGCCGGGTGCAGAGCGGACGCGCGCTGCCCGCCGAGGACGAGATCCCGGAGCTGCTGCGGCCCATGTGCACGGCCTGGGGATACAGCTCGTGAAGCCGCACGCCGAGATAGCGGAGGTGTGGCCGCGCGACGGGCGGGTACGGCTCGTCGGTCGCATCCACGGACGTCCCGCCGAGGGCGACTGGCGGCTGCTGCTCACCCGCCGCGGCCACACCGACCGCCCGCTCGCCTACCCCGCGCAGGTGAAGGGCGACCGCTTCGAGGGCGAGCTGCCCCTCGCCGACCTGGTGACGCCGGACCCCCCCCGGGATCGAGGAGTGGGACATCCATCTCACCGACGGCGAGACCCGGTTGAGGGCGGGACGACAACTGGACGACATCCACGGCAAGAAGAAGATCATGGTCTTTCCCGAGCAGCACGTACGCGGTCTGCGCGTGCGCCCGTACTACACGGTGAAGGACAACCTTTCACTGGAGTGCCGTACGGGAGCCGCCTCATGACGGGCCATCAGTCGACCGGGCATCGGGTGGACACGACCGGGCGTCGGGCGGACGCGACCGGGCACCGGGCGGACACGAACGGACGGCCGAAGGTCCGCTATCTCCTGCTGCACGCCTACGGCCGCGGCGGCACCATCCGTACGGTGATGAACCAGGCCAACTCCCTGGTGCAGGCGGGCTGGCAGGTCGAGCTGGTGAGCGCGCTGCGCCGCCGGGACGACCTCCAGTTCCCGCTCGACCCGCGCGTCCGCGTCAGCACGGTCGTCGACCTGCGCGAGAGCGCGCACTCCCCCGGCCAGGGGGTGGCAGGCCGCTGGCGGGACTGGCGCCGCGGGCGGCTGACCGAGCGGCCCGCACGGCACATCCCGTCGGGCGAGTTCGGCTACCGGTACTTCAACCGGTACGTGGAGCAGCGGCTGATCGCGTACCTCTCCTCGTTGCGCGACGGCATCCTCGTGACCACCCGGCCCGCGCTCAACCTCCTCGCCGCGGAGCACGCGACGGGCGGTGTCGTGCGGGTGGCGCAGGAACACATGAACCACGGCACGCACAAGCGTGATGTGCAGCGACGCATCCGGGAGACCTACGCGCGCTTCGACGCGGTCGCCGTCCTGACGGAACGGGACCGCGAGGAGTACGAGCAACTGCTGCCCGGCGCACGGGTGGTGCGCATCCCCAACGCCGTGCACTCCCTCGACCAGGTTCCGTCGGACCAGCGGTCGAAGATCGCGGTGGCGGCCGGTCGGCTGTTCCCGCAGAAGGGCTTCGACCTGCTGATTCCGGCGTGGGCGAGACTCGTCGAGGCGTACCCCGACTGGCAGTTGAGGATCTACGGCAGCGGCGAGAAGAAGGCCGAGCTGCGCGCGCTCATCGAGCAGCACCACCTCTACAACCATGTGTTCCTGATGGGTCACACGGACCGGCTGGACGACGAACTCGCCAAAGCCTCGTTCTACGTGCTCAGTTCGCGCTTCGAGGGACTGCCGATGGTGATGATCGAGGCGATGAGCCACTCGCTGCCGGTGGTGGCCTTCGACTGTCCGACCGGCCCCTCGGACGTGCTCACCCACGGCGTCGACGGCCTGCTGGTACCGCCCGAGGACCCCGACGCGCTCGCCGAGTCCATGGCCAGGCTGATGGGCGACCGGGCGCTGCGCGCCGACATGGGCGTCGCGGCCGTGCTGACGGCGGCCTCGTACGGCCCGGACGCGGTGCACCCGCGCTGGGAGGCCCTGTTCAGCGAACTTGCCCCTCCCGAACAACGGCACCGCATTGCCGACGCCGCGAAAGGACACCACGCATGACCACCACGGCAAGGGGCCGCCAGAAGCCCCCGACCGCTCAGGGGGCCACCGTCTGGCTCACCGGGCTGCCGAGCGCGGGCAAGACGACGATCGCCCGCTTCCTCGCCGGCCGGCTGCGCGCCGAGGGCCATCGCGTGGAGGTCCTCGACGGCGACGAGATCCGCCGCTTCCTCTCCGCGGGACTCGGATTCTCCCGCGAGGACCGCAACACCAACGTGCAGCGCATCGGCCTGGTCGCCGAGGTACTGGCCCGCAACGGCGTCCTCGCCGTCGTCCCCGTCATCGCCCCGTACGCCGATAGCCGCGAGGCGGTGCGCAAACGCCACGAGGCGAGCGGGACGCCCTACATCGAGGTGCATGTCGCCACGCCGGTCGAGGTGTGCAGCGAGCGGGACGTGAAGGGCCTGTACGCGCGGCAGGCGGCCGGCCGGCTGACCGGACTCACCGGCGTCGACGACCCGTACGAGCCCCCGCTCGACCCGGCACTCGCGCTGGACACGAGGTCGCAGACACCCGAGCAGTCGGCGGATGCGGTGCACGCGGTGCTGGCGGCCAGGGGGTTGGTGTGACTCTCTCGACGACGACTTCCTGGGCGCCCGTACGCCCCTACGCCCTGGGCCATCTGGACGCGCTGGAGTCCGAGGCGGTGCACATCTTCCGTGAGGTGGCGGGCGAGTTCGAGCGGCCGGTGGTGCTCTTCTCCGGCGGCAAGGACTCCATCGTCATGCTCCACCTGGCACTGAAGGCGTTCGCACCCGCAGCGGTGCCCTTCTCCCTGCTCCATGTGGACACAGGACACAACTTTCCCGAAGTCCTTGAATACCGGGACCGCACGGTCAAAAAGCATGGGTTGCGGCTCCATGTGGCCTCCGTACAGGACTACATCGACCGTGGTGTGTTGCGGGAACGTCCCGACGGGACCCGTAACCCGCTCCAGACCGTGCCCCTCACCGAGAAGATCCAGGCCGAGCGCTTCGACGCCGTCTTCGGCGGCGGACGCCGGGACGAGGAAAAAGCCCGCGCCAAGGAACGCGTCTTCTCCCTGCGCGACGAGTTCTCCCAGTGGGACCCCCGCCGCCAGCGCCCCGAACTGTGGAACCTCTACAACGGACGCCACGCCCCCGGCGAACACGTCCGCGTCTTCCCCCTGTCCAACTGGACCGAGCTGGACGTGTGGCAGTACATCGCCCGCGAGGGCATCGAACTGCCCGAGATCTACTTCGCGCACGAACGGGACGTCTTCCAGCGCGCCGGCATGTGGCTCACCGCCGGCGACTGGGGCGGCCCCAAGAACGGCGAGACCATCGAGAAACGGCAGGTCAGGTACCGCACGGTCGGCGACATGTCCTGCACGGGCGCGGTCGACTCCAACGCCGTGACCCTCGATCAGGTCATCACCGAGATCGCCGCCTCCCGGCTCACCGAGCGGGGCGCCACCCGCGCCGACGACAAGATGTCCGAGGCCGCGATGGAAGACCGCAAGCGCGAGGGGTACTTCTAGCCATGACCAGCACCATCGGATCTGCCGAGCCCACGACGGCCGTGCTCGGCTCCTCGGTCGACACCCTGCGGTTCGCGACCGCGGGTTCCGTCGACGACGGCAAGTCCACCCTCGTGGGCCGCCTGCTCCACGACTCCAAGTCGGTCCTCACCGACCAGCTGGAGGCTGTGGAGCACGCCTCGCGCAACCGCGGCCAGGACACCCCCGACCTCGCCCTCCTCACCGACGGCCTGCGCGCCGAACGCGAACAGGGCATCACCATCGACGTCGCCTACCGCTACTTCGCCACCGCCAAGCGCCGCTTCATCCTCGCCGACACCCCGGGCCATGTGCAGTACACCCGCAACATGGTCACCGGCGCCTCAACCGCCGAACTGACGATCATCCTCGTCGACGCGCGCAACGGCGTCGTCGAGCAGACCTGCCGCCACGCCGCGATCGCCGCCCTCCTGCGCGTCCCGCACATCGTGCTCGCCGTCAACAAGATGGACCTCGTCGGGTACGAGGCGAAGGAGTTCGACCGGATCGTCGAGGACTTCGCGGGCCACGCCGCCGAGCTGGACCTGCCGGGCTTCACCCCGATCCCCGTATCGGCGCTGGCCGGCGACAACGTGGTGGACCGTTCCGCGCACATGGACTGGTACGAGGGCCCCGCGCTGCTGGAGCACCTGGAGTCCGTCCCGGTCGGCGCCGACCCGATGGGCGCACCCGCCCGGTTCCCTGTCCAGTACGTGATCCGGCACGGCGAGGCCCGTCACTACGCGGGCCAGCTGGCCTCCGGCTCGCTGCGCGTGGGCGACCGCGTGACCGTCCACCCCTCCGGCGGGACGTCCGCGATCGAGGGCATCGACGTACTCGGCGAGGAGGTGCGGGAGGCGTACGCGCCGCAGTCGCTGACCCTGCGGCTGGCGGACCACCTCGATGTCTCGCGCGGCGACATGATCACCAGTGGGGCGGCGGCGCCCGCGCTCACCAGGGACGTCCGGGCCGCCGTCTGCCATCTGGCCGACCGCCCTCTGCACGTCGGCGACCGCGTGCTGGTCAGACACACGACCCGCACGGTGAAGGCCGTCGTGAAGAGCCTGGCCGCGGGAGAGGCGGGGCTGCACGCCAACGACCTGGGCCGGATCACCCTGCGCACCGCCGAGCCGCTCGCGCTCGACGACTACGCCGACAGCCGCCGTACCGGCGCGTTCATCCTGATCGACCCGGCGGACGGGGCGACGCTGACGGCGGGCATGGTCGACCTGAGCGAGGCAGCCGCCACGATCTGACCGCCGACCCGGCCACCGGCCCGACCACCGATCCGACCCCCGTTTCGACCCCCGATCCGACCGCAGGACCGTACGAGGCCGGGCACCGGCGACAAGGTGCCCGGCCTTCTGCTGTCGTGACACGTCCGGTCACCGAGTCACGACTCGTCGATAGCCCCGTAACGGCGGGAGCGGTCCCGGGAGGCGAACCGTTCCTCTGGGTAGACAGCCCGGAACCGGGCCGAACGTCCCGAAAAAAGCCCACCGAGCGCCTCTGTCGGGATGCGACGTACCATTCCTAAAGTTGAAAGCAGGACATCCTGCTCCATGAACGGATCCGCCTTGCACGAGCCTCACGCCCCAGCCTCCTGGCGCATCGCCCTGCCGCACACCGTCGCGGCGGTGCCGGTCGCCCGCGCACTGGTCCGTACCGCGCTGGCGGAGATCGAGCTGTCCGCCGACTGCGACACCGCGGAGCTGCTCACCGCGGAGCTGGTGGCCAACGCCGTGGAGCACACCAGGGGCGACGCGCCCATAGAGCTGGTCGTGGAGCTGCTGCCCACCGGATGCCAGGTCGAGGTGCACGACCGGGACCCGTCCCCGCCGGGCGACCTCACGATCCCCGATCCGTCGCGCGAACCCGATCCTTGGCAGGAGCACGGCCGCGGGCTGCTGCTGATCCGGACCCTCAGCTCGTCGTGCGGCCACCGCCCGACGGAGTCCGGCAAGGCGGTCTGGTTCCGGCTGCCGGTGGTCCCCCACCAGCGAAGGTCCGCCTGACCGGGTCCGACTGACGGGGTCCGCCTGACGGCCTCGCGCAGCCCCCGGGCCGACGGCCCCCGGACACCGCTCAGGACAGCGTCGCCACCAGGACCGCCTTGATCGTGTGCAGCCGGTTCTCCGCCTCGTCGAAGACGACCGAGTGGGCCGACTCGAAGACCTCGTCGGTGACCTCCAGGCAGTCGAGCCCGTGCCGCTCGTGGATCTCACGGCCGACCTTGGTGCCCAGGTCGTGGAAGGCGGGCAGGCAGTGCAGGAACTTGACGTCCGCGTTGCCGCTGGCCCGCAGGACGTCCATCGTCACGGCGTACGGGCCGAGGTCGGTGATGCGCTCGTCCCAGACCTCCTTGGGCTCCCCCATCGACACCCACACGTCCGTGGCGACGAAGTCGACGCCAAGGACCCCCTCGCCGACCTCCTCGGTGAGCGTGATCCGCGCCCCGCTGAGCACGGCCAGCTCCCGCGCCTGTGCCACGACCTCCTCGGCGGGCCAGTAGGCCCTGGGCGCGATGATCCGTACGTCCATGCCGAGCAGCGCACCGGTGACCAGGTAGGAGTTGCCCATGTTGAGGCGGGCGTCGCCGAGGTAGGCGAAGGCGATCTCGTTCAGCGGCCGGTCGCAGTGCTCGACCATCGTGAGCACGTCGGCGAGCATCTGGGTCGGGTGCCAGGCGTCGGTCAGACCGTTGTAGACAGGCACCCCGGCGTGGGCCGCCAGCTCCTCGACGCCCTCCTGGCTGTCCCCCCGGTACTCGATCGCGTGGAACATCCGGCCGAGCACCCGCGCGGTGTCCTTCACGGACTCCTTGTGCCCTATCTGCGAACCGGAAGGGTCGAGGTACGTGGTCGACGCGCCCTGGTCCGCGGCGGCGACCTCGAAGGCGCAGCGCGTACGCGTCGACGTCTTCTCGAAGATCAGCGCGATGTTCCGGCCCCGCAGCCGCTGGATCTCGGTCCCGGCCTTCTTCGCCGCCTTCAGCTCGGCGGCGAGCTCGATCAGGCCGCGGAACTCCTCCTGCGAGAAGTCCAGCTCCTTCAGGAAGTGGCGGCCGGCGAGGGCGTACGGGACTGTCGCCATGGGGGCGCTCCAGAGTTACGTAAACAGGGACTCTTGGAATTCTATACGACGACCCACATTTCTATACGGCCCCCTGTTCGCGTCCGGCTCACGTCCGGGCCGGTCAGCCCACACCGTCCCGCTGCACCGGGCAGCTCATACAGCGCGGTCCGCCCCGTCCCCGCCCCAGTTCGCTGCCGGGGATCTCGATCACCTCGATGCCCTGTTTGCGCAGATGGGTGTTGGTGGTCTGGTTGCGCTCGTACGCGACGACGACGCCCGGTTCGACCGCGAGGACGTTGCAGCCGTCGTCCCACTGCTCCCGCTCGGCGGCGTGCACGTCCTGGGTGGCGGTCAGGACGCGGATCCGGCTCAGCCCGAGCGCGGCGGCGATCGCGCGGTGCATGTGCTCCGGCGGATGGTCGGTGACCTTCAGCTCCTTGTCGCCGACGCCCGGCTCGATGGTGTACGAGCGGAGCATGCCTAGGCCCGCGTACTGGGTGAAGGTGTCGCCGTCGACCATCGTCATCACCGTGTCGAGGTGCATCAGGGCCCGCTTCTTCGGCATGTCGAGCGCCACGATGGACTGCGCCGAACCGGTGGCGAAGAGCTTGTGGGCGAGCATCTCCACGGCCTGGGGCGTGGTCCGCTCGCTCATGCCGATGAGCACGGCGCCGTTGCCGATGACGAGGACGTCTCCGCCCTCGATGGTGGACGGATAGTCGGCCTGCCCCTCGGACCACACGTGGAAGGCCTCCGCGCGGAACAGCGGGTGGTGCCGGTAGATCGCCTCGAAGTGCACGGTCTCGCGTCTGCGGGCGGGCCAGCGCATGGCGTTGATGGAGACGCCGTCGTAGATCCAGGCGGAGGTGTCGCGGGTGAAGAGGTGGTTGGGCAGCGGTCCGAGGAGGAAGTCGTCGAGGTCCATGACATGGAAGCGCACGGAGGTCGGCTCGGGGTGCGCGTCGAGGAACTCCCGTTTGGTCATCCCGCCGACCAGCGCCTCGGCCAGCTCGCCCGCCGGCAGGCTCTCGAAGGCGGCCCGCAGGTGGTCGGTGGCGAGCGGCCCGTACTCCTTCTCGTCGAAGACCCGGTCCAGTACGAGCGACCGGGCCTCCGGGATGGCCATGGCCTCGGTCAGCAGGTCGCCGAAGAGGTGGACGGTGACGCCGCGGTCGCGCAGGACGTCCGCGAACCCGTCGTGCTCCGCGCGCGCCCTGCGCACCCACAGCACGTCGTCGAAGAGGAGGGCGTCCTTGTTACTGGGGGTGAGCCTTTTGAGCTCCAGGTCCGGCCGGTGGAGGATGACGCGGCGCAGCCGCCCGGCTTCGGAGTCGACGTGGAATCCCATGACTCCATCCTGACCACCGGAGGGCCGCTTGACCCACCGGTCGGCACTTTCTTCGCCCACGCGTTCGCCTGAACACTCCCCCTCCCCTTAATAGTCCTATTGACTATTAAGGGGAGGACTGGTTATCGTCGACCGGACGACAAACGAGGGGGAAGAGGGGAATCCGATGGCCGACATCACCCGGCGCCTGGGGTGGCGCCACCTGCGCGGCGCTCCGACCGCGCACATCCGGCACCACCGCGGCGCGGAGCTGCTGCACGACGGACCCGGACTCAGCTTCTGGTACCGCGCACTGAGCGCCGCGCTGTCCGAAGTGCCGGTGGACGACCGCGAGTTGGCGATGACCTTCCACGCCCGTACGTCCGACTTCCAGGACATCGCGGTGCAGGCGACCGTCACCTACCGCGTCAGCGACCCGGCACTCGCCTCCGCCCGCCTGGACTTCTCCATCGACCCCGACACCGGGGTGTGGCGGGGCGCGCCGCTGGAGCAGCTGGGCACCCTGCTGACCGAGTCGGCCCAGCAGCACGCCCTGGACGTACTGGCCCGTACGACCCTGGCGTCGGCGCTGGTCGACGGCGTGGCGTCGGTACGGGAGCGGGTCGCGGCCGGGCTGGCGGCGGAGCCGCGGCTGCCCGCGACCGGCATCGAGGTGGTCGCCGTGCGCGTGGTGGCGCTGCGCCCGGAGCCCGAGGTGGAGCGGGCCCTGCGCACCCCGGCCCGCGAACAGATCCAGCAGGAGGCGGACCGCGCCACGTACGAGCGGCGGGCCGTGGCCGTCGAACGGGAACGGGCGATCGCCGAGAACGAACTGGCGAGCCAGATCGAACTCGCGCGCCGCGAGGAGCAGTTGGTCGAGCAGCGCGGAACGAACACGCGCCGCGAAGCGGAGGAGCACGCGTCGGCGGACGCGGTACGCGCCGAGGCCGAGGCCGCCCGTACGGTGAAGCTCGCCGGGGCGGAGGCCGAACGGTCCGTACAGCTCGCGGACGCCGAGGCCAGGCGGACCGAGCGGCTGGCCAAGGCGGAGGCCGAGCGGACGGTACGGCTCGCGCGGGCGGAGGCCGAGGCGGCGCGCGAGGTCGGGGAGGCACGGGCGCAGGCCCAGGCCGCCTGGCTGCGGGTGCACGCGGACGTCGACGTCAGCACGCTGCACGCCCTCACCGGGACGCGGCTCGCGGAGAACCTGCCGAACATCGACAGCGTGACCATCTCGCCGGACGTGCTGACCGGCCTGCTGGCCAAACTGGGCGTACAGGACGGCACATGAGCCTCGCCCCGCGGATCGTACTGGTCCACCGCACCACGGAGTACGACGAGTTGGTGGCCCACCACGGCACGCACGGGCAGGCAGCCTTCTTCCTCTCCTCCCGCGGCCGGGACATCGAGGAGGTCGCGGAACGCCACCGCCGCACGAGGCGCGCGCTGTCGGACGTGACCGCGGCGATCCCCCTGACGTGGCGTCAGAGCCGTGTCGAACGAGCCGACCTGGACCGCTTCCTGTTCGCCCCGGAGGACGTGGTGGTCGTGGTCGGCCAGGACGGCCTGGTGGCGAACGCGGCCAAATACCTCAGCGGCCAGCCGGTGGTGGGCATCGACGCGGATCCCGGCCGCAACGCGGGCGTCCTGGTACGCCACCGGCCCACGGACGCGGGCAAGTTGCTGCCCGCGGCACTCTCGGCCACGACGTCCGTGGACGAACTCACCATGGTCGAGGCGATCGCCGACGACACGCAGCGGCTGCTCGCCCTGAACGAGATCTACCTGGGGGCGGCGGGCCACCAGACGGCCCGGTACCGCCTGGGAATCGAGGAGTCCGGGTCCTCCACGACCGGCAGAAGCACCGCCGCAACCCAGGCCTCCGCCGAACCTCAGGCCCCCTCCGAGGCGCAGGCATCCTCCGGGGTGCTGGTGGGCACGGGGACGGGGGCGACGGGATGGATCAGGTCGGTATGGCAGGAACGAGGCAACCCCCTGCCCCTCCCCCGCCCCACGGAGGACCGCCTGGTGTGGTGCGTCCGCGAGGCCTGGCCGTCCCCGGCAACCGGCACGTCCCAGGTGGCGGGCCAGCTGTCATCCACCTCCCACCTCACCCTCACCGCCGAATCCGAACGCCTGATCGCATTCGGCGACGGAATGGAGGGGGACGCACTGGAACTCACGTGGGGGCAGTCGGTGCGGGTGGGGGTTTGTGGGCGGCGGCTGCGGTTGGTGGGATGAACCGGGCTCAGCCCATTGGGCCGCTCACCCATCGGGTCGCTCAACCACCGGGCAGCGGTTGGAGGAGTTCCGGGCGGGCCAGCATCCGGCGGGACGTGCGGCCTCCGCCGAGGGCGGCGCGGGCGACGATCCAGCCGGCGAGCGCGTGCGGGTCCGCCGGGTCGGCGGTCAGGACATCCCCGTACCGGGTGAGCGCGGCCCCCGGATCACCGGCGGCGAGATACTCGTCGGCGGTGCGCGGGACCGCGGGCGGCACGGCGAAGGCGTAGGTGCGGTTGTCGGGCCAGGACGTCCGGTCGGTACGGAGTACGAGCACGCCCGGTGAGGCCGACGACACGGGCCGGGGCAGCACGTTGCGCAGTCGCCATTCGGTGCGGTGCAGGGCCGCTGCCGTGCGGGCCCGGGCGATAGCGGTCGCCGGGACGGGCTCACGCAGCCAGCCGTCGAGCGTTCGGGCGAGCCCCGCCGCGAAGGCCCTGCCCTGGACGGTCAGCCGGCCGCTCGTCAGCAGGGTGCGCACGACGAGACGGCTCTGTGTCCGGCGCAGCGCGAAGTGATAGCCGGCCACCTCCGCCTCCTCGGGTCGCCGGGCCCCGGCGAGGCGGTCACGCCAGAAGCCCGCGACGCCGGTGAACGCGTACGCGCCGTGGAGCAGGCCGGTGAGGTGCCGGGGGTCGCCGCGCCACGGAGCGTAGTAGCGCTCCTCGCGGTCGTCGTCGAGCAGCGGGAACAGATGGAGCAGGGCGGCCAGTTTGCTGTGCTGGAACTCGTGCACCAGCGTTTCGGCGAGCGCGAGGGCACCGGCGGGCCGGGCGATGACCATGGCGGCGTAGGAGTCGCCGCTGGAGGCGGAGAGCCGCACGGTGGGCGGGGCCTCGGGCAGTGCGGTGGTGCGGCCCCATGGCACCACGGTGCGGATGTCGGCGGCGTCCAGGCGACCGGGCCCGTTCGTACCGCCGGCGGAAACGATCAGAGCGGCCTCCTCGAACAGCCGCTGCCATGCGGTCGCTTCCCCGGCGTGGAGCCGGGCGGGCGCGAGGGGGTCGTCGAGGTCGCGGTAGGGGTCGAGGTCGTCCAGGGTGACGGAGGCTGTTCCCGACGGCCGCGGGAGCGTGAGGACGCGCAGCGGCGTCCAGTGCGGGTCGATGTCGGGTACGGCCCCCGCAGTGCCCACGAGTACGGCGGTGGGACGGCGGAGGACGACAGGCGGACTGTCCGCCACCTCCGACGTGAGCGTCAGCTCGCCGCCGCGCACGGTCGCCCGGCCGACCGACGGCCCGCGTGGTGCGCCGGGCAGCCGCGCCAGGCCCAGGGAGGGAAGGACGAGGGCGCCGTCGAGGAGCGGCACCTTCAGGTCGGCGTCCGTGCCGGCCCGCAGGGCCGCCGCCACGGCCAGCGCGCAGAGGTGGCCCGCCTCGGCCCACAGCGGCGGACCGCCCGCAGCGCTGCCGTGCAGACGACGCAGTACGTGGCCGAGCCAGCCGCCGGTCTGCGGGGCGAGAAGCAGCCGGTCGACGGCTCCGGGGGCCCGGTCCGCAGCGGCCTTGACGGTTCGCCACGCGTCGGCGGGAGTGTCGAGCGGTGTGGGCAGCGCGCCGAGACGGACGAGCAGGGTGCGCAGGAGCAGCAGTCTGCGCGCGCGTTCACTGCGCGCCAGAAAGGTCAGGGCGTCGGCCGAACTCCCGCCGGCGGCGAGCTCGTCGAAGAGCTGCCCCGGCATGCGAAGCGGTGAGTCGGACTGCTTGCTGGTCATTCCCGGGGCCTCCGGTCGGGCGGACGGACGCGCGTCGGGCGCAGGGACCGTCACTCCGCTCTGCCCCCCGGTTCACCTCCGCCCTTTACGCCGCCCCGGGCACGCAGGACCTCGGCGAGCACACGGGAATCGTCGCTGAGCGGAGGGAGACCGTCGAGGGCGGCCAGTGACAGCGTCGCGAGGTCGGGCAGCTCGGACTCCCAGTCGTGGGCACCGTCTGCCGTGACGACCGGCTCGCGGGCGGCGGCTTGAGCGTCGTGCAGAGCATGCGACTGGTCCAAGGCGCATCCCTTTCTCAGGCAGTGGCACTCGATGCCCCGCATACTGTCCATCATGACGAACACAGCCCTTGTCGGAAAGCCGTACGATCACGCCACCTGATCAGCCCGGACGACGCCGTTGGGCATGGTATGTCGCGAATTCCCGCAGGGCGTCGGCGAGTTCCGTTCTTCTGCCGGTGTCGTCGTCGACGGACACCACGACGTCGAACAGCTCCCACAGGTCCTCGGGACGGCGACGGCCGAGCGAGTTGAGGATGCCGGTGACATCGGTGCGCGCCTTGCTGTGACGGGGCAGCGTCGCATGGATCCGCGGGCCCAACGCGGCTACGACGGCCTGCCGTTCGACGGGATCCGCCGTCCAGTCGTAGGCCATGACCGCCTCCACCGCCCGGAGCAGCGGAGACGGGCCACGCTCCTGCGCCGGCGGCAGCGTCTCGGTCCGCTGCGGACTCCACAGCCGGATCTCGGGATGCTGCAGCGTCCGGCCCGCCTCGCGCAGCGCCGCCACCCGGACCCGTACGGCGGAAAAGACTTCCTCCGGATCGGGCAGGGCGGGCAGCACCTCGGCCCGGTCGGTGAGCAGGTCGAGCAGGATCTCGGAGAAGAGGCCGGTGGCACGCACGGGATCGTTGGCCGCGGCCCGGCCGCGCCCCGCGGCCCGCAGCATCGACTGCCTGTGTGCTAGGTTGCGCCGCCCCACCGGGAGGGCGTCGTCGGGCAGCGGGTCCCGGAAGGACAGCGCCTCTTCGAAGGTCTCGCAGGCGTCCACCAGCCACAGTTGCTCGGTCAGCGCGGGAACGGCGTCGCCCGCGTACCGGGCCAGGGCGGTGTCCAGGTCGAGAGCCACCTTGTCCCCGGTGGTCGCGTCGGAACACAGCAGCCGGAGGTGGTCCGCTCGGTCGAGGACCCCGTGGCCGCCCCACCAGACCCACAGCACCTCGCCCTGGGCGGCGGCCAGTTCCCGTACGAGCGCGCGCCGCAGGGTCGCGTGGTCGGCGGGCCGGTAGGGGATGTCGGGGGTGAACGGGGGCAAGGGGGCGAGGTGCAGGCGCAGTTGGGAGTCCGGCACTCCGGCGAGGCTCAGCAGTCGGTGGAACGCGAGGGCGTCCCTGGCGGGTCCGGGCAGGTCCCACGCACTGCCCGCGTCGTACTGCTCGATGCCGACGATCAGGGCGTGCACCCGGCGCGGGTCCTGCCCCTTCCCTGCCGGTTCGGGGCCGGTCACGGCAGCCGGTCCGCGATGTGCCGGTACACGTCGGGATGGGTCCAGTAGGCACTGTGCGACGCGGGAAACGGCTGACGGCTGTCGACGGCGATGTCGGTGACCCGCTCGCCGAAGAGACCGGAGCCCAGGTAACTGAGCAGGTCGCGGCGGTCGTACAGATTCAGCCAGAGCGGGACGTGCGACGGCAGGGGCGCGGGATGCGTGAGGGAGGGCAGGGCGCCCAGCTCGTAGAGGAACGGGGCCTGCGAGCCCGCGGTGACCAGCAGGCGGACCTGTGGGAGGGGCGCGGTGACCAGCGTGTCCAGGGCGATGATCCCGCCGAGGCTGTGACCGACAAGGGTGACGGGCGGTTCGAGGCCCGCGACCAGTTCACGCAGGTCCGCCCGGACCGCCTCGCCCCTGCTGAGGTACCGCAGGACGTCCCCGGCCGCGGGGTGGGCGGCTTCCGTCAGAGCCCGCCGTCGGCGTACGACGGCTCGGGAGGCGCCGCGGCCCACTAGTCGTAACAGCCTTCCTCCCAGGCCTCGTTCCGCGCCTCTGGGCGGTGCGCCGAGCGCCTGGGCGACGCGGTCCACCACGTCGTCCCTGGTGTCACCGGTCGGGATGAGCGGATCGTCGGCCTCCAGCGCGTCGGCGACGACCCGGGCGACGAGCCGGCGAGCCGCGAGGGCCGCGAGTTCGTCGGGAGGCAGCGCGGCGGCCGCGGGACCCAGCAGGGGATGGGCGGCCAGCTCCGACGCGGCATCCGCCAGCCCGGGGCCGAGTTCGGTGGCGGGGCCGTCCCCCTGCGCGGCCAGCTTCTCCAGGAGCGCCTGCATCTGCTGTTCCGGCGGTACGGAGCCCGGCGGGCGTTCGGTGGCCGATGCCGTCTCCGCCGCCGCCAGGGCGAGTTCGGCGTCGGGGTCGGTGTACAGCACCGCCCAGGCGGACGTCTCGTCGTCCGGGTCCGACCCGCCCGGAACGTCACCGAGGCCACGCCCGGCGCCCGCCTCCGGCGGCAGGCTCAACCCACCGCCGGCCAGCGTGGCACCGTGCTGACCACCCCAGTAGTACGGCACGACACGAAGTCCGTCCCGCAGAGCCCCGAGCCCCGCGGCCACCCGCCCTGCCAGGGCCGAGAACCCCGGCTCGCGCACCCCGGTCCCATGAATGAACACGACCGTCGCCATGTGTCCCCCGTGACACCCCTCAAGGTTCCCGTACGGCTTCGTTCACGTGACCGGCACCGCGTCCCGTCCCGGACGGCACGGCGTGCCGAACCGCCCGGGACGCCGTGTCACAGCGGCATCGGCGCGATGTCGCACTCGATCCGACGGCGCAGACGGACTGCGACGAGCCACGGATGGTCCTCCCGGACCACTCGCCCGAAGCCCTGTACCGCTCGCCGCTCCATCTCGTCCGCCTCCGGCACTCGTCCCAGCCCCCTCAGGTCGAGTGCCAGGTTCGAGGCACAGGCAAGAGTGAGCGGGTGTTCCGCTCCCGCCACCTCGGTCAGCAGCGGCAGATTGGCCTCGTCGATCGCGCGGGCCCGCTCGAATTCCAGCTGCTGGTATGCCGTGTTCGCCTGACCGATGCCGAGCGTCAGTGTCGTCACATGGCGGGCTCCGAGTGTCCGCGCGAGCCGGGTGGCGGCGTCGGCCTCGTACTTGTGCGCGAGGGCGAGATCCCCGAGACCGCGCAGTGTGGCGGCGAGGTTGGCCTGCAGAAGCAGCGTGTAGGCGTGGTCGGAGCCGAAGCGCTTCGTGCAGCCGGCCAGCGTCGACTCGCCCAGCGCCCGCGAACCGTCCAGGTCGCCGGCGAGACGCCGGTCGACACTGACGTTGATCGCCATCGCGAGGGACTCGGGGTGGCTGCTCCCGTACCCGGCCACGAAAGCGTGCAGGGTCTCGTCGGAGAGCTTGGCGGCATCGGCGATCGCACCGTCACGACGTCGGCAGACCGCCAGGTGACCGGCGATGCGCAGCGTGAGGGGGTTGTCGTCACCGAGGGCGGCGCGCGCCTGGCGGTGCACGTCCTCCTGGAACACGCGGGCGCCGGGGTAGTCCCCGCTCTCGCGGATGTCGAGCGCCAGGCCGTTGAGCGTGTTCAACGTGAGAGAGCTGGCGGGGCCGAGCATCTCCTCGCGCAGCCGCGCCGTCTCCTGGTCCATGGGCAGCGCCTCGCGGAACTGGCCGCACAGCCGGAGGTCCACGCCCCAGCTGTGCGCGGCCCGCAGCGCGATCTCGTCGTCCAGCCCCAACTGGGCACGCGCACGTTCGGTGGCCTCCTGGCCGAGGTCCCGGGCCTCCTCGAACCTGCCCTGGTAGCGTCGCGCGTCGGCCAGCTCGATCATGGAGTCGATGAGGTCCTCCTCCTCGACCACCCCTCGGCGCGAGAGCTCCAGCGCCTTCTCGTTGAGCCGGGTGGACTCGTCCGCCTCACCGACGATACGCAGCAGGAACGCCAGGATCTTCGAGATCCGGATGACGTGGATGTCCTCCTCGCCGGAGGCGTCGAGCCACGCGGTGTGGGCCTGCCTCGCGAGGGCGGCGGCACCTTCGTGGTCACCCCAGAAGTAGAGGAACAGCGCGGTGTCGTAGACCAGTTCACGAACATCCGTGTCCGTGTTCGTCACAGCCTGAGAGCTCAGCACGTGCGGCAGCAGCGCCTGATAGGCGGGCCATTCCTGCGACGATGCGTAGTGGCCGGGTTTGGCCGCCGACAGAAGCTGGTGGGCCGCGTTTTGCATACGCTCACGTTCCTCGGGCCCCTGCTTGGCGAGGAGCACATTTTGCAGCAGACGGTGCATCTGCAGTGTGTTGGCTCGGAGGTCCAGTTTTACCAAGGAGAACTGGGTCAGGGCGCGAATGGCCCGGCCGCGTTTGATGGCCTCGCCGAGAATGGGGTCGACGTGGGGTGAGATGTCGATTCCGCGGCTCCTGCGCAGCAGCGAGAGCGGAATGGGCTCGGGGGCCATACAGGCCCAGATGTCCAGGAGTTCTCGCGCTCCGGGGCTGTTCTCCTTGATCCGCTCCAGCGAGATGTCCCACGCCGCGGCGACGGAGACCGGGTAGTCGGGGGCCGGGTCCAGGTGGAGGATCTCCGGACTGCGCCGGTCCAGCAGATCGATGTAGTCCTCGACGAGCATCCCCGTGACCGCGCGCCAGGCTCCCGCCTGCTCCACGGCGAGCGGCAGGTCTCCCAGGGCCTCGGCTAGCAGGTCGGCGTCCTCCACGGAGAGGTCCGGGGAACGCTTCTGAAGAAGCTCGACCGATTCCTGCCTCTCGAACACATTTACCTGAAGAGGCGCCGCCACCCTTTCCCATTCGGGGTTCCGTGACGTGACAATGATCTTCCCGGGGCCGTTCCCGGGGAAAAAGCGGCGGACCAGTTCGATATTCTCGGCGTTGTCGAAAATCAACAGCCATTTGTCGTACGGCGATCCCGTGCGCAGCGCTTCGAGGACAGCGGGTACGGCCGTGTTGGCGGCCGGGGCGTTGCTTCCGTCCTGCCCCGCGGGGGTCACCCGCAGACGGACGGCCAGACCCGCGAGTGCCGTCAGGATCAGGCTCTCCCGCTCGGCCGGGATCCAGCAGATCACGTTGTATTCCCGCTGGTGACGGTAGACGTACTCAAGCGCGAGCTGCGACTTCCCCACCCCGCCCAGGCCGTGCAGCGCGTGCGGCAGCACAGCCGCGGTGTCCTGGGTGTCCAGCCGCCTCTCCACCGCCTGAAGGAGCTCCGTCCGGCCCACGAACGAGGTGTTCCGCAGCGGAACGTTCACCATGAGAGCCGGTGTTCCGATCACCGGTGTTCCGGTCGCCGGCGTTCCGGCCGTGCTGCTCGTCATGGGGGGCTCAGCCTCCGGGGACTCGGGTAGGGATGTTTCGGTAACCGGGCTCGCCACAAGCTCTCCAGGTGGATCAGGATCAGGGACTCTCGACTCGGGTTTCTCACTGCCCGATCCCGCACCGGACGAAGCACCAGCAACAGGAGGTTTCGCTACAGCAGCCGCGAATCGTCGCATCTGCGGTGCAATGCGTTGTGCACGTTCGGAGTAACGAGGACCGGACAGGGCACGCAGGGCGGCCAACTGGGCCAGCACCCAGGCCCGCTCCGTCGGATCGGGCAGCGCGGCGCCCTCCGGATCACGCAGTGCGTCGCGCAGCGCGACGCCTTGCTCGCCGGCCGCCGGTAAGCCGCTCAGCGCGTCGACCGTCAGGTGGAGATCGGTTCGGGTCACGGTCGCCAGGAGCTCTTCTCTGATCCCCTCCGCGAACTCCGGCTGCCTGTCACCGGCCCCGTTCCAGTCGATCAGACCGCCCATCAGGATCTCGGCGAGATCGTCGACGCCGGTGGTCGGCGTGACACGTTTGCGGTACTGGTCGACCAGCTCCAGGTCGAAGGGCATGGCGGCCATGTGCGATGCCATCCGGCGCGCCGCCGGAGACGCGAGACCGAAGAAGCGGCGCACCGCGTCCGGCGCGGCGCCGAAGTGTCGCGGGGCGTCCAGTCCCGGTGCGGGCGCCCCCTTCGTGAGGGTGCCGGCCAGGACCACGGGCAGCTCACGGGACACCCCGTGCATTCCCGTGACGAGATCGGCCCAGGCGGCGATCGACGCGGGTTTGCGGGACAGCACGGGTACGGGAACGGCCCCGTCGCCCCTCTCCGGCAGTGGACGCATCGGGTCGGGGCCGAGAGCGGGCGGCCGGTACTCCAGGCTCTCGTTGGTCGCGCCGAATCCCCCGGCGGCAAGCAGCGCCTGATGGGGGTCGAGCGAGGAGCGGTGGCGCAGGTGAGGCGGCAGCAGGTGGACGAGCGCGGTGGGGCCCGCCCGGCCCAGCCGGCTGAGCAGCGCGTCGGCCGCGGACCCCGCCCAGCCGTGTGCCAGACCGTCGGTGACGACGAGGAAGACGCGATCGCCGCTTCCGTCGAGCAGTTCGGCGGGGTCGGCCGGAGCCTGGTCCGTGCCGCGGCGCACGGTCGGCGTTCCGGCGCGCGGGACCGCGACCCGGACGACGCGCACGGCGCGGAAGGCCCCGCTCTCCTCGGCCGCCTGCGCCAGCCGAGTGGTCCAGTCGCTCCAGATCCGCATGGTGGGCGCGTCGTCGATCAGCAGAACGAGGTCGAAGGAGGAGGTCAGGGCCGGTCGCAGGAAGGGCAGCCACAGCCCGTCGACGATTCCTCGCTCAGCGGTGGTCTCCTCGTCCAGCTCTTTGGTGAGCCGGGACGGTACCCGGCGGCCGAGCCCGTGCAAGGCGCGCGCGAGTCGGGCCGTCTCCCTGCCCGGTCCAGGCCCTGTGGACGACGCCTCGACGTCGGGCAGCAGGGGCCCGCCGACGCGCAGGACCTCGAACCCCTCGGGATCGGATAAGAGCTGAGGCCGCGTCACCGCGTCCCCGAATGCACCGCCCGGCAACGAAACGGGCCGGAGCGACGGGTCACCGGAGCGGTCCCCGTCACCGGAAGCGACCTCGGGAGGCTGCTGTACGAGGTCGGTGGCCGACGGGCCGCCGTGCGGAAGCCGAACAGTGGTGCCGACCGGACCCCGTGCGGCAGGATCACCGCTACCGGCACCGTCGCCCGTGTCGGGACCGTGCCGCGCGTGGCGTTCCCAGTGGGCCGCGAGCCATACGGCGTCGGCCAGCTCTTTCCAGTGCGGTGCAGGGTCCGCGTCGGCTTCGGGCAACGCTGAGAGGGACGACGCCCCGGTGATGGGGGGCCCGTCGCCGTGCCCGGATGAGCGCTGCCAGTGAACGCCGGTCAATTCAGCGGCCCTTCGCGAGATCGCGGAGGAGCATTTCAACGAGCTTACGCCCGGCACTGTCGACCTGGGAACCACTCAGAGTAGTCAACTGCACCGCGTTCAGCAACTGATCGAGAGAATGCGTACCTCCACCCCCCACCCGGTGCAGGTACTCGTCGACCAGGGACTCCGCACCCTCCGGAAGCTCCCGCAGATGACTCACCACGATGGCCAGAAGCTGCTCCCGCGTGGGCGACTGCAGTTCCAGCGGGAGACAGCGCCTGCGGAACGCCGCCGGGAACTCCCTCTCCCCGTTACTGGTGATCACGACGACCGGAAACTCCCGGCACTCGATCCTGCCGTCACGCACCACGGCATGTCCGCCCGGGTCACTGGTGTGCACGACGGCCGACTCGGCGGCGTCGCGCACCAGCTCCGGGATCTCATAGCTTCCGTTCTCCAACACGTGCAGCAGGTCGTTGGGCAGGTCGATATCGCTTTTGTCCAGCTCGTCCACGAGCAGGACACGGGGACGATCGTAGGGCAGCAGAGCCGTTCCCAGGGCGCCCAGGGTAATGAACTCCCCGAGCTTTGGTGCCTGTTGACGGTTTCCCGAGGTCGCGCGCCCCCTCCCGGCGGCAGTCCCGTGAACCGTGTCGTCGGCACCGTCGTCGAACTCCGCCGCATCCTCACCGCGAAGTCCCGCCCGCCACGCAGCGATCGCCTGTGCGCGTCCGAGGGCGTCGTACGTGTGCAGGCCGTCGCGCAGGGTGGTGCGGCTGACGATGCCCCATTCGAGGACCCGCCCCAGACCGAGTTCCCGCCCGATGAGATAGGCGAGGGTGGACTTTCCGATGCCGGGAGGGCCGGTGACCAGCAGTGGCCGGCGCAGCACCAGTGCCGCGTTGACGATGTCGGTCTCCTTGGCGCCGAGTTGTTGGATCACGCCGCTGGTCCCCAGCCTCCGCAGGGCGGCCTCCGTGTCGTCCGGCGGAGCCGGCTGGGGCGGACCGCCACGGAACCGCCGCCACGGCGGAGGCTCGGGCAGCCGGGAAGGGGACGCGTCAGGGGCACGTCCGGTGGCGTGAAAGACGCGCCAGTCACTGGGGGCCGTCTGCTCCAGTTCGGTCATGTCGGTGCCTCCTTGCCGGCGGGAAGGTCTAGGTCATCGTGGAAGTCGACGCGACGATTCGGGTCGTCCCAGAAGAAGGCGACGTGACGCCCCAGCAGAAGGAGCCGGCTGTCGTTGAGCGCGGCCTTGAGGCGAAGACGGTGGATGGCCAGGGGAATCTGCGTGGGCGTCGGCACTGACGCGAACACGGCAGTCAGCACTTCCCGCCGCTCCTCAAGGAAAACACCCCGGCGATCCCACAGAGCAAGCCCGATCCCCTCGGCGATGGCAGCCTTGAGTGCGGCCAGAGGCGAAGCGGAGCCGGGAGCGTCCATGACCACCGCCGTGTGACCGCTCTCCCCGGCCAGCACGGTTCCCCACTCGTCCAGCCGCCTGACATCGGACTCGCTCCAGCCGTGCACCACGACCCCGCGCTCACCGAGGCCGCGCCAGCGCTCCTGCCACTGCTGCCGGACCCGTACATCGGTGGTACGCATCCGCTCCAGGCTGCGTAGATGGACCGGGTGCTTCAGCGCGAGCGGTTGCGGTACCGCGTCGCCGATCCGGAGCATCAACCCGGCCACATCGTGGTTGAGGAGGTCATACGGAAGGACGAACTCCACGTACGGCGGTATCCGTTCGCGTCCACCCGAGGACGCGTCGTGGTCGGTCGTCCACAGACGGGCTCCCTGGCACAGAGCCCGCTCGACGGCCGGCCCGAGGGCGTCGAGCCGGGTGGTCCCGGGTTCGCCGGGCTGCGGATTCCACCGGCCGCGGGTCGTGTTGAGCCAGGAACGGACCATGACCTCATCCGATCCGTCCCGCGCGGGCTCCACGGACACGACCAGGCAGCGGGGGATCTCCGGGTCGTACGCGGCGGCGGCACGCCGTACCCGGCGCCGCTCCAGCTCTTCGGACAGGTCCGCCTCCTGCGCCCACTCCTTGGCCCAGCCGGCCAGGGCGGTCCGGTGATCGGACGTCTCGGTGAGTGCGGCCGCCAGGTCCATGAGCAGGACGGCGGGCGGAAGGCCGTCCGACTGGACGTTCAACTCAACGGTGAAGGTGAAGAGTTGACCGACGGAAAGCCCCATCGGCAGGTCGAGGCCGTTCAGCTCCAGGACCAGTTCGTCCCGTAATCGTATGGATGGCACTGCGCCCTTTGCCGCGTCCAGGCGGCTGCGCGCGGCGCGCTGGTCCTCCCTGGACAGCGGGCCGGAGGGCATCGCATCCGGCACCGAGCGGACCACCGGGGAGAAAAGCCGCTCCAACTCGGTGGCCGCCATGGGACCTTCGTAAACCCGCACCACCAACAGGAGTACGCGTTCACCGCCTGTCACGCTCAATGCGACGCGGGCGAAGAGGGCTGCGTCGTCGCGGAGCTTGATGCCCCGCGCCTCGACGGGTCTGCCCAGATGTTCTCCGAGCACCTGGCCGAACTGCATGCGGGTCTGTCCGTCGTCCAGGCAGCTCAGTTCGCACAGAGCTTCCGTCAGCTCGGCCAGCAGCTCAAGTCCCCGCACACGGCCGGGATCGCTCCCGGGCTCGCCGAATCCCGCGCCTGTCCCCACCGACTGTCCCCCATGAGTCGGTACACCTGCTGGATCGACCTGCGAAGATAGCATGGCAACTCACGGTTAACCAGGTGCCCTTGAGGGCGCGTGCAGCGGTTGCGGCGCGACTGGTCCGCCGCGCCGCCTGCCTGTCGGCATCGGATGCCTACAACCGAGGATCCACCGGCTCCGACTCCAGCGCCAGCACCCCGAACACCGCCTCATGCACCCGCCACAGCGGCTCCCCGTCGGCGAGCCGGTCCAGCGCCTCCAGGCCCAGGGCGTACTCCCGGAGCGCGAGGGAGCGCTTGTGGTTGAGGGAGCGGCCTCGCAGGCGGTCGAGGTTCTCGGGGCGGGTGTACTCCGGCCCGTAGATGATCCGCAGGTACTCCCGGCCCCGGCACTTGATGCCCGGCTGGACCAGTCGGCCCTTGGCCGTGCGGGCCACCGCCCGGACGGGTTTGACGACCATGCCCTCGCCGCCGCGGCCGGTCATCTCCAGCCACCAGTCGATCCCGGCCTGGACCGACGCCGGGTCGGCCGTGTCGACGAAGAGGCGGCGGGTGGTGCTCAGCAGCCCGGACGGGTCGGCCGTCACCAGCCGGTCGATCAGGGCCAGCTGTTCGTCGTGCGGTACGGCCGCCAGGCTCCGGCCCTGGGTGGCGAGGAGCTGGAAGGGGGCGAGCCGCACTCCTTCCAGACCGGACGTGGGCCAGCAGTACCGCCGGTACGCGTCGGTGAAGGCAGCCGCGTCGACGGCCCGTTCCCGCTGCTTGGTGAGCAGGTCGCCCACCTCGACGCCCCGCGCGGCGGCCCTCTCCAGCGCGGCCACCGCACCCGGGAACACCGCCCCGGCTGCGGCGCCCACTGCGGCGTACTGCGAGCGCAGCAGGCCGGAGGCCTTGAGCGACCAGGGCAGCAGTTCGGCGTCGAGCAGCAGCCAGTCCGTCTCCAGTTCCTCCCACAGACCGGCCTCCGTGGCCGCGTCCCGCACCCGGCCGAGGATCTCCTCGGTGAGGGAGGCACCCGCGGCGGATCCATCGGTACCGAAGAACGGGCGGCCCGTACGGGTGTACAGCGCGCCCGTGACCCCGGTCGTCGTCCCGAAGCGTTCGCGCGCGGACTCCGCGGTCCGGCACACCAGCGCCACCGCCCGCGACCCCATGTGCTTCTCCTCGCACACGACCCGCTCGACCCCGTCGGCCCGGTACTGCTCGAAGGCCTCGGCAGGGTGTTCCAGGTAGCCCTCCACACGCGAGGTGGCCGTGGGCGCCATGGTCGGCGGCAGGTACGGCAGCAGGCGGGGGTCCACGGCGAAGCGGCTCATGACCTCCAGGGCCGCGGCGGCGTTCTCCTCGCGCACGGAGACGCGGCCGGCGTGCCGGGTCTCGACGACGCGGCGGCCGTGTACGTCCGCGAGGTCGAGCGGCCGTCCCTCGTGGCCGCCCGGCGCCTCGGAGGTCAGCGGCCTGACCGGCTCGTACCAGACCTTCTCGGCCGGTACGTCGACGAGTTCGCGTTCCGGCCAGCGCAGCGCGGTGAGTTTGCCGCCGAACACGGCTCCGGTGTCGAGGCAGATGGTGTTGTTGAGCCAGGTGGCCTCCGGCACGGGCGTGTGGCCGTAGACGACGGCCGCCCGACCCCGGTAGTCCTCGGCCCACGGATAGCGCACGGGCAGCCCGAACTCGTCGGTCTCGCCGGTGGTTTCGCCGTACAGCGCGTGCGAGCGCACCCGGCCCGACGTACGGCCGTGGTACTTCTCGGGCAGGCCCGCGTGGCAGACGACGAGGCCGCCGCCGTCGAGGACGTAGTGGCTGACCAGTCCGTCCACGAACTCCCGCACCTGCTGCTTGAACTCGTCGCTCTCGTGCTCCATCTGGGCGATGGTCTCGGCGAGGCCGTGGGTGGGCTGGACCTTGCGGCCCTTGAGGTGGCGGCCGTACTTGTTCTCGTGGTTGCCCGGTACGCACAGGGCGTCGCCCGAGCCGACCATGGACATCACCCGGCGCAGGACGCCCGGGGAGTCGGGGCCGCGGTCGACGAGGTCGCCGACGAACACGGCCGTACGCCCCTCGGGGTGCACGCCGTCCGCGTAGCCCAACTTCGTGAGCAGTGACTCCAGTTCGGAGGCGCAGCCGTGGATGTCGCCGATGATGTCGAAGGGGCCGGTGAGGTGGGTCAGGTCGTTGTACCGCTTCTCGGTACGGACCTCGGCGGTCTCGACCTCCTCGACGCCCCGCAGGACGTGCACCTTGCGGAAGCCCTCGCGCTCCAACTGCTTGAGCGAGCGCCGCAGTTCACGGATGTGCCGCTGGATGACGCGACGCGGCATGCCGGCGCGGTCGGTGCGCGCGGCGTTGCGTTCGGCGCACACCTCCTCGGGCACGTCGAGCACGATGGCGATGGGCAGTACGTCGTGCTTCCTGGCCAGTTCGATCAGCTGCCTGCGGCTGTCCGACTGCACGCTGGTCGCGTCCACGACGGTGCGCCGGCCCGCCGCGAGGCGTTTGCCCGCGATGTAGCCGAGGACGTCGAAGGCGTCCTTGCTGGCGCTCTGGTCGTTCTCGTCGTCGGCGACGAGGCCCCGGCAGAAGTCCGACGAGATCACCTCGGTCGGCTTGAAGTGCCGCCGGGCGAAGGTGGACTTGCCCGACCCGGACGCGCCGATCAGCACGACGAGGGAGAGGTCGGTGACGGGCAGGGTACGCACCTCGGTCTCGTTGTCGCTCATGCGGCCTTCTCCTCCTTCGGGTCCTGAACGTGCGTGTCCTGTGCGCGCGTGTCCTGTGCGCGCGTGTCCTGTGCGCGCGTGTCCTGTGCGCGCGTGTCCTGTGCGCGCGTGTCCTGTGCGCGCGTGTCCTGTGCGCGCAGTGCGAAAACAGCCATCTGGGTCGGTGGGCCCACCTCGGGGTCGTCGGGCCCCACCGGTACGAACTCCACGCCGTAGCCGTGCCGTTCGGCCACCTCGCCCGCCCAGGCCCTGAACTCGGTGCGCGTCCACTCGAAGCGGTGGTCGCCGTGCCGGACATGGCCTGCCGGGAGGGTCTCCCAGCGGACGTTGTACTCGACGTTCGGGGTCGTCACGATCACCGTCCTGGGGCGCGCGGAACCGAACACCGCGTACTCCAGGGCGGGCAGCCGCGGCAGGTCGAGGTGTTCGACGACCTCGCTGAGCACCGCCGCGTCGTACCCCTTGAGCCGCTTGTCGGTGTAGGCGAGCGAGCCCTGGACGAGGGTGACGCGCGCGGACTGCCGCTCCCCCATCCGGTCCAGGCCGAGCCGCCGCGCGGCGACGGTGAGCGCCCGCATCGACACGTCGACCCCGACGATCTCGGTGTACCGCGTGTCCTTGAGCAGTTCCTGCACCAACTGGCCCTGTCCGCAGCCGAGATCGAGCACCCTGGCGGCACCGGCCGCCCGCAGCGCGGCGACGATCGCCTCCCGCCGCCGGACCGCGAGCGGTACGGGCGCCTCCTCGGTGTCCGTCCGTTCGTCGACGGCGTTGTCGATCTCCTCGACCGCGCTGTCGTCCGTCTCCGCGAGCCGTACGAGTTCCAGCCGCTCCATGGCCTGCCGGGTGAGCGTCGAACGGCGCGCCAGATAGCGGCTGGTGATCAGCTCCTGCTCCGGGTGGTCCGACAGCCAGCCCTCCCCGGCCCGCAGCAGCTTGTCCACCTCGTCGGAGGAGACCCAGTAGTGCTTGGCGTCGTCGAGCACCGGCAGCAGGACGTACAGGTGCCGCAACGCGTCGGCGAGACGCTGTTCCCCTTCGAGTACGAGGCTCACGTACCGCGAGTCGCCCCACTCGGGGAACTCCGTTTCCAGCGCCACCGGTTCCGCGCTCACCGTCCACCCGAGCGGCTCGAACAGCGCGCGTACGAGACCGGGGCCGCCGCTCGCCGGCAGTGCGGGCACCTCGATGCGCAGGGGCAGCGGGCGCGCGGGCAGCTCCGGCCTCGCCGGGCAGCTGCCCTTCATCGCGCTGGTGAACACGCTGCTCAGCGCCACGGCGAGGAGCGAGGAGGCGGCGTACGGGCGGTCGTTGACGTACTGCGCGAGAGCAGCGTCCGGCGCTCCGCCGCGGCCCTTGCCCCTGCCGCGCCGGACCAGTGCCACCGCGTCCAGCTCCAGGAGCAGCGCCGCCGTGCAGCGCTCCGGGCTCGCCTCGGGGTAGAAGACGTGCGCCTTGCCGTAGGAGGTGGAGAACTCCTGCGCCTTATCAGGATGCTTGTGCAGGAGATGGCCGAGGTCGGTCGCAGGGCGCTCAGGGGCGCCGGTCGCACTGATCGCAAGGAACACTGGTCTGCCTCGAAACGTCTTCTGAACTGCGGAAACCTGCCGTTTCCGCGCGCCCGCCCAACGTACAGCGAACCCTTCTGCCGCACGCAGGGATTTTCGAGGGCGCGGGGCCGTCGGCGGCCCCGCGCCCCTGCGGGGCACCCGTCGCGCAAACGCTCAGAGCTGGGACTGGACCTGGGAGGAGATGAGGTCCAGGTGGTCCAGGTCGTCGAGGTCGAGGATCTGGAAGTAGATCCGCTGGGAGCCGATCTCCGCGAAACGGCCGATCCTGTCGACGACCTCGGCCGGGGAGCCCGCCAGGCCGTTGGCCTTCAGCTCCTCCACCTCACGGCCGATCGCCGCGGCCCGGCGGGCCACCTCGGCGTCGTCCTTGCCCACACAGGCGACGAGGGCGTTCGAGTAGACGAGGTCGGAGCCCTTGCGGCCGGCCTGCTCCGCGGCGGCCCGCACCCGGCCGAACTGGCGCTCACTGTCCTCGACGGACGCGAAGGGCATGTTGAACTCGTCGGCGTACCGGCCCGCGAGACGCGGCGTACGGGACGCGCCGTGGCCGCCGATGAGCACCGGCACCTTGGACTGCGCGGGCTTGGGCAGCGCGGGCGAGTCGGTGAGCTGGTAGTGGGTGCCGTCGTAGGAGAAGGTCTCGCCGGGCTTGGTCTCCCACAGGCCGGTGACGATCGCCAGCTGCTCCTCCAGGCGGGCGAACTTCTCCTTCGGGAACGGGATGCCGTACGCCTTGTGCTCCTCCTCGAACCAGCCTGCGCCCAGGCCCAGTTCGACCCGGCCGCCGGACATCTGGTCGACCTGGGCGACCTGGATCGCCAGGACGCCGGGCAGGCGGAAGGTACCGGCGGTCATCAGGGTGCCGAGGCGGATCCGCTTGGTCTCGCGGGCGAGTCCGGCGAGGGTGATCCAGGCGTCCGTCGGCCCGGGAAGCCCGTCCACGGACCCCATGCGCAAGTAGTGGTCCGAGCGGAAGAAGGCGTCGAAGCCGAGGTCTTCGGTGGCCTTCGCCACGGCGAGCAGGGTGTCGTAGGTCGCCCCTTGCTGGGGCTCGGTGAAGATTCGAAGATCCATGCCTCCATCCTGCACGGTGGTGCGCCGGTCGGCGCCATCGGTACCGCCGGTCGCCCGCGTCCCCGGTCGGGTGAAATCCGTCGGCCGTGTGCCTTCCAGCCCGTCCGGCGTTTGAGGACACAGTGACGGGAAGGGCAGGGGCGGCGGGGGCGAGGGAAAACGCCCCGCTCACTACCCCGCCGCCGCCCCCTGATCCCGCACCGCAAGTCTTCGCAGCATCTCAAGCACCCGGTCCCGCGACTCGTCCGCCGCGTCGATCGCCTCCATGCACTGCCAGTACGTCCCCTCGTCGGCAGCCCCGCAGGCTATCCCCACCAGCGCGATCCCCACCTCTCCCAGCAACCCGCCGAGTTCGAGAAGCGCCCCTCGCGCATCCCCCAGCTCGGTCAGCTGCGCCGCCCGCAAGAGGCTGACATCGAGGGCCGGAGCGCCCAGCACCCCGCACCCCCGACCGGCCAGTTCCGTCAACCCCAGCGCCTCTCCCCGTAGTTCGGGAGGTCCGGACACCGCCAGCCGACTGCCTATCGCCTGGGCGAGGGCCTGCGCCTGCCAGGCCTCGGCCATCGTCTCGGAGGCGTCGCCGCTCCTCATCAGGGCACACCTGCTCGCACCGATGAGCCGCACCGCATCCATCCGCTGTCCCCGTCTGTCCCGACGCGTTGTGCACACGCCTGCCCGAACTCCGCCTGCCACTACCCAGAGTGAGCTGACTCGGGACGAAAAGCCAGAGGAAGTCTGAAATCTGCGGACACGGAATCGAATATGAGCAGATCAACAACTCCGGAGAGTGACAATCGGAATTGTTGGTCCACTTTTCGGCATACAGGGGGGAAGTTGGCGCAGTTGGTCGAGTTGGCAGAGCCGAGCGGTCGGTGGCAGACGGCAGTCGGCCGACCGGGCCGATCGGAGTGCGTCACTCCGCCACCGGGAATCTCCCCTCGTTCCGGTCGATCTTCGCGTCCAGCGCCGCGAGCACATCGACCCCGAGGACGTCACACAGCTGGAGCAAGTACGCGAGCACGTCCGCGACTTCGTCCCGTACGCGGGGAGCCTTCTTCGGGTCGTCCATCACCCGGGCCGACTCCTCGGGCGTCAACCACTGGAAGATCTCGACGAGTTCGGACGCCTCCACGCTGAGTGCGGCGACGAGGTTCTTGGGCGTGTGGTAGGGCTCCCAGTTCCGCGCCGCGGCGAACGCGGCCAGTCGGCGCTGCAGGGTCGCCACATCAAGTTCGGTCACGGTGCAAGGTCTACCACCGTCACCCCGCCGACCTCAGCCGCCCAGGACGCGTCGCTCACGGCTCCCACCAGCCGGATGTGTCCCCGTTCGCACATCCGGGCCGCCAGCCGTACGAGCCCTTCGCGCTGCCGGGCGTCCAGATCGCGGTCGAACCCGTCGACGAGGACGGTGAGCGTCTGCAGCGCCGCGGGCACCTCGCCCGCCGGGTCGACCTCCAGGACGCCGGGCCCGGTGAGCAGCACCAGGGCCAGCGCGAGGTAGCGCAGTTCCCCGTTCCCCAGGCGGCCGAGCGGTGTCCGCAGTCCGTCGCCCCGGTCGAGCAGCGCCCGGACCGTGCCGCCCGCACCCGTTCCGTCGGCCCCGGGCTCCGCCAGTACGTCGTACACCGGGCCCGCGCACCCCGCCCGCACCGCGTCGACCAGCAGCCCGTGCCGCCGACCGCACTCGGAACGCGTACGCCAGAGCACTTCGGCGAGGTTGCCGCAGCCGCGCAGCAGTCTGCCCGCGCCGAGCGGTGCGTCGGCGCGCATGGCGCGGGGCAGCGGGTCGCACACGAAGACCGACCGCAGCGCGACCACCATCTGCTCGGCTGCGGCGAGGACTTGGCGCTGGCCGTCCGTCCGGCCCGCGACCCGCAGCGGCAGGAGCGCGGTGCCGAGCCGGTCGTCGGGAAGCGGCGCCCTCGTCACGAGGGACGAGCCCGCGGTGTGCCAGGCCGCCTGCACCGCCCGGCGGGCCGGGTCCCGCAGGGCCGACTCCAGCAGGGTGCGCCCTCCGGCGGTCAACCGCTCGCCGACGATACGGAGTCGGGGCTCGGCCTGTACGGCCACATCGAGTCGTACGGGGCCCTCGGGGCCGTCCGCCGTGCAGCCGATACGGAAGCCGCGGCGCCGCTGGGCATCGGGGCGGGCCCGCTCGGGCACGCAGTCGGCCGCGTCCGGGAACACCTCGCCGAGTTCGGCGCCCCCGCCGAGCCGGGCCAGTGCCTCGTACGCCCGCAGGGCACTGGACTTGCCGCTCCCGCTGGGCCCGCACAGCAAAGTGAGCGGCCCGAGCGGAAACCCGGCCCCGCGGTGCACCCCGAACGCGGACAACCGCAACTCGGTGACGCACGGCCGGTCGGGACGAGACGCTTCTGCCGCCTTTACCGCCTCCGCGCGAGGCACCCGAGGCCTGCGCGGTTCTGCGGCTTCGTCGTGGTCGGCCGCGCCGTTCCCCACGCCCCTCACGGGGGACGCCGGCCCACCCAGGAGCGCGGGGAACTGCGCGATCTTTTCGCCTTGACGGGGAACGCGGGGAGACACGGTCATATCCGGACCGTAGGACTCCGCCCGGAGGCGGAACCGTTTCGTCCGCGGACCTTCCTACGATCGGGGTACCCGGTCGCAGAGGTTGCCGGAAGCCCGCGCCGAACACGGCCGCGCCGGGAGCGTCACACGCCGGGAATCCCGGCCCCCTGCATCAGCCCCGCCACCTCGGTACCCGGCGGCGTCAGCAGGAAGACGTTCTTGTCGACCCGGTGCATCCCGCTCGCCAGGCCGAAGACCACACCCGTACTGAAGTCGAGTACACGCTTGGCGACGTCCGTCTCGGCGCTGGTGAGATCCAGAAGAACCGGAATTCCGGCCATCAGGGTCTCCGCGACCTCGCGGGCGTCCGCGAAGATGTTGATGCGCAGCACCACGAAACGGCGCCGCGTCTCGGTCTCCGCGTCCGGCAGCGCCCGATGGCCGACCGCCGACGGCCAGGCATCGCGCCCGCGCAGAGGAACTACCTGGGCGAGCCCTTCCCACTGTTCATCGGTGACGTCGTGGCTGTTCACCGGCTCCCCCCGCCTGTCGTGCCCTGATTGCTGTCCTGATTGCTGTCCTGAGCAGTGCCCGGAATCGTGCTGATTGCCTGCACGGGCCACTGTCAGGCCATTGTTGCGCATGGTCACCTGTTCGGCCGAATGCGACACGGTCCGCAGCCGACCGCCGTAGGCTGCTGAACCCTCGAACCGGCCCTCGAACCGGCCCTCACACCGGTCTTCGCGCTGCCCCGCGCACCCACCCCTCACACCGGGCCGACTGCCGTTGTGTGACGGGCGTAACGCCTCAAGATCACACCATGTGACACAGGCGTAACGGGCAATTCGTACAGTCGGAGCCCCCGAGAAAAGCCGGCGAAGGGCAGCGCGTGAGCACGACCTCCCCCATGTCCTCGTCCTCCCCCACACCCTCGCCCTCCTCTGCGTCCCCGTCCTCCCCCGCCTCCCAGGTGCGCACGGTCTGCTCGTACTGCGGTGTCGGCTGCGGCATGGTCCTCGACATCGGCATGGGCCCCGACGGACGGCGTACGGTCCTGAAGGCGTCCGGGGACAAGGCGCACCCGGCGAACCGCGGCCGGCTCTGCACCAAGGGGGCGACCACCGCGGACATGCTCGCGGCGCCGGGGCGGCTCTCCACCGCGCTCGTACGGGAGGACCGCGGGGCCGGGCCCGCACCGGTGTCCGTGGACGCGGCGATCACCGGGACCGCGCGGCGGCTGCGCGCGGTCATCGACGAGCACGGCCCGGACGCCTTCGCCTTCTACGTCTCGGGGCAGATGAGCCTGGAGGCCCAGTACCTGGCGAACAAGCTGGCCAAGGGCTTCGTACGGACGAACCAGATCGAGTCCAACTCGCGGCTGTGCATGGCGAGCGCGGGTGCCGGTTACAAGCTGTCGCTGGGGGCCGACGGGCCGCCCGGCTCGTACCAGGACTTCGAGTCGGCGGACGTCTTCCTCGTCATCGGCTCGAACATGGCCGACTGCCATCCGGTCCTGTTCCTGCGGATGATGGACCGGGTGAAGTCGGCGGGCGCGAAGGTGATCGTCGTCGACCCGCGGCGCACCGCCACCGCCGACAAGGCCGATCTGTATCTGCGGATCAAGCCGGGCACGGACCTCGCCCTGCTGAACGGGCTGCTGTATCTGCTCCACGAGAACGGGCACACCGATCCCGCCTTCATCGCGGCCCGCACCGAGGGCTGGGAGGCGATGCCCGGCTTCCTCGCCGACTACCCGCCCGCCGCCGTCGCCGAGATCACCGGTATCCCCGAGGACGACATCCGCACGGCCGCGCGGCTGATCGGCGAGGCGGGCGAGTGGATGAGCCTGTGGACCATGGGCCTCAACCAGTCCACGCACGGCACCTGGAACACGAACGCCCTGGTCAACCTGCATCTCGCCACCGGCGCGATCTGCCGTCCGGGGTCCGGCCCCTTCTCCCTCACCGGGCAGCCCAATGCCATGGGCGGGCGCGAGATGGGGTACATGGGGCCCGGTCTGCCGGGGCAGCGCTCCGTGCTCGTCGACGACGAACGTGCCTTCGTCGAGGAGCTGTGGGAACTGCCGCCCGACACCCTCCGCAAGGACGGGGTCGGCAGGGGCACGGTCGAGATGTTCCAGAAGATGGCCGACGGCGAGATCAGGGCCTGCTGGATCATCTGCACCAATCCGGTCGCCTCGGTGGCCAACCGCCGGACGGTCATCGAGGGCCTCGAAGCCGCCGAATTCGTCGTCACGCAGGACGTGTTCGCCGAGACCGAGACCAACGCGTACGCCGATGTCGTGCTCCCCGCCGCGATGTGGACCGAGACCGAGGGCGTGCTCATCAACAGCGAGCGCAACCTCACGCTCGCGCGGCCCGCCGTGGACCCGCCCGGCGAGGCACTCGCGGACTGGCGGCTCATCGCGCGGGTGGCCTGCGAGATGGGGTACGAGAAGGGGTTCTCGTACACGAGCGCGGAGGAGATCTTCGAGGAGATCAAGCGGGCCTGGAATCCGGGGACGGGCTGGGATCTGCGCGGGGTCACCTACGAGCGGTTGCGCGGGACTTCCGTGCAGTGGCCGGCTGCGGACGTGGAGGGGCCCGACCGGAATCCGATTCGGTATGTCGGGTCGTCCGCCGGGGACGAGGGGCCTGTTTTTCCTACGGCGAGCGGGCGGGCCGTGTTCCATGCCCGGCCGCATCTGCCCGCCGCCGAGTTGCCCGACGACGACTTTCCGTTCGTGCTCAACACCGGGCGGCTTCAGCATCAGTGGCACACGCTGACCAAGACCGGGCGGGTGGCCAAACTCAACAAGCTTGATTCCGGGCCGTTCGTGGAGGTGCATCCGGAGGATGCGGCGGCCCTGGGGGTGGGTGACGGAGACCGGGTCGAGGTCGCCTCTCGGCGGGGGCGGGCCGTACTGCCTGCGGTGGTGACGGACCGGGTGCAGCCAGGGAACCTGTTCGCGCCGTTTCACTGGAACGACCTGTTCGGGGAGTACCTGAGCGTCAATGCCGTCACCAGTGACGCCGTTGATCCTGTGTCGTTCCAGCCGGAGTTGAAGGTGTGCGCGGTGGCTCTGACCCGGGTTTCCTCCCCCACCCCGCCCCTTCCCGTCACCGGGGCGCCGCCCCGGACCCCATCGGGGGCGCTACTCCCGGACCTCCGCCCCTCAAACGCCGGAGGGGCTGAGGTTGCGCGCGCCGGAGGAGCTGACAGTACGGGGGCCGAAGGGATCTTCGGGCTGGAGCCCAGCCCCCCGCCCCGCCTCTCCGCCTCCGAGCGCCACTACCTCACCGGCTTTCTCGCCGGGCTGCCCGCGGGCTCGCCCGGGGTGCCCGTGCTTCCGGCGGACGCGCCCTTCGACGCGGGTCACGCGCTCTGGGTGAACGGTGTTCTCGCCGGAATGTACTCCCGTGCGGCCGACACCCCGCGGGCCACCGAGGCCGCCGCCCCCGTCCGCGAAGTCGTCGTCCTCTGGGCCTCGCAGACCGGGAACGCCGAGGGGTTCGCCGGTGCGGCTGCCGAACAGCTCGTCGCCGGTGGGCACAAGGCCACACTCCTCGGCATGGACGACGCCGACCCGCGTGAACTGCCCGCGGGGGCCGACCTGTTGCTCATCACCAGTACGTTCGGCGACGGGGACGCGCCCGACAACGGCTCCGGGTTCTGGGCGGCCCTGGCCCAGGAGTCGCCCGAGCCGCCCCGCATGGACGGCGTGCGCTACGCCGTGCTCGCGCTCGGCGACTCCTCGTACGACGACTTCTGCGGGCACGGACGGCGGCTCGACCAGCGGCTGGACGAGCTGGGCGGGGTACGGCTCGCTCCGCGTACCGACTGCGAGCCGGACTACGAGCCGTCCGCGCGGGCCTGGCTCGACCAGGTGGTCGGCGCGCTCGCAGCCGACCCGGAACCCGCACCGGCCCCCGCGTCTTCTGCGTCGCGGAAACCCGCCGCCGTCACCGCCCGGCTCGTCGGGAACCGGCTGCTCAGCCTGCCCGGGGCGGGCAAGGAAGTACGCCGGTTCACCTTCGACACCCGGAACGGTGACATCCCGCTGACGTACGAGGCCGGGGACGCGCTCGGCGTACGGCCGCTCAACTCGTCCACCCTGGTGCGGGAATGGCTGGACGTGGCCGGGCTAGACCCCTCAACCGGCGTCGAGGTCAACGGAGTCGGGCACACCTCCGTCACCGACGCCCTCGTACGGCATCTCGACATCACCCGGCTCTCCCCGGATCTGCTGCGCTTCGTCGCCGAACGCACCGGCGACAAACGGGAGTTGAAGCATCTGCTCCGGCCCGACAACAAGGACGGCCTGGCGCGGTGGAGTTGGGGACGGCAGGCCGTCGACGTCATCGCCGAACATCCGGTGCGGGCGAGCGCCCAGGAGTGGGCCGACGTCCTGAAGCGGCTCCAGCCCCGCCTGTACTCCATATCGTCCAGCCCGCTCACCGACCCGCACCACGTGTCACTCACGGTCTCCGTCGTGCGGTACGAGAATCTGGGCGGCCGGGCCCGCGGCGGGGTCTGCTCGCCCTTTCTCGCCGATGCCGAGGCGGGGACACCGGTACCCGTGTTCGTACAGCGGTCTCCACATTTCAGGCCTCCGGCCGATCCGGCGACCCCGATGGTGATGGTCGGGCCCGGCACCGGCGTCGCACCCTTCATCGGATTCCTGGAGGAGCGGCGGGCCCTCGGGCACCGGGCACCGAACTGGCTGTTCTTCGGCGAGCAGCACCGGGCGACCGACTTCTACTACGAGGAGGATCTGGACGGCTTCCTCGCCGACGGCACCCTCACCCGGCTGGACACCGCCTTCTCCCGCGACCAGCGCGCCAAGGTCTACGTCCAGGACCGGCTGCGCGAACACGGACCCGAGCTGTGGTCCTGGCTCCAGGACGGCGCCCGCTTCTACGTCTGCGGCGACGCCTCCCGCATGGCCAAGGACGTCGACCGGGCCCTGCGGGACATCGCGGTCGCCCACGGCGGCCTACCCGAGGCGGAGGCCACCGCATACGTCAAACAGCTGGCAACGGAAAAGCGATACGTCAGAGACGTGTACTGACCCAGGCTCGCCCCGCAAGGCCGCAGCCCCTTAAGGGGCGCGGGGAACTGCGCGACTCAAGGGCGCAGCCCCTTGAGGGGCGCGGGGAACTGCGCGGCCCGCCCCCACCGGCCCGGCAGCCAAATCACCACCCCCCACCGCCCCGCACCCAAATCACCACCCCCACAGCCCCACACCCCTTGCAGGACAAGGCCCCCACTGACCTGCACCGACACCCCCACCGGCAGGTGAACGGCATCCCAAGCCCACACACCTAAACCTGTACCGTTCGTTTACTTGAACTGTTCGTGTTTATGTCAGTAGGTTGGGTCCATGACCGCCCCCGGGACACCGACGACCGCCGAAGAGCTGCGCGGTGCCGGCCTGCGGGTGACGGCCGCCCGTGTCGCGCTGCTCGAAACCGTCCGGGCGGGTGATCATCTCGGTGTGGAGGCCATCGCCACCGAGGTACGGGCCCGTGTGGGCCACATCTCGCTGCAAGCCGTGTACGAGGCACTTCACGCGCTGACCACGGTGAAACTCGTCCGTCGTATCGAGCCGCCCGGCAGCCCGGCCCTCTTCGAGGGTCGTGTCGGGGACAACCACCATCACCTCGTGTGCCGGTCGTGCGGAGTCGTGGCCGACGTCGACTGCGCGACCGGTCACGCCCCCTGTCTCACAGCGTCCCAGGATCACGGCTTCTCGGTCGACGAGGCCGAGGTCATCTACTGGGGCCTGTGCCCCGCCTGCGTCACCGCTTCCACCCCCCTCAGTTCCTGAGCATGCGATCCACCCCGTTCGGAAGGAATTCCTTATGACCGACAACCATGACGCGATCGTCACGGACCCTGAGCCGCAGGAGACGGGCGGCTGCCCCGTCGCGCACGGCCGTGCCCCGCACCCGACCCAGGGCGGCGGCAACCGTCAGTGGTGGCCCGAGCGCCTCAACCTGAAGATCCTCGCCAAGAACCCGGCCGTGTCGAACCCCCTCGGTGAGGAATTCGACTACGCGGAAGCGTTCCAGGGACTCGACCTCCCCGCGGTCAAACATGACATCGCCGAGGTGCTGACCACCTCGCAGGACTGGTGGCCCGCGGACTTCGGCAACTACGGCCCGCTCATGATCCGTATGGCATGGCACAGCGCCGGTACGTACCGCATCAGCGACGGCCGCGGTGGCGGCGGCGCCGGTCAGCAGCGTTTCGCGCCGCTGAACAGCTGGCCGGACAACGTCAACCTCGACAAGGCCCGCCGTCTGCTGTGGCCCGTGAAGAAGAAGTACGGCCAGAGCCTGTCCTGGGCCGACCTCATGATCCTCACCGGCAACGTCGCCCTGGAGACCATGGGCTTCGAGACCTTCGGCTTCGCCGGTGGCCGCGCCGACGTGTGGGAGCCCGACGAGGACGTCTACTGGGGTCCCGAGACCACCTGGCTCGACGACGAGCGCTACACGGGCGACCGTGAGCTGGAGAACCCGCTCGGCGCCGTCCAGATGGGCCTCATCTACGTCAACCCCGAGGGCCCGAACGGCAACCCGGACCCGGTGGCCTCGGCCCGCGACATCCGCGAGACGTTCCGCCGCATGGCGATGAACGACGAGGAGACGGTCGCCCTGATCGCGGGCGGTCACACCTTCGGCAAGACCCACGGCGCCGGCCCGTCGGAGAACGTCGGCGACGACCCCGAGGCGGCCACGTTCGAGGAGCAGGGCCTCGGCTGGAAGAACAGCTTCGGCACCGGCAAGGGCGGCGACACCATCACCAGTGGCCTTGAGGTCACCTGGACGAGCACGCCCACCCAGTGGAGCAACGGCTTCTTCAAGAACCTGTTCGAGTACGAGTGGGAGCTCACGCAGAGCCCCGCGGGTGCCAACCAGTGGGTCGCGAAGGACGGCGCCGGCGCCGGTACGATCCCGGACGCGCACGACCCGTCGAAGAGTCACGCGCCGAAGATGCTGACGGCCGACCTGGCGCTGCGCTTCGACCCGGCGTACGAGGAGATCTCGCGCCGCTTCTACGAGAACCCGGACCAGTTCGCGGACGCCTTCGCCCGTGCCTGGTACAAGCTCACCCACCGTGACCTGGGCCCGAAGTCCCTCTACCTCGGCCCGGAGGTCCCGGAGGAGACCCTGCTGTGGCAGGACCCGGTCCCGGCGGTCACGCACGAGCTGGTCGACGCGGCGGACATCGCCGAGCTGAAGAGCCAGATCCTCGCCTCGGGCCTCACGGTCTCCGAGCTGGTGTCCACGGCGTGGGCCTCGGCCTCGACCTTCCGTGGCAGCGACAAGCGCGGCGGCGCCAACGGCGCGCGCATCCGCCTTCAGCCGCAGAGCGGCTGGGAGGTCAACAACCCCGACCAGCTCGCCTCGGTGCTGCGGACCCTCGAAGGCGTGCAGTCGTCCTTCAACTCCGCGCGCAGCGGTGGCAAGCAGATCTCCCTCGCCGACCTGATCGTCCTCGCCGGTGCGGCGGGCGTCGAGAAGGCCGCGAAGGACGGCGGCGTCGACATCGAGGTGCCCTTCACCCCGGGTCGTACCGACGCGTCGCAGGAGCAGACGGACGTGGAGTCGTTCGCGGCTCTGGAGCCGACCGCGGACGGGTTCCGGAACTACCTCGGCAAGGGCAACCGCCTGCCGGCCGAGTTCCTGCTGCTCGACAAGGCGAACCTGCTCAAGCTGAGCGCTCCCGAGCTGACCGTCCTCGTCGGTGGTCTGCGTGTCCTGGGCACCAACCACGACCAGTCGGCGCACGGCGTCCTCACCGACAAGCCGGGAACCCTGACGAACGACTTCTTCGTCAACCTCCTGGACCTCGGTACGACGTGGAGCTCCACCTCGTCCGACCAGACCGCCTTCGAGGGCCGCGACGCGTCCACGGGCGAGGTCAAGTGGACCGGCACCCGTGCCGACCTGGTCTTCGGCTCGAACTCCGAGCTGCGTGCGCTCGCGGAGGTCTACGCGAGCGACGACGCGAAGGAGAAGTTCGTGAAGGACTTCGTCGAGGCATGGGTCAAGGTCTCGAACGCGGACCGCTTCGACCTGGTCTGAGCCCGGTAGCTCACCAGGGGTAGAGGCCCGGGTCGGTCCCTCCGGACCGACCCGGGTTTCGCGTTCAACCGGGCGGACGGCCGCGCCGGTGCCGTGATCACGCCTTCGGGTCGTGGCCCCAGTTCATCAGGGAGTACCGCCACGGCGTGTCCGTGACGTCGCCCGAGGGGCGTTGCTCGAGGTGGCGGTGCACGTAGCCGACCACCTTGCGCATGTGGGTGACGTCGGCGTCGGTCAGGTCGGCCTTCTTCTTCTCAAGGAGGCGGACGATACGGCGTCCGGACGCGTGCCCCACGCTCTCGCCGCCGCCGTCCGACTGGCCCACGCTCTTCGAGTCGTCCGTGTCCAGCCACTTCTTGAGGGCACCGGACGTCATGTTGACGGCCTCGCCGAACTCCTTGACCGTGTCCGCGCGATCCGTGTCGGTCTTTCCGCCTCCGCCACTCATGAACCGCTGCTCTTCTTACGCAGCGAGCCGGGCTTGTGGACGGCGTTGCGGCCCGACTTGTCGCTCTCGACCTCGTACTGCGGCTCGTCCTTCGAGGCGTCGACGGTACGGCCCGCCACCTCGGCGCGGCCCGTGATCTTCTTCTTCACCTTGCCGGGGACGGTCTGCCCGTGACTGCTCCAGGAGACCTTGTCCCCCTTGCTGAGCTTCTTGTCCCTGTCCCTGCCCTTGTCCTTCGTCACGGTCCGTACGCTCCCTCGACCTCGGCCCCCGCAATGGACGGCCCTCCCCACTGTCCGGCTCTTCATGGCAGGGCGCACTTCGGGCGGCATCCGACGGGCTGCGGCCGACGGGCTGCCGCTAACGGCTCAGCAGCCGGAGTACCGCCTCTTCCACCGGCTGTGTGGCCAGTGCGCCCGCCACCGGGACGGAGCCCAGGGACGCGAGGGCGGGGGCGATGGTCCTGCCCTCGTCGAAGAGTTCAAACAGGCGCGGGTTGATGTAGGAGGCCCGGCAGACGGACGGGGTGTTGCCGAGGTAGCCGGCGACCTCGCGGACCGCCCGTGCGGCGGCCCGCTTCCGGGCCGTCGGCGAGGTGTCCGCCACCTCGGCCGACACCCCGAGCGCGACGGCGGCGAGCACCGTGGCGTGCCAGGTCCGGAAGTCCTTGCTGGAGATGTCCAGGCCCGCGAGATCACGCAGATGCCCGTTCAGGTCGGTCGCGTCGATCGTGTGCCAGCTGCGCGCCTCCCAGTACGCGAAGAGGTGGTCGTTGTCGTCGCGGCGGCGCAGCAGGGCCCGGACGCCGCTGTAGACCTGTTCGTCGACGATCTCGCGGCAGTAGCGGCGCCCGCTCTTGGCCGCGTAGTCGAAGCCGACCGCGCCCTTGCCGCAGGTGACCTGGTGCCGCCGTACGGTCGTCAGCCCGTAGGACTCGTTCGTCTTCGCGTACCGGTCGTCGCCGACGCGGAAGAAGCCGAGGTCGAGCAGGCGGACGCCGAGCGAGAGGACTCTCTCCCGGGTCAGGCCCGAGCCTTCGAGGCCCTTGCCGACCTGCCGTCTCACCTCGGGCAGCGCGGCGCCGACCTCCAGGATGCGGGTGTGCTTGGCGGCTTCCTGCTTCTCGCGGAAGAGGGGGTGGTAGAGGTACTGGCGTCGACCGGCCTCGTCCGTGCCGACCGCCTGGATGTGGCCGTTCGGGTGCGGGGAGATCCACACGTCCTGCCAGGCAGGCGGGATGACGAGATCGCGTACGCGCCGTGTCTCCGGGCCGGCGGGGAGGGCCTTGCCCTTGGTGTCGAGGTAGCGGAAGCCGCGGCCGTGGCGGCGCCGGCCGTAACCGGGGCCCGTGAGATCACTCGTCCGGAACCGCACCACGCCGCTCCCTCTCTCACCCGGAACCTTCCCGGAGCCTTCTCGGAACCTTTCCCGGGGTTGTTGCCGGACTCTTTCCCGGACCTCTCCCGGAACCGTCCTCAGAAGGCGTACCTGATGCGCAGCCACGGCGCATGCGCTGCCAGCAGTTCCCGCAGCCGCGCGAGGGCCCGCTGCTTGGTCTCCAGGGCGTAGCGGACGTTGAGCGCCCCGTTCTGCGAACGCTTGGTCTCCTGGATCTCCGGCTGCCACAGCACGTCCTCGGCGCGCGGGTGCCAGCCCAGGTTGACCTCGTGGAGCGCCTGGTTGTGGGTCAGCATGATGACCTCGGCCGCCGCCTGCTCCTTCACCCGGGCGGGCAGGACGTCGTCGAGGTGGCGGAGCAGATCGGCCCAGTCCCGCTCCCACCCCGGGCGCAGCACCACGGGCGAGAGGTTGAAGTGGACCTCGTACCCCGCGTCGAGGAAGTCGGCCGCCGCCGCGATGCGCTCGGGGACCGGACTCGTACGGATGTCGAGGAGGCGGGCGTCGTCGGTCGGCATGACCGAGAAGCGCACGCGGGTGCGGCCCTGCGGGTCGAGTGCGAGCAGGTCGGGGTTGACGAACTTGGTCGCGAAGGACGCCTTCGCCGTCGGCAGGCGGCGGAACGCGGCGACGAGATCCGCGGTGTTGTCGCAGACCAGGGCGTCGACGGAGCAGTCACCGTTCTCACCGATGTCGTAGACCCAGGCCTCGGGGTCGCACTGGTTGGGCTCCGGTTTGGGGCCCTGGGCCCGTACGTGCCGCTGTACGTGGGCCACGATCGCCTCGATGTTCGTGAACAGGGTGATGGGGTTGGCGAATCCCTTGCGGCGGGGGACGTAGCAGTACGCGCAGGCCATCGCGCAGCCGTTGGAGGGGCCGGGGGCGATCCAGTCGGCCGACCTGCCGTTGGGGCGTGTGCTGAGGCTGTGCTTGACGCCGAGGACGAGCGTGTCGGTCTTGATGCGGACCCAGCGGGCGATGTTGCCGTCGTTGCCGTGCAGGGAGGGGATGAGCCAGTGGCCGTCGACCTCGGTCACCCGTACGCCGGGGAGCCGGGCCATGATCTGCTGCCCGCGCGGGGAGTCGAGGGCCGCCGGTTCGGCGTACACCTCCCGTACGTCGAGCATGCGGCGGGCCTGGGGGCTGTCCCGGAACGCGTACAACCCGGCCGCGGGCCCGCCGGGGCCCGCCTCGGCCGCACCTTCGCTCGCGGGTCGCGCGGGCGCCGGTACGGTGTCCGACCACTCGAAGAGCGGTTGCTGTTCGGGCTCCACGTGCTGTTCCTCTCCGAGGCAGGGGCCGGGGCCCGGCCCTCAGCCCTCAGTCCCTGCGGTCGCGCTCCTGCTCCAGCAGCGCTTCGAGATCGGTGAGGCGGTCGAGCCCCCGCACAGCCTGCGTCATCCGCGGGTTGTGCTCGAACCGGTCGCGATGGTGGTGCAGGAGGTTCCAGTACCCCGCGGTGAAGGGACAGGCGTCCTCGCCCACCCGCACGGTCGGCTTGTAGCGGCAGGAACCGCAGAAGTCGCTCATGCGGTTGATGTACGCGCCACCGGACGTGTACGGCTTGGTGGTCATGCGGCCCCCGTCGGCGTACTGCGACATGCCGACCACGTTCGGGACCATCACCCAGTCGTAGCCGTCGACGAAACTGCGGTGGAACCAGTCGGTGACGGCCCCGGGCTCCCACCCCCGTTGCAGGGCGAGGCTCCCGAGGATCATCAGCCGGGGGATGTGATGCGTCCAGCCGGTGTCCCTGACCTGCCGGAGGACGTGACCGAGACAGTTGGCGTCGGTCCCGTCCGGGGACAGGTCCGTGAACCAGTCGGGCAGCGGCTCGTGGTGGCCCAGGGTGTTGCTCTCCCGGTACCGCGTGCCGAAGTGCCAGTAGACGTGCCAGACGTACTCGCGCCAGCCGGTGATCTGCCGGACGAACCCCTCGGCGCTGTTGAGCGGCACGTCTCCCGACCGCCAGGCCGCCTCCGCCCGCTCGGCGCATTCGGCGGGGTCCAGCAGGCCGAGGTTGAGCGAGGAGGAGAGCAGGCTGTGGCTCATCGTCGCGTCCCCGGTGAGCACCGCGTCCTCGTACGCGCCGAAGGTCGGCAGCCGGTGTTCGACGAAGCGGTGGAGCGCGGCCAGTGCCTCCCGGCGCGTGGCGGGGAAGCCGCGCGGCCCGTCCTCGCCGACGAACTCGACGTCCCCGTCGCGCGACCAGCGGTCGAGATCGGCCCGCACCTCGTCGTCGATCTCGCTCTCGCGGGGGCGGTACGGGGCCGGGACGCCCAGGTCGGTGGCGCCGCGCGGCGGGGGCTGCCGGTTGTCGTGGTCGAGGTTCCAGCGCCCGCCGGCGGGCTGGTCGCCCTCCATCAGCAGGTCGTGCGTCTGGCGGACCCAGCGGTAGAAGTCCTCCTGACGCAGGTGCTTCGTACCGCGGCCGTCCGCCCAGCGCCCGAACGCGTCGTGCGTCACGAGGAAACCGCGGGCCGGCAGGACACGTACGGACGGCAGGGAGCGTACGAAGGCCAGGGCCGCGTGGGACGTGGGGTGGTGGACGGTCACCCGGGCGTCCCCCACCGCCTCGCGCAGCCCCTGGCGGTAGGTGTCCGCCTTGACGTACCGCACGCGGTCACCGAGTTCGGCGGCGCGGTGGCGCATCGCCGACAGGATCAGATGGGCCTTGGCGCGGTGGAACCGCCGTCGGCGCAGGACGCTGCGGGCCTCGATCATCAGCAGCGGCGCGTCCCGGCGCGGGCCGCCGCGCGTGGGATCGATGAAATGGGGGCCGAGCTGGTCGCCGAAGAGCCAGTGGGGGGTGCCGGGCTCCTCGCCCGTCTCTTCGCCGGCCTCGTTCCCCGCCGCGTGCCCAGGCACGTTCCCGGCCGCTTTCCTTGTCATGCCGTGCACTCCGTCGACGAGTCGTCGCCTCGTCGGCGCCCTGCGCGGCGCGACGCTTTCCTCCGCAGATCAAAGCGCACGACGGCGTGGGCGGTAAGCGGCACACGCCGGGGCGCCCGCCCCGCTTCTCGCGAAGCCGCCCACGCCACGACCGCGCCACGACCGCGCCACGACCTCGCCATGTCCGCAGCATGTCCGCGCCGAGGCGGTGGTACGCGGCCTCGCCCGACCTCACTCGGCCATCGCGGTCGTCAGCGGTCGTCAGCCGGTCGTCACGCGGCCACCACGGTCATCGCTCGGCCCGGTCATCGCCCCGCCCGGTCGGCAGTCGGCCCGGTCTGCGCGCGGGGTCGGTCGTCACGCGGGGTCGGTGGTCATTCCGAGTCGGCCGCGCTCGGCTGGGGCAGGACGGCGGAGCTGCGCAGCGTGGAGCCGGTGTCGATCACGTCCCGGGCGACCTTGCTGAGCAGCAGCCGGTGCTGCCGGGCGTGCCGGCGCATGATCTCGAACGCCTGGTTGAGGGGGATGCTGCGGCGGGCGGCGAGCAACCCTTTCGCCTGTTCGATGATGATGCGGCTCTGCAGGGCCGTGTGGAGCTGTTCGTTGACGGTGTCCTGCTGCTGGATGGTGCGGGCGTGCAGCAGACCGATGGTGGCGGCGTCGGCGAGGGTCTGGGCGAGGGCCAGGTCGTCGGCGTCCAGGGGCCGGTCGGCGGAACGCAGGAGCAGCAGGCTGCCGATGGTCTCCTGGCGCAGCCGCATCGGCAGGGCGACGGCGAGGGAGTAACCGGCCTGCCGCAGGTGCGCGGCACTGGGAGGCCTCGTCGCCCTGACCGTGCGCGTCGCCCCGGCCGTACGCGTCGACCGCGCGGGCGGTGCGGTGGGCGTCCACCGCCGGCCCCTCACCACAGGCGCATTCCAGTACGCGCTCCAGGGCGGGGCTGGGGTCGCACGGCGCGGGGCTGTACAGCTGGGGGCCGGCGTGCATCAGGAAGACCGCGGCGTCCGTGACATCGAGAAGTTCCTGGCAGCGGACCGTCATCTGCTGCAGGAACCCGATGACGTCGAAGTCCTCCACCAGCGTGTCGGCGAGTTCCACAAAAGTGCGGGCGATGTGCTGCTCCCTGCTCATGCGCAAGCTCCTTGTCCCCCGCACAGGGCTTCCTCCGTGCGGTCGACCGGGTCTGGTGGTGTCATCGCGGAAGCTCCCGCCGGATGATGTCCCGGGCGGTGTCCGTCAGGGTCCGGCCCGAGGTGTAGGCCTCGCTCCGCAGCCGGTCCAGGGCCTCGGCCAGCGATACGCCGAGGCGCGCGCTGAGGACGCCGGTGGCCTGGTGCACCTCGGCGCGGTGCAGATCCACCATGCCCGTGTGGCCGCGGCCGTTGCGTGCGGCGGAGGTGGCCGGCCAGTTCTGGAGGACCTGCTCGGCGAGGGCGTCGGCGACCAGCCGGCCCTCGGTCAGCTGCTGCCGGGTGAGCGATCCCGGCGTACGCCGGTATCCGGTCATCGTCCCGGCGTGTACGGCTCCGATGTGCACGGGCCAGACGAAGAGCGCCGCGATGTCCAGCTCCTCCGCCTCGGCGGCGAACTGCGGCCACTGCCGTGCCAGCAGCCGGCCGAGGTCGGGCACCTGCCGTACCTCCGTCTCGTCCTCGATCAGGAGACCGGGGCCCTGCCCCAGGACGAACTGCAGATCCTCCAGCCGTGCGCTGGTGCTGTCGCTGAACCACACGAGCTCCCGTCCCAGAGAGACCGCGATCCCGCCGAGACCGAGGGCGTGCGCGCAGGCGCCGGCCCACTCACGCCGCTCTTCCTCGTCCGCCGCTGGAGACAGACTGTCCAGCAGTCCCCTGACAGTGGCACCCATGTCGCCGCGCACCGCCTTCCTGACGCTTCCGATGCGGGTCCGATACGGGGTCGCCCGCACCGGAACAAGCGTAGCGACCGACACACCGTGAGTGACAGCGCTTGACGCAACCGGCTGGGTACGCGGGGGCGTTCGGGGGACGTTCGGGGGGCGTTTTCGCCGGGTGGAGGGGCGGAGGGGGGCGCTCTGCTGTGGGCGGGGGCTGGGTTCGGCCGGGGTCGGCCGGGGTCGGGGGGCTGGGGTTCGGCCCGGGGTCGGGAGCGGGGCCAGGGGACGGGGGATGCATCCGTGGGCCACGAGGAAGGCTGCGAACGTCGAGGAGTTCGAGGAGTTCGAGGAGTTCGAGAGCTTTGACAGTGTCGACCGTGTCGAGAAACGTCGGGGCCTTCATCCGTTCGGTCGCCGTCCACTCGCACCTCCGGTGGGGCGCCGCATCAGATGGGAGACGGGAAACGCGTGTTCCGGGTGAGAAACCGACCGAGGGGTACGCGGGACATCATCGAAACGCGGGTCCGGCCGAGCCACCCGCACCCGGTCCGGGAGGAGTTCGCCATGCCGCAGGGTTCCAACGCGAAGCGTGAGCGCCAGTACGAGCACATCAAGGAGAGCGCCGAGAAGCGCGGCACCTCGACGGGGCGTGCGAAGGAGATCGCGGCACGCACCGTGAACAAGGAGAGGGCCCGCGCCGGCGAGTCGAAGACGGCAAGCAAGACGTCGACACAGGACAAGAAGTCGGCCCCGCAACGCGGCGGCGAGCACTCGCACAGCGGCGCCCAGGGACCGACGAGGGACCAGCTGTACGCGGAGGCGAAGAAGCGCAATATCGACGGCCGTTCGTCGATGAACAAGCAGCAACTGGCCAAGGCCCTGGGCCGCTGACCAAAGCGGACCGCCAAGGGCCAAGCGGCAAGCGGCAAGCGGCACGTAAGCAGCACACAGGCGAGCCTGCCGCCGGCCCCGACACAGGACTGCCGACATATCGATGTGTCGATGTGTCGACGAGCAACGGACGGGAAGGTTCCCACCATGCGCCCTTCCCAGCGCCCCGGCCCCCGGCGCGACCTCGTCGAACGGCCCCCGCACGGCACGCAGCGTGAGACCAGTCGTGAAGTCGGCTGCACCGAGGGCAGGATGCCGACCGGGGAGCAGCTCCTGGCGGAAACGGAGCAGCTGAAGAAGGCTCTGGAGCGGCGGCCGATCGTCGACATGGCGCGCGGGGTGCTGATGGCGGCCTGGTCGTGCACCGCCGAGGAGGGCTGGCAGATCCTGGTCCATGTGTCCCAGCACTCCAACACCAAGGTCCACGACGTGGCGAAAGCCCTCATCGCGACGACGCAGAACGAGCCGTTGCCCGCCCATATAGAGGAACACCTGCCCGCGGCGCTGGCACGGTGGAGGGCATCACGGGACGGATGAACCACCGGTGGCGTCGACGATCGCCACGGTGGGAGGCACATCAACGCAAGCCGGTCCCAGCCCTCATACCCGGCGGCCCAACCGCAGATCGAGTGCGGCACCGACGTCGGGACAGTTCCGGCGGACGACATCGAGGAAGGCGTCCAGCGCCGGAGAGCGGTCCAGCTCGGCGAAGGACAGGACCAGATCGGGCAACGCCGTCCTAGGGGTCACCTCGCAGAACCGGATCCCCGGCCGCGCGGCTTCCCGCATACGGGAGGGACCCAGGCCCACCCCGACCCCGCAGGCGGCCAGGCCCATGATCGTGTGCACGTCCCTGGCCACGGTGGCCCCTTCCAGCGCCGCCGCGTCCTCGCCCAGCAGAACGCGCAGCCCGGCGTGGATGACGGGCTCGTCCTCCCACGCGGCCACGATCAACGGCTGCCGGCGCAACTGCTCCACACTCACCGACGCCTGGCCCGCGTAGGGGTGCGTGCTGCCGACCACGGCGATCAGATGGTCGTGCCCGACCGGGACGGACACCAGATGCTCGGCGCCTGCGCCCCGGGGCGGTCCGAGGGTGACCGCCACGTCCAGTTCACCGGCGACGAGAGCGGCGGTGCCGCGGCCGGACGCCATCTCGTGCAACTCCAGCCGTACATCGGGCCGCTCACGCCCGAACCGGCCCAGGACATCCGGGAGCGGGTCCAGCAGCGCGGAGGCGATGAACCCCAGCCGCAGCCGTCCCGTCTCGCCGCGCGCGGCCCGTCCGGCGTCGATCCTGGCCGCCGCCATCTCCTCCAGCGCCCGCCGCGCCCTGACGAGGAACGCCTCGCCCGCGGCGGTCGGGAACACACCCTGGCGCGTACGGTCGAACAGCCGGGCCCCGATCTCGCGTTCCAGGTCGGCGATCTGCTTGGACAGCGGCGGCTGCGCGATACCCAGCGCACGGGCGGCCCGGCCGAAGTGCCGGTGCTCGGCGAGGGCAAGCGCGTACCGCAGATGCCGCGCTTCCATACCGCCACCACTCCATACTCAAAAGGTATCGCCACCCAGCGTGCCATATCTTCTGCTGGATCAACGGACGAAGGTCGCTTGAGATGGGGACCATGCCTCCCTCCCCTCCCAGCTCCTCCCCTGCCGACACCGTCTACGTCCTGGTCCACGGCGCCTGGCACGGCTCATGGCAGTGGGCGGCGACGCAGCGGGCGCTCGCCGGTCTCGGTGCCGCGAGCGTCGCCGTCGACCTGCCGGGACACGGCCTCGGCGCTCCCCTGCCCAGCGGATACCTGCTGCCCGGCCGCCCCGGTCTGCTGACCGAGAGGTCGAGGCTCGCCGACGTGACGATGGACGACTGCGCCGATGCCGTCCTGGACACACTGCGCCGGGTCCGCCGCTACGGCCGTGTCGTACTCGTCGCGCACAGCGCGGGCGGCGGCCCCGCGTCGCTGGCCGCGGAACGCGCGCCCGAGCTGGTCGACCAGGTCGTCTACCTCTCCGCGTTCGTCCCCGCGGGCCGCCCCCGGTTCCTCGACTACCTGAGCGCGCCCGAGAACTCCACCGCACGGGGCCAGAACCTCAACCTCGGTGATCCCGAGGCACTGGGCGCCGTACGCATCGATCCGCTGTCTCAGGACCCCGAGTACGTCGAGGAGTTGCGGCAGACCCACTACCACGACACGCCCGCCGACCACTTCGACCGCTGGCGCTCCGCGCTGAGCCCCGACCTGCCCCTCGCCCTCCCGACCACGCCCATCACCCTGACCACGACCCGGTGGGGCCGCATCCCCCGCACCTACCTGCGCTGCGCGGACGACCGAGCACTGCCGACGGCCACACAAGACCTGATGATCACGGAGGCCGACCGGGCCCTGCCGACCGAGCAGTTCACCATCCACACACTTCCAGGCAGCCACACCCCGTTCGCAGCCCGCCCACAGCAACTAGCCGAGACCCTGACCCAGTGACCGGCCGACGCTTCCTGCTGCCGCTGGTGCTGAGCGCGACCTCAGTAGTTCACGGCCCGCTCGGTGGCCTGCACAGCCGCGCCCGTCGCTGGCTGGCTGATCGCGGCCCGGCTGGTGCAGGGCGCGGGCAGCGGCCTAGTCGCCCCGCAGGTGCTCTCACTAATCCACACAGACGTCCCACGGGACCGCCGCCCACGGCCCCTCGCCCTGCACGGCGCCACGATGGGCACGGCCTCGCTGGCCGGACCCGTACGCCGGGCCGGGGGGCCGCCAACGGAAACGAGCGGCGGGACGGTACCGGCGCTGACGCCGTTGAACCGCAGGAAGACACGCACGGCGAGCCAGGCGGTGCGCATCAAAAGGCGCGATCAGGCCGCACTCCCGGCTCTGCGCAGCGCAGGACCCCTGACCGCAAAACCCCAGCTCAGGCGCCCTTGTCCACCGGTTCAAGAATCGCCACGCACTCCACATGATGCGTCATCGAAAAGACATCAGCCTGAGCACATCACGGAAAAGCCCAGGTCAGAGTGCGTTTCCCAGTTCGCCGTCCTGCGTGTGAGTGTCCGGGGCATCAAACGAGCGTCACGGTCGACGAGCAGCGTGCCGAGCAGACTGGTCGACGGCGAACGCAGCCCACCGCATGTTCATCGCCGTCCGCGCCCGTACCCGCCCGGCACCGTTCATGATCTCCTCGCGGCCCGCGAGTCCGACGCCCGACCATCCGGACCCGCCTCGTCCGGGCTGTCGTCACCCTGCATCCGACCGGCTCAGGCCGATGAGGAAAGGGCCGCATTGTCGGGTGAACCCTTCCAGGCTCCTAGACGTTGTGCTGAGTGAAAGCTCATGCAGCCTCGACGGGAAACCGGTGAAATCAACATGGACGAGTCGATTCGAATGCAGCGCATTGCGCTGAACAGAGCCGGCGCGGCAATGCGTCCGGGTAATACGGGAAATCGTTCCAGTCCTGACAGTTCGGATTCCGAGACAGCGGCATATCGTGATCACGCGGCACGCTCGCTGGCTCATACTTCTCTGAGGCCACAGCCCGGGAGCGGGCAGGCGCCTCATGCCTCTCGACCCGAGACCGGATACGAGATCACATACGATCCAACCTATACTCACCCCAATCCGGCTACCGGAAGAGCTCTGGCCGTACATGAGGCCTTGCATGTCGGGGCGGATCGCGGCTACAGCAGGCCGAACGATCGGGACCTGGACTTCGCGCACATGCACCTACCATCAAACGTGGAAAGTCCGGAATTTCTAGCTTCCTACAGAAGTCAGACCACTGCGGTCGATGCGAATCTGGAGAAGCTTCGAGCCACTGCAGCAAACGATCCCCACCTCAATGCCCAGTGGAGGCTCTACGTCGATCAGCGGATCAATTACGCGCAAGCCACTCCGCATGTTCACAACGAGACCGTCACCGCGGAACTTGCGGAGACACTCCGGAATGCCGGATTGCAGAATTCCAATACTTGGAAAAAGGCCGCGGCTCTTACAGCGGAGGCGATGAATCGCCAGCAGCACCTCCCGGGCCAGCAGATTCCTCAGTACTCCGCCGCTGAATATGCGCGGCTCAGGGTGACTCCAGGAGCTGCCTACGCCGGCCGAGATCACAGCAGATCGACGGAGGCGACCTACTCGCCAACGTATTTCCCCTCCATGTCGACCATGCCCCGTCCTGGTCGCTCGTAGCAGTCGCAGGATGCGCCCGGGAAGCCTGAGAGAAGTCATGAACACCGACGTGAAAGGTGCTCGGCGTCGGCGTGACCGGGTCGCCCGGGCCACAACTTTGACGCAGCCCCCCTCGTGTCTCCCGGTTCGGCGGTCAGGTCGAACTGCCGCATCGGGCAGGGCGGTCAGCTCGCGTGCTCGGTCGGCCGGCCCCGCCGGCACGTGGGTGGTGTGAAGCCAGTGAACTGCGTGACCGGCCGCTCGCTGTAGGACGCCCGAGACCTGAGCGGCGCCGGCGGCTCACCGCGGCCGGCGAAGGCACCCGGCGTCCGCGGTGAACGTCGTGGGCCGCGCGACCGTCGTATCGGGCAGGAAGTATCCGACCCACGCGAACAGGCCGGCCGACCATGACCACTCCCAGCGGACGACACGACACCACCGGCATACGGAACGGGGGCGGCGGGAGGGCGGTCCGGGAGTTCGTCGCAGCTCCGAAGGAGTTCCTCCGGAGCAACACGGTGCTGCTGCGGATGGCGGACGGCATGCGCGCGAGGAGTTCGGGAGGTTCCGGAGGTTCGGGCGGTGCGGGGAGTTCCTCGGTGGCCAAGGGGATGGATCATGCGGCCTTTCTGCGCTGGATGGACAAGCAGGACCGCCACTGGTTCACCCTGACACCACACGCGCCGCCGGGGAACGGCCGCGAAAGCCCGGCTTACGTGCTGACACCGGCCGTGGAGAAGTACGCCGAGGCGTTCCGTGTCGACCCGGCGCTCGGCGCACTGCTCCGGGAGCACTCCCTGCCCCCGGTGGGTCCGGCCGAGGACTACGTCCAGGCGCATTACGTCCCCTACCTGCAAGGGAGTTCGGCGAACCCGCAACAGAACGTGGGCCATACCGTCGTACCGCTGGAGTCGTCGCAGGACTTCCGCGCGGACTTCGTCTTCACGGCCGCGATGAACGGATGCGCTCTCGCCGTGACCAAGGAGGACGGCCGGGACGAGTTCACCGCCTGGCACTACCAGTCCCCGACGTCGAACCACGCGGCGGCGGAGCGGTTCCGGACGGCGGAACGGCCGGTGGACTGGTTCGGGGACGGCGAGTACCAGAGCCTGGGACCGGAGTCGATCCCCGAGTCGACCAACCTGCTCTGGCGGGGCGGGCAGGGCTGGGAGTTCCTCAGCCAGGAGAACCACGCCGACTTCAGGGACTACGCCGCCGTACGCACCCGGGGGACGACGAGCCGCCCGGTCCGGCTCGAACCGGGTGAGGAGTGGCGGTACGTGGCGCGGCACTACCTGCGTACGGTGGAGGACCGTCTGGAGACGCTGCGACGCGTGGAACGGGACTATGTCGCCAAGCTGGGCGGGAGCGCTCCAGATCTGCTGCTCAAGTCGTCGTTCGACCTGGTGAAGATGCAGGCGGAGCGCGACGCGAAGGCCCTGCGAGGGGTCACCGGCGCGAGTCGACTGGCCCAGACCGCCGTGGGCGTCCGCGACGACCATGAAGGCACCCGGCGCGTCCTGGCCCACTTCGACGCCCGGCTGGCCATCGCGGAGAGGAGCACACCGTCGTCACGTGGCTGGTTCCGGGGGCCGGCACAGGGCACCGAACCCGAGGCACAGTCCCGGCGGGCGAAGGTGGCGAGTTTCGTCTCCCACCTTCGCGACGACGCCTGGACCTCGGCGCTGGACCGTGAGTCACACGCCCTCACGACCCGCGCGGCCCCTCTCCGCTCCCCGTCGGCTCGGGGCGCGGCGGCACGGAGCGTTGCCGAAGCGGCCCACCGCCAGGTCCACGGCACCCGGCGCTCCCCCGCCTCACCGCACCACCGGTCCACGGCACCCTGGGCAGGAGGCGACGCCGTCGTCGGAAGGAACCGGACCAGAGGGTCGTAGACGTGTGGACTCCCCGCAGCACGTTCCGATCGCGGGATCTCATTGAACCGGATCACTGCGGCCGCCCGTAGCCATCGATGAGGGCGCACGACGTCGACGGCCAAGCATGTACGAGTTCGCCCGACCGGACCGCGAGACGATTCATCGACGGAGGACCGAGATGCCAAGTTTTCCCCGCCCCGGTGAGGAACCCACCGACGGCTGGCGAACAACGGTGACCGACGAGAAGCTCCTGATGAGCGGGTGGGCCCATTGGCCCTCCGAGGAACAGCTGGCCACGGTCATGGACGACAATCAGCGCCACTTCCGGGCCGCGGCATCGTTGGCCACTCCGCCGGAGGAATCGCGTGCCCAGGTCCCTCCCCCTGCCGGACCCGGCCCCGAGGCCGCCGTCACGTCCGCCGCGGACGGTCGGTTCGGCGAGGACGCCGCAGTCTCGGCGCCCACCGCCCCTCCCTCTCCTGCACCGACATCGGCCCCGACCGCCTCCTCCTCCACCCCACCGGCCCCCGCGGCCGACGCCCTCCCCTCACCGGCTCGCGGCACGGCCGGGCGTCTGCTCGACCTGGGCAAGCGTGGATGGCAACTGGCGAAGAAACTCGCGAGCGGTGCCGCGAAGTTCGTTCGCGAGCATCCGGACATGGTGGCGGGTGCGGCGATCGGCGCGTACCTCGGTGCCGCAGGTGGTCCCCTGGGGATGGTGGCCGGCGCTCTGGTGGGCGCCGCGGCCGGCGCCGGGGTGCGTGCCTACCTGCAGCGGTCCACGGAGAGTCGACGCGCGAGCCAGGGTTCCGCTCAGGACGTGGCGCGGGCGGCGACGGCCACCGCGAGCGCCGCTCCGGCCCCCCGTCGGACGACATACCCGGCACGAACGCGGACGGCGGTGGCGGATCTGTCACGGTCACGGTCGCAGCGCCTCGGCGGCCCCACATCCGCCGAGGCGTCCCGGCCGGGGCTGGCGGTGAGCACTCGGGTGGCGTCGTCCGCCGGGTTGCGAGCGAGCGGCACGGACACGGCTCTGTCGCGGGACTCGGTCACCGGGCCCGCGGCTGCTTCCGCGGCGCGGGACGTGCGGCGCCGCAGAAGCATGTGACCGGTGCCGGAGCGGCCTGCGACGGCCCCGGCCGAACGAGCGGAACGGGTTCGCTCGTCAATCGGTGACGTGGTGAGCCGGGTGGTCCCGTCCATGCCACTCGGGATCCAGCCGGTGGCGAAGGGATTCGGCGTCGGCGTGGCCCAACTCGTCCATGATGGCCAGGGCTTCCGTCCAGGCGGCGCGGGCCGCGTCCGGGTTCCCGGCGCCGCGGTGGGTGTCGCCGAGGCGGGTGAGGGTGCCCGCGATGAACCAGGGCAGGTCGCCCTGGCGCCGGTACAGGTCGAGGGCGTGTTCGAAAGCGGTGACGGCATCGGCGTACTGGCCGAGGTGGTGGTGGGCGTGGCCCATGCTGTCCCAGGTGTGGGCGGCGTTGAGGTGGTCGCCCAGTGCCAGGCACAGGCTCAGGGCCTCCCGACAGTGGTCGAGTGCCTGGCGGTGTTGGCCGAGCAGGACGTGGTGCCAGCCGACGGCGTTGAGCGCCGAGGCGATGGACGTACGGAGCCGTAGTGCGTCGGTGGACCGGCTCTCGCAGGCGCGGAACAGTTCGAGGGAGCGCCGAGCGGCTTCCAGCGCGGCGTCCAAGCCCCCACTCTGTTCCATCGCCCAGGCCAGGGTGCGGTAGCTCTCGGCGGCGGATCTCATGTCGCCTGCGCCGATCAGGAGTTCGACGGCCTGCCGGGCCTCGGCCGCCGCCTGACCGAAGTGACCGCGGCCCACCATGGCCAGGCCGAGGCCGCGATGGGCATACGCCTCGGCGACCGGGTCGGCCAGTCGGCGCGCGGAGTCGAGGGCGGTGCGCTGCATGGCCTCCTCGTCCTGCCAGAGGCCACGCAGATGCAAGTGGTTGGCGACGGCCCAGGCGAGTTGCCACGTGTGGGTGTGGTGGTGTTGGGCGGCCGCCTGCGCAACGGCCGCGATGAGGACGGCCTGTTCGGCGGTGAGCCAGGCTGCCGCCTGCGCCGCGTCGCCGTCGAAGTCCTCGGGGCGCACTCCTTCGGCCACCGGGGCGAGGGGGATGAGCACGCGGGCGCGGTTGGTGAGTCCGGCGGCGCCGTGGGCGGTGTGGAGGTAGTGGTCGAGCACCCGGTGGCGGGTGGTTCGCAGGTCCGCGGGGGGTTCGACGGATTCGGCGAGTTCGGCGGCGTAGGCGCGAAGCAGGTCGTGGGAGGCGTAGCGGCAGGGGGTGGCCTCGTCGAGGAGGTGCGCCTGGACGAGTTGGGCGATCAGGCGCCGGGCGTGCGCGAGGGTGAGGCCGGCGAGGCTCGCGGCGGCGGGCGCGGTGATATCGGGGCCGGGATGCACGGCGAGGAGGCGGAACAGGCGGGCCGCTTCGGGGGTGAGGGCGTGGTACGACCATGAGAGCACGGCTCGTACGTCGGCGGCGGTGTCGCTCTCGTCCTCGAAGGCGTCCAAGACGCTCGCGGCGTCCATGTCGGCGGCGCTGGAGCGGAGTTCGGCCACGAGGGTGGCGAGCGGGAAGCCGGGGCGGGCGGCCGCGCGGGCGGCGATGACGGCGAGGGCGAGCGGGAGGCGGGCGCAGCGGGCGATGATCTCGTCGACGGCCTCCGGTTCGGCTTCCACGCGGGCGGCGCCGAGGCGTCGGGTGAGCAGGGCGCGTGCCTCGGCGGGGGTGAGGACGTCGAGGTGGAGGGGGTGGGCGCCGTCGACGGCGACGAGGCCGGCGAGCCGGTTGCGGCTGGTGACGATGGCCAGGCAGCCGGGGGTCGCGGGCAGTAGCGGGCGTACCTGGGCGGCGTCGCGGGCATTGTCGAGGAGCAGGAGCAGCCTGCGGCCCGCGATGTGGGTGCGGTAGGCGGCGGTGAGGGCGTCGAGGTCCTGGGGCAGGGCGCGCAGGTCGGCGCCGAGGGAGGCCAGGAGGGTGCGCAGGGCGCGTTCGGGGGCGACGGGCACGCCGACCGGGTCGAAACCGCGCAGGTTCAGGTAGAGCCGTCCGTCGGGGAAGCGGTCGGCGACGCGGTGGGCCCAGTGCACGGCGAGCGCGGTCTTGCCGACGCCCGCCGTACCCGCGACGGCGCTGACGACGACGGTGCCGTCCTCGGACAGGGCCGCTACTCGGGCGAGTTCGCTCTCCCGGCCGACGAACACCGTCAGCGGCGGCGGCAGTTGGGAGGGGACAGGGGTGGCGGTCGGTGTGGGCGGGGGCATCGGCGCGGGGGCGGGCGGCGGGTCGAGGAGGCGGGGGTCGGCGCGGAGGATGCGCTGATGGAGGGTCCGCAGGGCCCGGCCGGGGTCGACGCCCAGTTCCTCGGCGAGCAGGGTCCGCGCCTCCTGATAGGTGTCCAGGGCGGCGGCCTGTCGGCCGGAACGGTAGTAGGCCAGCATGAGCAGTTCGCGGAAGCGCTCGTCCAGGGGGTGTGCGGCCACGAGTTCGGCCAGTTCGGCGGCGGCCTCCGCGGTGGCTCCGAGGTCGAGTTCGGCGGTGAGGCGGGCCGCGGTCGCGGACAGCCACAGTTCGGTGAGGCGGTGGCGCTGTCGCTGGGCGTGGGCACCGCGGAGTCCGGCCAACGCGGTGCCGTGCCAGAGGTCCGTCGCCTCCCGGAGGAGCTTCACCATGCCCGCGAGGTCGCCCTCGCCGCGCGCCCGTTCGGCCAGGGCACTCAGTTCCCGGAAGTGGCGCAGGTCCAGCTCGACCGCGGAGCACAACTGGTAGCCGTCACCGATGGATCGGATCAGGGAGACCGCGGGGTCCGTACCAGGGTCGAGAACCTTGCGCAGGTGGTGGATGTAGCCGCGCACGACGGCCGAGGCGGAGGCGGGCGCGTCGGGGCCCCACAGGGCTTCGGACAGCGCGGCCGTCGAGACCTGCGTGCCCTCCGCCAGAAGTAGTTCGGCGAGCACGGCGCGCTGCTGCGGCGGGCCGAGCGGGACCTCGGTCCCGCCGCGCCAGGCCCGGACCGGGCTCAGCACGGAGAACCGTAAGGGCTGTTCCAACGTCGAGGCCTCTCCCCGTTGTCAGTGCGCGTCGTGTGCGGGCGCGTCGTCCGTGAGCTATCTCCAGTGTCTCAAGGGGGGATTGTCCTCGACCCGAGGGGCGGGCGGGGTCGGGGACGGCACGGCGCGACCGCGGTCAGCGGATCGGCCGCGAGGGACGGGACGAGTCGTGGGGCGGGCGGTAGGGGGCCGAGGACGGGCCCGCCTGCGGAGTGCGGCGAACCCGATCGGGCTGGGGCGCCGTGTGGGACGAGGGGGCGCTGGTGGACGGGGGGGCCTTCGCGGGCGAAGGGGCTCTCCAGGCCGCCGCACTCGCCGTTCCTGCGCCGACACCCGCGGGGTTCGGCGGTGTGGGCCGCTCCCCTCGCAGCAGCCCTCTGTCGCTCGCGCTCAGTCTCGCTTCGGGGAATCGATCGCGGGCTTCCTGCACCGACCGGCGCATTCTCCGCAAGGCACCGTCCAGGTTCTGTGTCTGCTGCGCCAGTCGGGTTGTGAGATTGCGGATCGCGGCCGGATCCTGGCTTCCGCTCAGCACCTCGCGGACGCGCGCTCTCACCTCGTCCAGTTTTCTCAGCGAACCGACGTGAGTGGATTCCAGCTGATTGACGGCAGACCCCAGATGCTCCAGAAAAACGGGCCGGTACGACCCGTGCGGCCGATGCGATTCCACCGCGGAACGCTGTCCTGTCAAGCCCTCTCTCCGGACGTACTGCTCCCGTCTCGCCGCGTCGATCTCCCTCTGACACTCTGCGGCCTTCCTGTTGAATTCCCGGCAGACAGCGGCAAATTCACGATGCGCGTCGTACTCGTCCACCATTCGGTTCACTTGCACATCAAATCGGGAAGTCGCCCGGCCGGCGGGCCGCGCCATTCTGGCCATGAAGAAAAATTTTCGACTTTCCTCGCTCAGACGGTCGACCAGAAGCTGAGAAATGTAGAACTTGAGTTCGTGCGGTATCTCGGGCTTGATCGAAAACAGGTCCGCCGCGGTGAACCTGCCGGAACGACGGCTGTACGCGTACAGAACATCGGCGATCTCGGCTGCGGAGGCCACGCCCCCTCCCTTCCCCGGGGAAAACTCTCTTCGGCCCGGGGCGCCCCAGGCCTCATCGAGTGCTACGGCCGGAGACCCCGCCGGGTTCAGGACTGGGCGTACACGGCCCATGAAGTGGGGTTCGAGGCCCACGCGCACGATCCATAGACAGGTCGTCAACGGGACATGTACAGGCCGCTGGTTGCCTTGATCGTGCAATGGCGACCGCCTGACGCGGCCGTCGCCGCCGCTCCTCCCCAGAAACCCGATGCACGATGAATACGTCTGATACGGCACTCGCAAGACCCGAGCCACACGCAGATCTGCTGGACGCCCTGATGGCCGAACACTCCCCCGCCGTCATCGCCTACGCGGCGAAGATTCTCCGGGACCGGCATCTCGCGGAGGACATCGCCCAGGAAGCGTTCATCCGGGCCTGGCCGCACACGGAACGGCTGTACTCCACCGCCGGCTCCATCCGCGGCTGGTTGCTGACGGTGACCCGCCGCCTGATCATCGACCGGTCACGAAGTTCCATGGCGCGCAACGAACTGGTGGGTTCGGACGAACTGTTGGGTACGGGTTGCCCGGAAAGGACGCTGCCGGACCACGCCGAGTCCGTCGCGACCTCCATGCACACCCTCGCCCTGCTGCACGGCCTCTCCCCCGAGCACCGGGAGGTCGTCCTCCACCTCTACGTGCTGGAACACAGCGTGCGGGAAACCGCCGACCTGGTCGGGATACCGGTCGGCACCGTGAAATCCCGGCATCATTACGCGCTCAATTCCCTCCGGAACAGGCTTGCCGCCGAGTGACCTGGGGCGGTGCGAAAAAATGTGCGCCGTGCATTGACCCGAACCGGGTCCGGAACCGTTGGTTCATATATGTACCGCATGCAATGGACAGAAATCATGGAGCTGCTGCTCCGCCGCCGTGTGGCCGCTTTCCGCGAGAACCACCTCGCCCTCTCCGCCTCGGTGCACGACTGGCGACGGGCCCGAGCCGCCGCCGAGGCCACGGTCCGGCACGCGGTGCGGCGCCGCGAACGCGTGGTCCTGGTCTCGGACGTACTGCGACAGGCCGAGGAGCAGTTCATGCTCCGGCTGTCGCCCCACCTGGCCGCGGTCGTCCTCAGGGAACGGATCGCCGCGCACCACGAGCTGTTGACCGACGCCGCCGACCACTGAGCGCCGGCACCGGCGGACGAACCGACCGCGGCCTGGCCCCGACCGCAGGGGCCGGGCCGACCCGTGGCCCCGGCGCCCGACCCCGCCCCTAGGACTTGCTCTCTCCGCCGCTCCACCAGGTGCGCGCCCGGCCGGTGACATACCCGGTGCCGAGGAGCAGCCCCGCGAGGACCGCTGCGGCGAGACCCACCAGCACGCCCCGGCGCCGCCGGTCGACGGCCTCCTCCGCACGCGCCTGACGCAACGTCCGCCGAAGCAGCAGATCACCGTCCTCCGGCGGACCCTCCAGGAAGAACTCAGGTGGCACCTCACCGAGTTCGGCCTCCAGCGCCTTCAGATCAGCCAGCTCCACTCGGCATACCTCGCACGCCTCGATCTGTTCCTCAAGCCCGGACCGCTCACCGGCATCGAGAAGGCCCAGCACATGCGCGCCGAGAAGCCCGTCATGGGAGTGCTCCCGCGTCGTCACACTGCCACCTTCCGCAACTGAACATCACTGCCCGGCCTGCCCGCATACACCTTGCGCAACGCCTTCAACGCATGATGAGCACGGGACTTGACCGTACCCTCCGGAATACCCAACCGCACCGCCGATCTCCCGATCCCACCCGGCGGGGCGCCGTCAGGCGGCGGGGTCTTCGATAGGCGGTGGCTCCTTGGCGCGGTGCTGGCCCGGCTTGCAGCCCGCGAAGACGCCGGAGGGGTCGCGCAGCGAGTTCATCACCGGGCTCAGGTGGTCCCGGTGCCACATCGCGGGGCCGGTCATCGGGGAGCCGGAGCCGGTGAGGTCCTGCCAGGCCATCCACAGGCCGTACAGCTGCGCTATGGCCTCCATGTGCTCGTACCAGCGGGGGCACCAAGGGGCTGTGGAGGAGATCTCGCGGCCGTAGACGGGGAGCAGCAGGCCATGTACCCAGACCGCGAGATCGGACACCGCCGAACCGAACTCTCCCCCGGACTTGTAGAGGACGAAGGGCGGGGTGTCGGGGGGCGGCGGAGCCTCAGGGAGCGGCGGAGCATCGGAGGGGGGTGGGGCGTCGGAGGGGGGTGGGGCGTCGGGCACGGGTTGCCAGGGCACGGGCTCCTTGCGTTGCGGGTCCATGGGCGCCGAATCCGCCACGCTCGCTTGAGAGGGGTTACCGGTCGACGGGTCGGGCGGGGTGCGCGGATCGGCCCGTGGGACCGGGGCGGTCCGGACCGGCGCGATCGGCGTCGCCAGGTCACCGCCGGACGGGGCCGACGCGGGGGCGGAGCGCACCCAGCCGTCCGTGCGCGCGGCGCCCGGTACCTCGGCGACCGCCGCCGGGTCAGTACTCGATGCCGTCATGGCCCGTCCACTTCTCCGCCGCGCGGCGAGTGATCGCGTCCGCCTCGGCCTTGGCGGCGGCGGAGATGACTTCCGCGCCGGGTTCCTTGAACCAGGGACGGAGCCGGATCATGGCCGGCTTGACGCCGGTGGCCAGGAGGAGGGCGGTCCCCTTGGGAAGGGCGCGGATGCGGTCGGGTGGGAGGATCGGGTCGAGGCGGTACGACGTGGAGCGCGAGGTGCCGTCCTTGCTGCGGGAGACGCTGAGCGTGCTGACCTCCCGCTGGCCCACGAGTCTGGACACCTTGTCGACGAAGTCGGCGTCGTCCAGACCCGCGCCCAGGAGTTTGATGGTGGCGGCGCTCCACAAGGCGTCCATACCGGCCTCTCCCCAGACCCGGCTGCCCTGGCGGTAGCTCTGGAGCAGTGTCACGACGTTGATGCCCCGGGATCCCAAATGGCTGTAGAGGTCGGGGAGATCGGAGATGCGGCAGACGTTCGCGGCCTCGTCGAGCACGGCGGTCATGGGCGGGTCGAGGCGTCCGCCCATACGTTCGGCGGCCATGACCCCGGCGCGCATGGTGCCGTCGGCGATCCCTGCGACGACCCCGGCCGCGGAGCCGCCGCCGTCCTTGGAGAGGAGGTAGAGGGTGTCGCGGGTAAGGACATGGTCGTGCGGGCGGAACTCGGGGAGGTCGGGCTGCGGGGTGACCCAGGCGACGATCTCGGGGTCCAGGAGACAGGACACGCACTGGCGGGCCGTCTCGTAGATGCCGTCGCGGGTCTCGACGGCGCCCCGGACGGTGCCCTGGAGCTGTTCGGCGAAGGCGTGCATGCCCATGTCGCGCAGCAGGTCGATCGGGGTGCGGTCGGCCGGGTCGGCGAGCCAGGCGAGCAGATCGGTGACCTGGCGTTTTCCACCCGCGGCGGCGTGGAAGAGGGCGGTGAGGGTGTTCTGGGCGGCGGAGATCCAGAAGTCCTTCTTCGAGGAGTCGTCGTTGACGGAGGCCACGAAGTGTCCGGCGAGGCGGCGGGCGCCCTCGATGGTCGCGCAGTCGGCGAGCATGTCCCACCACATCTCGCGGGGGGCGTGGGCGATGCCCTGCGGGTCGAACGTCCAGACCCGGCCGACCTCGGTCCGGGCGGCGCGCGTCACGGCGTACACGTCGGACTTGTTGGAAGTGAGCAGGACGGCGCCGCGGGCCCGCAGGACCCGCGGGATGGCGATGCCTGTGGACTTGCCCGCGCGCGGCGCCATGAGGTCCAGCTCCACGTCCTCGAAGGAGGACCGGAGTTCGGGACCGTCGGGATCGAGGTCGCCGAGGAGGTTGCCGGTGTCGTCGGGGTCGAGTTCCTTGCGGCCCTTGAGGGAGGGGCGCAGATCGCGGGCGCGGGCGGCGATGCCGGCGGGGCCGAGCGAGGCCAGTTCGCGGGCACCGGCCAGCCCGGAGGTGGGCCGCTGGTGTCCCCGTACGACGGTGAACAGGGCGACGACGACGGCGGCGACCGCGGCGAAGGCCACCGCGATACCGCTGTACACGGCGAGCGGCGAGGCGCCGGGCCACGCTTTCCGCGTTCCGTGGGAGGCGAGTTCGGCGAAGGTGGACAGGGCGAAGGGGGGCGGGTTCCAGCCCGCGCCGGTCAGCACCGCGCCCGTCGTACCACCGAGCCAGACGGTGGCGGAGAGCAGCAGGGCCACGGCCGCCACGGCGACGATCGCCCAGGGGGCGAGTTCGTTGCCCGTGAGGTGGGGGCGGGCGCTCACGCGGTGCGCCCGGCGTCCGCGGGGCGCGGCGGACTGGCCGCGGCCCAGCGGCTGTTGGTGTCGTGCAGATCGCGTTCGGTCTGGGTGATGGCGACCTTGATGGGGATGCCGGGGCGTCCGCCGACCTTGATGAGGAACCTGCCGCGCCCGGGAGGTTCCTCGTGGCCGCCGGTGACGGCCCAGCCCGGCGGGGAGGACCAGGAGGAGACGAGATCGATCTCTCGCTCCGACAGCCCCACGACACGGCCGAGTTCCTCCATCTCGGTGCGGGGCAGCCCGGCGCAGACGACCATGCCGGCGCGTTCGACGAAGCCGCGCGCCTTGGCCCGGTCGGACTCGCTGCCGAGCGCCTCGGCGTCCTTGAGGGTGTGGGTGATCTTCGCGTCGCCGAGGCCGAGGGAGCGGTTGAGGCGGGTGAGCGCGTCGATGCGGTCCACGATGCCGGAGGCGGCCCGGAGCGGGCGCCACAGTTCGTCGAGGACGGTGAAGTACCAGCGGCGGACCGCGAGTCCGGCGTCGGCGAGGGCGTGCGCGGCGGCTACCGCGCCGAGTCCGTCGGACCAGGCGGCGAGCATGGCGGCGGCGGTGAGCTGGGTGTCGGACTCGCCGATGCGGGAGATGTCGATGCACACGGCGGGCGCGGCCGGGTCGATGCGGGTGGAGGTCGGCGAGGAGAAGGTGTCGCCGAGCGGGCCGTCGAGGATGCCGAGCAGGGAGCGGTGCAGGGGGTCGACGGCATCGCGGTAGCGGGCGTCGTCGCCTCGGTCGAGGGTGACCGCGCGCACCCGGTCGGGACCCTGCTGGAGTACGGCGAGCAGGTCGGGCAGCAGCGGTGCGCGGCCGGTCGGGGTGCGTTCGCGCAGGTGGTGCAGGGCGGCGGCGAGGACGGACTGTTCGTGGTCGTCCATGGAGCGGGTACGGACGACGGAGATGAGCGCGGCGACCATGTTGAGGACGCGGCCGTGCGCCTCGGCGGCCAGGCTCTCCCCGGCCGATCCGCCGAGGCGTTCGGCGGCGGCGCCCATCGCGCCCGGGTCGAGGATGTTGATGCCGCCGACCCCGCGCCCGATGGAGATGACCTGGCCGCCGAGAGCGCGCACGGTGTCGGCGTAGTCGGGCTTGAGGTCACCGAGGACCAGGGGCACGACTCCCGTCGCGGCGAGGCCGATCAGCATCCGGTTGACGAGGGTGGACTTGCCCAGGCCCGGCATGCCGAGCATGAACAGGGACGGGTTGGAGATGTAACGCGCCCTGGTGAACCAGGAGATGGGGTCACCGCACACGGTGGCGCCGGTGCTCAGGTGCTGGCCGAGGGGCACGCCCGTCATCGGGGAGCCGGATCCGGCGGCGAACGGCCAGAGTCCGCAGGCCTGTACGGTCGTGGCGCGCCACATGGTGGGCGGGTCCAGATGGCCGATCTCGCCGCCGCCGGGGCCGGGCCAGCCGCGTGCGCCGGGCAGCCTGACCGACGGCACCTTCGACGCCGGGGAGCGGGGGCCGGTGCTGCTCACAGTGCCTCCTGGAGTGCCTGCGGAACGAGGGTGTGCTCCCAGGGCAGGATGCCGAGGGGGAGGGTGCAGGTGAAGGCCGCGGCCTGCATCCGGTCGGCCGGGCGCAGCGAGAGCCGGGCGGCGGCCTGGAGGTTGCGTACGGTGACGGCGGCGTCGGTGAGCTGCTCCTGGGTGTCGACGGTGACCGTGACCATGAGGGAGAACTCCACGAGCCCGGCGCCGGCGGCCTCCTCGGCGGCGGTCTGCTCGGCGGCGCGCATCTCTGAGGCGGCGCGGGCCTGGACCATGCCTTTGCCGGAGGTCGCCATGAACTGGGCGGCGCGGCGGTCGGCTTCGACGATACGGGCCGAGGTGGCCGGGTCGATCGGCCGGTAGAGCAGGGCGACCCGCTTGCGGCGGGTGTTCGGGGCGGCCTCCAGCAAGCCGCGCAGCACGTTGGAGCTGACGGTGCCGCGCGGGGCGAGGGTGAGCAGCCAGGTACGGGAGATCCCGGAGTCGTGCTGGTAGGCGCCCACGGTCTCGATGGCGGCGGCGGGGCCCGCGTCCTCCCAGACCAGACCGGTCGCGCCGTGGCGGGCGCGGGCGTCGAGGACGTCCCCGGCGATGTCGGGGTCGTAGGCGATGCGGACCACCTCGGCGATGCGCTCGGCGGACAGCGGCGCGGCCGAGCCGCCGCCCGCGCCGACGAGTCCGCTGAGCAGGCCCGGGATGCGCATGGCCAACTCGGTGACGATCTCGGACTGCCGGCGGCGCTGGCCGGGGAGGACACCGTAGGTGAGGGCGATGTAGGTGTTCATCTCGGAGGAGGCGGACGGGTAGCGTTCGACGACCTCGCGCATCACTGCCTTGGCGGCGGCGGGGGCGTCCTCCTTGATCCTCGGCAGCACCTCGTTGGCCAGCCGGGTGCCGGAGTCGGGGGCGGTCTCCACCACGACGCAGGCGCCCTTGAGCTGTGGCTCCTGGGAGAGCCGTGCCAGCCACTGTCCCCAGGCGGCGACCCATACGTCGGTCTGGTCGGGGTCGACGAGCGACCCGCCGTCGGGATCGCAGCCCAGCACGACGGTGTACGTGTCGCGGCCCGGGTGGTGCAGGACGCCGAAGGGCCGGTCGTAGGCGTCGCGGCCCTCGCTCATGGTGAGGCGGCTGAGCAGGCCGGGCGGCAGGAACCGGCCACCGGGGCGGGTGGACAGCGGGCCGCTGACGTAGAGGTGGGAGCCCTTGGAACGGCGCCGCAGCCAGCCGACGCGTAGGCCGAGCAACTGGTAGAGGTTGCGGCCGTCCCGGGTGCGCACCGTGAGCGGCACGATGACCGCGGCGAGCGGGAGCAGGACGAACAGGGCCGCCACGAGGGAGACAAGGGAGACGAGCAGGGTGAGCACCAGCCCGCCGAACACTCCGAACGTACCGAGCAGCCCGAGCGGGCCGAGTCCGGGGCGGCGGGGGCGGCGCCAGTTCCCGTAGGTGGGATGGACAACCGTATCCGTCGACATGGGGATTCCTGGGTTGATGGGGTGGTGGGTCGCTGGGGTGGTGGTGGGTCACTGGGGGGGGTGAGGGCTGGGAGGGCTCCGCGGGTGCGGTGCGGATACGGCGGTGTCGTGGGCCGTGCCGTCGCGGTCGCCGGGGCCGCGCCGCACCCGGGCGGTGTCACCGGCCGGAGCAGCGCCGGGTCATCGGGTGCGGCACCGGTGGGTCACCTGTTGTGACCCCGGTCGCCGTCCGCGCCCTCGACCGCTCCGGCCGCCACGCGGCCGACGAACTGGCCCGCGCTGATCGCGGCGGCAGCGGCGGCGCCCGCCGGTCCGGCAGCCGCGGCGGCGCGCGCTCCGCCCGCCCCCGCGGCTCCGGATCCGCCGGCCGCGCCGGAGGGTCCGGCCATCCCGGAGGGTCCCGCGCCGCCGGACATCCCGCCGGGTGAACCGCCTCCGCCGCCGATGGACTTGGCGCCTGAAGCGAGCCCGCCGACCGCGGCACCGGTGCTGCCCTGGGCGCCGCTGCCCAGCCCGGCCGTGGCCGGGACGATCAGCTTGAGCAGGGCGGGCAGGGCCAGGGCCGACAGGAGCAGAACCCCGATTCCGGCGATCTTCTCGTGGATGCCGCTGTCGCCCTCGTTGGAGAGCATCGCGCTTCCGGCGAAGATGACGAGACCGGCCGCGGACTTGTAGAGCAGCCAGGCGATCATCCAGCCGATGTGCTTGCGCCACCAGCCGCCGCCCCAGTTGGTCATGGACGCGGCGGCGGCCAGCGGCAGGGTGCCCAGCAGGATGATCATGACGCCGAGCCGGACGTAGAGCAGCACGGTCTGCACGATCGCCGCGATGAGCAGCAGAAACGCGAGGATCAGCAGCAGTACCGCCGGGATGCCGTCGCCGCCGCTGCATCCGATGGTCGTGAGCTGCTGCTGGGCGCCGGTGGCGAAGAGATGGTCGGCGTACCGGTCGGAGAGGCTCGCCAGGGCTGTGACGACGGCGGTCGCGCCACCTGCCACCAGGATCACCCGCAGCAGTCCCTTGAGGGCGACGGTGCCCGCCTCACCGCGCCGCTCCAGCGCCATGCGCGCGGCGGCGAAGAGGAGCGAGCCGACGGCGGTGTAGACGACGATCCACTGGGTCTGCCGGCTGACCTGGTCCGCGGTCCCGTCGGAGACGAGGGTGGGGATGCCGGTGGTGAGATCGCCGAAGACCGCGATGGCTCCGGCGAGCACCTTGTTGGCGATGATCTCCAGGATCGTGCCGATGGGGTCACCGAGGAAGTCGAAGAAGCCCTTGATGACGTCGCCGGGGCCGCTGCCCGTTTCGCAGGCCATGTCACACCTTCCAGAGCACGTAGCCGTCGGTGCCGCCCGCCGAGGTCAGTTCGGTGTGCAGTCCTCCGTCGTTGGCGGGCAGGACCTTCCAGTCGCCGCCGCTCCACCGCAGCCGGACCGAGGTGCTGAAGTACGGCCCGTCCGCGCTTTTGATCAGTACGTCGACGGTGGCGTCGTCGGAGCCGTAGTCGGCGAGCAGGAATCCGGCGTAACTGCCGTTCTTGCGGGTTTTGAGGCGGGCGTCCGAGAGCGAGCCGCGCTGGGAGACGAACAGGTCGCGGCCGAACCCGGCCACCACCTGGTCCCGGGTCACCTCGCGCCAGTCGGACGACGTCATCTGAGCGGGGATGACATGGGCGGCTAGGACCGCGCCCATGGGAGTGTGGGCGAAGCACCACCGCACCGGTCCGGTCCTCTGGGTGGGACCGGCGGCGGCCGAGACGGGTACACGGGTGCCACCGAGGGTGCGCCAGCGCAGGTCGGCGGGCGGCGCCCCGGGATCGGCGCGGTCACCGTCGTCGGTGGCGCAGCCCGTGGGGCGGCCCGTGGAGTCCGCGGCGCCCCGGGTCAACGGTCCTGCCGCGGAGGCGGTTTCGAGCGGCGGCGGGGTGTCGGGGCGGGTGATGAGGGCGAGCAGCGAGAGGGCGAGGGCCGCCGCGAGGAATCCGGCGGCGAGCAGCCGGCCCCGCTGCTTCCAGAAGGGTGCCGCGAACGGATCCGCGCCGTCGTGGCGGGCGGGAGCGGGAAGGGGGGTGAGCGGGGTGGGTGGAGGGCCGCCGTCGGTCGAGGGGCCGCCGTTCGCGTCGGCGACCGGCGCTCCCTGGGGGTCGGGTGCTCCGCCGGGATCGGGTGGGGTGGACATGGTGTGGTGCCCTCGCCGATTCAGTTGAAGACGAACTGGACGAGAGGGCCGGCGGTGGCGACCAGGACACAGCCGCCCAGCACCATGCCGAGTCGGCTCATGTGCTCCGAACTCTCGCCGCGCTTGACGGAGATCGCCATCATCGCGCCGGTCACCAGCACGCCGGCCACCCCGGCCGCGGTACCCGCCCAGGCGGCGATGCCGAGCACGAGGTCGATCTTGTCGGTGAGGGCGGCGGGTGCCTGGCGCTGCGGGTCGGGAACGGCGGCGGCGAGAAAGGTGAGCATGACGGATCTCCTGATGGATGGAGGTGAGGATGCGAAGGGGAAGGAGGGAGTGGCAGACGGCTCGGGGTGGCCCGGGGACCGTGCTCAGAGCCCCAGGGGGCCGAGGAACTGCACGATCGGTCCGGCGGTCGCGGCGAGCACGCAGCCGGCGAGCACGAAGAAGAGACCTCGCATGTAGGTGGCGCCCTCGCCGGGTTCGCCTCGACGCAGCTGGAGGGCCATGAGCATGCCGGTGAGCAGGACGCCCGCGACACCGGCGGCGGAGGCGCACCAGGCAAGGACGCCGAGGAGGAAGTCGGCGTCGGCGCCGGGGTCGAAGGTGGCGGCGAGGACCTCGTGGGTGGCGGTGGCGCGGGGCATGGTCCGTCCTAGGGTTCGGGTCAGGGGGCTGGGGCCGGGATGGCGAGCGGTGTTCTCACCGGGGCCGGGTCCTTCGACGGCGAGCGGTGCGTGAAGCCCTCAGCGGGGTGGGGTGGTCTCGGGGCGCGACGGGATGAACCCCGCGAGCTCCACGATCGAGCGGGGCGCCTTGGGGGCGGACTTGCCCACCCGCCACTGCGGGATCCAGGGCACACTGAAGGTGCGCACGGCGGCGCGCAACACCCTGACCCGGCGCCACAGTTCGGGCGGCAGACGACCTGGTGCGTCGGCCACCAGGACGAGCGCCACCAGCCGTATCCCGGCGGGGTGCCGGCCCGTGCGCAGTGAGTCCAGCGCCTTGGAGGCGGCTTGGAGCCCGGCCAGATGGGTCCGGGCCAGCAGCACGATGTCGCCTGGTTCGCCCTGGTCCACCTCCGGCCACGCATGACCGATGTCCGTCCCGCCGAGCGCTCCCGCGAACGTGGTCGCGCCCGCGCCGCCGTGCGCGCCGACCCAGCTGATGCCCGCGGTGGGCGGGGGCGAGACCCGGACAGCGGGCGGCGGGGCGTTCCGGATCGAGGGGGGCAGGGTGAGGACGGAGGTGGGTGAGGCGTCCTCCCGGCCGGGCGCCGGCGGGGCCTCCTGGGCCGGAGCGGCCGGCGCGGTCGCGGCGGGCGGACTCGGTCGGTCCACGGGGGCCGGGGTGTCGGTCCTCGACGCCGGGCGCACGAACGGCCGTTGCTCGGGCTCAGGCTGACGATCCCTCACCGGGCCGCGGACCCAGGGGTCCGTCGGGGGGGTGGCGGCCGTGGCGGTCATCGGGTCCCTCTTCCTTCTTCCGCTCGGGGTGTTTCCGGGCACGCCGGACCGGATCGGTGACGGCGATCCGGGGAGCCCGAGGACCTGTGCGGACGTACGGCGTCCTGCCCGTGGCGGCGAGGGCCGGGGGCCGGGTTCAGTCGTCCGGCGCGGCCGTCGGGCCGAGGTGCCGGGCTTCGGAGGTGTCCGGAGGAGAGCTTTTCGCCTCCGGACACCTCCCTACGACAGCCACCTACGGCCGAAGTCCCGCGGACAGTTCACTCCCGGATCCGATTGATCGGAATTGAACCGCCCGGGCGGTCCGGGCCGTTGCCGAACACGAACGGATCCGCTCCCCGCGCCCGAGGCCGGGGCGCGTGCCGGATCCGGCCGCACGAAGCAGCACAGGCAAGACCGTCGGGAGAGGTGGCAGCGGTGAGCGGGAACGCGGGAGACAGCGGAGGAGGCCTCGGCGCCGAGGGCGTGGGGACCGCCGTGAAGGCTGGTGCGGCCGTGGGCGGTCTGGGGTGCCTGTTGTCCCCCGTCGCCATGGCCGTGGCGATCTCCTCCGTGTTCGTGATCGGCGGCTTCGGAGTGCTGTTCGCGCCACTGATCGCGTTGATCCTCTTCTTCACCGGCGGAGGTGACGGGGGCGGCGATGCCGGTGAGCGGCCCGACCCCGACCGGATCGCCGGGATCATCCAGGGCGACGGGAGCGGTGAGTTCGACCCGAAGTCGGTTCCGGAGGGCATGGCCGACCCCATCGCCGAGGCGGGCGCGCTCTGCGCCGACATCGGTCCGGTGGTCATCGCCGCCCAGATCGACCAGGAGTCCGGCTTCCAGAGCAACCGGACCGGCCCCGACGGCGAGCGGGGGGTGTCGCAACTGCCGCCCGACGTGTTCACCCGGCTGGGCGAGGACGACGACGACAACGGCGAGACTTCAGCGCTGGACGCGGCCGACTCGGTCCTGGCCCAGGGCCGCTTCATGTGTGAACTGGCGGAGAAGGTACGGCCGGCGGTGGGTCCGGAACCGCTCAGCGATCTGGTGAGCCTGACCCTGGCGGCCTACGACGCCGGTCCGGAGGCCGTGCTGGAGGCCGGCCGTGTTCCCCGGACCAACGCCTCCCAGCAGTACGTGATGGCGATCCGGGCCAAGTTCGCGATCTACGAGGGCGCGGTGCCCGCGTCCCCGCCCGCCCAAGACACCGAAGGACAGTGAGAGCCATGTACCAACTGGACCGGCGTGACGCGAAGAACGCGCAGTCCGACCCCGGCGCCGACGTGGGCCGGGGTGACCGGCTCTACGAGCGGCCATGCCCTGTCTTCATCTCCACCGACGGCGCCGTGACGGTCGACGGAGAGGTCATCGCGACGGCTGCCTCGGGCGACGCCGCGCAGGCCGTCGTGCTCGACCGTCTGCACCAGCGGGCGCTGGACCGGGCGGCGCCGGTGCAAGCGTCGATCCTGGACCAGCGGCGGCGCCTCGTGCTGCGCATCCGGGTGCGGGAGGACGGCGCGAGCGAACTGCTGGAGGATCCGCTGCCGCTGGATGCCGCCGACGAGACCCAGGCGCCCACGGCGGCGCAGCCTCCCACGGCGACCCCAGCTGCCGTACCGGCCGTACCTTCACCGCAGGACGGGCCCGGCGCGGGTACGGCTACGGGTTCGAGTTCGAGTTCGAGTTCGGCCACGAGTACGAGGCCGGCGAGAGACGTGGGGCACGGCCCGTACCAGGAGTACGACACCTCCGTACTGCCCATGGTCAGGAGGCCCACGCCGGGTCCTGGTGCACGGCCCGTCCCAACCCCGAGCGCATTCCCGGCTCCGGCTCCGGGACCGGGACCGGGACCGGTCACCGTTCCGGAAGAACTGGTCGCCGGGGTGGCGCTGGTCTGCGAGACCGTCACAAGCGGTGAGTTGACGCTGGCCAAAGCCCAGGCGGCGGCGCTGGAACGGCAGGCGGCTCATAGCTTCGGGCCGGATCACCTCTACACGCTGGAGGCCCGCGCGCTCGAAGCCTATGTGGCCCATCTGATGGGTGAGCACGCCGCGGCGATCACGCTCTCGCTCCAGGTGGCCGCGCTACGGCACCGGCAGGGCGACGACCGGGCCCGCGAGGACATCGAACGTGCTCTGGCGAGCTGGGAGTTGCTGGCGACACCGATCGCCGCCGTGCCGCTCGGGAAGCGGTTGCTGCCACTGTGGAACCGGATCAGCGGAGCCGACGGCACCGAGCGCTACGCGGCGGCCGAGCGGCGTCTGTCGACGCTTGCCCAGGTGACTCCGCCCGCGTTCGCGGCGTCCCTGGAAAAAATTCTTTGAACTGCCCGTCGGCTGTTCACGTTGTGAGGCATGAAGTCATCGCCGGTTTATCCGAAGCGGCTTCGTCAAGGAAACAAAAATCCACACACTTGAGGAAACAGAAATGACTCAGGCCCGAATGGCGGCGTACACGGCGGCACTTCTGGTGGCCTCTTTCGGACTCATGGCCTGCGGGGCGGAGAAGTCCGACAAGGGTGCCGACAAGCCCTCGAAGAAGTCCGACCTGGCGGCGCTGAGCGGTGAGCAGCGCACGGTCTCGGAACAGCCGATCCCCCTGCCGGCGTTCGAGGACAACCCCAACCCGCAGGGTGAGTTCAAGGTCGAGATCTGCGAGCACACAGGTTTCGAGCGCTGCGCATCTGTGCCGGTGGCCACGGCCAATGCTGGTCTGCGGAACGACAAGACCAGCTCGATCCGGAACGACAACAATTTCAGCATCACCTTCTACTCCGAGAATGACTTCGCGGGCGCGTCCATCACGATCAAGCCCCATGAGTCCATCGACAACCTCAGCACCCCGCAGTCCCCGGTCGAGTTGAACGACAAGATCAGTTCGTGGCAGCCGCAGGTGGCCGGGCGGGCGACGGAGCGGGCAGTGGTCAGCGTCTGCACGGAACCCGAGTTGCGCGGTGAGTGCCAGGACCTGCCCATCCTCAAGGCCGGCACCGAACTGAACGACAAGATCAGCTCGATCCAGAATCTCAGCGACCTCGACCTCGTTTTCTACGTCGACAAGAACTACCGGGGCGCGGCGATCAAGATGCCCTCGCGGACCTATCTGCCGAATCTGAATCCGGAGGGTCCGAACAACGGGATCGACGAGAAGATCTCGTCCTGGCAGCCCGAGGCTAGCGACAACATCGCACCGAAGTATCCGAACTGAGCCTCGACGTCCGGAGATTCCCGTGGAGTATTTCAGGCAGCCGCTCCGGCCCGATCTCTTGGCCGACCGCGACGAGAGCGAGGAACCGGATGTCGATCCGGACGCGGATTTCCAGGCCGACGCGGACTTCGGGGCACCGGAGCGGTCGCGCTTTCGCCTGCGTGTCCCGCGATTCACCAGAATGCCCCGGCTTCGGAGAGAGCCACGCTTTCGCGCCGAGCCGCCTCTTCCCGGTGTCGCGCGTTCCTCCGGTTCTGCTGCGATCCTGTTCGGTCTCGACCGGAAGACCCTGGCGATCATCGGTGTCGGCTTTCTTCTCGTCGTCGGATCGGTGGCCGCGTTCGCCCTGTCGGGCGGGGAGCGGACCACCGCCGGGGATGCGCCGCCCCTGTCGACCGTCACCACCTTCCCGGCGTTTCCGACCGCGAGCGTCATGCCTCCTGCCGACGCCGACGAGCAGCCCGACGGCGGGGTGATCCTGGCGCCGGAGCTGACAGGGAACGAGGACGCGGACTCCGAGCCGGGTGGCGACCCGGACCCGGTCGCGGCGCCGCCGGACTCCGACGCGGACCCGGACTCGGACTCGGATACGCCCGAACCGTCGCCGAGTGCGGGGCAGCCCCGGAACTCGGGGTCGGGGTCGGGTCGGGTGGCCGGCGCGGCGACCGCGCCGGTCAAGGGATATGTGATCACCTCCGCCTACGCCCAGGCAGGGAACTGGACCACGGGTCATCACACGGGGGTCGACCTGGCGGTGCGGGTCGGCACTCCCGTGGCGGCGATGCTGCCGGGGACGGTGCTCATGTCGGCCACCGACGCGAGTTACGGCAACTACGTGCTGATCCGGCACGCCGAGCACGAGTACAGCCTGTACGCCCATCTCTCCCGGCTGGACGTACGACAGGGGGCGACCGTGTCCGCCGGGCACCGGATCGGGCTGTCCGGGGCCACCGGCAATGTGACCGGTCCTCATCTCCACTTCGAGGTTCGGACGGAACCCGTCTTCGGCTCGGACATCGACCCGGTCGCCTATCTGGCGCATCACGGTGTGCGGCTCTGACCTCCCTGTCCGTCACCACACCCCACATTCGTCACGGTTGAGTAACGCGGGGTTCTTTTTAGAACTCCACCCGCCACGGCAGCCGTGTTGCGGATGTCAACCGATCTGAAAAGACCAGAACTTTCAGTACCACTTTCTCTCGGGGGTTCTCCCATGTATCGCACTCGTATGGCCACCGTTGCGGCGACCGTAATGGCCGGTGCCCTTCTCCTCACCGCTTGCGGCGGCGGGGACGAGGGGGCGGTGAAGGATTCGGAAACGTCGATCGCGGCGGACGAGGTGAGTTTCAAGGACGGTACGGCGGAGCAGAACAAGGCCGATCTCAGCACGGGTGACTTCGCCGCCAACGCGGCACCCGCGAAGCAGTCCAAGCAGTCGAGTCCCGTCATCCGCAACTGGGTGCAGCTGTCGGCTGCTTCGGCGGGCGATCTGGATCCCGTGGTGACGAACGCCGCAGGTTTCGTTCTCTACCGGTTCGACAAGGACGAGCCGTCGAAGTCCAACTGCTTCGACGAGTGCGAGAAGACCTGGCCGCCCTATCTCGTCAAGCCCGGGGGCAAGGTGTTCATCGACGGCATCAAGAAGTCCGACGTCGGTTTCATCCAGCGGGGCAAGGGCTTCCAGCTCACCCTCGGCAAGGCTCCGATCTACCTCTTCAGCAAGGACACCGCCCCCGGTGACACCAACGGCCAGGGCGTCGGCGGCACCTGGTTCGGCGTGACCCCCGACGGTCAGCGCGCAGGCCAGGACGGCGGCAGTGCGCCCGAGCCCGAGATCGAGGAGAACGGCACCGGCGGAAGCGGCTCGGCCGGCGGCGGGGCCAAGGAACTGGTCGAGCGCTCCGTGGACGGTCGGTACAAGTTCGCCGACGACCCGGACGACTCCGAGAGCGCGGTCGGCACCGTCTCCGGGCGGGGCTGCAAGAACACCTCCCTGGGTGGCGCCATCTCCTCGATCAGCCCGGACGACGACCAGTCGGCCGGCAAGCCGATCAAGCTCTGGGACGGCCCCGACTGCACCGGAAAGTCCCTTCTTCTGGAGCGCGGTGTCTCGGCGAACCTCGCCGCGGAGGACTTCGACAACCGGACCCGCTCCGTCTTCATCGGCGAGTTCAGCACCGAGTGACCGGTCGGTGATCCCTGATATCCCCCTCTGCCGCGGGCACTGACCGCAGGCCAGGCCATCTCCGTCGAGGCACTCCCTCCCCGACGGAGATGGCCGCTCGCGGTTGCACCGGAAGCGGGGCCGCGCGACGGCGAGGCCGACCGGAGACGGGAGGCGGGGCAGCGACAGGAACGCGACCGGTTCACGGAAGAACGCCGCACGGTGGACAGCCGCACGGCGCAGGAACGGCACAGGAAGGCAGGGCAACCACGTGAGGGGAAACGCGATGAAGGGGCCCGACGGCAGGGCCGGAAGGCCGTGGGGAGTCCTGCTGTGGGTGACAGCGGCCCTGCTGTTCACACTCACCGGCTGCCAGGGTCCGCCCGCCGAGGTCCCGGGCAATGTCGGTGAGTTCACCGAGCCGAAGACCTGGTCGTCGTCGGACATGGCCGAGGCCACCCCCTACGACATGGCGATGCCGGACAAGGCCGACATCGACCCGCGGGTGTCCGACCCGGAGCCGGAGGGCGTTCCGGCGGAGCCCGAGCAGGCGCCCTACGTCGAGAACGCGGCCGTCCTGGGCAAGGTGTTCTTCAACACCCCCGGGGGTCGCAGGGTCTGCTCCGGGACCGCGGTGACGGACCCCGCGGACCCCGGTGCGTCGAGCCTGGTGTGGACCGCGGGCCACTGCGTGCACACCGGCCGGACCGGCGTCTTCTACCGGAACATCGTGTTCGTGCCGTCGTACAACAACAAGGCGCTGCCCGGGGTGAGCAGCGCGGACACAGAGACGCGGGAGATCTCGCCGCTGGGCGTCTGGTGGGCGGACCGGGCGTCCGTCTCCACCGGCTGGGCCCGGGAGGGCGAGGAGATCGGCGGGGCGGGCGCGGCCTACGACTACGCGGTCCTGCACGTCCGTCGCTCGGGCGATCCCACAGCGTCCCTGGAGGAGGCAATCGGGTACGCGATACCGGTGGCGCTCGACGCGCCGGCCATCACCAGGATCCCCACGCTCAAGATCTGGGGCTACCCGGCGGAGACCCCGTTCGACGGCAATCTGCTCTTCTCCTGCCAGGACCGGCCCGGCAGGCTGTCCATCGCCGAGAAGGACCCGACGCTGTACCGGATCGGCTGCACGATGAACGGCGGTGCGTCAGGCGGCGGTTGGTTCATGGGCCGGGACGACGGCACGCTGGTGCTCGTCAGCAACACTTCGGTGGGCCCGAGCAGTACGCAATGGCTCGCGGGTCCCCGCCTGGGCGCCGAAGCGGAGAAACTGCTCACCACCGTCGGCGCGGACGCGGACACGGGCTGAGTTCCACCCCTCATAAGCCCGCAATCAGCGAAACAGAATCTTTCTTCGACGGCCCTCCGAAAATCCCGGAGGTATGCGGTTCCGAATACAGCAACGCAGGAACGTGGCGATCGGTTCAATAGGAATGCGGGCCGGATCCATTGAACTGTCGGCGTATTCATCGGCGTAGTGGAGAGTGAAGGAGCTCGGCCGGCAGGGACACGATCTACCGAGACGTTTCCACCGGCCGGCTCAATGCCGCACCAGATCTTCCACACCGAAGGAGTTCGATTCACATGCCGCATGCGTCAAATTCCGATCCTCAACGGCCTCAGGCCAGTTCTTCGGGTCCTCGGCCCGGATCGCTCTGGGCCATGGCCCAGGCGGTACAGGCAACCGTCCAGCTGCGGGGACAGGCTCCGGGCGGACCGGGCGAGCCGCGCAGGGAGGCCGCGCAGCACATCGACAACGTCCTGCGTCAGCACGGCGCGTACGGAGAGCCGACCGTCGGACGGGACGTGAGCGAGACCATCAGGGGCATCAGGACCGTCGCCGGCGAGGGCGGATCCCACAGCGTCCAGGAGGCGTTCATGGATCCCGCTCTGACCCCGGCCTACCTCGCGAGGAAGAGCGACCGCGCCGCAGCCGATGCGGGGCACCGCGCAGTCGCCACGGGGGAGAGGGCGGGGTACTGGGTGCCGGAGCACGGGGCGCGGCCGAGCCCGGCTACCCGAGCCGCCGTGGGCGTCCACGAGGAGACCCGGGTGAGGCTCCAGAAGATGGTGGGCGGAGCAGTCGACTTCGCGGAGAGCGCGCACGCGCACTCCGCCGGCCAGCACGACCAGTTCTGGGGCCACGGCGGCCCTGCGTCAGCGCTTCCTCCCGCGCCCACGCGCACCCAGCGGCCTCCCACCCAGGAAGAGGTCAACGCGTACTACGCCGCCCAGCGGCAACAGCAGCAACAGCGCGGGCCTCAGCAGCAGCGATGAGCTGATCACCCACGCGGCCGGGCCCGGAGCGTGGTGGGTTCCCGAGCCCGGCACCGCCACCTGCAAAAAGGGTGGCGATGCCGGGCTCAGCCGTGTGGTGCGGAGTGCAAGGGCCGGGCCGCGCAGGACGGCACGATTCCGCCCTGCTCGGACCCGGACCCGGACCCGGACCCGGCCCCGGCGACGCTCAGCCGGTCAGGAACGTGCTCCTCTGCCCGGTGCACCATGAGGTGCGGTGACCACCGGCATGCCGTACGGATAGGCGTACGCGTACTGCGGCCGGCTGTGGCTCGGCGCCGGTGCCACCGGACGGGACGACGCCGGGTAGGCCACCGGGTACGCCGGATACACCGTGGCGTACTGGCTGACCCGCTGCACGTTGTGCTGCCCATGAGGGACCAGGGGCACACTGGGGCCTGTGGGTATGTTCCTCGGCGGCAGCGGGGAGGGCGCTATGTTGCTGAGGCTGACTCGACCGGCTTTGGCCTGCGCCCATCTGTCGCGCGCCCATGACTCCGTCCGCGGATCCTCCAGCACGGCCACGGCCCACAAGGGTTTCCATGGCTGCTGAAGGCTCTGCTCGGTCCCGTCGCACCACGTGATCGACGGAGGTTGGTCGTTCCGTTCCGTGTACTGCAGTGCCAGAGTCGCGGACCTGGGCAGCCGTGTCGAGGCGTCGGTCACCGGACCGACCACGCGCGACCTGTCGAACCCGCCCGGATACCAGACTCCCTGGAATGTGCACCACAGAAGATGGTCTATCTCCGACAGGAACAACGTCCCGTCGACCGCGTCCGGCATGTGTTTTCCTTTCGCACACAAGGCTACGAAGCACTCTCATACGGCTATACGGCGGCCGACCACGTGGAGTTCTGTCCCGCCCGGGACCGGGACGACACGTGCCCGGAAAAACGACGGCAGCCTGGCCCGCGTGCGTGGGCCAGGCTGAGGGTTCGCTGAGGGGCTGGTCGGCAGAGGTCTGTCGGTCGGTGACCTGAGGCCCGGTCAGGCCTCGACCTCGACGTACTGTTCACCCTGGTCGTTCTCGACGGTCACGGATTCCACCTGCTCCAGGGGTACGGCGGCGAAGCCGGAGAGGTCCAGGCCCGTCCCCGCGGCTCCCTCACCGGGGCGCCCCACCACCCAGCTGCCCGCGATCTCGCGCTCGCCCGACTTCGACCGGACGACCAGCCGGCACTTCTCGCCGGACCGGAGGCCGCCGACCGTCGCTTCGATCCGGACCCAGCCCGCGGCCGGTGTCAGGCTCACTTTCATCGTCGCCCGCGTCGCCGAGTCCGTCGCCGACCCCGTCCAGGCTCCGCCCCCGTCCCCTTCTGCGGACCGGGACGCGAGTGTGTCGGGTGAGGTGTGCGCCTGCCCGGTGACATACCCGGTGCCGAGGAGCAGCCCCGCGAGGACCGCTGCGGCGAGACCCACCAGCACGCCCCGGCGCCGCCGGTCGACGGCCTCCTCCGCACGCGCCTGACGCAACGTCCGCCGAAGCAGCAGATCACCGTCCTCCGGCGGACCCTCCAGGAAGAACTCAGGTGGCACCTCACCGAGTTCGGCCTCCAGCGCCTTCAGATCAGCCAGCTCCACTCGGCATACCTCGCACGCCTCGATCTGTTCCTCAAGCCCGGACCGCTCACCGGCATCGAGAAGGCCCAGCACATGCGCGCCGAGAAGCCCGTCATGGGAGTGCTCCCGCGTCGTCACACTGCCACCTTCCGCAACTGAACATCACTGCCCGGCCTGCCCGCATACACCTTGCGCAACGCCTTCAACGCATGATGAGCACGGGACTTGACCGTACCCTCCGGAATACCCAACCGCACCGCCGCTTCCGCAGCACTGCGCCCGTGGTAGTAGACCTCCATCAGCACGTTCCGCTGATCGGGCTTCAGTTGGGCCAGCGCCTCCATCAGGACGACCGACTCGACGACGTTCTCGGCGTGGTCCTGCTGCACCGGCACCGTCGCCTCGCTCTCGCCCACCTCCGTCGGACGAGCCGCCTTCGCGCGATAGCGGTCCGCCACCAGGTTGCGCGTCACCGTGATCAGCCAGCCCCGCAGGGACCCCTGCGGGTCGTTGACGATCTCGGGATGACGCCACGCACGTATCAACGTCTCCTGGACCACGTCCTCCGCGATCAGCCTGTCCCCCGTCAGGCGCGTCGCGTACGCCAGCAACGCCTTCCCGTGCTCGGCGTACAGAGCCCTGATGACCGCTTCATGACTTGTGGCTTTTGTGGCACGTGGCCGCAGGATCGCCATTCACTGTCTCCCATGTTTCCCCGCTGGTTTGATAGACACATCGAGCAGTTCAGCCCCGGGGTTCAACGGACGCCGGTGACATGGATCACTCGTCAACCACCCACTGCGGAAGGCCGGTTGTGTCACCCGGCAGTCCCTCGCGGACGCCCGTGGGAGTCATCGGTGCCGCGGTCCCCTCCTGGCTCGCCGAAACGGAGTGAACTCACTTTCCGCGGTGCGCCGTAGGTGTCGGTACAAGGCAGCCGATCCCGACGGAGCACATGGTGACCAACACGTATCCCCGACACCGGACCCCGGCGGAGCGCGGGCTTCCCGCGTCCCGCCGGCGCTTCCTCGCGGTCCTCGGGGCCGCCACCGCCGGGCTGCCACTGCTCGGAGCGTGCGGGACAGGCTCGGGCGGGACGGCCTCGGACCACCGAGGTCCGGTGGGCGGCGCGCTGCCGCGGGTCCGGGTGTCGCAGGCGGCCTCCCCGGGGCGTGGGGTGAAGCGGACTTCCTTCCCGATCACCGCGGTCGGTGTCACCTGGACCGGGTCCCCGCACGGGGTACGGCTGCGGCTGATCGACCGGAGCGGCAGGCCGGGCGACTGGCAGGACGTCACCGCCGGTTGCCCGTGCGGCAAGGACCCCGACATCCTGCGCACCAGGTCGACGGCGCCGCCGCACCGGGCTCTCGTACCGGCGCGGGGCAGTTACGGCTATCAGCTCGACGTCGACGCCGGGGTGAAGGTCGTCGAGGCGATCGCTATCGACGCCGGGCGGCTCGGACGGAAGGGGCGCACCACGACGCCGGGTACCCCGTCGAAGTCAGCCGCACCGTCCGGGTCCGGCGTCGCCTTCCCGCCGCCCGGGCTGCTGCTCCGCGCGGACTGGGGTGCCGACGAGGCGAAGCGCCTGGCCGCGGACGGGAAGCAGTCCTCGCCCACCCGCTTCACCCCTGTGCAGGCCATCACCGTCCACCACACCGCCACCCCCGTGGACGACCCCGATCCCGCCGCCACCGTACGCGCGATCTACGAGCAGCACGCCGTCTCCAACGACTGGGGGGACATCGGCTACAACTTTCTGATTGACCGTCAGGGAATGATCTATGAGGGCCGGTTCAGCGGCACGGACGGTGTACCCGCGCACAACGCCGACGACAAGGTCGTCACCGCGTTCCACACCTTCGGCTTCAACCCCGGGAACATCGGCATCGCCCTGCTCGGTGACTTCGAGAAGGAGAAGCCGTCGGCCCGGATGCGGGACTCCCTCGTGCGGCTGACCGCGTCCCTCGCCGCTCGGCACGAGCTGGACCCGCTGGCCGGTGTCACCTACGTCAGTCCCACCAGCGGCAAGTCCACCGAGGGTCCCGCCCTCGGCGGCCACCGGGACTGGACGTCCACCGAATGCCCTGGGGCCGCCACCTATCTGGACCTCACGGACGTACGCGAGCGAGCGGCCGAGCTCATCCGCTGACCGCCTCCCCCTCCCCTCTGCCTACCTCTCCCCCCTCCACCTCCGCCGACCACCACACGGGCGTGGCCCGACGGGGAGCGCCGTCGTGCGCCAAAGCTCGGCCCGGTCCGGACACCCAAGGAGTGATCATGAGTTGGACGTTCATGGGGTCCGGCGGATCGGGTCAGCCGGACGCCGAGGAGAGCCGGGCCGACCACCGCACCCAGGTCCTCGCCCTGCACGCCTACGTGAGCCGCCTGCTGCGGGGCGATCCCGTCCGGGCCGAGGACATCGTCCAGGAGACGCTGCTGCGCTGCTGGCGCGCCCACGGCAGCTGCGGGGACGGCGACCTGCGGCCCTGGATGTTCCGGGTCGCGCGCAACCTCGTCGTGGACAACTACCGCGGCGCGAGGACACGCCCCCGGGAGGTCGACAGCGAGGGGTGGCGGGAGTACGACGCGAGCGTGGGTGGCATCGAGGAGGGCGTGCTGACGGCCATGGTGGTGCGTGCGGCGCTCGCCACGCTGTCCCCGGCCCACCAGCGGGCCCTGTTCGAGGTGTACTACCGTGACCGCAGCCTGGAGGAGGCCGCCCAGGTTCTGGGCATCCCGAAGGGCACCATGAAGTCCCGTGTGCACTACGGCCTTTCGGCCCTTCGGAAGTCCCTCACCCGTCAGTACCACGAGGAGCCGCCCGCCGCGTCGCCGGACGGCCACCGGTGATACGGCGCAACAGGGCCTCCGCGGGACCGTATCGCCCACGTACCGACGGATGTGCGCTGAGCGCGAGTTGAGTGATCCACAGGAGCATGCAGCCGCAGGCCAGGGCGGCCGGGCCGACGGTGCCGTAGCGGGCGAGGCCGTAGCCGGTGAAGACGAAGGCCAGCACGGCGGACTGCAGGAGGTAGTGCGACAGGGTCGTACGGCCAGCCGGTGCGATCGCCGCGGCGATCGCAGGGCCGTACCTGCCGTGCAGCAGTGACAGCAGTGCGGTCGCGTAGGCAGCGCTGAGCACGGGCGCGGTGAGGATGTCCACCGCCTGACCGAGGTAGTAGTAGCGGCCGTCGAAGGAGCCGCTGCCGCACATCGCCGTCAGGACGCCGCCCGGCAGGCCGAACACGAGGCCCGCCATGAGCAGGCGCCGCCGGACGGGGGAGCCCACCGTGCGGCGCGCGGGGTCCAGCGATCCGCTGCGGCCCGCGGCGAGGCCGGTCAGCATGGCGGCGAGGAGGTGCGGGCCGTAGAGGAGCGCGCCGGTGAACGCCTGCCGACAGGCGGCGAGGTTGGCGTGCACGACCGAGCCGATGCTGCCCCGGTAGGCCGCGGTCTGCCGCGCTTGGAGCGCCGGGTCGAAGACCTGCCCGGCGTCGTCGAGGTTCAGCACCAGGACGCCGACGACGACGAACACCCCGAACAGGAAGGCGACCAGGGCGCCAGCCGTCCACAGCAGGGCTCGTGGGTCCAGCCTCCGCAGCGCGTAGAGGAGCGCGCCGAGAACGGCGTACGTCATGAGGATGTCGCCGGGGTAGAGCAGGACGGCGTGGACGAGGCCCAGCAGGAACAGGCCCAGCAGGCGGCGGGCATGGCGACGGGCGAAGGGCACGCCGTCGCGGGCCGCCGCCTCCTCCTGAAGGACGAAGCTGTAGCCGAACAGGAACGCGAAGAGCAGATAGAACTTGGTCGTGAACAGGGCCGTGACCAGCCAGACGGCTGTCCGGTCCCACGGCGCCGCGGCCGGGCCCGCCGTCAGGCTCCAGGCTCCCGCGAGCACCGGGGCGTTGACCATGCAGATACCCAGCAGAGCGAAGCCGCGTACCACGTCGACCTGCGGAAGCCGGAGCGCCTTCCCCGGCGGCGGGACTCGTCGGCCGCCCGGGGGCATGGGTGGCGTGCTTTCCCGCGGCCGGGACGGGGGGTACCGGTCAGCGGGTGGGCGGCGGACGTCATCGGGGTCGCTCGACGCCAGGGGTGACGGGAGGGCGGCTCGCCTCCGGGTGTTCCTCATGGCAACCACCTACGGCTGGGTCACCTTCCGCGGTTCACTCACCGCCCCCGGTACCCGGGCGGCGGGAGCGTCGTCAGGCAGGCTTCCCCTCCCCCGGGCCCGGTTCGCCGAGGCGGCGCAGTGCGGTGCGGACGGACTCGGCGTCGGGGTGGTCGAGTTCTTCGAAGATCTCCAGCGCCTCGGTCCAGGCACGCCGCGCGTCGCTTGAGCGACCCGCGCTCACGTGGGTGTCGGCCAGGCGATTGAGGCTGCCCGCGATGAACCACGGAAGATCTCGGTGGCCGCGGTACAGCTCCAGCGCATTGTGGTAGGCGGCGACGGCCGCGTCGTACTCGCCGAGTCGGTGGTGGGCGTGGCCGACGCTGTTCCAGGTGTGCGCCGCGTGGATGTTCTCCCCGAGGCCGAGCCACCTGTCCAGCGACTCCCGGCACCGGTCGAGCGCCTCACGGTGGCGGCCCAGGCGGGACAGGCTCCAGCCGACCGCGTTGAGAGCGGCGGCCACGCCGGTCCTGGCTCGCTCGTCACCCGGGTCACGGCGTTCCTGGGCCTGGTAGAGCAGTAGGGCCTGCCGCGAGGCGTCCAGGGCCGCTTTCACGTCCTCCTGCTGATCGGCCACCCAGGCGAGGGTCACGTAGCACTCCGGGCGGTCTCTTCCGCCGTCCGCCACATCGAACAGTTCGATGGACTGTTCGATGTGGTTCCGTGCTTCCTGGAGCTGTCCGAGTCCGGCGAGGGCGACACCCAGGCCATGGTGTGCGTCGGCTTCGGCGGCCCGGTCACCCAGTCGGCGTGCGGCGTCGAGTGCGGCAAGGCGCAGGGCCCGCAGGTCGTGCCAACGTCCCCGTTCATGCACGTGGTTGGCCATGCACCAGGCGAGTTGCCAGGTGTGGTGATCGAAGTGGTGGGCGGTGGCGGCCTCGACGGCCCGGGTCAGCACCAGGAACTCGGCGCCGATCCAGACCTTGGCGCCGTCCGTGTCGGCACCGAACTCCTCAACGGGTACGCCCTCGGCCGCCGGCTCCAGTTCGATGAGCCGCCGGGCCGGGTTGAGCAGCGCGACGGCCCGGTGCGCGGTGTGCAGATAGTGGTCGAACATGCGCCGACGGGCCGCGTGCAGCTCAGTGGCCGGTTCCCGCTCCTCGGCCAGTTCGGTGGCGTAGGCGCGGAGCAGGTCGTGGGAGGCGTAACGGCCTGGCGCGGTCTCGGTCAGCAGATGGGCCCGGAGAAGTTCGGCGAGCGGCCGGCGAGTGCGCGGAAGGCTGAGTCCGGCGAGTCCGGCGGCGGCGGACAGGGTGGCGTCGGGTCCGGGGTGCAGGGCGAGCAGCCGGAAGAGGCGGGCCGCGTCAGGTGTGAGCGCGTGGTACGACCAGGAGAACACCGTTCGGACGTCGGCCAGGGCGTCGCCGTTCTCGAAGGCCTCCAACCGGCGTGTGCTGGAGCGCAGTTCATCGGCCAGCGCGCTCAGCGGGAAGGCCGACCGGATGGCCGCGCGGGCGGCGGCGACCGCGAGCGCCAGCGGCAGACGGGCGCACAGGTCGATGATGGCGTCGACCGCTTCCGGTTCGGCCGCCACGCGGGCCGGACCCAGGCGTCGGGCCAGCAGCGCACGGGCCTCCGGTACGGAGAGCACGTCGAGGTGGATGGGGACGGCGCCGTCGACGGCGACCAGACCGGAGAGCTGGTCGCGGCTGGTGACGATGACCAGGCAGCCGGGCTCCCCGGGCAGCAGGGGTCGGACCTGCGCGGCGTCACGGGCGTTGTCGAGCAGCACGAGCACGCGCTTACCGGTGAGGAGGGTGCGGTATCTGGCCGCGAGCGCGTCGGTGCCCTGGGGCAGCGCCCGCGGGTCGGCGCCCAGGGATTCCAGCAGGGTGCGCAGCGCGTCCTCGTGGCTGACGGGCAGGGTGACGGGTTCGAAGCCGCGCAGGTTCAGATGGAGCTGCCCGTCGGGGAAGCGGTGAGCCACCTGCCGCGCCCAGTGCACCGCGAAGGCGGTCTTGCCGACACCCGCCATGCCGGCGACGGCGCCGACGACCGCCGTGCCTCCGGCGGACAGCTCCCGAACCATCTCCAGTTGGGTCTCACGTCCCACGAACACCGGTAACGGAGACGGCAGTTGGGCGGGGACGACCGAGGGTGGCGCGCAGGCGGCGGGCGCGGACCGCTGGTGCGCGGTGAGCAGGCCGGGGTCGGCCCGCAGGACCCGCTGGTACATGGTCTGAAGCGCCGGGCCTGGGTCGACCCCCAGTTCCTCGGCCAGCAGTAGTCGTGCCTCGCGGTAGCTGTCGAGTGCGGCAGCCTGCCGGCCCGAGCGGTACAGGGCGTGCATCAGCAGTTCCCTGAACCGCTCGTCCAGAGGGTGCTCGGCGACCAGTTCGGTGAGGTCGGCCACGGCCTCGGTGCAGGAACCGAGGTCCAGTTCGGCCGTGATGCGCCGCGCCTGCGCGGACAGCCGCAGTTCGTCGAGCCGCTGTCGCTGGTTCTGCGCGTACTCGCCGCGGATCCCGGCCAGCGCGGTCCCCCGCCACAGCCGGAGCGCGTCGTGCAACTGCTGTGCCACGCTCGCCGGATCACCCGCCTGCCGCGCCCGTTCGGCGCCGGCGAGCAGAGCACGGAAGGTGCTGAGGTCCGTCCGGGCCGCCGAGGTGGGCAGTTGGTAGCCGTCGCCGACGGAGCGGATCACGGACCCGGTGGTGGCGTCCTCGGGTTCGACGGCCTTGCGCAGCCGGTGGATGTACGTTCGCAGAACGCCGGCCGACGAAGCGGGTGGCCCGGCTCCCCATACCGCCTCGGCTAGTTCGGCCGTACCGACCTGCGCGCCTTCGGCGAGGAGGAGTGCGGCGAGGACCGCCCGCTGCTGAGGCGTGCCGAGTTCAGCCTCCTCGGCTCCGCGCCAGCCTCTGACAGGACCCAGCACACTGAACCGCAGCTCGCTGCCCAACCGGTCTCCTCCTCGCATGTTCCTCGGCCCGCAGCACGGCGGTCAGGGTCTGACACGAGTCCGAGCGGCAAGCTCCGACTGCCGCGGGGCGAGGCTCCTACGGAGTGCGCTGCGCCGGGACACCGAACTCTAGTACGCCAGCCGCGATTCTCCATTTACCCTGCCCACAGGGCCCTTTGAGTCTTTTCGGCTCGGTGAAGTCGAGGTCCGTCGGGGTGTGGGCGAGGAGGTACGGCGATCTCCACGGGGTGCCAGGATCCGCCAGCTTGCGGCAGGCCGACGCTCAGCGGCGATGGATGGGATCCGCGCCGTCGATAGTGGGCAGCCTGACCGCGGCCCGGTCGTAGATCCGTGGCTCATGACACATGGAGAAACACGGCTGGATCACGAAGTAGAACCTGCTTGGTGGAAAGCCTTTCACCGCCGACAAGGCGGTCGACCGGAGAGACGTCGAGGAACCGTGTCCCGCGTCGGCCGAACTACGCGACCTCCATTACGTCATGAGCGTGCCGGCGGTTCAAAAATTCCAAACAGGATTCTGATTGAACCCTTCACTGGCCTCCGGCGTAGCTACATTCGAAAGCATAAGATCGTGAACAGTGGAGGACGGAAACATGAGTGGGAACTCTGCGGACGACGCCCTGGCGGCTCAGTTCCGCGCAAGTGACGCGAAGCACGACGCGCTGCTCGAAGCCGCGTACAAGGCCAGTGAAGCGGCCACGAGGCGGGTGGCGGACAATGCACAGTTCCAGCAGTCCGCAGACCCACGGACCAGGCAGATGGTGAACCAGTACGTGTACGGCACTGCTCACCATCCCGCCACTTCTCCGAGTCAGAAGCGCTGAACCGACGGATGTAATGAGCCTTTTCGGCGGCCTTTCAGAAGGCAGCCGAAAAGGCTCCGCCGACTGTACCGAGCCCCATCACATCAGGAGCAGAATCCATCCAATCAGAGCGGGCGGCAGCGTACGGCGCACCCGAATCGGACCTCAGTCCGTTCTGGGCCGCCCTTTCCGTGTCTGCTTCTCCGCACTCTCGACGTCGAACACTGACTTTCCTTCGGTGACCTGGCACTCCAGCAGGATTTCGCTGCCCGACCTGGTGGGGGCGAGGCGGCTGAAGTATTGGACCATTTCGTTCAGATCAGTCGACCGTCGGTCCGGTCATGCCGTTGGCTGACGCGCAGTGGGCGTGGACCGAGCCGTTGCCCCCGAACCGAACGCCGAAGCGAGATGGCCACCGGCGGGACCTGCCAACGGCTTGACCGGCGCGGTCGCCTTCGACTCCAGGCCGGTACCCGATGGGTGTTCCTGCCGAAGAACCACGGCAACTGGCCAGACGTCTGCAATCGGCTGCGGATGCTTGACCCGAGCAGGGCAGGACCACGCACGAGGGCAGGACACGCGCGTGCCCTGCCTTCACTCACGTCGTCGAACGTCAGGAAACGGGTAACCAGGCCGCCAAGCGCTTCGCGATGACCGGTACATCGATGTCGTCCTGCGCAACGTCCTCGACGAATGGGCCGGCAATGGAGACGGGCGGTGGGGCGGTGCTGGCACTGACGCCGTTGAACCGCAGGAAGACGCGCATGGCGAGCCAAGCGGTGCGCTTGTTGCCGTCGATCAGTGCGTGGTTGCGGGCGACGGAGTGCAGCAGTGCTGCAGCCTTCTCGTGCAGCGTGGGATAAAACCCGGTTCCGAACACGTTCGCCTGGGGCCGTTCGATCGCTGACACCAGAAGCCCCATGTCACGCACGCTGCGCTCCGTACCGTTGACCGTACGGGCGATGGCCAGGATTTCGTCGAGCTGGATGTAGCGCACGTCGGTCACTTCAGGTAGTCCAGGATCTCCGCATCGCTGTCCATGAGCTCGACCAGAACGTCATCGACCTTCAGCTCGGCCCGGTCCTGGGCGTCGCGGATGGCCTCGATGGCGAGTTCCTGCTTACTGCGGCCCTCCCGACGAGCCCGCTCGGTGAGCTTCGCGTCAAGGTCGTCGGGCAGTCGAAGTGTCATCGCCATACGGCAATGATACCTGACTGGTATCTGCGTGGCGAGGTGAGGCGATGTCAGCCACTCAGAGTTTTGACGACCGCGCAGTCCTTTGTGGCTCTGGCGGGCCACGTGCTCGGTTCCAAGGTGCGCGCGACGAGGTAGCGGCACGGACCGCCGCTGGCAAAGCGCAGTCGGATCCCCGAACCGGAGCCCTTGCCCCCTATCGACGGCTCCACACCGCGCAGCCCGGGGCCGGAGAGTTCCGCGAGGTTGAGGCTTCCTGTACTCAGCGTCATTTGAGCGTCGAGATTCTGCATTCCTCATCGCTACGTCGCCCGCGAGATCCACAGCCGACTCCTTCCGCTGGCGAAAATAGGTCGACCCGATCACCTGGAATGCAAAGCGGCAGTTCAGAGGCCCTTTTCCGTAGGCTCAAGAACAGCCACGCACTCCACGTTCGCCGTCATCGAAAAGACATCAGCCTGAGCAAGATGTGCAAAAGACCAGGTGAGAGCAGCTTTCTCAGGTCACCGAGGGGCATGAGGGCACCCAGAGCGTCACATGAGCGTCACGACGGCCGGATCAGCTCGCTCAACCAGCCGCTTCGACCAGATCCGCCGAGAGGACGTCGGCCGCCAGTTCCTCGACCGGAGATTCGCCACTGGTGGTTCACCACTGACAGTTCGTCATTGACAGTCCATAACTGACAGTTCGTCACCATTGGTGTGCGCCTAGGCGGTCATGTCACTCCGCGGCTGTCACGCCCCGCTTGCGCAGTCCGGTGCTCTCATCGGCGCGGCGGATTCCCTGAACCAGGAATGTGCGTGCCGCGTCCGTCGACGACCAGTCTCCCCCGAACGTCCGCCGACGCCACCGGCCTAGGTCCTGTCGTCACATTCCCGACGTCCGCCCGCAGGGCGGGCCGGGCGGCGTCTGGTGCGTGCTCTGGGGGTCCCCCCGGCCGGAGGCCGGGGGAGCGTGCCAGGCGTCGCCCGGCAGACGGGAATGTGACGACAGGGCCTAGCCCCGGTCAGGAATCCTCTGCCCCCTCCAAGGGGTCTGCTCCTCCACCCCACCCTGGCGGCCGGTGCGTCTCGCACGGCAGCGCCCAGTCGCTCCTGCGTACCGATAACCGTCGTGCCCAGCGGCCAGAAATTGAACGATTCAATTTCCGACTTTACTAAATACCTGCACGCATATTGACCTGTTGGAGCCCCGAGCTCTAATCTCCCGGCAACTTGATTGAAACCTTTCACAGATCGGGGAACGCTGTCATGTCCCGAGACCTGCCACGACGAAGACTTCTGCAACTGGGCGGCGCCGTCGCGGCTTCCGTCATCCTGACCCGGCCGGGTCCGGCCTCGGCCGCCCCCGGGAGCGCTGCCGCGAGCGCACGGTCGACCGCACCCACCGGCATGTTGGCCGATCTCCTGCCGCAGGGGCTCGGAGCCGACACGGCAGGAGACCTCCGCTTCAGCTGGCAGGTGCCGGACCTGGGCACCGGGACGGTGCAGCAGGCGTATCAGCTCCAACTGGCCTCCGCACCGGACGGGTTCGCCGACGGGCACTTGGTGTGGGACTCGGGCAAGGTGACGGCCGCCGATTCCGTCGCCGTGTCGTATGCCGGGCCGTCGCTGGAGGCCCGGACCGCGTACTGGTGGCGGGTGCGCAGCTGGACGAGGACGCGCTCCGCGTGGTCGACGCCCGCACTGCTGGCGACATCGATCGAGGACGAATGGGTGGCGGAGCCGATCTGGGCTCCCGCAGGAAAGACCATCACGGACGGTACGTTCACCGCCCGCCTCAAGATCACGTCCACGGCTGCCGGCCTGTGGTTCCGTGCCGCGAGCGTCTACGACAACTACATGTGGCAGTTGCGGGCCGGCAGCACGGGCGTCCTCCGCAAGCACGTCTGTGTGGACGGGACGTACACCGTGCTCGCCGAGGTGCAGCTGCCGTTCGCCGTCACCCCGGGGGAATGGGTGGACCTGTCCGTCGCCATGACCGGCTCAACCTTCACCACCACGGTGAACGGGACCGTCGTCGACACCACCAGCGACACCCGTTACACGAGCGGAAACGTCGGTCTGCGCAACGGCTCCACCGAATCCCAGCTCTACGACCGGGTCTCCTTCGTCGGCGCGGACGGCACCGTCCTGTTCGATGACGACTTCAGCACCGACGCGGGCATCTTCGCCGGGGGAACGGTCACGAACGGGGCGCTCACCTTCCCCGCCGGAGCCTCCTCCCTCTATTCGTCCTCAGGCCAGGACGACACCTGGGCGCTGCTGCGCAACGAGTACAGCCCGGGCGAGAAGGACATAGCCGCCGCCGTTCTCTACCTCGCGGCCACTTCCCCGTCCCCGACCCGGCAGTACGTGGCGAAGGTGTGGAGCAACGGCAGCGTGGTGGCCTATGCCTCGGTGCGCTCGGGCGCCGGAGTCGCCTACCAGGTCTTCGACATCACGGACACCGTCGTCTCCGGCGAGGCCAACGCTCTGGCCGCGCTCTGCTACACCACCTCGACACAGAAGTTCCTCGCCCAGCTGGAGATCACCTACGCCGACGGCTCCCGGGACACCTTCGGGTCGGGCGGTGACTGGAGAGCCCGCCGGCAGGACGGCCTGCTGCCCGCGAAGGGCAGCGCGGGCACCGGCAACTACACGGCTCCGCAGGAATACTGGGACCTGCGGCACGAGCCGGTCGGCTGGACCGAGCCGGGATTCGACGAGGGCGACTGGGAAACTCCCGCATCCCGCGGGTCGGTCGATGGTCTGGTCCCCGCGCTGATCGAACCCGTCCGTCCGCACGACGTGACGCCGGCCTCCGTCACTGAAGTGGCCGCAGGCCGCTGGCTCGTGGACCTCGGCAGGGAGATCGTCGGCGGCCTGGCACTCCAGGTGACCGGCGTCTCAGGAGCCACGATCGAAGTACGTCTGGGCGAAGAGCTGAATTCCGACGGCACCGTCAGGCACACACTGCGCGCCCGCAACACCTACCGCGAGGTGTGGACCCTGCGAGAGGGTGCCCAGCGCTTCGAGCACTGGGGCTACCGCGGTTTCCGCTGGGCCGAACTGCGCACAACCCTCGACCTGTCGCAGGCCGTTGTGACCGGACGCGCCTGGAAGGTCGACTGGGACGACGCGGACGCCTCCTTCAGCAGTTCCGACCCCGACCTCGACCGCGTCTGGGAGCTGTGCCGGTACTCCATCGAGGCGACACGTGGCGACATCTACGTCGACACCCCCACCCGCGAGCGGGCTCCCTACGAAGGGGACGCGCTGATCAACCAGTTGTCCGAGTACGCGGTGCAGCGCTCCTACGCACTGGCCCGCTGGTCCAACGACTACCTGGTGCGCAAGGGCACCTGGCCCACCGAATACCGCCTGTCGCCAGCGATCTCCGCGTGGGAGGACTATCTCGCCACCGGGGACGACCGGCAACTCGCCAAGGACTACGACCTCCTCGCCGCGAAGAACCTCACCGCCTACCTGGGCGCCGACGGTCTGGTGCACAAGGGACCCGGCTCCGGCGCGGCCCCCACCGACATGGTCGACTGGCCGGCGACATGCCGCGACGGCTACGTGTTCACCGACGTCAACACCGTCGTCAACGCCTTCCAGTACGCGGCCTTCGAAGCACTGGCCAACTGCGCGACCGCACTGAAGAGAACGGACGACGCCGAACTGCTGCGGGAGAGGGCCGACGCCCTGGCTGCGGGCATGACCACCGCCTTGCTCGACACCGCCGCCGGCCAGTTCCTCGACGGCGTCGGGACCACCCACAGCGCCCAGCATGCCACCGCCTTCCCCGTCGCGTTCGGTGTCGCCGACTCCCTCCCCGACGACCTGCGCCAGCGTCTCGGCGACACACTGGCCTCAGGAGGGATGAAAGCCAGTGTCTACGGATCGCAGTTCCTGCTCCAAGCTCTCTTCCGGCTCGGCCGCTCCGACGCGGCGATCGGGCTGATGACCTCGACGGCCACGGCTTCCTGGCTGCACATGCTGGATCAGCTGAAGGCCACGATCGTCACCGAGGCATGGGATCCCTCACTGAAGTCCAACATGAGCTTCTCCCACGCATGGGCTTCCGCTCCGGCCAACGCGATCGCCCGGTATGTGCTCGGCGTCCAGGTCAGCGAGCCAGGGGCGGCGGAGTTCCTGATACGGCCGAGGACCGGCGCGCTGACCGACGTCGTGGGAACGGTACCGTCCGTGCGGGGGCCGGTCTCGGTATCCGTACACCACGACAGCACGAGCCACGTCACAGCGGTGACCCTGCCACCGAACTCCCGGGCCATGGTGGAGGTGGAGATCGCGGACGCCGCCCCCGAGACCTACCAGATCGAGGCCAAGGCCCCCGGAGGCGCAACAGACGCCGTGGTGCAGCAGATAACGGACCTCACGGGAACAGTACTGAGGATCGGGCCGGTCGGCTCCGGAACCATGACGGCCAGAGCCCTTCAGACCTCCTGACCGGGACCGGCCACCCGGGCCGTTAGTGAGCTACTCCCTCAGGAGATTACGTCTCCTGGACGGGCGGGCAGGGCATGCCCGCGGTGGCACGCTGGAAGTCTCCGGCCTCGACGGACGCGGCGATGGCCGGGAACGCGGGGACCGGGACTCCCCCTGACCGGTCCCCGCGCGAGGCGCCCTCCTGGCGGGGCACGGCACGCGGGAGCTGCCCCGCCCAACACGCCAGGAGGGCTGACGGCTGGAGCCGTGCCGTCGGCGATGCGGCTCCAGCCCAGCTCCGGCAGACAGTCGACCACGACGCAGGGACCGACAGTCTGCGGTGCGGGCCGTTCACACATCACATGCCCGGCGAGGCGCCGGGCAATCCCACGCAGCGCTCCCCCGAGCGACAGCGGGGAGGGCAGGATCCACACCGTGCCCGCCGCCCTCCGTGGCACTCACTGCGCCGCGCGGACGGGACCGTCACAGACGGGCAGGCCCTCAGGACCGTCCTCACCTGAATCTCCACCCGCCGCGCACCGTCCGACGGCACGACGGCACGACGCGGAGAGCGTGGACCGGCCGGAGTGGCCGACACCTGGCCGCCCCACCGGGCGGCGGTCCCAGATCCCCGACCGGGCACACCGGCACATACGGCCGACGCAGGGTCGTCTCCCGCGGCGCACCCCGGCATACTGTCCCGGTGAGTGCGCCGTCCTCTCCCGACCCCCGCCGATCCGCGCTGCCCGCCACGGTGTTCGACGTGATGGGCGACCGCTACGCCCGCGGCGGTGCATGGGTGATCACCATCCACGGTGAGCTCGACCTGAACACCCTTTCCCCCCACCGCACCAGACTCCTCGAAGCCGCCGCGGCCATGCCCGTCCTGGTCCTGGACCTCGAACACGTCGTCTTCACCGACTCGGAATTCCTCAACCTGCTGCTGCAGCTCCATCGCAGCACCGACCTGCGCCTGGCCGCGACACCCCCGAACGTGGCCCGCCTGCTCGACATGACCGGCACCGACGCCGTCCTCCGACAGTTCCCCACCGTCCAGGACGCCACCGACGCCCCATCGCCGCCCCGCCCGGGTGTTCCCCCACAACGCTGACGCCACAGCAGCCGGCCGAGCCGTCAGGTCCGACCCACGGCCTGTGTCCGGGCAGAGTCAGCGGGCGTGGTCGATGACGTTGCCGTTCGAGCAGTTGTTGCGGTGCTCCCCCGTCCAGTCGGCCAGCGCGGGAACCACCGCCAGCTCCTGCATACACACGTCCGCAGCAGTGAAGTTCCCGCTGCCGGCGGCGTTCGCGCCGGGCCCGAAGTTGCTGTCGTTGTCCGCGACGGCCGGCGAAGCCATCCCTGCAGCGGCCAGCGTGATGGCGGCGACACTCATGATCTTCTTCATGACCGGGCAACGACCATGGCCACTCCGGGGACACGCGGGACCAGCCCACCGCCACACCCGCGTTCGCACACACGGCGCAAGCACACTGTCAGGCCGCCGATGCGGGGACGACTGCGCCAGGCTCTGCCCGGCGGGTGTGGGCGAGAGGCGCGGAACTTCGCGGTGCGCTTTTCGTTTTCGTCCTGCGGAACGATCGGGAACCGGGCCGCGGTGTCTCCGTCGTGCTGGGGTGCGGGTCGATCTCCGCCCTGATCGATAACAGGACATCCGCCGGGCGCTGCGGGCCGAGCCGCGACCGTGCGAGCCGGCCCCGTTCCTCCGTGCGCCGAACAATTGCCGTGCCGGGACGGTCGGGCGTCAGACGCATCCGGTCGACACGCTGAACCGACTCGCAAACGATGGGCATCTCATCATCCTTCAATGACTGTCCGTATTGGATCTAGCACATGGAGTGACGCCCTCCATATGGTCGTAGCGGCACCAACGCCGTCAGACCTGGAGGATTCGTGGCTCGTTTCCGCAAGCACCTGGCACTGCTGGGTTCGACCGTCGCTCTCGCCGCGGGCGCCCTCGCCCCCGTACAGCTCGCCGGCGCGCAGCCCGCCGCGGCGGCGTCCTACGAGTGGGTCGCTCTGGGTGACTCCTACACCGCCGGGGTCATCCCGGCCGCCGGTGACGTCTTCGAATACCCCCGTGACGGCTGCGAGCGTACCGACCGGTCCTACCCGCAGGTCATCGACCGGGACTTCGGCTCGCTGATCGAGTTGACCAACGTCAGCTGCGGCGCCGCCACGATCCAGGACGTCACGTTCAGGGCCCAGCAGCCGATCGGCCACAGCGTGCCGGGCTTCCCCGAGGACCCGGACTACCCCTTCCCTCCCGTGCCGCCGCAGTCCGAGGCGGTCAAGCCCGGCACCGACGTGATCACCGTCGGAGTGGGCGGCAACACCCTCGGCTTCGGCGACATCCTCTTCAAGTGCCTGGAGCTGGGCGGTGGCAGCGGCGGCGTGGGCACGCCGTGCAAGGACGACCTGGCCGCGAGCATCCCCGGCAAGCTGAACCAGGTGAGCCGCGACTACGACCAGATGCTCGCCAAGCTCCACGAGAAGGGCCCTCACGCCAAGATCCTGACCGTCGGCTACCCCACGATCATCCCCAGGGATGCGTCGAAGTGCCGGTACAACGACCAGCACCAGTTCCTCTCGATCACCCAGGGCGACCTGGACTGGCTGCGCGAGGACGTCCTGGAACCCCTCAACAAGACCATCGAGAAGTCGGCCGACGGCCACAGCTCCACCACGTTCGTCGACCTCTACGACTCGTCCCAGAACCACAGCGTCTGTGATACCGGCAAGTGGGTCGAGGGCATCTTCGACCACGACGACCGGCCGTCCCTCGTCCACCCCAACGCCCGCGGCCACCGCAACGCCGCCGACCACGTCGCATCGGCGATCCTCAACGCCATCGCCCCGCAATAGCCCGCACCCGACGGCGAACTGCCTCCGGCCTGACGGCCGGAGGCAGTTCGTGTCCCGGCCACAGGCTGTCAGCCGCGAAGCCGGAGCAGGACGACTCCCAGGCACTCCTCTGCGTCGACGGCGGCCAGGTCATCCTGCACTCCCGGCGCGGCACACCGCCGGCGTCCGCCTTCCCCGAGGTGGTAGCCGCCACCTGCCTCGACCCGACGCCGTGCAAGGCTTCGACGGGCAGTGGCCCGAGCCAGGGCGAGGACCCGGTCCGCGTCCACGGCAAGAACTCCGCCGGACGGGCAGGCCACCGTTCCCGGCGGCCTACGCCGGCCCTGTCAGCGGTTTGCCGGTTCGGAGTATGGCTGACGGCGCCGGTCCCCCGCCGATCGTGCCGCAGGCACTCCCCCCGGACGCGGTGCCCGGCGTAGCGCTCGTAGTCACAGGCCTCCTTCGCAACGCGAGCGTGCCGGGAGGCCCCTCACAGGACGGCCCTGGTGTCCCGGGTTGATCACGAAGTCACTGATCTGGCGTGACGGGAGCAACCCCGCCGCCCGTGCCGGGGTTGTGGCGGGCATGAGCCGGCACCCGCACCAACGTGACGAATACACCTCCGGTGTGCGAGCCGAACTCCTCGGCGCCTACTGGCAAGACAGCCCGTCCTCGTGCGTCACCGACTGCCGCTGGTGCACCGAGATGCAAGAAGCCGGCGACGCCGCGCACGAAGGCGGTCCCCACGTTCCCGAGGACGCCGTCGGGCCAGCTCCCGCCACCCCTCCCCGGAGCGCCACGGGTAGGGACGGCAGTGCCACCGGACCGTGCGCCACGGGTGCGAACCCCCAACAGGAATGACGCGTCGCACCTGTGCTGCGGGCCGTGGTTTCAGGAGCCGGCGCGCAGGACGGTCGACACCGTCGCGGCGATGATCGTGAGGGTGGCGGAGACGATCAGCACCGCTCTCGCCGCGACCGTCCAGCGGCCTGCGCCGGAAACGGCAGCCATGGTCTCTGCCGTCCGTCCGCGCGGGGGAGACCTGAACTCCTCCGTCCCCGGACGGACTTCGGCGCATCTGTGCTGCCGTACTCCACATGCCGTGCAAGCGGCCTGAGCTGCGCGGCACGCCGGGCACCTGGATTTGGAGGCGAACAGTCACCGAAAACGCTCATGACCGTTCAACGACCACTGCGGCCAACCGGCTGGCCCCTCACCCGTTTGCCCCACCGTGCACGCCCGGAAAGCGCTCTGCCCCAGCAACAGGGATCACGAACGGGGTTCGCACGGGAGCCTTGCTCGAGCCGAGACCGCCAGACCGTTCCCGGACAAGCGCCGGCCCCCTCTGGCACGCACTACAGGCTCGGACCGGTGGGACAGTGCACGTCGGGCCGCTGCCGCACAGGTGCGGCGACGGCCGGAGTGCGCGAGGGAATCCGAGACTCCCCCGGGCTCAGACCTCGCGCGGGGCGCCCTGTGCCCCCCATAGGCAGTCATGATCCAACGATTGACGACGGCCGCCCTGGTGACCGGGCCGTCTCCGGCTTCTCCCTGCCCTCGGTACAGGCCGACACCCCGACCGTGGCTTGACATCGCGGCACCGGACATCCGGTCCATCCAAGAACTTCTCCCACCCCGGTCACTACAGGTCACGGCTGTGGTCGAGGTGTAGGTCATCTCGTAAAATCGAGATCGCCCAGTTCATACGGGCTTCTGGTGCCGAGGTCGATGAGGAAGGGGACGACAGTGACAGCCGACGCCACGTCTGCCGCTCCTGATGCGGTGGAGGAGCACACAGCACAGCAAGTGGAAGAACTTCGGGACGAGAATGCGCAGTTGCAGTGGGCGGTGCACTCGCACGCGGTGGTGGACCAGGCGATCGGCGTCGTCATCGCCGTGGGACGGCTGACGCCGGAGCAGGGCTGGGAGGTGCTGCGGAGGATCTCCCAGCACACCAACGTCAAACTGCGGACCGTCGCGGAACATGTGGTCGACTTCGCCCGCACCCAACAGTTGCCTCCCGAACTGAACGCCGAACTGCAACGCCAGCTCGTACACGCCGCTCGAAGACCCGAGCCCGGCCGCAACAGCCCGGGATGAACGGGTGACCCGGTGGTCTCGGGGATCCGCGAACCGCCCCGGAGAGTCGCCCGAGTGTGCGCCTGGGACGCTTTTGCGCAGCGGCACCGGCCCGCCCTTGCCCGAGCCGTTCCTCCGCCGGAGTGCCGCCGTGTCCGGCATGTGCGCAGGGAGTTGCGCTATCGGCCTGCCCGTCACGCTGAGGAGCACGCGCCGCAGCGCGTCGCCCGCTTCATTTTTCTGCCGCCCCCTGTCTCTGCGACAGCGCGGAGGGAGCGCTCAGTCTCCTGATCGCTTCCAGGTAACGGCGGACCAGCTGCGTGCCCACCGGGCACCGCCGTCCTGCGCCGTGCGGGCACTCGCGGCAGGCACGCAGATGCTCCACGTAGGCGTCGTACCTGCTGCGGACAGCGGGTGTCAGGATGTCCATGTGCATGTGTGTCTCCCCGCGAGACTCACCGCCGGCACACTCTCGCATGCCACCTTCCGGCGAAATCCAAGCATATGCCGTAAGCACCGCGCTCGTACCCTCAACCGCGGACCGCGGGTACGTGACCCAACCACCGTATGGGCGCGGGAGATTACGTCTCCTGGACGGGCGGGCAGGGCATGCCCGCGGTGGCACGCTGGAAGTCTCCGGCCTCGACGGATGCGGCGACGGCCGGGAACGCGGGGACCGGGACTCCCCCGGACCGGTCCCCGCGCGAGGCGCCCTCCTGGCGGGGCACGGCACGGGGGAGCTGCCCCGCCCAACACGCCGGGAGCGCTGAGGGCTGGAGCCGTGCCGTCGGCGATGCGGCTCCAGCCCAGCTCCGGCAGACAGTCGGCCACGGCTCAGGAACTGGGAACCTGCAGCGCGGGGCGACTGCCCGACGCCAACGGCTCTCAGCTCACGGGCGAAGGCCGGGCAGTCGGCATACGGGGCCGCCCCCAGAGCCCGCCGCGTGCGGTGACCACGGGTGGTGCTGAACAGCGCTGCCCAGCGCTGCGCCCGGACCACTCGCCGCGCCGCGCGGGCGGGACCGTCGCAGACGGACAGGCCCTCAGGACTGTCTTCGCCTGAATCTGAACCCGTCGGGCATCGTCCGACGGGACAATGGCGGGGCGCGGAGACCGTGGGCGGGCCGGAGTGGCCATGTACCTAGTCGTCCGGAGGTGGGCGGCGGTCTCAAGGTCCCCGGACCCCGGACTTGCGTGCCTGGCCGCACTGCAGACGCGCCGGGCAAAGTAGCGCGCGGTCGGGAGGCCGACCCGGCCGCGCGTGGCCACGGACACACCGGCAAACCTGTACGGCAGTCGGGCGGCCTGTCGGGGATGACACCGCGCGCACGCCACCTGCCCCACGCCGACTTGAGCAGTCACGGTCCCCGGTGTGACCAGGTCACCGTCTCCGTACCGGCCCCCTCCCACCAGCCTCGGTGTCCACAAACAGAATCCCCGACCAGGCAGCCGGACCTGCGCCGATACGCACCTGTTGAATCCGGCGGGGTTACCTGATGTCTCGTTCCACGACCGTTCCCTGATGCAGTACTTGCTGCTCTACCCGATGCCGGGCCGACCGGCCGTCAGCGGCCGATCCCCACAATGGTGCCGCCGTGGGGACCGCCCCGACCGGGCACAGGTACGTCAACAAGGCTGCGCCCGTGCTCCGTGGGTGGGGTGCGCCGCCTGACCTCCTCCGGCCGGGCCTGCGGTGTTCAGTCGGCGGCGCGGCGTGGTGCGTGTTCCAGGAGGGTCTCGGCTGCCGCGCGGGCGTGGCGGCCGTAGTCGGGGTCGTTGAGCACCATCGCGCGGCTGGAGACGCCGTCGGCGAGGGTGACGAACTGTTCTGCCAGCAGGTCCGGTTCGGCGATGCCCAGTTCGTCCATGAGGCCCGTCACCAGGGTGAGCATCACGTGCTTCTGCTCGCGTGCGAAGTGGTGGACCCGGCCGGCGGGGTCGGGGTGTTCGACCGCGGCGCCGATGAACGGGCAGCCCCGGACGACCCCGTCCGGCCACGGCCACACCGTGAACATCGCCAGGAGCCGGTCGCGGGGCGGGAGGTCGGTGCGCCTCAGCGTTTCGAGCATGGTCATCCCGGACTTCAGGAGCTGGTCCAGTTGGGCCAGGACGAGGTCCTCCTTGGTGGGGAAGTGCGCGTAGAGGGTCCGCTTCGACACCGGGGCTTCGGCCGCGATGTCCTCCATCGTCGTCGCGGCGATGCCCTGTCGCGCGAAGAGGCTGACCGCGGCGGCGAGCACCCGTTCCCGGCCGCCCCGCCCGGCCCGGCGTACCGGTTCGTCACTCATACACCGAAGTATACGTCAGCGTTTACATGACGCCGCGGCCTGGGCTACGCTCCACCGAGTAAACGCATACGTATACCTAAGGAGAGAGCGTGACCACGATGACGAGTGGGCTCCCCCGTGCCGCGGAGCAGCTCATCCGAGGCCGGCGCGCGACGCGGGCGTTCCTGCCCGAACCCGTTCCGGCCAAGACGATCGAGGCCGCCTTCGCACTGGCCGGGGCCGCGCCGTCGAACTCCAACACACAGCCCTGGCAGGTCGAGGTGGCCAGCGGGACCGCACGGGACACGCTCGCCGAGGCGCTCACAGCCGCCCATCGGGCAGGGCGACGGACCGTCGACTTCCCCTTCAGCGAGGACACCTTCACACCGGCGCACCAGCATCGGCGCGCGGCGATGGGCGCCGCCCTCTACGGGGCTCTCGGTATCGACCGCGACGACCATGAACTGCGCGCCGCCTACGACCTCCAGAGCCTCAGCTTCTACGGCGCACCCCACGTCGCGATGGTCTTCGCACCGGATTCCGGCGACCCGCGGCTGACCGCCGACGTCGGCATGTACGCGCAGACGCTGCTGCTGGCCCTGAACGCCTACGGGGTGGCCAGCTGCCCCCAGGCACTGATGAGCTTCTTCGCCGACACGGTGCGCGAGACGCTCGGCGTCACCGGCGGAAAGCTGCTCTTCGGCATCGCCTTCGGTTACGCGGACCCCGCAGCCCCGGTCAACACGGTTACCGTCGGCCGAGAGCCCCTGGAGAAAACGACGCGCTTCCACCACTGACCAGACAGCCCCGGTGCCCGGGTGTAGGTCCAGGCCTGGGCGATACAGACACCGGTGGCGACGGGGTGATTGAGCTGGGGGCACAGGATACCTTCGGCGATGGCGACGCCGGCTCCGCCGATCGTGGCGATGGCGTCCTTGGTGACCTCGGTCTTCGACCTCGTCACGTAGAACCTGCACTCGAAAGTCAGGTGCAGGACACCGACTTCAGGGTGCAGAAATGCCTTCTGGTCGAAGCGGCGCACCGCCGCCTCGTGGCGCTCCCGCAAAGCCCGGAATTCCTCGCTGCGCTCCAACAAGCCGTGAACCAAATCGGTGACATCGGCATCACCCCCGCGCCGTGCGAGAACCGCACGCAGATCGCTGTCGTGCGCCAGAGAATGCCGTGGCCGGTCCGCCTCCGAGAAGCAGGTTCGCAGGGCAGGCTCGGTGAACCACCGCCAGACGATGTTCGCCGAGCGGCCGGCACCACCGCGCCCACCGGTCCACCGGTCCACCCCAAAGTGGTCACGGCCAGTGTGTTCTGCCACGGCATCTCGCCCGGATCGCTGACGACGCACGCCGGGACATCGTCAAGCCGCTCCAGCAGACTCATCACGCCAGGCCGTACGTACCCGCCCGAACAACGGACCGGGGCGGAAAAGCCGGCCAGGTGGTGCAGGTGATCACGCTCGTCGAGATCGCAGCGCGCGGGCCAGCGATGCCACGACGGCCTCGGAGGAATTCGCGCCGCGGCACTGTTCCAAGCGGGCGCAATAGTCCGTGGAGATGTTCGCCGGCTGGGCTACCTCGTCACGACGCAGACCCGGCGTACGCCGTCGCACGGCCTCAAGCAGACCTACGTCGGTCGGGCGCAGCAACTCCCGGCGACGGCAGAGGAAATCAGCAAGGCTCGCGGCCGTCGATCATGACTCCAGTAGACCTCCGCTCCGCCCGCCCCGGACAGTCGTCAGCCGCGGACAGCCTGTCCCCGGCTGAGACTCCACCCACTCTGTGCTGCTTATCTGCACCGGGCAAGCAGATCCGCCCACTTGATGAAAGCGGAAAAACAACCGCAGCGCCCCGCCGGCCGGGGCCACGGGGCTTCGCCCCGAGCCCCCGATCGGGCCCGCCCTGACCGCGCCCTCGGGCCAGCCCGACCGGTGCCCGCAGCCCGGACCGACAGGCGAGCCGGACGCACCTGGCCGTCCGCCACTCCTCTCGTACGCCCCAGGTCGCGCAGCGGTGACCGTTCGGTTCCGGATGAAGGCCTCGTACGCCAGGCGGTGTTCCTCGATCCCGTCTGCGAAGGCGGAGCGGCATTCGTTCCAGCCGGTGAGGGCGCGGATCCCGTCGGAGCCGACCCACTGCCAGAAGTGGGCCAGTGCGTGCACGGAGCCCGTCGGGACGGCTTCTTCGGTGTCGGAGAACTCGGTCTTCAGGCCGTGGACTGTGTGACGGCTTCGCCGGTCTCGCGGGCCGTCTCGTGCCTGCGGTCGGGAGTCGGTCGTGCACGGTTTGTGGACCGTGGTCGTCAGCAGTCGTCGAGGGGGGCGGTGCCGTCGGGATCGGCGTGGCGGGCGAGGTTGGTCTCGATGCGGCCGAGGACGGCGAGGACCTGGTCGCGTTCGGTATCGGTGAGTCCTTCGCCGGCTCGGGTCTCCAGGTCGAGCCAGATACGTCCGACTCGTTCGCGCAGGGCGAGGCTGGCGGCGGTGGGCTCGACGAGCATGGAGCGTCGGTCGGTATCGGAGGGGACGCGGCGTACGAAGCCGGCCTGTTCCAGGCGACGGACGGTGCGGGTGACGGTGGGGGCGTCGGCGCCGAGGACCTGCGCCAGGTCGACCTGGCGCATCCGGCCGCGTTCCCACAGTTCCATCATGACGAGTTCCTGGGCGGGGTGGAGTCCGACCTCACGCAGGAGCTGGCCGGCGAGCATGCGGTGGAGACGGGCGACGCGGAAGACTGCGCGGCCGAGCTGCCCATCATTCGTGGGGCAGGCGCTGTCCGGGGTGTCGGGGGTGGTCGGCACGGGGCTCCTCCTGCGGTGACTGCGTGGGCCGCGTCCAGTGTGGGGGACGGGGCCGGGTCCCTGCTCGGCGCCCTGGCCCCGTCTCGGAGGGGATCAGCCCAGGGCGGGGTAGTCGGTGTAGCCGGTGTGGTCACCGCCGAAGGACTTCGAGCGGTCGGGGGTGGCGAAGGGGCCGCCGCCGGCCAGGCGGGCCGGCAGATCGGGGTTGGCCATGAACAGGGCGCCGTAGGCGATCAGGTCGGCGGTGCCGTCCTCGATCAGCTGCAGGGCGTCGGGGCCGGTGGGCTCGTGGCCGGTGAAGGGGTTGAGGATGAAGGTGCCCGGCCATGCCTTGCGCAACGGGGCGACGAGGTCGGCGGCGTCGGGAGCCTCCATCTGGTGCAGGTAGGCCAGTCCGAGCGGGGCGAGCTGTTCGACGAGCGCGGTGTAGGTGGCGTCGGCGGCGTCGCTCTCGTCCATGTCGTTGAGCGGGTTGGCCGGGGAGATCCGCAGGCCGACCCGTTCGGCGCCGATCGCGTCGGCGACGGCCTTGGCGGTCTCGACGGCGAAGCGAGTACGGGCCAGCGGGCTGCCGCCCCAGGCGTCGGTGCGCTGGTTGCTGCCGGGGGCGAGGAACTGGTGGATGAGGTAGCCGTTGGCGCCGTGTAGTTCCACGCCGTCGAAGCCGGCCTCTACCGCGTTGCGGGCGGCGGCGGCGAACTCCTCGATGGTGGCGCGGACCTCGGTGTCGGTCAGCTCGTGCGGGGTCACGAAGTCCTGAGGGCCGTCGTGGGTGTAGACCTGCCCGGCGGCGGCGATCGCGGACGGTCCGACCGGGGTCAGGCCGGACAGGCCCGGGTGGCCGACACGGCCGGTGTGCATCAGCTGGACGAAGATCGTGCCGCCTGCGGCGTGCACCGCGTCGGTGATCCGGCGCCAGGCCGTCACCTGTTCGGCGGTGTGCAGGCCGGGGGTGTCGGGGTATCCCTGGCCGACACGTGAAGGCTGGGTGCCCTCGGTGATGATGAGGCCGGCACCGGCGCGCTGCGCGTAGTAGGCCGCCATCAGCTCGGTGGGGCTCTGCCCGTCCCCATAGGCGCGGCTGCGCGTCATCGGCGCCATCACGATGCGGTTCTTCAGGCGGATGCCGCCCAGCTCGTACGGCTCGAACGCCTTCGACATGGTCCCTGCTCCTCAGATCGTCCGGCAAGGCCGGGGTCTCACGGTGGCTGCGGCCTGACCGGCCGCCACCAAATACCGTACTTGGTTGTTCGAACAATCAAAGTTGCGCTACCATTCCGGCTTCGGAAAAAGTGCATGCCGAACGGCATGCCAAGTCGTTGTATAGCCAGACCCGGGGGAACATGGCAGCACAGGGTGGGCACATAGTGTGCCCGGACAATAAAGTGACCTTCAGTCGTCTCTGCCGCCCCCACCCCGCCCGCGCCGCACCGGCAGCAATGAGGAGGACCCATGAGCTTCACCACCGGCCCCGGAACCTACGGGGCACCGCAGCCCGGCACCGCCGTCCGCTGGCTCAACAAGATCACCATGCGCCGCATCGTCCGCAACGGCGGCGGTAAAATGTTCGGCCTCGACGCCCTGGTCCTCACCACCGTCGGCGCCAGGAGCGGCCGGCCCCGCCAGTCACCGGTCTGCTGGTTCCCCGACACCACTACCGACGGCGAGACCTGGCTGATCGCGGCCTCCGCCAACGGCGCCGCCAAAAACCCCGCCTGGTACGCCAACCTCGCCGCCCACCCCGACGCCGCGCAGATCACCTACAACGGCCGCACCGTCGCGGTCCGCGCCGAACAGATCCACGGCCCAGACCGCGACCGGGCCTGGCAGCGCATCGCCGCCGCCTCCAAGCGCTTCGCCCAGTACGCCACCAAGACCGACCGCGAGATCCCGGTCATCCGCCTCACCCGCCGCTGACCCCATCCGTCCTCGCCACCGCGCAAAGACCTCCCCTGCCACGTCGCCCCCCGGTCAAGGGACCCGGCTACCGAATCAACCACCGCCTCAAAGCCGTGGAACGTGAGGCCCACCTGGCCCCGACAGATGGGGAGGACGAAGGGCACGCGGCTGAGGGGCCGACCCGGTACGCCGACATCAGGTCGCTCAGGCGTCGCGGCCGAGCCCATCGCCGTCCCGGTCGAGGTGCGACGCGCACCCGGGTTCACCGCGGCGGACGGGGGCAGCGCCCGCCGCGCGAGCCGCAGCGCAGTTGGCGAAGTAGACGCTGCTGCTGTCAATGTCGTCGTCGGTAACGCCGTCCTCGCGAGAGTCTTCACCTGCAGCTCGGCGACACCGGACGTGACGGTCACCGTGACTTTCGCCTTCTGCGTCTCGGTGACGGTGGGCGCAGGATCGGGCGGAGCGGTTGCCGGCTGTTGTCCTCACGGTCACGGTGGAATGTGGCGCGCCGGCCGTCCCGGAAGACTCGGGACGGACCATCCTGCTCCACGGGGGGTATCCCCACAGGCGCGGGGTCGACACTTGCTGAGCTGGGGTTTTACTGGGCAGGGAGACTGTTCACATTCAGTTGCTCGTCTCGGTGCAGAAGAGCAACGCACCACGATCTGGACAGCGAGCAGCAGGGGTTTCCTGGGACTGTAAACGGGAGTTCAGGCCGCACTGGGCGTCGTTCCCGGCCGGCGATTTCGTAGACCGTTGCGGAACGCACGCGGGGAAGCCGTCACCGGCTGCTGGAAAGCAGACCTTTCAATCGTCCAACTCGTCGCCGCACCAGGGCGCATGCCCACACACACAACGCCGGCAGGGGGAGACGGGTTCGCACTGAGCCGCCCCTGCAGCCTTCCTCGGTCCGACGTCCCAGCGTCAGCGCGAGGCCTGCCGGGCAGGGATCGGTGGTTCGGGCGGTGATGAGGCGAGTGGGTGGCGTTGGCGGGTGAAGCTGTGTGTCGTGTCTGCGGGAAAGCGTTCCGGGCAGGGACTCGCGGCGTCACAATGAGTGTGGGGGGACGAAGCGGGTGTGGCCTGGTCGTGCCGGACCGGACTGGCCCGGGCTGGGGTCGGATGAGGTGGTCGGGGTGGCGCAGCCGGAGCGTGATGAACGGCTGGCGCGGGCTTTTCTTGAGCTGGCGGACACCATGGGTGGGTGGGTTCCATCTGGTTGATTTCCTGCATGTTCTGACGGATCACATGGTCGGGTTGCTGGATGTGTCCGCGTCCGGGGTGGTCATGGTCGATGCGTTGGGGCGGCTGGTGGACGTCACCGCTTCCGCCGACAGTGTTCACCGGTTGGAGGAGTTGCAGGTCGAGACTGGTGAGGGGCCGTGCCGGGACAGTTGCCTGCAGGCGTGCGTCGTCGGACCGGTGGACCTGACGGCCGGTGCGTCGGCGGGGCGCTGGCCCCGGTTCACCGTGGCGGCGCGTGCCGCCGGGTTCCGGTCGGTGGCCGCGTTGCCGTTGCGGTTGCGGTTGCGGTTGCGGGAGGAAACCATCGGGTCGGTCAATCTCTTCCACACCAGCCGTCAGGGTTTGCAGGCCGCTGATCTGCGTCTGGGTCAGGCGCTGGCCGATGCGGCGACGATCGGTGTCCTGCACCAGCGGCTCAGCCGTGATCAGGCGGAGCGTGTCGGGCAGCTGCAGACGGCGCTCAACAGCCGCATCATCATCGAGCAGGCCAAGGGGATGCTCAGGGCCCGCCTGGCCATCACCACGGATGCCGCGTTCACCCGGATACGCGCTCATGCCCGCGTACACCGGAAACCGTTGAAGCACGTGTGTATGGAAAACATCGAGGGTGTGGTGGGCGCTGACGTGTTCGCCCTGCCGGCCGATCCGCCGGAGCGGGGCTGAACCGTCCCCCGGCTCGCAGGTGCGGGGGCGAGCGGGTTCGGCCCGCGGCAGACAAGGAGCTGAAGATGCCGGCCGCTGCTGATCTCGTCGCGCTTGTGGCCGCCGCCGCGGCGTCGGGGAAAGGGCTGTCGGCGCTGTCGGCAGCCCGGTGTGCCCGGGCATTGGGACTCGATGGCGTGAGTGTCTCCGTGCTCGACAGTTCCGGTCTCGAACTGGTCTGGTTCGAGGCGGCCGACACGACTGGTATCGCCCTGGAGGACCTGCAGTACACCCTCGGTGAGGGACCAAGCCAGCGGGCCGCGCGTAGCGGGGAACCGGTGAGGGTGAACGATCTGCACGCAGTGGCCGGGCATTCGTGGCCCGCTCTGCTGTCCGCAGTCCGGGATCTGTCCTGCCGTTGTGTCGTGGCTCTGCCGCTGGCGGTGGGTGCCATCCGTCTGGGGGTTCTGACCGGCCACCGGGCCGCCCCCGGTCCCCTCTCCCGTCGCCAGATGACCGGGGTTCGTGCTGGCCGAAGCAGTGGGCATCCAGCTTCTGGCCCCTGCCGGTATCCAGGACCTCGGCGCGCACCAGGACCCTGGCGGGCATCAGCAGCTTCCCCTGCACCGCTCGGTCGTCCACCAGGCCACCGGTGTCCTGAGCGTCCACCTCGGGATACCCCTCGATCAGGCCCTGGCCCGCCTGCGCGCTTACGCCTTCACCCGCGAACGCCCCCTGACCGACGTGGCCCAGGACGTCGTCCACGACCACCTCGACCTGAACGACGGCCCACCCTGACCCGCACCACCCCGCGTGCACCGCCGTCCCGCAGCAGCAGCCCCCGCGCTGTCGCTGTCAGGGACGGACCACGAGCCATGCGCTGATCGGTTCAGCCGATTGTTGGATTCTTCCGGCCCGGCAGGACCACCATGAAGGCATGGACCCTCGCTTCCCGCCGCCGAGCCCGGTGGAGGTGATGTCGGAAGGCACGGACCTGTTCGTCGTTCTTCTGCGAGGAGAAGTACGCGGCGCCGCAGACCAGGAGCTGGTCGAACTGGCCCTCGCCTGCGCTGCACGTTCCGGCAAGCAGATCGTCGTCGACCTGTCCGGCGTGGAGTTCATGACCACACCCCTGCTGTACGAACTGCTCAAGCCGAGACACCTCAGGGAGCAGCGGCCCTGGCTGGCCGGCCCGTTCACCGCGCACACCGAACGCGTCTTTGCGACCACCGGAACCACCCGGGCGTTCCGGATCTTTCCCAGCCTCCTGGAAGCCACCACAGCCGCGCGCCCCTGAAACGAGAACGCCGGCGCCGCGACCGCGGGTGCCCGAACGTATGCCGGGCACCCCGCCGCAGGACATACGAATCCTGGAAGCGGGATCGTGTTCGTGGTGCAGCGCGCTGCACACGTCCCCTGTGGGCTGTCGGCTCAGGCGATCGCGGGAGGGGCGCTGGATGACGGGGGCGGGTCCGGCAGGGCTATCCGTGCCGTGACGCGTTTGCCCACCGGTTCCTGCCAGACGGCAACGTACTCACTGACCGCTTCGACGATCTCCAGACCGTGCTGGCCGATCCGGCCGGAATCAGGACTGCGGGCCACCGGTGCGACCGGTTCGCTGTCCCACACGATGACCTCCACCCGTTCCGCGGTGATCCCCAGTTCCATCAGGACCGGGCCCGGCGCGTACTTGAGCGCGTTGGTGACCAGCTCGCTGACGACCAGCTGGGTGAGATCCCTCGCACGGGCCGGCACCACCAGCACCTGCTCGCCGGACACCCGGTCCAGGAAGGCCAGAGCGTGGTGGCGGGCCTGGGCGATACAGCCGTCCCGCCCGTCCAGGGCGTAGCCCGCCTGTATCAGGCCGGGCTCGGGCACCGTACGCCCGGCACTGCCGCCGTCGGAGTCCAACTCACCCTGCCCCTCGCCTCGTCATGTGCTGAACACCCGCGTGTACCCGCCATCAGGCCACCCATACCACCGGAAAGCGGCCATTGGACGCCACCGGTGTGTGGTGACCGATCGGTAGGGCAGAATCGCGGCGCATCCCCCGGCACTCTAAGCCAGTGCAACAGTTGAAGAGACGGTGAGCATCATCCACGAGGCCAGCCCGCACCACCGACTCTCCATCGAGCACCACATCGCCGGCGGCACCCATGTCGTGACCGTCAAAGGCGAGATCGACGCCGACGTCTGTCCCCGCCTCGCCGCCGCCCTGCACACCGAGCCCGGCACGCCGTCACCGCACCTGGTCGTCGACCTGGGCGGCGTCACGTTCATGGACTCCAGCGGCATCAACGTCCTCGCCGGCACCTACCGCACGGTCAGCGCCACCGGCGGACGGCTGCGCATCGCCGCCGCGACCCCCTCCGTCGCCCGCGTCCTGAACCTCGTCGGCCTCGACACCGTCATCCACTGCTACCCCACCCTCGAAGACGCCCTCACCAGCGGCAGCTGACCAGAGCCGGCAGCGACAGACCCCCACCTCACTCGCCCACGGCCCGGCCGGGCGGACGGAGCGAACCTGTGTTCCTCCTCTCGGAGGTTCTCTGGAGGCCGCGGCTTCGGGGAACAGCGGTGCAGCGGTGCAGCGGTTAACCCTGAGCCGGTGAGCATGGAATCTGAACAGGTCGGGGGCAGGTCCATCGGCGACCTGCGGAAACGTGATCGCTGCGAGGCCCCCGCAGAACTCTCACAGATGAACATCTACTCACAGACGAACATCTATGAGAATCGCTCTGCGCGTTCGTGACCCAGTTCAGACGACGACTTTCTCGCTTCAGCGTCTCTGCGAGGATGTGCCGCATGGACGTGCGAAGCAGGAACCGCGTGAGGGTGTCCGGCCAGGCGGACAGGCCGGTGGTGATGCTGGCGCACGGATTCGGATGCGATCAGAACATGTGGCGTCTGGTGGTGCCGGTGCTGGAACGTGATTTCACGGTGGTGGTCTTCGACCACGTGGGCGCGGGTCGTTCGGATCTCTCGGCGTGGAGCGAGGAGCGGTACTCCAGCCTGGACGGATACGTGGAGGACGTGCTGGAGATCTGCCGCGAGCTGGATCTGGGGCCGGTGACGTTCGTAGGACATTCGGTGAGCGCGATGATGGGCGTGCTGGCCGCCGCCCGGCACCCCGAGTACTTCGCGGGCCTGGTCCTGCTCGCTCCCTCACCCTGCTTCATCGACGACCCCGCGGCCGGCTACCGGGGAGGCTTCAGCGCCGAAGACATCGAGGAACTGCTCCAGTCCCTGGACGCGAACTACCTCGGCTGGTCGGGCGCCATGGCCCCCGTCATCATGGGCAACCCCGACCGCCCCGAGCTGGGCGAGGAGCTGACCAGCAGTTTCTGCGCCACCGACCCGAACATTCAGCGGGTCTTCGCCCGCGTGACGTTCCTGTCCGACAACCGCGCCGACCTGGCCGGGGTGGGGGTGCCCACGCTGGTCGCCCAGTGCTCCAGCGACGCCATCGCCCCGCCCGGGGTCGGTGCCTTCGTACAGTCCCAGATAAAGGACAGCCGGCTCGTCACCCTCAACGCCACCGGACACTGCCCCCAGCTCAGCGCTCCTGAGGAAACCGCTGAGGCGATCACCGCGTTCGCAGCGGCGTTGCGGTGATGTGCAAGACCGAGGGCGGCCAAGACCGCGACCCGAATGAGCGCGCGAACAATGAACAGACGTTCTCCGCACTGCTGGAGGACAGCGCCGAGGACCTGTACGAGAACGCCCCGTGCGGGTACCTGTCCACACTCCTGGACGGGCAGATCGCCAAGGTCAACACCACCCTCCTTCACTGGCTCGGCTACGAGCGCGACGACCTGGTGAGCCGCAGGAAGTTCTCCGACCTGCTCACCGTCGGCGGACGCCTTTACCACGAGACGCACTTCGCACCGCTGCTCCACATGCAGGGCGAGATCAGCGGCATCGCGCTGGAGATGAAGGCGGCCGACGGCAGCCGCCTGCCGGTCCTGGTGACCTCGACGGTCAAGACCGGCAGCAGCGGGCAGCCGCTGCTGATCCGCACCAGCGTCTTCGACGCCCGCGACCGCCGCGCCTACGAACAAGAACTTCTGCGCGCCCGCCAGGAATCCGAGCGCGAACGCGAACGCCTCCAGCGGATCAACACCGCGTTCCAGCGGACGCTCCTGCCGCCGGCGCTGGCCAACGTGCCGGGTCTGGACGTGGCCGCGCACTACCACATCGCCTCGGCCGACGAGGTCGGCGGCGACTTCTACGACCTCTTCCCCCTCGGCGGCGGCACCTGGGGCATGTTCATGGGCGACGTGTGCGGCAAGGGCGCCGCCGCAGCCGCGGTCACCTCCCTGGCCCGCTACACCCTCCGAGCCGCCGCGGTCTACGACCCCACCCCGGCCGCCGTCCTGAGCAACCTCAACACCGTGCTGAACCACGAGTACAACGGCACCGACCCCCGGTTCTGCACCGTCCTGTTCGGACTGCTCACCCCCGACAGCGACCAGGGCGGCTTCGCCATCACCCTGGCCAGCGGCGGGCACCCGCCCGCACTGCTGATACGCGCCGACGGCACCGCCGACTACCTGCCCACCCCCGGTGGCCAGCTCATCGGCGCCCTGCCCGACGCCCGCATCATCACCACCACCTTCCGTCTCGATGCGGGTGACACCCTGCTCCTGCACACCGACGGCCTCACCGAAGCCCACACCGCCATCCGGGGGGACCGCTACGGCGACGACGCCCTCCTCGACTTCGGCCGCACCCTGGCCCCCACCACAGCGCGGCTCACGATCAGCGCCATCCGCGAACTCCTCGACACCCTCGGCACCGGGGTGGACGACGACACCGCCGTCCTGGCCATCAGCGTGCCCCGCCCCGACCGTGAAGAGCAGCAGTGAGCCGGCTGAGCGTCGATACCCGCACCACCTCCTCGGGCCCCGTCATCGAGCTGGCCGGCGAACTCGACCATGACAGCGCGCCCGAGATCCGCGACGTCCTCTCCGGCCTGCTCATCGAGCCGGGCCAGCAACTCGTCGTCGACCTCGCCGGCCTCACCCTCTGCGACTCCACCGGCATCACGATCCTGATCGCCGCCCGCAATGTCGCCCTCGCCGCCCACTCGACCATCGTCCTGGCCGCCGTCCCCGACAGGGTCAGCAGGATTTTCACCATCGTCGGCCTCGACCAGGTCTTCCCCACCCATCTCACTGCCCAGGCAGCCGAGGCCGCCTGGACGCCCCCGAACGGCTGACCGGCATCCCGGCAGCCGTACCCGGCCCAGTACTGCCCGCCCTCGTCGTCATCGAGTCCCGGCGCATCCGGGGCGCGCAGGGGCCGCAGGGCACCAGCGACCGGGACGCCGGCCGTGGAGCTGTGGCGGCCGAGCACATTGAGATTGCGGACTTTGGTGAAACGGCCGGTGATCTGGCCGCGGCGGGTGAGGCGGCAGGTGCGCACGGTGCAAAGGAGCGCGATCCCGGCACCGAGAGCCGCGGCGAAAGCCACCACGGCGGTCCGCAGGCCGGTGACGAGGGCGGCGGACCCCTTGGCCAGTTCCTTCTCGTCGACGTACGCGCCGTCAATCTCGTAGGGCCCCCTCACCAGGAGCCAGGGCAGTCCGACCAGTGACAAGACCGCACCTGATGCGAGGACAGCCCACAGGCCCCGACACCGGAAGCGTTCCACCTGTCGAAGGTGGCTCCGGCGCCGATCCAGCTCGGTCACGGGTGTCCGCCGTGCAAGGTGGTGCGTACGACACCGGCGCAGGTCTTGCATGATGCGCGGTGTTCTCATCCCCCGTACATGCCGGGACGGCACCGTTCCGCCGCGGTCACCCGCAACCGACGCCCAGCCTCAGGCGCCGCACCCACCGCAAGTGCTGGCTCCGGCACACCGTGTCGCAGTACCGCCGACGTGACCCGCGTCCCTGGGCAGCAGCGCCCGGCACCGCACACCGCCGCACACGCTCCCTTCGCCCCCTGCCAGGATCCCGTCCCGGGCCGGTACGCCGGTAGAGCGCGCACACCGTACTCCCCCGGCGGCAGATGACATCAGCGGCCCGACCGGGAGCGCTGTTGGACGCGGTGAGACGTGTTTCGGTAGTCCTGCGAAATACGTGAACGAGCGCCTGGCCTGGTTGGGCACCGGGAGCCTACTGCCGTCCGTCCTGGCAGCGGTCACCTCAGGCAGCAGCTCCGGTGCGCAGACTGCGCACCGGAGCTGCTGCCGCGCGGGCCCCTCCCACCCTGCCTGGCCCGCGTCCTCGCGTGCACGACGCCGCCGCCAGAGGACGGGCCTGTCGGTCAGGGGCGGACCGCACCCATCTCCGCCATGAAAACGGCCGGATCACTGTCGGATCCCCGGATCATCTCGTGCATGGTCCAGTGACCGGAGTCGTCACGAGTGAACTGCGCAAGGGTCGTCGCGGCCGCATGCGCCACACCGGAGAAGTCGTCCGTGAGCAGTTCCTGATAACCCTTGACGATCACGATCCCGGCGTTCGACATCTCTGCGAACGTCCTCGCGTCCGGCTCCTGGTGGATGACCACGCCCACGACCACCCTGGAGTAGGCACTGGACAGGCGGTCGAACTCCAACGACATCTCTTCGACGAACCCGAATCCCTGACCGGTCTGGCTGTGACGGCTCATGTTGATCGTGCCGTCCGGTGAACGACTGTCGTAGTGCACCAGATACACCGGCTCACCGAACGGATCGTCCGCCGCGTACGTCGCCGCCACAATGTCGAGATGCCGCGGAGACTCACCCAGAGGACTCGGATCCCACTTGAGCCGAACCTCCACCTTGTCCAACCCGCCCACGACAGCACCCACCCGACACCCCTCACCCGAACGAGATCCACACAGACACGTCAACCGCCCAAAGCATGTCCTGCAACCTGCCTTTTGATGCCCGAGCCCACCCCGAAGATCCACTGCCCCGCCAACACACGGTACAACCGCTCACCCGGACGACCTCCAGCATCTCCGGTACCGCCTTCAGGCGGGCACGGCGGTCACTGGACCCCAAACAGCGCATCTCTGCCCCGTACTCCGACGATCCCGGCACCAAACGCCCGGCAGCCAGAGGTGAGCCGGGCACGGACCGTATACCGGACGATCGTCTCCTGCTGTTTTCCCTGCAAAAGGACTGCCCGTACCGGCACGCGTTCGCACGCGAACGCGGAACCAAGCGGTCGCCGGCACCGCTCACGCGAAGGCTCGGTAGAGACGCCATCACGAGCGTCGCCCGAGCGTCAAGAATCCCCGAAGAGACATCTGAAGCGTCGCCCCGATGCAGCGCATTCATCGAACTCGCAGGTCAGACAGCTCTCAAGGAGAGACCCGCCCGATTGAACCGCTACACGGAGGGAAACAGGTCGAACAACCCACCAGATCCACAAAACCGCAGGTCAGGCACCTCTCGGGACAGGCTCCAGGATCGCTACACACTCCACGTGCGCCGTCATCGGAAAGGTGTTGGCTTGAGCGGATCACGGAAAAGTCCAGGTCACAGCTAGTTTCTCAGCTCGCCGTCCTGCGTGTGAGTGCCTGGAGCGTCAAACGAGCGTCACGGTCGACAAGTAGCGATGGTCCTCTCCTGCCGGCCGGGCAGGTACGGGTGGGGGCGGCGATGGATCTGTGCAGTGCCGTGCTCGCCGCCGTTCTGCCTTGTTCGCAGGCTGGTCGGAGTCGGTGCGTTCGCCGACGCGGCCATCGGCGAGTGTGTGGCATGCGGATGGTGATCGTCTTCAGCAGCCCGCACATCGCAACGACATCGTCGCCTTCTTCGGTGTCGGCTGTTCGGCATGGCGGCTCCAGGAAGCGCGGCTACGTTCCTGACGCTGAGAGACCATCTCACTTGGCGAGTCTGCGTTAGCAGAAGAGGGTGCAGGCGATGCTGGTGAAGGCCAGGAAGTGGTCGCCGCCGGCGGAGCAGGTGGGCTCGACAGCGGCGCGCCCGGGTTCCGGCCGCGCCGCTGTCGAGCTGTGGTCAGCCCTCGGGGGCCCCGGCTCAGTGGAGCTTGTTGACGGCGGTCTTCGTCGTGGTGCGGAAGGCGGTCAGCGGGGCGTCCTCGAGGTCGCCCATCTGGCCCCAGCGGACGAGGGTGACGGTGCGGCCGTCGCGGCCGACGGAGAACAGGTGGATGTCGGAGATGCCGATCTGCGCGTCGGCGGTGTCCAGGCTGTAGACCCAGGCGCCCTCCTCGACGGCGAGCTTGCCGTGGGAGGCGCTGACGGCCTGCAGGCCCGGGTTCTGCTGCTCCAGCAGGGGGCCGCAGCCGGCGAGGGCCCCGCGGAGGGTGTCGACCAGCTTCACGGCGTCGGCCTCGGTACGGGCGACGGTGGTGACCTGGACGCCGTTGGTGTCGAGCTCGGTGCTGAACTCGCGGTAGCGGGTGTTCTGCGCCGGGATCTTGTACGGAGCGCAGAGGACGCCGCCGTTTTCCGGGACGCCGGTGAAGACCTGGGTGGCGGTCCACGGCGTCGACGACGGCGGCATCTGGGAGGCGGCGAGGAAGGCGGGCTGGGCAGCGGCCTGCGCCGGGGCTGCGGCGAGGGCCGCGAGGCCCAGTGCGGCAGCGGCTGCGGTGGCGAGCGCGGTGCGGAGCTTGTTCATGGTGGTGGATCCCCCGTCGGGTCATTCGTTCGGTCAGTGCTCAACCAGCGTGGGGCCGGCGCCCGCCGGCTGCAACGATCACGCTCCCACCAGCCGTCCCGGAACCATTCCACCCCCGCTGACGTGCAAGGACGTGAGGGTGGGACGCAGGGTCGAGGGGGATGGAATGCCGAAGGACGCCGCCGTCGAGGAGTTCGCGGGGCTCGTGCGCGCGCTCAAGGCGCGGGACGGGAGGAGTTACGAGGCGCTGGGCCGGCGGCTGAGCGTCAGCGCGTCCACCCTCCACCGCTACTGCTCGGGCGCGACCGTCCCACAGGAGTTCGCCGTGGTCGACCGCCTCGCCCTGCTGTGCGGGGCGGACGAGGAGGAACGGCGGGCCCTGGAGGCGGCCTGGACGGAGGCGGACCGCGCCCGCCGCCGAGCGGCCTCGCCCGCGCCCACGCCTGTGCCAGCCGTGTCGGCCGCGCCGGAATCGAACCCGGAACCGTCCGCGCCGGAGGCGGACCGCGCCCGCCCCCGTCGTGGCGCCCCCGCTCCCCTCCTCGTCGCCGCCGCCGTCGGCCTCGTCGTGCTCGCCCTCGCCGCCGCCCTGCTCGGCCACCCAACCCGTACGGCTTCCGCCCCCGGTCCCGCTTCCACCGCTCCGGGACGGACCGCGGCCCCCCTCCCCTTCACCTGGAGCATCGGTTCCCAGCTCTGGGAGGGCGGCTGCGGGCACACCTACCTCGTGGACCGGGCCCCCCGCGCGGTCGCCCCGCCGCCGGTCGCGGCCGACTCCGGGGCGTGGGCCGGGACGCACGGTGCCGTGCACGGCGGGGAGGCGCTGGTGCGGGTCACGGTCCAGGGCCGGTCGCCGTCCGACGCCGTCGTCCTCCATGCCCTGCACGTGCGCGTGGTCGACCGTGCCGCGCCGCTGCCGTGGAACGCGTACCGGATGGACAACGGCTGTGGCGGCGCCGTCACCCCGCGCCACTTCGCCGTGGACCTCGACCGACCGCGCCCACTCGCGAGGCCCGTCGACGGCCTTGACGCCTCCGGCGCAAAGGTCCGGAAGATCCCGGCCGTCTCCTTCCCGTACAAGGTCACCTCCTCCGACCCCGAGGAGCTGCTGGTCTCCGCGCGGACGGCGGGCTGCGACTGCCGCTGGTACCTGGAGCTGGAGTGGAGCGCCGGGGGCCGTACGGGGACGGTGCGGATCATGGACGGCGGGAAGCCGTTCCGCACGAGCGGGACCAGGGGGAGGCCGGCGTACGTGCACGACTCCGCCGAAGGGCGCTGGATCACAGACTCGGATTCTGGACAGACCGGGTGACCGATGAGCAACTTCGAACGGGAAGGCCGTTGCCAAGGGCACCGACCTGGAGAACTACGCAAGCACCGACGCACTGTCGAAGTTCCGTTCGGATCTGGCCCACATGAAGGAACAGCGCACGTGATCCGGGGCGAGCTCGGACACGACGCGAAGGTGAGCTCGCTCGACGCGGTCGCCAAGCTGCCGACCGCAACGATCGAGGACTGCGTCGACCTGTCGAAGTGGCAGACCATCGACACCCGCACCAACAAGGTCCTTCCCCTCCCGGCGAACCAGCCGCGCCTCTACGTCGCGCCGGTGACGGCGGAGAAGTGGCCGAACGGCTGGATGGTGACCGACTACGTACCGGACGGGGCACGCACGTGCTGAGGCGCGCGGCGGCCGCCGCGGTGCTCCTGGCGAGCGTCCTGGCGCCGGGGCTCGCGTACGCGGACGACGGCAACCGCACTCGGCACCACCCCCGGCTGCCGGGGCTCGCTGCTTTCGGTGACGGTGTGCGCCTCGGACACCACCGCCGCTGGCGGCCCCCCGGGCACCGATGCTAATAAAGCGGCTCGTCGGCTGTGCCGCGGGCCCAGCCACGTGGGCGGGGGCACGCCGAAGACCTCCTTGTGCTTCCCTTTGAGTCATCGTGCGGATCCATGGTGTCGGACGGACCGCATCTCGGCTCAGGCGCCCAAGCGCCCTTTCGCACGCATTGAAACGAAGGCACCCCAGCCGCCGCCGGAAACACGAGCACCGGCCCTTGGGGAACTCAACTGCCCCGCATGAGCTTGCCGCGCCCCGGCGTCGGAGAAGGAAACGGGAAACAGCTTCGATCGCCTTGTCCGTCCGGGAGTTGGTGCCGCACTCTTTCGTGCAGCACCGCCTCGACCCGGATGACCGGGTTCGGGAGGTTCCCGCGCTACATCCGTCCACCCCGTTCGGCGAGGAACTGAGGAAGCGGCGTCTGGAAGCCGGACTGAGCCTTACGGACCTGTCCGGTCTCGTGCACTACGGCAAGGCGCAGCTCAGCAAGGTCGAGCGGGGCATCAAGGCGCCCGGCCGTGATCTCGCGCGGCTGTGCGACGCCGCACTCGGTGCCGACGGGGCACTGATCGCCCTGAGCACCCCTGCCGCCCTCGACTCACCTGCCATGTCGGCGCCGGGCCGGGTCGAGGAGGAGAACTGGATGATGCAGTTGTCATCGGACGGCCCGAACTCGTTCGGGCCCGTGGGCCGGCGTGAGGTGATGAATGCCGGTGTCGCCTCGCTGATGACCTGGAGGTTGGACGGATCAGGTCCGGCTTCCCCAACCGCCGGCGCGGGCATGCTGGAAGCCTCACGCTCCCTGTTCACGCACTACCGCAGACTCGGTCAGACCGTGGATCCCGGCCTGCTCCTGCCCGTGCTGATCGCGCAGACACACACGCTGCGGGAGTTGTCGGCGCAGAGCGACAGCTCCACCAGGCGTCGCCTGCTGGCGCTCGGTTCCCGGTACGCCAAGTACGTGGGCTGGCTGGTGCAGGAGACCGGAGACGATCGTGCGGCGCTGTGGTGGACACAGCGCGCGGTCGACCTGGCCGCCGCCGGCGGTGATCAGGCACTTGCCGGTTATGCGCTGGTCCGTAGGGCGTTGGTCACGCTGTACCGGGTTCGAAATGCCGAACAGTGGAGCAATCTGGCGCATCGTCAAGTTCGTTCGCCAGTAGACCGTGACAAGCAGGATGCGATCCTCGAGCGGGAGCCCCCAGGGCCGCCCACGCTGGAGCTCGGTAGCGGTTTCGCGCCGCACGGCGGTCACCAGCTTGCCGAAGCAGCGCGGGCTCAGCCCGGTGAAAAGGCCTGTCCAGGACGGGCCCGACGCCGTGATCACTGCAGTCACACCAGGATCGTTCCACCTGGAGCCGACCGGGATGGACACGGGTCAAGTACGGAGCCCCAGGTGCCGGTCCAGCTGACTGCGCAGACGCGCAGAAGCCCCACGCAAAGTCCCGAGTTGTCGCACTTCTGCCGCCGCCACTTCCGTCCGTCCCGCCAGCACAAGTACGGCGGCATAGGGTCGTTCGCCTTCGGTGAGCTTCGCCGCCACGGCGTCACGGACGGCTCGCAGCACGGTGTGGTCCGCGCTCGGATGTTCCGCCAGCAGGCAAAGGAGCCTGTTGTCGTTCCAGGCGCTGTCTTGGGCCGTGCTCAGTTCCAGCAGAGTGCCAGGCGCCGTGGAGGGATTGGCGGCCAGCGCCTGCCAGACGAAGGGGTACGGACACCGCGCGAGTCGATGCAGAACGACGCTGTCGCTCTCGGCATGCGCCAGTTCGAGGTAGTCGGCAGGGGTGTGCACGGACATGGCCCCTCAGGATCGTCGGGCCGATCATCCTGCCATCAGGACTCGGTCACCCGTGTGCGGGGCTCTTATCCCAACCGGCTCGAAGATCACTTACGGGACAGCCCTTAACCTCGCGCTTTCACGAGGTGGGACGTCCGAGGCTTGATCAAATAAGCGGAGAGTGCTCCTGACCTGCAACGATGGGACTTGTCTAGGGTCCT
>NZ_JBVJLW010000006.1:0-102780 GCF_055584525.1 Streptomyces sp. NPDC102514
GTCGCTCAACGGATAAAAGGTACCCCGGGGATAACAGGCTGATCTTCCCCAAGAGTCCATATCGACGGGATGGTTTGGCACCTCGATGTCGGCTCGTCGCATCCTGGGGCTGGAGTCGGTCCCAAGGGTTGGGCTGTTCGCCCATTAAAGCGGTACGCGAGCTGGGTTTAGAACGTCGTGAGACAGTTCGGTCCCTATCCGCTGTGCGCGTAGGAGTCTTGAGAAGGGCTGTCCCTAGTACGAGAGGACCGGGACGGACGAACCTCTGGTGTGCCAGTTGTCCTGCCAAGGGCATGGCTGGTTGGCTACGTTCGGGAGGGATAACCGCTGAAAGCATCTAAGCGGGAAGCCTGCTTCGAGATGAGGGCTCCCACCAACTAGATTGGTTAAGGCTCCCAGTAGACGACTGGGTTGATAGGCCGGATGTGGAAGCCCTGTAAGGGGTGAAGCTGACCGGTACTAATAGGCCGAGGGCTTGTCCTCAGTTGCTCGCGTCCACTGTGTTGGTTCTGAAACCACGAACAACCCCGCACCTCTTGTGTTTGGCCACAGGGGGGTGTGGTGCGGTTGATTTGAATCAGAGTTTCAAAGTGTTTCGGTGGTCATAGCGTGAGGGAAACGCCCGGTTACATTCCGAACCCGGAAGCTAAGCCTTACAGCGCCGATGGTACTGCAGGGGGGACCCTGTGGGAGAGTAGGACGCCGCCGAACTATTATTGACGGAAAAGCCCCCGCACTTCGGTGCGGGGGCTTTTTTGCGTTTGCCTTCAGTCATGCGTTCTCCCTTTCCGTGGAAGGGGAGAAGCAGGTTCAGAGACGGCCCGCGGCTTTGAGAGCCAGGTATGCGTCCGCCAAGGCCGGCGGCAGGTTGTCCGGGGTCGCGTCCACGACAGTGACACCGTGACGCGTCAGCTGTTCCGCCGTGCGATGACGTTCAGCCTGGGCCTGCGCCGCTGCGGCGGCCTCGTACACGGCCTCCGTGTTTCCCCGTGCCGTGGCCATGCGCTCGATGTGCGGGTCCGAGACCGAGGCGACGAGGACCGTGTGGCGCTGGGTGAGGCGGGAGAGTACGGGAAGCAGGCCTTCCTCGATGGGGGCCGCGTCCAAGGTCGTGAGGAGCACGATCAGTGAGCGGCGCGGGGCCGTGCGGAGCGCGGTGGAGGTGAGACCGCGGGCATCCGTCTCGACGAGTTCCGGTTCGAGGTGCGCCATGGCGTTGACCAGCGAAGGAAGGACATCGCCTGCGGCACGGCCCTGTACCAGGGCACGTACCCGGCGGTCGTAGGCGAGCAGCTCCACCCGGTCACCGGCGCGGGACGCGAGAGCCGCCAGGAGCAGGGCCGCGTCCATGGAGGCGTCGAGGCGGGGGGCGTTCCCGACGCGGCCCGCGGCTGTGCGGCCCGTGTCGAGGATCAGGAGGATGTGCCTGTCGCGTTCGGGACGCCAGGTGCGTACGGCGACCCTCGACTGACGGGCGGTGGCCCGCCAGTCGATCGAGCGGGTGTCGTCACCGGGGACGTAGTCACGCAGGCTGTCGAACTCGGTTCCCTCACCGCGGGTCAGCACGCTGGTGCGGCCGTCGAGTTCGCGCAGACGGGCCAGTTTCGAGGGGAGATGCTTGCGGCTGGTGAAGGGCGGCAGGACGCGTACCGTCCAGGGGATCTGGTGATTGCCCTGGCGGGCGAAGAGGCCCAGAGGACCGTACGAGCGGATGGTGACGCGGTCCGCCCGGCGGTCGCCGCGGCGGGTGGGGCGCAGACGGGTCGTGACGCGTCGGCGCTCGCCCGGAGGGACCGTCAGACGGTGGCGGGAAGCCGTGACTTCCGTGCCCGGCTGCCAGCTGCTCGGGGGCCAGGCGTCGCGGATGCGGGCGCGCAGCGGACGGCCCGACGGGTTGGTGACCGTGAGGGTGACGTCGGCGGTCTCGCCGAGGCGTACGGAGGTGTCGCCGGAGCGGATCAGGCCCAGGCGGCGTACCGGTGCGGCCAGGGCGAAGTCGCAGGCGCAGGCGAGGGCCAGTGGGGCGTTGACGGCGAGGATGCCCGTCCAGCTGGGTTCCCAGATGCCCACGGGGAGGGTGCCGAGGGCCGCGAGGAGGGCGGTGCGGCCGGTGAGGGCCATCAGCGGGGGACGGGGACGTGGGAGAGGATCGCGTTGATGACCGAGTCGGCCGTCACACCCTCCATCTCGGCTTCCGGGCGGAGCTGGACGCGGTGGCGCAGGGTCGGCAGCGCGAGGGCCTTCACGTCGTCCGGGATGACGTAGTCGCGGCCCGTCAGCCAGGCCCAGGCGCGGGCCGTGGCCAGGAGCGCCGTCGCGCCACGGGGGGAGACTCCGAGAGTGAGGGACGGCGATTCGCGGGTGGCGCGGCAGATGTCCACTACGTAGCCGGTGATTTCGGGGGAGACCGCGGTCTTGGCGACGGCCGTGCGGGCGGCTTCGAGGTCGGCCGGGCCGGCGACGGGGCGTATGCCGGCGGCGCGCAGGTCCCGGGGGTTGAAGCCCTCGGCGTGACGGGTGAGGACGTTGATCTCGTCCTGGCGGGACGGGAGCGGGATCGTCAGCTTGAGGAGGAAACGGTCCAGCTGCGCTTCCGGGAGGGGGTACGTGCCCTCGTACTCGACCGGGTTCTGGGTCGCGGCGACCAGGAACGGCTCGGGGAGCGGGCGCGGGGTGCCGTCGACCGTGACCTGGCGTTCCTCCATGGCCTCCAGGAGGGACGACTGAGTCTTCGGAGGGGTGCGGTTGATCTCATCCGCGAGGAGGAGATTAGTGAAGACCGGGCCGGGCTGGAAGGAGAACTCCGCGGTGCGGGCGTCGTAGACGAGGGAGCCCGTGATGTCGCTGGGCATCAGGTCGGGGGTGAACTGGACGCGCTTGGTGTCGAGTTCCAGGGCGGAGGCGAGAGCCCGTACGAGCAGGGTCTTGGCCACTCCGGGGACGCCCTCCAACAGGACGTGTCCGCGGCACAGGAGGGCGACGACGAGGCCGGTCACTGCGGGGTCCTGGCCGACCACGGCTTTGGCGATCTCGGCGCGCAGGGCTTCCAGGGAGGCGCGGGCGGCGGCTGCGTCCCCGGTGTTCCCGGCGTTGTCAGTGGTCGGGGCCATCATGGACGGCGTACCTCTCTTTCGAGGGCGTCGAGTTGGTCGGCGAGTGCGATGAGGGCCGCGTCGTCGCGGGGCGGCGGCCCGAAGAGCAGTGAGTGCAGGGCCTGTCCTTCCTGGCGGAGCCGGGCGGACAGGGCGGGGAGCAGGGCCTCGGGCGCGTGCGCCTGAGCGGGGGACACGCCGACGAGGGGGGCGAGGCGGGTGCGGGTGGTGGAGCGCAGAGCTCCCGCGGCACGGTCGCGGGCGTTGGACTTGCGGTAGAGGCGGGCGCGGCCTTCGACGGTCTCGGAGGCGCGGATCGCGACGGGGAGCCGCTCGGGGACGAGCGGGCCGAGGCGGCGGGCACGCCAGAGGGCTGCCAGCAGTGCGGCGATGAAGAGCTGCAGCGTGCCCCAGAGCCAGCCGGAAGGGACCAGGTCGAGGAAGCTGCTGTCGCCGGCGTCGGTGGCCGAGTCGTCGGAGAGCGAGGGGAGGTACCAGACCACGTGGGTGCGGGAGCCGAGGAGTTGAAGCGCGAGGGAGGCATTGCCCTGCTGGTCGAGGCGCTCGTTCTGAAGGATGTCGGGCGCGCCGAGCACGACGGTGTCGCCGTCCCCTTCGGAGGCGGGGAGGCGCAGCAGGGTGGGCAGGCCGTCGCTGGGGTAGCAGGTGTCGGCGCCGGGTGCGTCCGTCGCGTACCGGATGCCGCCCGTGTCGGCGGTGCCCGCCCGTCGGGCGGCGGGCAGGGCGCAGTGGGGCGAGAGCGTGGAGTCGTAGCTGGGTACGGGGTCCGCGTCGACTCCGGGGGCGAGGGCACCGACGGACGGGACGCCGGGGGCAACGAGGACGGTGCGGCCGCCGGAGTTGCGGTACGCGGAGTGCAGACGGTCCTGTTGGCGGTCGGTCAGCAGGTCGGGGCGGGCGACCAGGAGTGTCGTGTCGGGGCCGGTCGCGGCGCTCGCCTCGGCCAGGGTGGTGACCACGCGCGTGGACACGCCCCGGTCGGCGAGGAGTTCGGCGACGGCCCGGCTGCCCTTGAGGTCGGCGGAGCGCGGGTCGAGGCTGCCGTGCTGGGCGCCGGAGCGTACGACGGCGATGGTGACGGCGGCCACCAGGAGGATCACGAACGCGAGAACGACACCGCGCGCGCGGGTCCACACCTGGCGGACGGTGGGCGAGTCCGAGGTGGAGGGCGGGGCGGTCGCAGTCGGAGCCGGCGTGGAGGTGGTGGGGGCCTCGGGTGTCATGTGGCGGCCCCCCGGCCTGCGCTGCTCGCGAGGACCGGCCTGGTGCGTTCCAGGTCCTGGTCGAGCTGGGCGAGGCGGTGGTACGTCTGCGGGGTGGCGGTTCGTCCGCCGTACGTGACGTCGTCGAAGTCCCGTGCCGCGGCGCGCAGTCGGTCCGTGTGGGCGGGCAGGGTGCGGCCCGCCTCGGCGGCGGCCTCGTCGGCGGTGCGGCCGGGGCGGGGGTCGAGCAGGGCGCGTTCCTCCAGGGAGCGGACGACGGCGCGCATGCGTTCCTGGACGGCCTGGTTCCAGTGGCCCTGGGCCGCGTGTGCCTCGGCGGCGGCGCGGTGCTCGGCGGCGCTGCGCGGCCGGTCGTCGAAGAGCGGGGCGGTCGAGGTGGGGCCCCGGCGGGGGGAGCCGAGGCGCCACCAGAGGGCGCCGATGAGTGCCACGACCGCCAGGACGACGACCAGGAGGCCGAGTCCGCCTCCCGGGGTGGCCGAGGAGGCCGTGTCGAGCAGTTCGCCGACCCACTTCCAGAACGCGTCCAGGGCCCGGCGGAAGAGGCTGGGGTCGTTCTCGTGGTACATGCGCTTCGACAGTTCGCGCCGGGCGGCCTCCCGCGCGGGATCGCGCGGGACGGTCACCGGTGGTTCGCCGTCGGCGCGTGGCAGCGCCAGTACCGCAGTGAGAACTCCCCCCGCCAGGCCCACTCCGTCAGCTCCCCGGGGTCGGGCCCGGTGCGCCGGAGCCGTGGTCCTGGATGCCGGCCGCGCGGGCCAGGTCGAGGTCGAGGGCCTCGCGGCGGATGCGCTGGTCGATGTAGAGGAGCACGGTGACGCCGGCGGTGATCGGGAAGGTCAGCATGGAGCCGATCACCGAGCCGATGCCGCTCACGATGAGGAACGTCCAGCCGAGGTCGCCCGTGCCGCTGTCGAGGAGGCTGCCGATGCCGTCTCCGCTGAGTGCGGAGGCGAGGAGGGCGAACGGGATCACGATGATCGACGCGACGATGTTCGCGATGATCGTGGCGAGGAGCTGGATGCCGAAGACCCGCCACCAGGAGCCGCGGACCAGCTTCGCGGAGCGGCCCAGCGACTTCCAGACGCTCTGCTTCTCCAGCATCAGGGCCGGCGAGGCCAGGGAGAAGCGGATCATCATCCAGAGCGCGACGACGGTCGCGGCCAGGCCGCCCAGTGCGCCGAGTGCGACGGCGCCGTCACCGCCGCCCGCGAGGCCGAGGAGGACGCCGGGCAGGATGCCCACGGCGACGATCGCGGCCGCGATGAGCGGCAGCAGGAAGGTCAGGCCGAAGAGCTTGAGCAGCTGGGGCCGGGCGTCGCGCCAGGCCTCGGCCGTGGTCACCGACTTGCCGAGGACGGCACGGCTGGTCACGGTCGTGAGCAGGGCCGTCGCGACGATCGTGCCGAGCAGGGTGATCAGCAGGACGACGCCGGAGTTCAGCAGGGTGTCGCCCATGGCGCGGGACAGTTCGCCCGCGGTGGCGCTCGGGTCGTTGAGGACGTCCGTGCTGGCGCTGTCGTCCAGGACGAGGCCCTGGAGCAGGATCACGAGGATCTGGGTGAAGACCGCGACGGTGAGCGAGATTCCGAGGACCGTGCGCCAGTGCGTGCGCATGGTCGACACCGCGCCGTCGAGGATCTCCCCGACGCCGAGCGGGCGGAGCGGGATCACGCCGGGCTTGGCCGCGGGCGGGGGTCCGCCCCAGCCGCCGCCCCAGCCGGGGTGGCCGCCCGGGCCCGGTCCGTAGCCGCCGCCGTAGCCACCGGGACCTCCGTAGCCTCCGGGGCCGCCGTATCCGCCGGGGCCCGCGGGGGGCTGGCCGCCCCAGCCGGGGCCGGGCGGTGGTGGCGGGGCCTGGGGCGGGGCGCCCTGCGGGCCGCCGCCGGGCGAGGGCCACTGGGCGGGCGGGGGCTGCTCCTTGGACCACTTCGGGCCCGGGCCGGACGGGGCGGGGCCGGGCTGACCCGGTTCGCCCGCGGGCTCGGTGGACGCGGGCCGGTCGGTGGGCCGGGCAGGGCCGGAAGGTGTCGGCTCCTGTCCGTTCTGCCCGTCGGAGGGGGCAGATCCGGGCGATGCCCAGCCCGGAGTGTCGTTCATCGTCGCTCCTTCAAGGTGCCCGCCCGCGGTCGCGGCGGCAGGTTGGCTGCCATCGTGCCACGGTGCGGCCGGGAAGTGACCGGCCGCCGTATGGGCTGCACACCTTCAATTGTCTGCCCCGTACGGGGCAGACTGAGCAGATGGCTGATCAGTACGCGCAAATCCGCGAGGACAACCGGCCCATCGAGATACCTGCGATCCGGTGGGACGAGCCGCCGGAGGGACCCGTGCTGGTCCTCCTCGATCAGACGAGGCTGCCCGCCGAAGAGGTCGAGCTGGTGTGCACGGACGCGTCCGCGCTGGTGGAGGCGATCCGCTCGCTCGCCGTGCGCGGGGCACCGCTCCTCGGCATCGCGGGAGCGTACGGGGTCGCGCTCGCCGCGGCCCGCGGGTTCGACGTGGACGGGGCGGCCGCCTCGCTCGCGAGTGCGCGGCCCACCGCGGTGAACCTCTCGTACGGAGTCCGCCGGGCCCAGGAGGCCCACCTCGCGGTGCTGCGGGCCGGTGGCGGCCAGGAGCAGGCCGCGGCTGCCGCGCTGGCTGCCGCGCGGACGCTCCACGCGGAAGACGCCGAGGCCAGCGGGCGTATGGCCGTGCACGGGCTGACGCTGCTCGACGAACTGCTGCCTGGGGGCAACCACCGGATTCTCACGCACTGCAACACCGGCGCGCTGGTGTCGGGCGGCGAGGGCACGGCGTTCGCCGTGGCGCTCGCGGCGCACCGGGTGGGGCGGCTGCGCAGGCTCTGGGTGGACGAGACGCGTCCGTTGCTGCAGGGTGCTCGCCTGACCTCGTATGAGGCGGCGCGCGCCGGAATGGCGTACACCTTGCTCACGGACAACGCTGCCGGGTCATTGTTCTCGGCGGGAGAGGTGGATGCGGTGCTCATCGGAGCGGACCGGATCGCCGCCGACGGTTCGGTGGCGAACAAGGTGGGGAGCTATCCGCTCGCGGTGCTGGCCAGGTACCACCATGTGCCGTTCATCGTGGTGGCGCCGTTGACGACGGTGGACCCGGACACTCCGAACGGAGCATCGATCGAGGTCGAGCAGCGTGCCAGTCATGAAGTGACAGAGATCACAGCACCTCTGGTGCCCGTGGCGGGAGTCGAGGCGGGAGGCGGGATACCGGTGGCACCCCTGGGGACCCAGGCGTACAACCCGGCGTTCGACGTGACGCCGCCCGAGTTGGTGACGGCGATCGTCACCGAGGAGGGCGTCGTGTCGCCCGTGACGACCGAGGCGCTCGCGGAGCTGTGTGACAGGTCACGCCAGGTAACGATTTAGTTAATGGGATGATGTCGTTTATGAAGGGACGAGTCCTTGTCGTCGATGACGACACCGCACTGGCCGAGATGCTCGGCATTGTGTTGCGTGGTGAAGGTTTTGAGCCGTCTTTCGTAGCCGACGGCGACAAGGCGCTGGCCGCTTTTCGTGAGAGCAAGCCCGACCTGGTGCTCCTGGACCTGATGCTTCCCGGTAGGGACGGCATCGAGGTGTGCCGCCTGATCAGGGCGGAGTCCGGGGTACCGATCGTGATGCTCACAGCGAAGAGCGACACCGTCGATGTCGTGGTCGGCCTCGAGTCGGGTGCGGATGACTACATCGTGAAGCCGTTCAAGCCAAAGGAGCTGGTGGCCCGGATCCGGGCCAGGCTGCGCAGGTCCGAGGAACCGGCGCCCGAACAGCTCGCGATCGGCGATCTGGTCATCGACGTGGCCGGTCACTCTGTGAAGCGGGACGGCGCCTCGATCGCGCTCACCCCGCTGGAGTTCGACCTGCTGGTGGCGCTGGCCCGCAAGCCGTGGCAGGTGTTCACGCGTGAGGTGCTCCTGGAGCAGGTGTGGGGCTACCGGCACGCGGCGGACACCCGTCTGGTGAACGTCCATGTGCAGCGGCTGCGCTCCAAGGTCGAGAAGGACCCGGAGCGCCCGGAGATCGTGGTGACCGTCCGTGGTGTCGGTTACAAGGCCGGACCGAGCTGACGTGTCCCGGGACAGTGCCGCTTCGGCGCCCGGTGAGCCGGGGGTCCGCTCGGGGCGGCCTGTCGGCGGGAAGATGACGGGCTCCCGCTGGGGACGGTTCGTCGAGGGCGGGCTGCTCCAGGGCGGAGTCCAGGGCAGCCCGGTCCTTCGGCTGTTCATGCGCTGGGTGCGCCGTCCGCTGCTGCCGGTCATGCGGCTGTGGCGGCGCAACATCCAGCTCAAGGTCGTCGCCACCACCCTGCTGATGTCGCTGGGCGTCGTCCTGCTGCTGGGTTTCGTCGTGATCGGGCAGGTGCGCAACGGCCTGCTGGACGCCAAGGTGAAGGCTTCGCAGAGCCAGGCCACGGGCGGGTTCACGGTCGCCAAGCAGGAGGCCGACAGCGCGGCGGGCGCGGGCGGCGACGACCGCTCCGGCCCGAACGAGAACCCCGTCCAGAACGTCAGCGGATGGATGAGCTCCCTCGTGGAGTCGCTCTCCAGCGGCGGCCAGGGCGCGTTCAGCGTCGTCACGCTCAGCACCACCTCCGCGGACAGCAGCAGCCGGGGTCTGGGCCCGCGTGCGTCGGGTTTCGTGGACTGGAGCCTCAGCGTGCCCCAGGACCTGCGTGAGCGGGTCGACGCGGGCACGGGCACGGCCCAGAGCTACACGCGCATCTCGTACACCAACGGCCAGGACTCCCAGCCCGCGCTGATCATCGGTACGCAGGTCAACGACCCCAAGGGCGACCCGTACCAGCTGTACTACCTCTTCCCGCTCACGCAGGAGGAGAAGTCGCTCAGCCTGGTCAAGGGGACCCTCGCGACGGCGGGGCTGTTCGTCGTGGTGCTGCTCGGGGCGATCGCCTGGCTCGTGGTGCGCCAGGTCGTCACGCCGGTACGGATGGCCGCCGGGATCGCCGAGAGGCTGTCCGCGGGGCGCCTCCAGGAACGTATGAAGGTCACCGGTGAGGACGACATCGCGCGCCTCGGTGAGGCCTTCAACAAGATGGCGCAGAACCTCCAGCTGAAGATCCAGCAGCTGGAGGACCTGTCGCGGATGCAGCGGCGGTTCGTGTCCGACGTGTCGCACGAGCTGCGTACGCCGCTGACGACCGTGCGGATGGCGGCCGACGTCATCCACGACGCGCGCGTGGACTTCGATCCGATGACCGCCAGGTCGGCCGAGCTGCTCGCCGACCAGCTGGACCGGTTCGAGACGCTGCTGGCGGATCTCCTGGAGATCAGCCGCTTCGACGCGGGCGCGGCGGCCCTGGAGGCCGAGCCGATAGACCTGCGGGAGGTCGTGCGCAGGGTCATCAGCGGGGCCGAGCCGCTCGCCGAGCGCAAGGGCACACGGATACGGGTCGTCGGCGACCAGCAGCCCGTGGTCGCCGAGGCGGACGCCCGGCGGGTGGAACGGGTGCTGCGCAACCTCGTGGTCAACGCCGTGGAGCACGGCGAGGGCAAGGACGTCGTGGTCAAGCTCGCGTCCGCGGGCGGGGCCGTCGCGGTCGCGGTGCGCGACTACGGAGTGGGGCTCAAGCCCGGAGAGGCGACCCGGGTGTTCAGCCGCTTCTGGCGGGCCGACCCGGCACGCGCGCGTACCACCGGCGGTACGGGCCTGGGCCTGTCCATCGCCCTGGAGGACGCGCGGCTGCACGGCGGCTGGCTCCAGGCGTGGGGGGAACCCGGCGGGGGCTCGCAGTTCCGGCTGACGGTGCCCCGGACGGCCGACGAGCCGCTGCGGGGTTCGCCGATACCGCTGGAGCCCAAGGACTCGCGGCGCAACCGCGGCCTGAACGACGCGGGGCTGCCCCTCGGCGGCACGCAGAAGCTGGCCACGGTGCCGGCGCAGCCCGCCGAGCGGGCCGTGCCGCCGATGCCGTCGCGCGACCCCAGGGTGGCGGGCGCGGTGGATCCGGCGGCGCTGCCCGGCAGCGGGGCGCGCGTGGTGCCGCGGCCCTCCGCGGAGACCAGAGGGCCGGTCACGGCACCGGGGGAAACGCCGGAAGAGGCACCGTCCGAGGACGGCCCGCAAGCCGGCGGGCAGCCGGAACAGCTCAAGCATGGGGAGGGGTCTCGTGGGCGCTGACCGCGATCGGGGCGGCCGTCGGCGTCCGGCACGTGGGGTGGTGTACGCCGCCTGCGGGACCGTACTGCTGGCCGGGTGCGCGTCGATGCCGGACGAAGGGGACCTGCGCGATGTCGAGGCCTCCCAGCGGCCGGACGCACAGGTCAGGGTCTTCGCCATGCCCCCGCGGGAGAACGCGCAGCCCGAGGAGATCGTCCAGGGCTTCCTCGAAGCGCTGACCAGCGACGACCCGCGATTCGAGACGGCCCGCAAGTACCTGACCGAGGGCGCGTCGAAGAAGTGGCGTCCGAACGCGTCGACGACGGTGCTCGCGGACGGCCCCAACACCGTGGCGGAGCACAGCGGCAGCAGGGAGGCGACCGGCGACTACGCGTACTCGCTGATCGGCACCAAGGTCGCCACCGTGGACTCGCAGTTCGCCTACAAGCCCGCCGAGGGGGCGTACAGCGAGATCGTGCACCTCTCGGAGCAGAAGACCACGGACGGCGCCAAGGAGTGGCGCATCGACGCCCTGCCGGCCGGTCTGGTGATGGGGATGTCCGACTTCCAGCGCAACTACGAGTCCGTCAACAAGTACTACTTCGCCTCGAACACGCAGGGCAGGACCGGCGTTCAGCTCGGCGCGGTCGCCGACCCCGTCTACGTACGGGAGCAGGTGGACCCGGTGACGCAGATGGTCCGCTCGGTCCTCAAGGGGCCCACGAGCTGGCTCAAGCCGGTGGTCAGGTCGAGCTTCCCCACCGGTACGGCGCTGAAGAAGGGCGTCAAGTCGCTGACGCCCGACGACCAGAACCGGCTGACGGTGCCGCTGAACGCCAAGGCCGACCGGGTCGGGCAGTCCAAGTGCACGGAGATGGCCGCCCAGATCCTGTTCACGCTCCAGGACCTGACGCCCACGGGCATCGACGAGGTGGAGCTGCAGCGTTCGGACGGCACGCAGTCGTGCGTGATCAACAACAACCAGGCAGAGGTCTACGTAGTCCACGGTCCGGCCAAGCGCGCCGAGTACGAGTACTTCATCGACGGCGAGAAGCGGCTGGTCCGGATACCGGGGGCCGGCAGCGAGCAGGAGCCCGAGCCGGTGCCCGGCGCCCTCGGCGACGGCGGCAAGGAACTGCGGGCGGCCGCCGTCTCGCGGGACGAGGACACCGCCGCGGGGGTCTCGCTCGACGGACGCTCGATGTACGTCGGGTCGCTCGCGTCCGGGGGCTCGCTCGGGGAAGCCGTGCTGCGCAGCACGGCCACCTCGCAGGACGACGGGCTGACGACCCCCAGCTGGGACGCGAGCGGCGACCTGTGGGTGGCCGACCGCGGGCCGAAGGACTCCCGGCTGCTCCTGCTGCCGAAGGGCGCGGGCGACCCCCTGGTCGTCTCGACGCCCGGTCTGGAGGGGCGGATCGAGGCGGTGCGGGTCGCCGCGGACGGGGTGCGGATCGCGCTCATGGTGAGCAACGGCAAGCGGACGACCCTGCTCATGGGGCGGATCGAACGCGGGGACTCCGAGGGCGCGGGCGGGAAGGACACCGTCGCGATCCATGAACTGAGCACCGTGGCACCGCAGCTGGAGGAGGTCACGGCCATGTCCTGGGCCGGCGACAGCCGGCTGGTCGTCGTCGGGCGCGAGGCCCGCGGCGTGCAGCAGATCCAGTACGTCCAGGTCGACGGCTCCACGCCGGTCGGTCCGGCCCCCTCCGCGCTCACCGGGGTGAAGGAGATCGCCGCCTCCGAGGACGAACGGCTGCCGCTGGTGGCGCACTCGGAGGACGGGATCGTGCGGCTGTCGAGCGGTTCGCAGTGGCAGACGGTGGTCAAGACGGGGATGGCGCCGGTCTATCCGGGCTGAGTTCCGCGGGCCGTTCCGGTACGAGGCTGCCCTCGTCCCTCGTGTGGGGGACAACGTGCTGACGTGTGCGAGGAGTTGTCCACAGGTAGTTGTCCACAGGGCTGGCCCGGGCGCTTCGGGATTTGGCAGAGTGGTGGGCATGCGGGGGTGGTGGCAGGACCTCACCGACCTGGTGCTTCCGGCCGAGTGCGGAGGCTGTGGACGGCCTCGCACGGTGCTCTGCCCAAAGTGCCGTGCCGCTCTGACCGGGGACGCGCCGAGCCGTGTACGACCGGACCCGGAGCCGCCGGGGCTGCCGGTGGTGCACGCCGCGGCTCCGTACGAGGACCAGGTGCGGGCGGCGCTCCTCGCCCACAAGGAACGGGGGGCGTTGATGCTCGCCGGGCCGCTGGGAGCGGCGCTGGCGGGGGCTGTACGGGCCGGACTCGGGCCCGGTGGACGGGCGGCCGGGGCCGCGGGCTCCGCGGCGCCGGTGCTGCTCGTACCCGTGCCGTCGGCGCGGTGGGCGGTGCGGGCGCGCGGGCACGACCCGGCGCGGCGGATCGCGCTCGCCGCGGCGGCCGGGCTGCGGCGGTCCGGGACGTCGGCCCGGGTGGCGTCCGTGCTGCGCCAACGGCGGGCCGTGGCCGACCAGTCGGGGCTCGACTCACGGCAGCGGCTGGACAATCTGGCCGGTGCGCTGGAGGTGACCCCGGGTGGTGCACGGCTGCTGGCCGGCGGTGGGCGGGTCGTTCTCGTCGACGACCTGATGACGACGGGCGCGTCCTTGGCCGAGGCGGCGCGGGCGCTGAGGGCCGTTCTCCCGGAAAAAGGCGGATTCTACGGACGGGTAACACCTGGAACGACGGGAGATGGGGTGAGACAGGCACCGATGACAGGTGTAGGCCGAGCAGAAGCGGTCAGGGAAAAGAGAGGCGCGAACAGCGCGGATGACGGGGTTGGCGCGGCAGTGGTCGCGGCATCTCCAGCTTCTTTCGAAATAAACCGGAACTGACAGAGAAGTTGCGTCGTTGCAGGTAGTGAGAGGTTCCATTCACCTGAATGGAGGTACGCCGCAGTAGAGGGTGACGACATCCGTCCAGGCGAGATATGTTCGGTTGTGAGGGAATGGCGGACGCCGACCCTTGCATATCGGAATGCCGCGCCGTGGGTTTTCTCTTTCACCCGGGACAGTGGGGTGGAGATCTTCCCTGCGGGGGAGGAGGAGGTGGAAGTCACCGAGTCCGAGGCTCCGGGACGCGCTGGAGCCTGGTGCAAAAGGGAGATGCTCCGCCGTCGATGCGGAGCGATCCGGGAACGGAGTTCTGCGTGGACATCGTCGTCAAGGGCCGCAAGACCGAGGTGCCCGAGCGGTTCCGCAAGCACGTGGCCGAGAAGCTGAAGCTGGAGAAGATCCAGAAGCTCGATGGCAAGGTGATCAGCCTAGACGTCGAGGTGTCCAAGGAGCTGAACCCCCGGCAGGCCGACCGCTCCGACCGGGTGGAGATCACGCTTCACTCCCGCGGTCCGGTGATCCGGGCGGAGGCAGCGGCAAGCGATCCGTACGCGGCGCTGGACCTGGCGGCGGACAAGCTGGAAGCACGGCTGCGCAAGCAGCACGACAAGCGGTACACGCGCCGCGGCGCCCGCAGGATCTCGGCCTCCGAGGTCGCCGACCACGTCCCGGACGCGGCGACGCTCGACGGGAACGGCAGTGTCGTCCACGACGAAGAGCCCGAGGCGGTGCCGACCAAGAAGATCGGCTCCCTCGAGGTGAAGGGTGACGGCCCCCTCGTCGTCCGCGAGAAGACCCATGTCGCGTCCCCGATGACGCTCGACCAGGCGCTCTACGAGATGGAGCTGGTCGGGCACGACTTCTACTTGTTCGTCGACTCCGAGACCAAGGAACCGAGTGTCGTCTACCGGCGGCACGCGTACGACTACGGCGTCATCCACCTCAACACCGACCCGATGGTCGCCGAGGCGCAGCAGGCCCCGCCCGGCGGGGCGTTGGGTGGCTGACCCCGACCGGTGAGCTCCCCGGCCCTCGGCCGGGGGACGGCTTCAGCCGGTGCCCCTGGAGTGCTTGTGCGCCCCCAGGGGCACCGGTGTGCGACCCCTCAGTGCCCCGCTCTGTCATCCCGTTGTCGTCCGGGCATGAAATCATGGCTGTACCGGCCTCAACCGGTGTGTCGTTGCGCGGGGTTGGTGATGGCACAGGAACACAGGCCACGGCCTTCAGGGGGAGGAACCATGGCGGACAGCTTCGGACCGATGCGTGACGAAGATGCCGACGACGGCGTCGTCGGCATGGGCCCGGACGCGGGCTCCCCGGGCAAGGAGCCCATCCGGGTGCTTGTCGTGGACGACCACGCCCTCTTCCGCCGCGGCCTGGAGATCGTGCTCGCCGCCGAGGAGGACATCCAGGTCGTCGGGGAGGCGGGGGACGGGGCGGAGGCGGTCGACAAGGCCGCCGATCTGCTGCCCGACATCGTGCTGATGGATGTACGGATGCCGAAGCGCGGCGGGATCGAGGCGTGCACCTCCATCAAGGAGGTCGCCCCCAGCGCGAAGATCATCATGCTGACGATCAGTGACGAGGAAGCCGACCTCTATGACGCGATCAAGGCGGGGGCCACGGGGTATCTCCTGAAGGAGATCTCCACGGACGAAGTGGCCACGGCGATTCGCGCGGTGGCCGACGGGCAGTCGCAGATCAGCCCTTCGATGGCGTCGAAGCTGCTGACCGAGTTCAAGTCGATGATCCAGCGCACGGATGAGCGGCGGCTTGTGCCGGCGCCTCGGCTCACCGATCGTGAGCTGGAGGTTTTGAAGCTCGTGGCCACCGGGATGAACAACCGGGATATCGCCAAGGAGTTGTTCATCTCCGAGAACACCGTGAAGAACCATGTGCGGAACATCTTGGAGAAGCTGCAGTTGCACTCGCGGATGGAAGCGGTTGTGTACGCGATGCGGGAGAAGATTCTTGAGATTCGCTGAGGTCTGAGCGGGTTGGGGCGGGCGGGGTTGGGTGTCGGGTGCGGGTTCGGTGGGGGTTGGCCGCGCAGTTCCCCGCGCCCCTTCGAAGCCCCTGCGGGGCTTTTGCGCCGTTCCCCGCGCCCCCAAGAAAGCCCCTCTAGCTGAGGGTTCTTGCGAGTTCGGTTGTCAGGGCTTCTCTGAGTTCTGGGGTGTTCGCCCTTTCCACTCTTACGTTCGTGCAGTCCACCCAGGTGGCTGCTTCCAGGAGGGCCTGGGCCACTGACGGGATCGCCTTGGGGCTGTCCAGGGTGACCTGTTTGGCTACCAGGGTGGCGCCCTCGCGGGCCGGGTCCACGCGGCCCACCAGACGGCCACCGGCGAGCACCGGCATGGCGAAGTAGCCGTGCACGCGCTTGGGCTTGGGGACGTAGGCCTCCAGGCGGTGGGTGAAGTCGAAGATCCGCTCCGTGCGCGCCCGGTCCCAGACCAGTGAGTCGAACGGCGACAGGAGCGTCGTGCGGTGACGGCCGCGCGGGGTCGTCTCCAGGGCCTCGGGATCTGCCCAGGCCGCCTTCGACCAGCCCCCCACCGTGACCGGGACCAGGCCCGACTCCGCGATCACCGCGTCGACCTGCTCGCGCTTGAGGCGGTGGTAGTCGGCGATGTCCGCGAGGGTGCCCACGCCCAGGGAGCGGCCCGCGAGCCGCACCAGGCGGCGCAGGCACTCCATGTCGTCCAGATCGTCGTGCAGCAGCGGGTCCGGGATGGCCCGCTCGGCGAGGTCGTACACCCGCTTCCAGCCGCGGCGCTCCGTGCACACCACCTCGCCGTACATCAGCGCGCGCTCGACGGCGACCTTGGTGCCCGACCAGTCCCACCACTCGCTGGTCTTCTTCGCGCCGCCCAAGTCGGTGGCCGTGAGCGGCCCTTCGGCCTTCAGCTGCTTGATGACCTGCTCGTACGTGCCGTCCGGCAGCGCGTGGTTCCAGTGCGGGCGGGCGCGGTAGGCGCGGCGGCGGAAGGCGAAGTGCGGCCACTCCTCGACGGGCAGGATGCAGGCCGCGTGCGACCAGTACTCGAACGCGTGGGGCCGGGGCGGGGCCGTGCCGACGGGTGCCGGGGTCCAGTACGCCTCGTCGACCGTCCTGCGGCCTACGGCGCCGAGACGCGCGTACGGGATGAGTTCGTGGGAGCGGGCCAGGACGGAGATGGTGTCGAGCTGGACCGCGCCCAGGTGCCGCAGCACGCCCCGTACGCCGCCCCTGCGGTCGGGGGCTCCGAGGAACCCCTGCGCGCGCAGGGCGATCCGACGGGCCTCGTCGGCGGAGAGTTCGGCGGTCGGGCGCGGCAGACTCGTCATGGTCCGCACGATAGGCGGTGCCACTGACAATCGCTCCCGGCCCTGCCGGTCATGTCAGGTCGGGCGGGGGGTGAACGGCTGCCCGGGCGTGGGAAGGTACGGCGCCGTGGACGGCAGTCCGAGGTCCGACGGGAGCAGGGAACCGACCCAGCAGTCACGGCGTACGCCCTTGTTGTTGACGCCCGCGCGCAGAGTGCCCTCCAGGACGAAACCGGCGCGTTCGGCGACCGCGAGGGAACCCGTGTTGCCCACCTCCGCCCGCCACTCGACGCGGTCCATGGCCCACTGGGTGAACGCCCAGCGGCAGGCGGTGAGCGCGGCCTCGGTGATGTAGCCGTTGCCCCGGTGCTCCTTCGTCGCCCAGAAACCGATCTCGCCGACGCCCAGGCCGCGCATCGTGACGGCGAGCATGCCGGCGAGTTCACCGTCGACCGGCAGGAAGACACCGAAGGTGAACATCGAGCAGTCCGCCCACCCGTCGGGCACCATCTGCTCGGTGAAGGCGGTGGCGTGCTCGCGCAGATACGGCGACGGGATCGTGGTCCAGCGCTGGATGTCGGGATCCTGGACGGCGTCGAACACGGCGTCGGTGTCGTGTGCTCCCACCGTGCGCAGCAGGAGTCGTTCGGAAGTCAGTGTGACGGGGTCCATCGGCCGATTCTGCTCGGGCTTCGGTGAGGAAGCCATCACTTTCGCACTGTGTGAGGCCGTCGTTACGTTTCGTGGCGCCGACGCGGCACCTTCCGCATCCTCCGCCCGTTGTCTCTGTGGCTGTCACATGCAGACCTCCCGGCGCGGTGGGGTCCTCGCTTACGATGGCCGTTGCTCAAGCTGTGATTTGAATCTGCCATTGAAACCGACAGTCCCAGGCCCGACCGGCAAGGAGACAAACCCTCGTGTCCGTCCTCTCGAAGATCATGCGTGCAGGCGAAGGAAAGATCCTGCGCAAGCTGCACCGCATCGCGGACCAGGTCAAGTCCATCGAAGAGGACTTCGTCGACCTCTCCGACGCCGAGCTGCGAGCCCTGACCGATGAGTACAAGCAGCGGTACGCGGACGGCGAGAGCCTCGACGACCTGCTGCCCGAGGCGTTCGCGACCGTGCGCGAGGCCGCCAAGCGCGCCCTCGGCCAGCGCCCCTACGACGTACAGATCATGGGCGGCGCCGCGCTTCACCTCGGCTACGTCGCCGAGATGAAGACCGGTGAGGGCAAGACCCTGGTCGGCACGCTGCCCGCGTATCTGAACGCCCTCTCCGGAGAAGGCGTCCACCTCATCACGGTCAACGACTACCTGGCCGAGCGCGACTCCGAGATGATGGGCCGCGTCCACAAGTTCCTGGGCCTGACTGTCGGCTGCATCCTGGCCAACATGACGCCGGCCCAGCGCCGCGAGCAGTACGGCTGCGACATCACGTACGGCACGAACAACGAGTTCGGCTTCGACTACCTGCGCGACAACATGGCGTGGTCGCAGGACGAACTGGTGCAGCGAGGCCACAACTTCGCGATCGTCGACGAGGTCGACTCGATCCTGGTCGACGAGGCCCGTACGCCGCTGATCATCTCCGGCCCCGCCGACCAGGCCACCAAGTGGTACGGCGACTTCGCGAAGCTCGTCACGCGCCTGAAGAAGGGCGAGGCGGGCAACACCCTCAAGGGCATCGAGGAGACCGGCGACTACGAGGTCGACGAGAAGAAGCGCACCGTCGCCATCCACGAGCCCGGTGTCGCCAAGGTCGAGGACTGGCTGGGCATCGACAACCTCTACGAGTCGGTGAACACGCCTCTGGTGGGCTACCTGAACAACGCCATCAAGGCCAAGGAGCTCTTCAAGAAGGACAAGGACTACGTCGTCATCGACGGCGAAGTCATGATCGTCGACGAGCACACCGGCCGTATCCTCGCCGGCCGCCGCTACAACGAGGGCATGCACCAGGCGATCGAGGCGAAGGAAGGGGTGGACATCAAGGACGAGAACCAGACCCTCGCCACGATCACCCTGCAGAACTTCTTCCGCCTCTACAAGCGCCACGACCACAACGGCAAGGACGTCCCCGGCCTCTCCGGCATGACCGGTACGGCGATGACCGAGGCGGCCGAGTTCCACCAGATCTACAAGCTCGGTGTCGTCCCGATCCCGACCAACCGGCCCATGGTCCGCAAGGACCAGTCGGACCTGATCTACCGCACCGAGGTCGCGAAGTTCGACGCGGTGGTCGACGACATCGCCGAGAAGCACGAGAAGGGCCAGCCGATCCTGGTCGGCACCACCTCGGTCGAGAAGTCCGAGTACCTCTCGCAGCAGCTCAGCAAGCGCGGCATCCAGCACGAGGTGCTGAACGCGAAGCAGCACGACCGTGAGGCCCCGATCATCGCCCAGGCCGGCCGCAGGGGCGCCGTCACCGTCGCCACGAACATGGCGGGCCGCGGTACGGACATCAAGCTCGGCGGCAACCCCGACGACCTCGCCGAGGCGGAGCTGCGTCAGCGCGGCCTCGACCCCGAGGAGCACATCGAGGAGTGGGCCGCGGCGCTGCCGGCCGCCCTTGAGCGCGCCGAGAAGGCCGTCCAGACCGAGTTCGAAGAGGTCAAGGACCTCGGCGGGCTCTACGTGCTGGGCACCGAGCGGCACGAGTCGCGCCGTATCGACAACCAGCTGCGCGGTCGTTCCGGCCGACAGGGCGACCCGGGCGAGTCCCGCTTCTACCTGTCCCTGGGCGACGACCTGATGCGGCTCTTCAAGGCGCAGATGGTCGAGCGCGTCATGTCGATGGCGAACGTGCCGGACGACGTGCCGATCGAGAACAAGATGGTCACCCGTGCCATCGCCTCCGCCCAGTCGCAGGTCGAGACGCAGAACTTCGAGACCCGCAAGAACGTCCTCAAGTACGACGAGGTCCTCAACCGGCAGCGCGAGGTCATCTACGGCGAGCGCCGCCGCGTCCTGGAGGGCGAGGACCTGCAGGAGCAGATCCAGCACTTCATGAACGACACGATCGACGCGTACATCGACGCGGAGACCGCGGAGGGCTTCGCCGAGGAGTGGGACGTCGACCGGCTGTGGGGCGCGTTCAAGCAGCTCTACCCGGTAAAGGTCACCGTCGAGGAGCTGGAGGAGGCGGCCGGCGACCGGGCCGGTCTGACCGCCGAGTTCATCTCCGAGTCCATCAAGGACGACATCTACGAGCAGTACTCGGCGCGCGAGGAGCAGCTCGGCTCCGAGATCATGCGTGAGCTGGAGCGGCGGGTCGTGCTGTCGGTCCTGGACCGCAAGTGGCGTGAGCACCTCTACGAGATGGACTACCTCCAGGAGGGCATCGGCCTGCGCGCGATGGCCCAGAAGGACCCGCTGGTCGAGTACCAGCGCGAGGGCTTCGACATGTTCACCGCCATGATGGACGGCATCAAGGAGGAGTCCGTCGGCTACCTGTTCAACCTGGAGGTCCAGGTCGAGCAGCAGGTCGAGGAGGTTCCGGTCGAGGACGCGAAGCCGTCGCTCGACAAGAAGGACGCCGTTCCCGCCGGTGGGGGTGCGCGTCCGGAGATCCGGGCCAAGGGGCTCGACGCTCCGCAGCGGCCGGACCGGCTGCACTTCTCCGCGCCCACGGTCGACGGTGAGGGCGGTGTCGTCGAGGGCGACTTCGCCACGGACGACGAGCCTGTGCGGTCGGAGTCGGACGGGCTTACCCGGGCCGAGCGGCGTAAGCAGCAGAAGAGTGGGCGTCGGCGCAAGAAGTAGCGGGGCGCTCCGCGGGGTTTGCGGGGCTTGTGAGGGTCGCTCTGTGAGCGGGTGAAGGGTCGGGGGCCGGGGTGGCGCCCGGCCCTTTGCGTTGGGCTCCGCCTGGGGTGGGGCTGTGTGGGCCTTGGCCTTGGGCGCTGGGCCCCGGCCCAGCCTCCGGGCTTCGGGCCTTGGCCTTCGGCCCGGGGGTGGGTGGGTGCGGGGTGGTGGGGGTGGGCCTAAAGGATTGCGCAGTTCCCCGCGCCCCTGGGGGTGGGGGGTGGTTGTGGTGTTTGGGTGGGTGTGGGGTGGTGGGGGTGGGCCTCAAGGATTGCGCAGTTCCCCGCGCCCCTGAGGGTGGGGGGTGGTTGCGGTGTATGGGCGGCTGCGGGGTGGTGGGGGTGAGCCCAACGGATTGCGCAGTTCCCCGCGCCCCTGAAGGTGGATGTCAGTCGTCTTGGGGTGGGGGCATTCGGGTGCCGCCCAGTTCTACTGCTGTGCAGCGCCAGCGGAGGTCCGGGCCCTGTTCCAGGCGGAAGGCCATGGCGCGTAGCCGGTCGCCGGCGCCGATGCGGGCGAAGGCCTCGACCGCGCCCGGGCCGGCCACGTAATAGCCGATGTCCCGGACGAACGGGCGGGTGCCGCGGGTGCGGAGCGGGCTGTGTTCGGCGAGCCAGGCCAGTTCGTCGTAGGCGCGGCCCGCGGTGTGCCGGAGCATGCAGTGGACCGGGCGGTGCCCGCTGAGCACCTCTACGAGACGGTCGGCGAAGACGTCCGTGGGGCGCGGCTGCGCGGCCCGTGGCATGACCGAGGCGCTCTTCGGCGTCGTGCGCGGTGCTGTGCCGCCCGGGCGGCGTGTGTCGTGGCGTACGGGGGGCCGGGTGCCCTGGGTGCGCCTCGTCCTGGTCATCACCTTGTTCACGGCGGAGCCCCATTCGGTCGGACCGGCTGATACCGGTCGGTAACTTTCCGTTGGGGATCTTGTACGGGGCCGGGGCGAGCGACCGCAAGCGGACCGGGCGGGCGCCGGGACCGCCGGGATGTTCACCTATCAGGGGGACGGAAGCGGCGGCGGCCTTAGGGGGGCCTGGGGTCCACCGGGTGACGTGCGGGACGGGGGTGGACGCCCGGGCGGGGGTGGGTACGGACTCGAAAGGGGACACCCGCACGTATCCTGAAGACCTTCCGGCAGGTGCGGGACCCGCCCACGGAACCACGTCTACGAAAGCGGTCGGCCATGCGCGTGTACGTCCCTCTGACCCTCTCCGGTCTCGCCGAGGCGTACAAGACGGGGGAGCTCGGCTCGGGACCCTTCGTCGCGTACGCCGTCACGCCCGCGCTGCGCGAGTGGTACCTCTCCGACGACATCGAGGAACTGGAGTACGCGGCGCTGAACCGGGCCGCGCTCGCCTCCCTGCGGCTGGTCGCGCTCGACCCCGGCACCCCGCGCCGACGCGTCGTCGTCGCCGTCGACGTGCCGGACGGGGCCGCGGTCGCCGAGCCCGGCCTGGGACCCGACCCCGCGTCCCTCGGCGAACTGCGGGTCGGCGCGGCCGTCGCGCTGGCCAAGGCCGCGGCCGTACACGTCGACTCGGACGAGGCGGAGCCGGAGGTGACGGCCGCCGCGGACGCGCTGGGTGCGGCGGACCGCGGCGACGACGACGCCCAGTTCGTCGTGGACGGGGCCGCGGACCACGAGCTGCTCTGGTTCGCCACGCAGGAGATCCCTAACCTCGTGGGGCTCGGCGACTGAAGCGCTCCGGGGGCGTGTGTCGCCCGGCAGGTGCTCCCGCAGACCATTCGAAGCGCACATGGGGCTTTGTCAGTGGTGCCGGGTACTTTTTGGATATGGGGATGCGCGGAGCGACACATATCGTCTGGGACTGGAACGGGACGCTGTTCCACGACAACAAGGCAATCATCGGCGCGACGAACGCGGCGTTCGCCGAGCTGGGCATACCGTCGATCACGCTGGAGCGGTACCGGGAGCTGTACTGCGTGCCCGTGCCGAAGTTCTACGAGCGGCTGATCGGGCGGCTGCCCACGGACGACGAGTGGGAGGTCATGGACGCGGTCTTCCACCGGTACTACGCGGAGCACCGGGTGGGGTGCGGGCTCACCGACGGGGTGCCCGGGCTGCTCGCCGGGTGGGTGTCGGGCGGGCGGAGCCAGTCGATCCTGAGCATGTACGGGCACGAGGAACTGGTGCCGTTGGTGCGGGGGTTCGGGATCGAGCCCCATTTCGTGCGGGTCGACGGGCGGACCGGGCCGTCGGGCGGCAGCAAGGCCGAGCACATGGTGCGGCATCTGAGAGCCCTGACGGGCGTCGACCCCGCTCGCACGGTGGTGATCGGGGACGCGGCGGACGACGCGATCGCTGCGCGGCATGTGGGGGCGAAGGCCGTGCTGTACACCGGGGGGTCGCACAGCCGGGGCAGTCTTGAGGGGGTGGGGGTGCCGGTGGTGGATTCGCTCGCGGAGGCGGTGACTCTGGCCGAGTGGTTGGCGGCGTGAGTTTGTGGGGCTCGGTGCCCTGGTCGATGTGAGCCCTGCGGCTCGGGCTGTGGCCTGCGGGCCTGTGGCCTTCGGCCGGAGGTTGGGTGTCGGGTGCGGGTTCGTTGTGGCTGGTCGCGCAGTTCCCCGCGCCCCTTAAGGGCGCAGTTGCCTGCGCCGCCTCAAGGGCGCGGTGCCCGCGGCCCTGAACCAGGACGCGGTGCCCGCGGGGCTGAACCAGGGCGCTGTGTCCGCGGGGCTGGACCAGGGCGCTGTGTCCGTGGGGCTCAAGTGCACAGTCGGTGGCCGAGTGAACTGTGCAAAGTGTCAAAAAGGTGATCCCTGTTTTGTACACATACGGCTCGTGACGAGGCCCCCCGCAGGGGCGATAGCCTTGGTGCGTGATCAGCGCGATACGTCGCGGGGGCATCGTTGCCCCTGCCCTGCGCCCGGACCGCACGGACGACATCCGTGACCGGGCGGTCGCTGGTCCCCGCGAGCGGGCAGCCGCGGAACAGGCACCGAGATCAGGGTCACACCCTCCGGTGCCGCCAAATATGGCCGATAACGCCCCGCTCATCTCTCATCGCGGCATAGCGTCGGATCAGACCGGACACCCCGCGTCGCGGCGCTACGTCACTTCACGTTCTACGACGTCACGCAACGGCGCGCGACAGGAGCCAGAGGACAATGCAGACCAAGCTGGACGAAGCCAAGGCCGAGCTGCTCGAACGAGCCGCCCGGGTTGCTGAGAACAGCCCGGTCGGGGGGAATTCTCACCTGCCGACCGGGAAGACGGGCGCGAGCGCTCCCGACCAGGACACATTGCTCGCGTTCCTCCAGCGCTACTACCTGCACACCGCCCCGGAGGACCTCGCCGACCGCGACCCGGTCGATGTCTTCGGCGCCGCCTTCTCGCACTATCGGCTGGCCGAGAAGCGCCCCCAGGGCACGGCGAACGTAAGAGTCGTCACCCCGACCGTCGAGGAGAACGGCTGGACCTGCAGCCACTCCGTCGTTGAGGTCGTCACCGACGACATGCCCTTCCTCGTCGACTCGGTGACCAACGAGCTGTCCCGGCAGAGCCGCGGGATCCATGTCGTGATCCACCCGCAGTTCGTCGTGCGGCGAGACCTCACCGGCGAGCTCATCGAGGTCCTCAAGACCCGCCCCACCGGCGACCTCCCGCACGACGCCTCGATCGAGTCCTGGATCCACGTCGAGATCGACCGCGAGACCGACCGCGCCGATCTCAAGCAGATCACCGCCGATCTGCTGCGGGTCCTGTCCGACGCCCGTGAGGCCGTCGAGGACTGGGAGAAGATGCGCGACTCGGCGCTGCGGATCGCCGAGGAGCTGCCCAAGGAGCCCACCGCCGACGACCTGCGCGACCAGGAGGTGGAGGAGGCCCGCGAGCTGCTGCGCTGGCTCGCGGACGACCACTTCACCTTCCTGGGCTACCGCGAGTACGAGCTGCACGACGACGACTCGCTGGCCGCCGTCCCCGGGACCGGGCTCGGCGTCCTGCGTTCCGACCCGCAGCACGGCGAGGACGAGAGCCACCCCGTCAGCCCGTCCTTCGAGCGGCTGCCCGCCGACGCCCGGGCGAAGGCCCGTGAGCACAAGCTCCTCGTCCTGACGAAGGCGAACAGCCGCGCCACCGTGCACCGGCCGTCCTACCTCGACTACGTCGGCGTGAAGAAGTTCGACGCCGACGGCAACGTCATCGGGGAGCGGCGCTTCCTGGGCCTGTTCTCCTCCGCCGCCTACACCGAGTCCGTGCGCCGGGTGCCCGTCATCCGCCGCAAGGTCGCCGAGGTCCTGCGCGGCGCCGGCTTCTCGCCCAACAGCCACGACGGCCGCGACCTCCTCCAGATCCTGGAGACGTACCCGCGCGACGAGCTCTTCCAGACCCCGCCCGACGAACTGCGGGCGATCGTCACGTCCGTGCTGTACCTCCAGGAGCGGCGCCGGCTGCGGCTCTACCTGCGCCAGGACGAGTACGGGCGCTACTACTCCGCGCTCGTCTACCTCCCGCGCGACCGCTACACCACCGGCGTGCGCCTGCGGATCATCGACATCCTCAAGGAGGAGCTCGGCGGCATCAGCGTCGACTTCACCGCCTGGAACACCGAATCGATCCTCTCCCGGCTGCACTTCGTGGTCCGGGTCCCGCAGGGCACCGAGCTGCCGCAGCTCAGCGACGCCGACAAGGACCGCATCGAGGCGCGGCTCGTCGAGGCCGCCCGCTCCTGGGCCGACGGTTTCGCCGAGGCGCTGAACGCGGAGTGCGGCGAGGAGCGCGCGGCCGAACTGCTGCGCCGCTACGGCAACGTCATCCCCGAGGGCTACAAGGCCGACCACAACCCGCGCACCGCGGTCGCCGACCTGGTCCGCCTGGAGCAGCTCGGCGACGGCCAGGACTTCGACCTCAGCCTGTACGAGCCGGTCGGCGCCGCTCCCGGAGAGCGCCGTTTCAAGATCTACCGCATCGGAGAGTCGGTCTCCCTCTCCGCCGTCCTGCCGGTCCTCACCCGGCTCGGCGTCGAGGTCACCGACGAGCGGCCCTACGAACTGCGCTGCCCGGACCGCGCCTCCGCGTGGATCTACGACTTCGGTCTGCGGCTGCCCAAGTCGCTAGGCGGCAACGGCGACCACCTCGGTGACGACGGCCGCGAGCGGTTCCAGGAGGCCTTCGCGGCGACCTGGACCGGGCGCGCCGAGAACGACGGCTTCAACTCCCTCGTCCTGAGCGCCGGGCTGAACTGGCGGCAGGCGATGGTGCTGCGCGCGTACGCCAAGTACCTGCGCCAGGCCGGTTCGACGTTCAGCCAGGACTACATGGAGGACACCCTCCGCAGCAACGTCCACACCACCCGGCTGCTCGTCTCGCTCTTCGAGGCCCGTATGTCGCCGGACCGGCAGCGGGCGGGCACCGAGCTGACCGACGCCCTCCTGGAGGAGCTGGACGCCGCTCTCGACCAGGTGGCCAGCCTCGACGAGGACCGGATCCTCCGCTCCTTCCTCACCGTCATCAAGGCGACCCTGCGCACGAACTTCTTCCAGGAGGCGGGCGGCGGCGTACCGCACGACTACGTCTCCATGAAGTTCGACCCGCAGGCCATCCCGGACCTGCCCGCACCGCGTCCGGCGTACGAGATCTGGGTGTACTCGCCGCGCGTCGAGGGCGTGCACCTGCGGTTCGGGAAGGTCGCGCGCGGCGGTCTGCGCTGGTCCGACCGGCGTGAGGACTTCCGCACCGAGATCCTCGGGCTCGTCAAGGCGCAGATGGTCAAGAACACCGTCATCGTGCCCGTCGGCGCCAAGGGCGGCTTCGTCGCCAAGCAGCTCCCCGACCCCGCGGTGGACCGCGACGCCTGGATGGCCGAGGGCGTCCGCAGCTACAAGACCTTCATCTCGGCGCTGCTCGACATCACCGACAACATGGTGGCCGGTGAGGTCGTACCGCCCTCCGACGTCGTACGGCACGACGGCGAGGACACCTACCTGGTGGTCGCCGCCGACAAGGGCACGGCGACGTTCTCGGACATCGCCAACGGCGTGGCCGAGTCGTACAACTTCTGGCTCGGGGACGCCTTCGCCTCCGGCGGCTCGGCGGGCTACGACCACAAGAAGATGGGCATCACCGCCCGCGGCGCCTGGGAGTCCGTGGAGCGCCACTTCCGCGAGCTGGGCGTCAACACCCAGACCGAGGACTTCACGGTCGTCGGCGTGGGCGACATGAGCGGTGACGTCTTCGGCAACGGCATGCTGCTCTCCGAGCACATCCGCCTGGTCGCCGCCTTCGACCACCGGCACATCGTCATCGACCCGCGCCCGGACGCCGCGACCTCGTACGCCGAGCGCCGCCGCCTCTTCGAACTGCCGCGCTCGTCCTGGGCCGACTACAACAAGGAGCTGCTGTCGCAGGGCGGCGGCATCTTCCCCCGTACCGCCAAGGCCATCCAGCTCAACAGCCACATCAGGGAAGCTCTCGGCATCGAGGGCAACATCGGCAAGATGACCCCCGCCGACCTGATGCGGACCATCCTCGCCGCGCCGGTGGACCTGCTGTGGAACGGCGGCATCGGTACGTACGTGAAGGCGTCCACCGAGACGCACGCGGACGTCGGCGACAAGGCCAACGACGCCATCCGCGTGGACGGCGCCGACCTGCGGGTCAAGGTCGTCGGCGAGGGCGGCAACCTCGGCCTCACCCAGCTCGGCCGTATCGAGTTCGCGCAGGCCGGCGGCAAGGTCAACACCGACGCCATCGACAACAGCGCGGGCGTGGACACCTCCGACCACGAGGTGAACATCAAGATCCTGCTCAACGCGGTCGTCGCGGACGGCGACATGACCGTCAAGCAGCGCAACAAGCTGCTCTCCGAGATGACCGACGAGGTCGGCACCCTGGTCCTGCGCAACAACTACGCGCAGAACACGGCGCTCGCCAACGCGCTCGCCCAGTCGCCGAGCATGCTCCACGCCCAGCACCGCTACCTGCGGCACCTGGTGCGGGCCGGCCACCTCAACCGCGCGCTGGAGTTCATGCCCACCGAGCGGCAGATCAAGGAGCGGCTCAACGCCGGGCACGGGCTGACGCAGCCGGAGACGGCCGTCCTCCTCGCGTACACGAAGATCACGGTCTCCGACGAGCTGCTGCACACGTCGCTGCCCGACGACGAGTACCTGCGGAGCCTGCTGCACGCGTACTTCCCGAGCGCGCTCGGCCGGCAGTTCGCCGAGCAGATCGACAACCACCCGCTGCGGCGCGAGATCGTCACGACCGTGCTGGTCAACGACACGGTCAACACCGGTGGTACGAGCTTCCTGCACCGTCTGCGGGAGGAGACCGGGGCGTCCCTGGAGGAGATCGTCAGGGCGCAGACCGCGGCCCGCGCGATCTTCAACTCCAGCTCCGTGTGGGACGGCGTCGAGGCGCTCGACAACACGGTCGACGCGGGGGTCCAGACCCGGATCCGGCTGCACTCGCGCCGGCTCGTCGAGCGCGGTACGCGGTGGCTGCTCAACAACCGGCCGCAGCCGATCCAGCTTGCCGAAACGATCAGCTTCTTCCAGGAGCGGGTCACACAGGTCTGGGGCGAGCTGCCCAACCTGCTGCGGGGCGCGGATCTGGAGTGGTACCAGCAGATCTACGACGAGCTGTCCGGGGCCGGGGTGACCGACGAGCTGGCGCAGCGGGTCGCCGGGTTCTCGTCCGCGTTCCCGACGCTCGACATCGTCGCGGTCGGTGACCGCATGGGCAAGGATCCGATGGCCGTCGCGGAGGTCTACTACGACCTCGGCGACCGGCTGCGGATCACCCAGCTCATGGACCGCATCATCGAGCTGCCCCGGGCCGACCGGTGGCAGTCGATGGCCCGCGCGTCGATCCGTGAGGACCTGTACGCGGCGCATGCGGCGCTCACCGCGGATGTGCTCGCTGCGGGGGATGGCTCCGCCACGCCTGAGCAGCGGTTCAAGGCGTGGGAGGAGAAGAACGCGGCGATTCTTGCGCGGGCGCGGACGACGCTCGAGGAGATTCAGGGGTCCGAGGCGTTCGATCTTGCGAATCTGTCTGTGGCCATGAGGACCATGCGGACGATGTTGCGGACGCATTCGTAGCGGTTGGCGTCGCGCTTGAAGAGGGGCACCCCTGTGGGTTGGGGGTGCCTCTTTCTTTTTTCGCCCCCGCCGCCCCTACCCTTCCCGTCCACACATGGGGCTGCGCCCCTCGCCCCCTTGATCGCGCTCCGCGCTCGTCCTCAAACGCCGGACGGGCTGAAGAGCTTTCAGCCCGTCCGGCGTTTGAGGACCGGGGGTTCGGGGGCAGCGCCCTCGAGTCAGTGACGGGAACTGCACCCCCCTACCGGCCTAGCCCCGATGACGGGAATCTCGGGGGGCACTTAGGGTAAATAGGATGAACGAGGATTGCCCTGATATCTCCGTTGTTGTGATCGTCTACAACGACGAGGCCCGGCTGGACACAGCCGTCCGCTCCGTGGTGGAGCAGACGCTGCGCAACGTCGAGGTCGTGATCGTCGACGACCGGAGCACGGACCGTTCGTACGAGGTCGCGCGCGGGCTGGCCGCGAGGCACCCCGGACGCGTACGCGCCTTCCGGCTGGACGAGAACAGCGGAGGCTGCGGCGCGCCCCGCAACCGCGGGATCGCCGAGGCACGCGGCACGTACGTCCTCTTCCTCGACAGCGACGACGTCCTCGAACGCAACGCCTGCCGGAACATGCTGGAGGCGGCCGAGACGACCGGCGCCGACCTCGTCTCCGGGCTGTGCGTCCGCGTCCACGTCGACTCGCGGGGCGGCAAGGAGGTCAAGTGGTACCCCTGGCTGTACACCCGCACCCGCACCCTGGAGTCGATCTCTGAGCTGCCCGACCTGCTGGTCTTCGACACCTTGTCCACCAACAAGTGTTACCGCCGGGAGTTCCTGGTCAGGGAGGGTCTTGAGTTCCCCGTCGGTATCCACTACGAGGACCTGCTCTTCTCCGCGCAGGCGTACGCGGCGGCCCGCAGGATCACCCTCATTCCGAACCGCGTCTACGACTGGCGGGTCGTCGACAAGGCCGCGGCGAAGTCCATCAGCAACCGCCGCGCCGAGATCGCCAACTTCGCGCACCGCATGGAGATCCACCGACGCGTCGACCGGCTGCTGGCCGAGCGGGGGCTGGCGGAGCTGAAGTTCTTCAAGGACGTCAAGTTCCTCAAGCACGACCTGGTGCTGCATCTGCGCGACCTGCCGTTCCGGGACGCCTCCTACCGACAGGAGTTCGCCGCCATCGCACGCGGCTATCTGGACTCCATCGACCGGGCCGCCTTCGACGAGGTCGAGCCCATCCACGCCATCTGCGCCTATCTGCTGCGCGAGAGCGACTGGGACAACCTCCTGCCGGCCGTGGACACCCTCACCAACCGCGACAAGATCTCCTCGCCGCTCGTCGAGCGCGACGGCCGCGTCTACTGGTGCGCCGAGCACATCGACGACAGCGACGAGGGTGAGAAGGACTTTGCTCGGCACGTTCTTGATGTCACCGCACTCGGCCACCACGCCAGAACCGTCGAGAAGATGTTCCTGCGCAACGTTCTGACCAGGTATGAAGAGGCCACCGGTACCGTCCGGCTCGCCGGGCGCATCACCAATCCCCTCGGTGTCGTCCCGGCCGGCGCGCGGCTCGCCGGTGAGCTGGAGTTCGGCGCCCGCCGCAAGGGGGTGCGCTTCCAGACCTTCCGCTTTCCCGTCCGCACGCTGCGGCACGAGGGCGAGTTCATCGCCTGGGAGGCGTCGGTCGACCTCGCGCGCGGGCTGCGGCCCCTCGGTGTCGTGGACGCCGTGTGGGACGTACGGCTGCGCCTGGACGTCGACGGTGTACGCACCACCACCCGCCTCACCGCCTCCGAACCCGGTCTGGCCGTCGGCCGGTCGCCCGTCCGGCCGCGGCTCACCCGGCTGGTCGCCGATCACATCGAGCCCGAGGTCTCCGCGCGCGGCCACCTCGCTTTCCGGGTCCCGACCCGGGAGAAGGTCGACGCGCTCGTCGGACGAGGGGTGCGGGGGACGCCCGGCCGGCTCGCCAAGTCCGGGTACCGCAAGGCGAAGAGGGTGCGGCGGAAGCTCACCTCCGGGGCCACCAAGATCCGCGTCTATCACGAGGTGTTCAGCCGGCTGCCCCTGAAGAAGGGCCTGGTCGTCTTCGAGAGCCATCTGGGCCGGCAGTACAGCGACAGCCCCAAGGCGCTCTACGAGGAGATGCGGCGCCAGGATCTCGACTTCGACGCCGTGTGGTCGTACGCCGGCCGCCCCGAGGGCTTCCCGCCCGACGCCACGCTCGTACGCCGCTGGTCGCTGCCCTATCTGAAGGCGCTGGCGCGGGCGGAGTTCTGGGTCGACAACCAGAGCTATCCGCTGAAGCTCACCAAGAGGTCGCGGACCACGTACATCCAGACCTGGCACGGGTCGGCGCTCAAGCGGATGGGCTTCGACGAGGCCGAGTGGAAGCTCAGGACCCGGGGCGCGCAGGAGGAGCAGCAGCGCGTCCTCGACCGCTTCGACCGGTTCCTGATCCGCTCCGAGCACGACGTACGCACCCTCGCCCGCGCGTTCCGCCTCAAGGAGCGCACGCTGCTGCGCGTGGGCTACCCCCGCAACGACGCGCTCGTGGCGGCCCGGAGGCGCGAGGAGGAGACCGGTGTGCGGGAGCGCGGGCTGCTCGCCGCCGAGCTGGGGATCCCCGACGACAAGGCCGTCCTGCTGTACGCGCCCACCTTCCGGCAGCACGGCGGCAAACAGCGGCGGTTCGAGCTGCCCTTCGACGTGGAGCGGTTCGCCGACGAGTTCGGCGACCGGTACGTCCTGCTGGTGCGCTCGCACTACCTCAACCACGTCGTGCTCCCGCCGTCCGTGCGCGGACGCGTCGTCGACGTGTCGGCCCGCCACGACGTGACGCCGCTGCTCGCGCTCGCCGACGGCCTGATCACCGACTACTCGTCCGTGATGTTCGACTACGCGCTCCTCGGCCGGCCGCTGTTCTTCTACGCCTACGACTACGAGGAGTACGTGCACGAGGGCCGCGGCACCTACTTCGACCTCCTCGAACGGGCGCCTGGCCCCGCCGTGCGCACCGAGGAGGAGCTGTACGTGGCCCTCGCCTCCCTCGACGAGCAGGTGGTCAAGTACCGGGAGGCACGGGAGGGGTTCGTCGCGGAGTTCGGCGAGTACGACACCGGTACCGCCGCGCGCAGCATCGTCGACCAGTTCTTCGCCCAGTGGAGGCGCGCATGACCGCCGGGACCGACCAGGACATCCCCGCGACCGCGGATTCCGAGGATTGCGCGGATCCGCGCCGGGACGTCTTCTTCGTCTCCAACAGCGTCGACGAACTGGGCGGGGTGACCAGCTGGTCGCACCAGATGGCCCGGCTGTTCACCGGGCGCGGCCATCGCGTCCACGTCGTCGGCATCACACCGTCCGAGGTGCCCCAGGAACTCGGCGGGCTCCCGTACCCGACGACGACCCTGTACGCCGGACAGCCGCCGCGGCCCGGCCGCGCGCGCGAGGCGAGCATGCGCGAGGAGGCCACGAAACTCACCGCCCTCTTCCGGGCGGCGCGGCCCGGCGCGGTCGTGATCGTCACGCAGGTGTGGGCCATGGAGTGGGTCGCCCGGGCCGACACGCACGGCCTGACCGTGATCGGGATGAGCCACGAGTCGTACACGTACTCGAAGGCGTCCTCGCGCTTCCACCGGGTGCGCAGGCACTACCGGGACGTCGACCGCATGCTGGCACTGACCCGCGAGGACGCCGACCTGTGGATCGGGCAGGGCATGAACAACGCCTCGTACATGCCGAATCCGCTGCCGTTCATGCCGGAGGTGCCGTCGCCGCGCACCGGGAACGTGGTCGTCAGCATCGGGCGGCTGCACGACCAGAAGGGCATCGACATGCTCCTCGACACCTGGGCGGAGGTCGCGCCGCGCCACCCCGACTGGCGGCTGCGGATCTACGGCTCGGGCGAGGACGAGGAGATCCTGAAGAAGCAGTGCACGGCTCTCGGGCTCGACGGCTCCGTGGACTGGATGGGGCGTACAGGTGATGTGCCGGGGGCGCTGCGGGGCGGTTCCGTTTTCGCGCTGTCCTCCCGGGGCGAGGGGTTTCCGCTCGCGCTGATGGAGGCGATGGCGATGGGGGTGCCGTGTGCGGCGTTCGACTGCGCGCCCGGCGTCCACGAGATCGTCCACGACGGGGAGGACGGGCTCCTTGCCGGCCTCGGCAATACCGGGGAACTGGCGCGGCGCCTGGACGCGCTCATGTCCGACAAGGAGCTGCGGGACGGCATGGGTGATCGCGCCCGTGCCAACATCCAGCGTTATACGACGACCGAGATCGTGAACAGGTGGGAGGGGTTGTTCGCGTTTCTTGAACGGTGAGGCCGGTTGATTCCGGTTGTGCGTCGGGTGCGGGCCGGTGGGGGTCACCCGCGCAGTTCCCCGCGCCCCTGGGCGGTAGGGGCGCGGGGAACTGCGCGACCAGCCCCCACGGACCCGCACCCGACCACGCACCGAACTATCCCTTCCCCCCGCCCCCCGTGAACTTCTCGTACTCCTTGAGGACTTCCTCCGTGGGGCCGTCCATCCGGAGTTCCCCCCGCTCCAGCCACAGCACCCGGTCGCACGTGTCCCGGATCGACTTGTTGTTGTGGCTCACCAGGAAGACCGTGCCCGCACTCTTCCGCAGCTCGCGGATCCGGGCTTCGGAGCGCTTCTGGAAGGAGCGGTCCCCGGTCGCGAGGGCCTCGTCGATCATCAGCACGTCGTGGTCCTTGGCGGCGGCGATGGAGAACCGCAGCCGCGCCGCCATCCCGGAGGAGTACGTCCGCATGGGCAGGGTGATGAAGTCGCCCTTCTCGTTGATCCCGGAGAAGTCGACGATCTCCTGGTACCGCTCGCGCACCTGCTCCCGGGACATGCCCATCGCGAGCCCGCCGAGGTAGACGTTGCGTTCGCCGGTGAGGTCGTTCATCAGCGCGGCGTTGACGCCGAGCAGGGAGGGCTGGCCGTCCGTGTAGATACGGCCGTGCTCGACGGGCAGCAGGCCGGCGACGGCCTTGAGCAGGGTGGACTTGCCCGAACCGTTCGTGCCGATCAGGCCGATCGCCTCACCCCGGTACGCGGTGAAGGACACGGACCTGACGGCGTGCACCTTGCGTACGCCCGACGCCTGCTCGGCCTTCTTCCCGCGCAGGATGCGGTTGAGCGCGGCGGTGGCGCTGCCCCGGCCCACCCCGGTGCCGTTGACGCGGTAGACGATGTCGACGCGGTCGGCGACGACGGTGGGGATCGGACCGACTCCGTCGGTCACTGCGCTCTGTTCAGCCACGGCCGTACGTCTCCTCAGCCTTCCAGAAGTAGATGAACCCGCCGACGCCGGCGAGCAGGGCCCAGCCGACCGCGAGTGCCCACACGTGGTGGGGCAGCTGGCCCGCGTGGAACGAGTCGATCAGCGCGAACCGCATGAGGTCGATGTAGACGGCGGCCGGGTTGCACTGCAGGGCGAGCAGCACGACACGCGGCATGTCCGGGTGGCCGCTGAGCACCCGGTCGATGCTCCACATGACACCGGAGACGTACATCCAGGTCCGCAGCAGGAACGGCATCAGCTGCGCGATGTCCGGTGTACGGGCGCCCAGCCGGGCCACGATCATCGCCACGCCCGCGTTGAACACGAACTGAAGTGCCAGCGTCGGCACGGCCAGCAGCCAGGACACGCCGACGGGCACACCGAAGCAGAGCAGGATCACGACCAGCGCGGCCATCGAGAACAGCAGCTGCTGAAGCTGCTGCAGCGCGTACGAGACGGGGAGCGCCGCCCGCGGGAAGTGCAGGGCGCGGACCAGGCCGAGGCTGCCGGAGATCGCCCGGGTGCCCGCCATGATCGAGCTCTGCGTGAACGTCCACACGAACACGCCCGTGACCAGGAACGGAACGTAGTCCGGCACGCCCCGGCTCGTGCCCATCAGGACGCCGAAGATGAAGTAGTAGACCGCCGCGTTCAGCAGGGGGGTGGCCACCTGCCAGACCTGGCCGAGCTTCGCCTGGCTGTACTGGGCGGTGAGCTTGGCCGTGGCGAACGCGGTGATGAAGTGCCGGCGCGCCCACAACTGGCGGACGTACGCGGACAGGGTGGGCCGTGCGCCGCTGACGGTGAGGCCGTGGCGGGCGGCGAGTGCCGCGGGGTCGTCGTCGTACGGGGCCGGCGCCGGGGGCGGGGTCGCCGAGGACGGTGTGTCGAGGACCTGACTCACATCCGCTGCTTTCACTCGGGGGAGGGGCGGAGAGGGAGGAAGGGACGTACGGGAAGCCCCAGGAGGGCTCTTTACCTGCGGTTGAGCTGCGATTGAGGACGACTTTACGTCGGGACGGGACCGTATCGTCGTCACGTGAGCGTAGGCCGATCCGACGTCGGAACGCAACCGTTTCGTCGTCACGCCTCTATGCTGGGCCGTATGACGACGAACGCCGACGCCGACGGAGCAGCCCGGAGCCCTCAGCGGCCGGAGACGGGGCCGGAGTCCGAGGCGAAGCCGCGCCGCAGGGCCCCCGCCGGAGCGGCGGTGCTCCGGGAGGACGTCACGGAGGCGATCAGGGCCGCCGTCTTCGGGGAACTCGCGGCCGTCGGATACGCGCGCATGTCCATCGAGGGGATCGCGCGCCGCGCGGGCGTCGGCAAGACCGCCGTCTACCGCCGGTGGCGCTCCAAGCTGCACCTGGTGCTCGACCTGGTCTCCGCGATCGCCGTACAGGGGCTGCCCGCGCCCGACACGGGCACCCTGGAGGGCGATCTGCGCCTGCTGTACGAGGTCACCTCACGCGCCCTGCGTCACCCTGTCGCCTCGCAGGTCATCCCGGACCTTCAGGCTGAGGCGGCCCGCAACCCGGAGATCGCGGAGGCCCTGCAGAAGGCGCTGCGCGAGGGGCAGGCGGGCGTCGCGAACGGCATCGTGGAGGCGGCCCGGGCGCGCGGTGAGATCCGGGCGGACGTCGACGGCGAACTGGCTCTCGACCTGATGTCGGGACCGCTGTACTGGCGCGCGGTGGTGATCCGTGGCCCAAAGCCGCCGAAGGGATATCTGGAGAGCTTGACCCGGGCCACGGCGGCGGCTCTCAAGGCGCTGTAGAGGACCGGAGACGGCCGTTCCACCTGCGGTTCGGCGGCGGCTGCCGCCCTGCTCCGGGCACCTCTCAGAGGGCGCCCGACCCCCGCAGCGACCGGATCGTTGTCATCCACGCCTCACTCTCGGGCCCTCCGGGGGCGCATACTGGAAACACGATGACGAAGCCATCCGCGCCCCGGCGCCACCTGTCCACCAGTCCCTTCAAAGCTCCGGTTGTCCCGGTCGCCAAGCACTTCGCCCTGGGTGACCGTGTGACGCACGACCAGTTCGGCCTGGGCAGGATTGTCGGCGTCGAGGAGGGCATCGCGATGCTCGTCGACTTCGGCTCCCGCCAGGCCCGTATCGTCAGCCCCTACACCCGTATGGACAAGCTCTGACGGATCCCGTCAGAGCACCCTCGCCGCGGCCCAGGACCACCTCCGGCCCGCGGCGAGTGCGTTTCGGAGCCGCGGAGCCGTGCGGCGGTTCCTAGTTCCGTCGTGCCTGCGGGTGGAGTTGCAGCCAGCCCTCCCAGGCCGACGTGATCATGTCGTCGAGGCCGTACTTCGCCTTCCAGCCGAGTTCCGCGGCGACGCGTTCGGCGGAGGCGACGACCCGCGCCGGGTCGCCGGGCCGGCGCGGTGTCACCGTGGGCGCGAGCGTGCGGCCGGTGAGCTCGTTGATGCGGTCGATCATGCGGCGGACCGAGACTCCCTCGCCGCGGCCGATGTCGAGGGTCAGCTCGGTGCCGGGCGCCGCGGCCAGGCGTCCGGCCGCCGCGACATGGGCCTCCGCCAGATCGACGACGTGGATGTAGTCGCGCACGCAGGTGCCGTCCGGGGTCGCGTAGTCGTCGCCGAAGATCCGCGGCGGCTCGCCCCGCGTGAGCTTCTCGAAGACCATCGGCACGATGTTGAAGACGCCCACGTCGGCCAGTTCCGGCGCTGCCGCCCCCGCCACGTTGAAGTAGCGCAGACAGGCCGTCGACAGACCGTGCGCGCGGCCCGTGGCCCGCAGCAGCCACTCCCCGGCGAGCTTCGTCTCCCCGTACGGGTTGATGGGCACGCAGGGCGTCTCCTCGGTCACGAGGTCGACGTCGGGCATGCCGTACACCGCGGCCGAGGACGAGAACACGAAGGACGGCACCGCGGCGGCCGTGACCGCCTGCAGGAGCACGCGCAGCCCCTCGACGTTCTCGCGGTAGTAGTGCAGGGGCAGGTCCACCGACTCGCCCACCTGCTTCTTCGCCGCCAGATGCACGACACCGGTGATCGCGTGGTCCTTCAGCGCCCGCGCGACCCGCTCCCCGTCCAGGGTCGAGCCGACGACGAGCGGGACCCCGTCCGGGACGCGTTCGGAGATCCCGGTGGACAGGTCGTCGTACACCACGGTCCGTTCGCCCGCCCCGGTCATGGCGCGGACGACGTGCGCCCCGATGTAGCCGGCGCCGCCGGTGATCAGCCAGGTCATCTACGGCCGTCCCCTCATGTGTCCTCGTGCGTACTCGCGTGGACTCGTGTGTCCCTCATGGTGCGGATACGGATCAGTGAAGCAAACGCTTCAGCCTGCGGCCCAGCACGGCCGCCGTCCCCCGCAGGCCCGGCGCGATCCGCAGGGCGAGCGAGCCCGCGTGGGTCGCGTACGGCTGGACGAGCAGGACCCCGTGCCGGGCGCTCGGGACGACCGTCCGGCGCAGCAGACCGGGTCCTGTGCTCGCGTGCGCGGTGGTCTCGCGGGTCGTGCCGTCGTGGAAGCGCAGGCACAGCCGCAGGTCCCAGGTGCCGGAGCCGAGCGCGGCGAGGTCGGCCGGCGCCTCGGCCGTCCAGGAGTCGACGCCGGAGCCGGAGCCGATGGTGTCGGGATCGACGTCGTCCGCGTGGAAGGGCGCGGTGAGCGTGAGGCCCGTCCGCCCGTCCTGCCGGTGCACGAACTCGGCGTCCACGGCCGCCGGGGCCGCGTCCGCCATCCGCCCGTACAGCTCGTGCAGGCGCAGCCGCAGCCGGGTGCCACGCGCGCGTGGCCGCAGTTCCGCGTCGACGGCCACCGGGAGGACGCGCACGGGCCGGTGCAGGAGGTGTTCCAGGGTGACGTGGGGCAGGTCGGCCGACCAGACCGGCGTACCGTCCTGGGCCCGCGCGTACGGGGGCCGCAGCCGGGCCGGACGCGCCGCGACCTCCTTGACACGGATCAGGTCGCGCGGCTTCTCCGAGGCCAGCACCACCTGGGCGATCACCCTGCCCGGCGCCGGGGCCAGCGCGAAGTCGGCCGCGTCGAACGTCGCGAGGTACGCGCGCGATAGGGCCCACCACTCACGCCGGTACACGGCCCCGCGCAGATCCAGCTCGCGCACGTACATCCGCAGCGCGTGGTCGAGGAACCGGGCGCGGGACGCCCGGGCCAGCCGTTTCTCACCGGCGGCGAGGAGGATGTCGTACGCGAGGGCGTGGGCGGTGATCCGGGCATGCCAGTTGTCGACGCCCGACCTGTCCAGTGAGATCGACAGGCGTTCGGCGCCGCGCCGCACGTGCCAGACGTAGACCGTGTCCGGGATCAGCGCGATGCGCGGACGGGCGGCGAGCACGCGCGCGGTGAAGACGAAGTCCTCGTAGGGGAAGTGCCCTTCGGGGAAGCGGATGCCGTGCTCGCGCAGGAAGTCGGTGCGGTACAGCTTGTTGACGCACAGCGTGTCGTGGACCAGGCGGACGCGCCGCGACGGGCGGGTCACCAGGGCGGCCCCCGCGTACAGCTCGGGCTGCCAGCGGACCTCGCGGCCGGAGGGCAGTTCGCGGCGCACGCACAGGCCTGCGGCGACCTCCGTGCCGCGCCCGGTGGCCGCCGTCAGCAGGGCGTCCACCGCGCCGGGCGGCAGTACGTCGTCGCTGTCGAGGAACATCACGTACGGGGCCGTGGTGGCGTCGATGCCGTCGTTGCGCGGGCTGCCGCAGCCGCCGCTGTTGACCTCGCGGCGGACGACCCTCAGCCGCGGCTCGTCCCGGGCGAGGCGGTCCAGGAGGTTTGCGCTGCCGTCCGTCGAGCAGTCGTCCACGGCGATCACCTCACGGACCGCGGGCCCCTGCGCCAGCGCCGAGCGCACCGCGTCCCCCACTCGGGCGGCGTCCTCGTACCCGATGACGACGACGCTCACCTGCGACGGGCCGGGAGTTCTGGCTCGCATGACGTGCACGGCCTCCATGGGACGGAATGGTGGAGAGTGATGGTTATCTTCCGTTAAGAGGTATTTGCGGCACTTACTGTCTCATGGGGGACATGGCGTGCGGTGGGCGGGGGTTCCGTCCCCTCGGGCCGCGGTACGGCCCGCGGGGACGCGGCCGTCCACAAACGGTGGAAGGAGAGCCCGGCGGCCGTCACCAGCAGGCCGTTGCGGACGAGCATCAGCAGGGTGCCCGTCCAGGTGCACGCCACGACGTCGTCGTACAGGACCGGATACGCGAGGGAGCTGACCGCGGCGGCGGCGGCCACCAGCGTCGCGACCGGGCGCTGCGTGGTGTGCCGGGAGGTCAGGCACACGGCGGCCAGACCGATCAGCCACACCAGGTACTGGGGACTGATGACCCGGCTCGTCACCGTGAACAGGAGCACGGCGCTGAGCGCGGCGTCGTACGGGGTCGCCGGCGTCCAGCGCCGCGCGCGCAGCCGCCACAGCAGCAGGGCGCCGAAGGCCGCGACGGTGAGCGCGAGCGACACCGCGGCGATCGAGGTGACGTACGGGCCGGTGAACTCCATCGCGCCGTACCGGTAGCCCACCTGCCCCGGCCAGCCCGCGTGGTGGGCGAAGGACAGGGCCGTGCCGCCGAGCGACTCGATCTGCACGCCCCGGCCGCTCTGCTGGTGCAGGAAGTCGAACGGGTCGCGGAACAGGGCGGCGAGCGTCAGCAGCAGCACGCCCGCGGTGACGGCCGCCGCGGTCCACGCCTCCCTCGTCGTACGGCCCCGGGGTGTGCCGATCAGCGTCAGCGCGGGCCACACCTTCACCAGGGCGCCCAGCGCGGCGAACGCGCCGCACGCACGCGTGGAGCGCGACAGCGCCAGCAGGGAGATGACGGCGAAGGCGGTGACCTGCACGTCGTAGCGCGCGAGGGGGATGTGCAGGAGGAGGGGCAGGGCCGCCGTCCACAGGGCCGCGCCGCGCAGGCTGCGGCCGGGGCGGGTGCCCGCGCGCGTGAGGACGGCGGCGACCAGCAGGTCGGTGGCCAGGGTGAGGGTCACGAACGCCTGGAAGTACGTCAGTCCCGGCAGCAGTCCCGGGGAGAGCAGGACGGGGCCCGCGCCCGGCGGGTACTGCCACAGGCGGTCGCCGGAGGGGAACGTGCCGGTGGCGAGGACGCCGTACCAGCGGGCGTACAGCTCGTGCACCTCGCGGGCGACACCGCCGACGCCGAGGGGGGTGCGGCCGTCCTGGGCGAGCAGCCAGAGCATCAGGGCGCGGGTGGCCGACCAGGTCGCGGTGAGGGCCAAGAGCTTCTTGCGGGACTTCTTGCAGGACTTCTTCCGGGGGGTCATCCGGGGGATCGTAAGCCGCAAGGTGGCTCATACCGGCCGATGACGAGTCAATCAGCAGCAAAGGTCAGCTAGTAGCACAGGATCTGGCGCATGATCGTCAAGCGTTCGAGGGGTGCGTTCGGCTTCCGCTCCGGCCTCGGCTCCGGCTCCGGCTTCGGCTCCGGCTTCGACTTCGGCGTCGTCGGTGCGGTGGTGGTGCCCGGGGTCGTCATGTTCGTGATCGGTCTGTGGGGGATCGACCGGGGCGGGATGTGGCGTGACGAGGCGGTCACCTTCCAGGTGGCGCGGCGGTCGCTGCCGCAGATCTGGCAGTTGCTGCACTCCGTGGACGCCGTGCACGGGCTCTACTACCTCCTCATGCACCCCGTCCTCGCCGTCCATCCCGGCGAGGTCGCGCTGCGCCTGCCCTCGCTCTGCGCGGCGGCCGTGACGGCGGGTCTCGTCGGCGCGCTGGGGGCGCGGCTCGCGCGTCCGCGGGTGGGGTTGTGGGCGGGGCTGCTGTATGCGGTGACGCCGGTGGTGGGGCATTTCGCGCAGGAGGGGCGGTCTTATGCGGTCGTCTCCGCGGGGGTTGCGGGGGCTACGTTTTTGCTTGTGCGGGCGGCAGGACCGGGGGCGGGTGTCGGGTGCGGGCCGGTGGGGGCTGGTCGCGCAGTTCCCCGCGCCCCTTATCGGGGGCGGCGGTCGGGTGTCCGGTGCGGCGGGGTGGGGGTCGGGCGCGCCGTTCCTCGCGCCCCTTTCGGGGGGTGGTGCTGGGGGTTCTATGGGGGTGTTGCCGGGGGCACCGTGCTGCTTCATGAGTTTGCTGTGCTGGTTCTGCTCGCGCATGCGGGCACGTTGGCGCTTGCGCGGGTTTCCCGGGCGGTGTGGTGGGGGTGGGGGCGGGCCGCCGGGGGTGTGGTTCTTGTCGTGCTTCCGCTGGGGCTGGTCTCCCGTGGGCAGGCCGGGCAGGTGGCCTGGCTCAGGGCTCCCGGCGGCGAGGCGGTCGAAGGGCTCCTGCGGGCGTTCGCCGGGCCGACCCTGCTGGTCCTCGGCCCGTACCTGCTGCTGATCGTGCTCGCCCTGGGCGGACCCCTCGCCCGCCGCGGCGAACTCTCCCTCCCCGCGGTCGCCCTCCCCCTGCTGCTCGTGCCGCCCGCGACCCTCCTCGCCGTCTCGCGCCACTGGCCGCTCTTCGACGACCGCTATGTGCTGTACGCGCTCGCGGGCGCGCCCCTGCTGGCGGCGGCGGGCGCGGAACGGCTGGCCGGGGCGGCGGCCCGGCTGCGGGGCGGCCGGACGCGACACGTCGACGCGCACGCCGTCACGTGTCTCGGAGTGTTCGGCGTCGCCCTCGCCTTCGTCGCGCAGCTTCCCGTCCTGCGCGCGGACCGGGACCCCGACCGGCGCCCCGACAACCTCGCCGCCGTCTCGGCAGCGGCGGCCCGGCGGATGGGCCACGGCGACCCCGTGCTCTTCCTCCCGGCGCTCGCCAGGCGCGCGGCGGTGGCGTACCCGAAGGGCTTCCGCGGTACGGCGGACATCGCGCTGCGCGAGCCCGGGGCCGTCTCCGGAACCCTCTACGGACGCGAGACCGGCCCCGCCGAACTGCGCCGCCGGCTCGACGGGCTCGACCGCGTGTGGGTGGTCGCCGAGCCGTACGCGCTGCGGCCCGGCTGGTATCCGCCGGTCCCCGCCGAACAGGTCAAACTCGCCCTCCTGAACGGGGAGTTCGTGCCCCGGGCCGAGTACGTGCGCAAGGCGTCGGTCATGCGGCTCTACGTGCGCAGGTCCGCGGCGGCGGGGGCGGCCCCGGTCACTCGCAGCCCGGGGTCTCCTCCAGCGCCGCCGCGTCCAGCGCGCCCGTGAGGCGGTCGAGCCGGGTCCGCAGGTCCTCTATCTCGGCCAGCTCGAAGCCCGTCGCGGCGGCGATCCGGCGCGGTACGCGCAGCGCCCGCTCGCGCAGGGCCGCGCCCTCGTCGGTGAGCCCGGCCACCACGGACCGCTCGTCCAGGGCGCTGCGCTCACGGCGTACGAGACCGGCCGTCTCCAGGCGCTTCAGCAGCGGCGACAGCGTGCCGGAGTCGAGCCGCAGGTGCTCGCCGACCTTCTTCACGGGCAGGTCGCCGTGCTCCCACAGCACCAGCATGACCAGGTACTGGGGGTAGGTGAGCCCCAGATCCTTCAGGACGACGCGGTACAGGCTCCCGAAGGCGCGCGAGGCGGCGTTCAGGGAGAAGCAGATCTGCTGGTCGAGGCGGAGGAAGTCGTCCTCGGGCACGGGCGTCGTGGTCATGCCCCCAGGGTACCTCGGTGCGTCATTTAGTTGTGCACAATTTAATTGTGTGCTCTACTTGTGGTTGTCGGCGGCCGGGAACTGAGGCCGCGGGCCCGATTCAGACCTTTGAGAGGGATGGTTTCCATGGACGCGATCTACACCGCCGTAGCCACCGCCACCCACGGCCGTGACGGCCGCGCCTACAGCTCCGACGGGCAGCTCGACCTGCAGCTCGGCATTCCGACGGAGATGGGCGGCAACGGGCAGGGCACGAACCCCGAGCAGCTGTTCGCCGCCGGGTACTCGGCGTGTTTCGCCAGCGCGCTCGCTCTCGTGGGGCGTTCGGCGAAGGTCGATGTCAGTGACGCCGCGGTGACCGCGGAGGTCGGGATCGGCAAGGAGGGGGAAGGGTTCGCCCTCAAGGTCACCCTTCGGGTGGAGCTGCCGGAGTCTGTCGACGCGGCGACCGGGCGGAAGCTGGTGGAGCAGGCTCACCAGGTGTGCCCGTACTCGAACGCGACGCGGGGGAACGTGCCGGTCGAGCTGGTCGTCGAGTAGTTTTCCTCGCCCCCGCCGCCCCTACCCTTCCCGTCACTGCATGGGGCCGCGCCCCTCGCCCCCCCTTTGCTCAGTTCCCCGCGCCCCTGGGGGCCTAGGCCCCCAGGGGCGCGCGCCCGTCGGCCCGCAGGCTGAGTCCTTCAGCGGGGGTTCGGGGGCGAAAACCGTCGCCCGCCCACCACAGCGGTACCCCGATCACCGCCACCAGCCATGCCGTCACCATCAGCCGGTCGATGGCGATGTCGGGGTGCGCGGCCATGCTCAGTACCCCGGTCGACGCGGCGCCCACCAGCAGTACCCCGAACGCCGGCCGTGCCCGGAGTGCCCCCCACACCCCCGCCCCGACCAGCACCAGGAACAGCGGTTCGGCCAGTTGGCGGCGCAGCCACTCGGTCCAGAAGTTGACCTCCAGGTGGAGGAACTCCCGCCAGGGCCGCTCCCGGTCCGGCCGGAAGAAGTGGTCGGTGAGCAGGTCCTGGAGGCTGTCCGACTCCGAGGGGTAGTGCAGGAGCCGGGCGAGCAGGACCGTCCCGGCCGCCGCCCCCACGGTCACCTTCAGCAGCGTCTTCACGGCGTCCCCGACCGGCCGCCCCGACCTCCTGCGGTGGACGCCGATCACACAGCACGCCCCGGCCAGACACACCGCCAGGAACAGCGCCTGCGAGTGCTTCACGGTGAAGAGCAGGGCCAGGGAAAGGGCGACCACCGGGCCCGCCCGGCGTCCGCGCAGCACCAGCGCGCAGCCCCACAGCGCAGCCAGGGTGAGCGCCGTCATCGTGCCCTCGGTCATGGGCCGCATCGCGGTCGCGCCCGTCGGCAGCACGTAGTACAGCGCCTGCCCGGCCAGCGCGGGCCCCACCGGCACGTCCAGCGTCCGCAGGATCAGGAACACCAGCACGCCCCCGGCCGCCGCGACGCACACCCCCGCCGCCCACAGTCCCCACGTCACGCCGAACACCGTCACGAACGGCAGGAGCAGCAGCGGATAGCCCGGCCGCACCTCGAAGATCCGCATGAACCGTTCGCTCATGAAGGGCGCGGTCCAGCCGGACGTCTGGCCCGCGTCGAGCCGCCGGCCGACGCTCCAGTGGTAGTAGCGGTCGCACTCGGCCCGGATGCCCGGCCCCGGATCGGGGGCACGGAAGCGCCGGACGTCCACGCTGTGGTTGCGGGAGGCCGTCTCGCCCCGGCTCGCGCACACGTACGCGATGCTCCGCCCCGCCGCCTCCGTCTTGCCGGCGCCGCCCAGACTCAGCGCGTACGACAGGTAGTTGCGGCTGTCGGGGGTGTCCCGGCCGGTGACGTTGGCGAGCTGGAGGCAGCCGAACAGGGCGGCGAGGAACAGCACCCACGCGGCGGGGCGAGCCCTCATGAGCGGGTCAGGGCGTCGCTCGGGGCGCCGGGCGCGGGAACCATGGGCGGCGTCATGTCCTCGGCCAGCATCAGCGTCCGTACGACCCTCTCCGCGGCCCGCCCGTCGTCGTACCCGCCGAACCGTGACCGGAAGGCGGTCCGCAGCCGGGTCGACTCCTCGTCCTGCCACGCGCCCGACGCGAACAGCCGCGCCAGTTCGTCCTCGTCGCGGGTGACATGGCCCGGCGGGCGCTCGGTGACGTCGAAGTACGTGCCCCGCGCGGCGAGATACGTGTCCAGGTCGTAGGTGTGCAGGACGATCGGCCGGTCGAGGTGCGCGTAGTCGAACATCAGGGAGGAGTAGTCGGTGATCAGCGCGTCGGAGGCGAGCAGCAGCTCCTCGACCCGCGGTTCGTCGGTGACGTCCAGGAGGAGGCCGCGCGCGGCCAGGTCCCGCAGGCCCAGGCCCCGTTCGTGGTGCTGGGCGAGCGACGGGTGCAGGCGGACCGCCAGGACGTGGTCGCCCGGCAGCCCCGCGATCAGGCGTTCCAGGTCGCGGGCAGGCGCGTAACCGCCCTGCCGGTGGTCCCGGTTCGTCGGCGCGTACAGGAGCAGGGTGCTCCCGTCCGGGACGCCGAGGCGCTGCCGTACGGACTCGCGGTGGCCCTCCTCCGGACGGACCAGGCAGTCGTTGCGCGGGCTGCCCGAGCGCAGGGACGTGAAGCCGCACGGGTAGGCGCGGTCCCAGACCAGTTCGGAGTGCGCGTTCGCGACGAGGCTGTAGTCCCAGCGGTCGGCCCGCAGCAGCATCTTCGGGACGCTGAAGCCGCGCCGCGCGCCGGGGTACTTCAGCAGGTCCGCGCCCATCGACTTCACCGGGGTGCCCTGGTGGGTGTGGATGTGGACGGCACCCCTGCGCTTGACCAGGTCGTTGGCCCAGTTGACGTTGTTGATCAGGTAGCCCGCGCGGGCCGTCACCCTGCGATAGGCGCGGCTGCCCGGCACGACGTGCTCGATGCCCGGTGGCAGCGCGGCCACGTGGTCCTTGCCGACCACCCACACCGACCGGATGTGCGGGGCGAGTTCCCGCGCCTTGCGGTGGATCGCGGCCGGGTCGCCGAGGACACCCCGGTGCGAGAAGGCCGAGTACACGGCGAGGTTGTGGTCGAGCGCGCGCCGCAGGACCAGCCGCCGGTGCAGCGCGAGCAGCACCCTGCGCAGCCTTCGCCGCCACACGAGGCGGCGCCTGCGCAGCCCGGCACGCTTCACGGCGGCGATCCGGTGCAGCGCGTGGAAGGCGTACGGGGCCCGCGCGAGCAGCGTGAACGACGTCCGCGGGATGTGCGCGCCGAGCCGGTGGCCCTCCGGCCGGTACGCGCGCAGGTCCCGGGCCGCCCGCCGGTGGAACTCGGGGCGCGACGACGGCGGTACGCGGTCCGCCTGGCGCAGGATGAAGAGGTAGTGGTCCGCCATGTGGTCGTAGAGGAAACCGCGCCACCGCTCCAGCTCCGGCTGCTCCCCGAGGAACCGGAACAGCCGCTCGTACTGCGCGAACACCTCGAAGTGCTCCCGGCTCGGCGTGCGCATCGCGTTGCCCTGGCGGCGCTGGCGGTAGTACACGCAGATCCGGTCGACGAGGGTGATCGTGCGGGCCGTCCACAGCGTCTGGTAGACGATCACCGCGTCCTCGTAGAAGCCGGTGGGGAAGGTGAAGCCGCCCTCGCGGAAGAAGTCGAGGCGGTACGCCTTGTTCCACACGACCGTGAACAGGTCGAGCAGTTCGGGGCGTTCGGCGACCGTGAACACGTCCGGGCCCGGCGCGGCGAACATCTCCGCGTCCCGGTTGCGCTTCACCGCGCCGTACCAGTGGGTGCGCGCGTAGTCGAACAGCACGATGTCCGGCCGGCCGGTGGCGTCGATGCGTTCGGCGATCGCCCGCAGGGTGCCCGGGGTGTAGCTGTCGTCGCTGTCCAGGAAGAGCAGGTACTCGCCGCGCGCCAGCTTCGCGCCGTGGTTGCGGGCCGGGCCGATACCGCCGTTGACGGGCAGATGCACCGCCACCACCCGCTCGTCGCGGGCCGCGAACTCGTCGATGATCGCCGGGCTCCCGTCCGGGGAGCGGTCGTCGACGACGATCAGCTCGAAGTCGCCGTACGACTGACCGAGGACCGACTCCAGACAGGTGCGCAGGTAGCCCTGCACGTTGTGGACGGGCACGACGATGCTGAAGCGGGGCATGGCACTTCCAGGTCCGGGAACTTGCTGGGTCGCGGGAGCACGTGAGGGCATCGACGCGCCCCTCAGCGCGCCGGTGTGCGGGGGCGTGACACGGCGGCGGCCGGTGCGGGCAGGCGCTCGCGCAGGGGGATCGGCGCGGGCAGCTCCTCCTCGGGCTGTCCGAGCAGCACCCGCCGTACGACCCGTTCGGCGGCCTGGCCGTCGTCGAACTCGCAGAACCGTTCACGGAAGGCGGAACGCAGTGCGGCGGACCGCCCGTCCGCCCACCGGCCCGACGTGAGGACGTCGATCAACTCGTCCTGCGTACGGGCGACATGGCCCGGAGGCTCGGCCAGCAGGTCGAAGTAGACGCCCCGGGTGTCCCGGTAGACGTCCCAGTCGTCGGCGTACGTGACGATCGGGCGGTCGAGGTTCGCGTAGTCGAACATGATCGACGAGTAGTCCGTGATCAGCGCGTCCGAGGCCAGACAGACGTCCTCGGTGTCCCGCAGGGACGTCACGTCGATCAGCCGGCCGTCCGCCACCGCCCGCCGCAGACCCGAGTCGCCGTCGAGGAAGTAGTGCGCGCGCAGCAGCACCACGAACTCGTCCCCGAGTTCCGCGCAGAACCGCGCCAGGTCGAACTGCGCCGACACGTCCCGCGGATAGTCGCGGTAGGTCGGCGCGTACAGCAGGGCCACCCGGCCCTCGGGGATGCCGAGCCGTTCGCGGATCGCGGTGACCTCGGCGGGGGTCGCCGTGCAGAAGCGGTCGTTGCGCGGATAGCCGTACTCCAGGTGCTCGAAGGCGCTCGGGTAGGCGCCCGACCAGACCTCCGTGGAGTGGGCGTTGGAGGACAGGGAGCAGTCCCAGCGGTCCACGCGCCGCATCAGCCTGCCGAAACTGCCGGTGGCCGCCGCGACGGCCCGGTACTCGATCTGGTCGACGCCCATCCGCTTCAGCGGGGTCCCGTGGTGGGTCTGGACGTGCACGGTGCCGGGGCGCTTGACCACGGCGTGCTCGAAGTTGACGTTGTTGAACGTGTACTTCGCGCGCGCCATCACCTCCCAGTACCGCCTGCTCCCGATCACCACGCTCTCCACGTCGTCCGGCATGTGCGGGAGTTCCTTCTCCTTCACCAGGAACACCGACCGGATGTGCGGGGCGAGTTCACGGGCCTTGCGGTGGATCGCCGCCGGGTTGCAGGCGTAGCCGCGTCCCCAGTAGGCGGCGAACACGGCGAGGTTCTCGTCCAGCGGCCTGCGGAGGTACCACGCGTACGTCAGGGCGCGGCGCCTGCGCAGCGCGGAGCGGCCCGCGTACGCCCGCGCCCGGGCCGCCGGCCGACCGAGAACCGGGAGTGCCCGGAACGCCGTGTACGCGCCCCGCCGCAGCAGCCGGGCCCGCACTCCCCGGGTGCGGTGGCCCGCCGGACGGTACCGCCGGTAGAGCCTGCCCGCGCGCCGGAAGAAGGCCCGGCCGTGGGGGGCGGTGGCCGCCAGGTCGAGGACCTCGGCGAAGAGCTGCGCGAAGAGGGCGCGCGTCCGGTCCTCGGGAAGGCCCTGCGCGGCGGCCCGCTCCAGCACCAGCTCGACCTGGTCGAGGAGTCCGGCCCCCGCGCCCGATGCCCCCGCGCTCCGCCGCCGCTCGTGGCGCTGTACGCAGACCGTGGACAGCACGGCGCTCTCCCCGGCGGCGAGGGCCACGAGACCGGCCCAGCCGAGATCCGTGTCCCGGCCGGCGGGGAAACCGAGCCCGTGCTCGCTCAGGAAGGCGCGGCGGTAGGCGGTGGCCCAGACCGGCAGCCGTACGTCCGCGGGGTCCCGGTCCTCGAACAGCTCCACCACCGGCTCGCCCTCCCACCACGGCACGCGCGCGTGGCCCAGGCGGAGCACATCGACCCCGGCCCCGCCGGGCTCCCGCAGCCGCGCGTCGATCCCGGCCAGCGCTCCCGGCGTCAGCACGTCACCCGCGTCCAGGAACAGCACGTACGCCCCGGCCGCCGCCCGCAGCCCGGCCTCGCGCGTACCGGCGACCCGGACGACCCTGGCGTCCCCCTCGGCGTACTCACCGACGAGCGCGCCCGCGGGCGCGCCCGGGTCCGCGCAGGCCGCGATCACCTCGAAGTCGGCGAAGGACTGGTCGAGCACCGGATCGAGGGTCGCGGGGAGCCGCCCCGCGACGTCGTGGACGGAGACGATGATGCTGAAGCGGGGCATGTGGTGTGGTGCTCTTTCTTTCTGTCTGTGCTGTGTGGTGCCGCCGTCCCGGCGGAGCGACGGGTCCGTCGGGACGGCGGCACGTGCGGCGGCTCGATGCGGCCCGGGAGGGCGCTCCTGCCGCCGGCGGTGTCAGCGCCCGCGGCGGCGCCCTGCCAGCGTCCTCGTGACGATCGGCGGGAGCAGGTCCTTGGCGAGTGCGCGGGCACGGCCGGCCTGCGGGGCCGCGGCGGGACGGGCGGGTGCGGGCCGGGACGACGCCGTGCGCTGGACCGGCACGGCGGGCGCCGCGGCTCCGGCGGGTGCGGCCGGTTCCTCCTCGGCCGCGTACCGGGAGACCGGATGCTTCGGCTCGGTGGCCTTCCTGCCGTCTATGCGGATCATTCCGTGCCCGGCGACCTGCTGCACCTCGTGCCACATGTCGTCACGGGCCGCCAGCCACTCCAGCAGCGCGTCGCGCAGCAGCTCCGGATCGCCCCACGTGCCGTAGAACTTCGTGCCGGTCACGCATATGGGATGCAGATCGAGCGCGGCGACCGCCCCCCAGGTGGCGGCGGCGACCCCCGGGCAGTGTTCCGCGCGGTAGTCGTCGAGGACGACCACGCCGTCCGGCAGGAGGATGTCCCGCACGGCCTCGATGTCCCCGTACACGTGCTCGTACAGGTGCGAGGCGTCTATGTGCGCGAAGCGGCAGCTGTCGTCCGCGACGCGGTCGGCGACCACCGACGTCGGAGCCTGGACGACCTCCGGCAGCCGCTCGTGGAACGCGGAGAAGTTGGCCTCGAACGCCCGCCGGGTGAGCGTCGAGTACGACTTGTTCATCTCCTTGAGGTTGGCGGAGTCCGGCGCGGCCGAGTCGAAGAGATCGCACACCGTGAAGGCGTCGTCGGCACGTCGGTACGAGGCCATGAAGATCGCGCTCTTGCCCATGTACGCGCCCAGTTCGAGCAGGTCGCCCCGCTGCGCACGGTCCACCTGCCCGGACAGGAACCAGTCGAACAACTGCTGGTCGACGGCCCTGAACCAGCCCTTGACCTCCGACAGGGCCTTCGGGCGGGGCAGTTCGGTGGTGCTGGAAGTCATGAGTACTCCGTAAAACGGGGTCTGTGGATTTCCTGTGCCTGGGGATGGGACCGGAGTGCTTCAGGGTCTGTCAACGACGGGAACGGAAACTCCGGGTGTCGGGACGGAGGCGAGGGGCGAGGGGGTGTTCCCGTCGGCCGCGGACGGCACCGGGTGGCGGGCGTCCGGGGGGATCACCGCGGGGAGGCCGGCTGTTTCGCCCAGTACCACCCGGCGCACGACGCGCTCGGCGGCGCGGCCGTCGTCGTACGGGCAGAAGCGCTCCCGGAAGGCGGACCTCAGCTGCGCGGAGCGTGAACCGCGCCAGTGGCCGGTCGCGAAGATGTCGATCAGCTCGTCCTCGTTGCGGGCGATCGCGCCGGGCGGGAAGGCCCGCAGGTCGAAGTAGGTCCCGCGGGCGGCCTCGTACGCCTCGGGGTCGTCCGAGAGGAGCACGATCGGGCGGTCGAGGCCCGCGTAGTCGAACATCAGCGACGAGTAGTCCGTGACGAGCGCGTCCGAGGCGAGGCAGAGCGACTCGACGCTCGGATGGTCGCTCACGTCGATCAGCCGGCCGCCACTGCGGGCCAGCGGCGCCCCGTACGAGGGGTGGGCGCGGGTCAGCAGGACGAACCGCGGGCCGAGCCGGCGCAGCACCCGCTCCAGGTCGAGCGCGGTGCGCTGGGTGCGGCGGTAGTCGCGGTGCGTCGGCGCGTACAGCACCGCGACCGTGCCCTCCGGGATGCCGAGCGACTCGCGCAGCCGGGCGACCTCCGCCGAAGTGGCTTTCTGGAAGACGTCGTTACGGGGCTGGCCGTACTCCAGCATCGTGTACGCGGCCGGGAAGACGCGCTCCCAGACGAGCGTGGAGTGGCGGTTGCCGGACAGGCAGTAGTCCCACCGGTCGGCGTCGCGCAGCACCTCGGCGAAGTCGGTGTCCCGTGCCGCCGCCGGACGGTCCTGGAGATCCAGGCCCATGTGCTTGAGCGGGGTGCCGGCCTGCGTCTGGATCAGGATCTGGCCGCGCCGCTTGACCAGCCGGCGGTCGAAACCGGCGTTGCCGACGACGTACTTGGACCGGGCCAGCGCCGTCCAGTACGCGGCGGAACCGGGCGTCAGCCTGCGCGTGCCCGTCGGGATCGTGTGGTGGAAGCCGGACGCCGCGACCCACGCGGTGCGCATCCCCGGGGCGTGCGTGCGGAACGCGGCCTCCAGCGCCCCCGGGTTGCAGCCGTGACCGCGTCCCGCGTCGCCCGCGAACACGGCGCGGTCGGCCCGTACGGGCAGCAGGCGCTGGACGCCGTAATGCAGCCGCAGCGAGGCCGTCCGGACCCCGTGGGCCAGCGCCCCGGCGAGCCGCACGGCCCGTCGCTTCAGCCGTGTCGCCGTCCACAGCGCGCGGTAGGTGCGATGACTGCCGAACCGTACGAGGGCGTGCCGCAGCCGGTTGCGGGACGGGACGCCGGCGTCGCGTACGCGGTAACGGCCGTAGTGGGCACGGGCCTTGCGCAGGAACGCGGCGCGCGAGCCCCGCGGCAGCCGGTCGCGCTTGAGGAACACGGCCGACAGATGGTCGACCATCCGCTGGAACAGGACCGGCCGCCAGCGCGCCAGCTCGGGGTGCGCGTCGAGATGCGCGAAGACCCGGTCGTACTGGTCGAAGATGTCGAAGTGCCGGCCGCTGGTCGTGCCGAGGATGTTGCCCTGCCGCCGCTGCCGGTAGTGGACGCAGACCCGGTCGAGCGTCGCGATGGTCTCGGCGGCCATCAGGACCGGGTACGTCCAGGGCGTGTCCTCGTAGTAGCCGGGCGGGAACGCGAACTGCTCCCGCTCGACGAACTCCCGGCGGTACGCCTTGTTCCACACGACCATGAGGACGTCCAGCAGGCCCGGCCGGTCGTCGAGGCGGAACGGCGCCGGACCCTCCTCGTGGAGCTGCCCCGCCCGGACGTTGCGGACCGTCTCGCCCGACCAGAAGGTGCGCGCGTAGTCGTAGACCAGGACATCCGGGTCGCCGGTCTCCTTGACGCGGTCGGCGATGTCCCGCAGGGCGTGCGGGGTGAGGCTGTCGTCGCCGTCCAGGAAGATCAGGTAGTCGCCGGTGGCGGCCCGCATCCCCGCGTTGCGGGCCCGGCCGAGGCCCACGTTCTCCTTGAGGTGCACGGCCCGCACCCGCGGATCACGGGCCGCGAACTCGTCGGCGATCGCACCGCAGGCATCAGGCGAGCAGTCGTCGACAGCGATCAGCTCCAGGTCGGTGAACGACTGTTCCAGGACCGATGCCATGCACTCGTGCAGATACGCCTGGACCTGGTACGCGGGGACAATGACACTGAACCGGGGCAAGGGACATCCATGGGTCGGCGCGGCCGTATTGCCCGGCAACGGCCGAAGGGGTTACGGGGTTACGCCGAATGCGGCATGTGGGGGACCCCCCGGGTGACGCGAAGGGGCGGACCGGAACCGGCCCGCCCCTCAACTCGCCTGCTGTGGCGGCTACTTCACCGCACCCGCCATCACTCCGGACACGAACTGCCGCTGGAACGCGAAGAACACGGCCAGCGGGATCACCATCGAGATGAACGCGCCGGGCGCGAGCGTCTCGATGTTGCCGGAGAACTGCCGGGTCTGCTCCGTCAGCGCGACCGTCAGCGGCCGGGAACCGGAGTCCGAGAAGATCAGCGCCACCAGCATGTCGTTCCACACCCACAGGAACTGGAAGATGCCCAGCGAGGCGATCGCGGGCGCCCCCAGCGGCAGGATCACCGTCGCGAACAGCCGGGCCTCGCCCGCCCCGTCGAGCCGTGCCGCCTCCAGGAGTTCACGGGGGATCTCCGCGAAGAAGTTGCGCAGCAGGAAGATCGCGAACGGCAGGCCGAAGCCCACGTGGAAGAGGACCACGCCGATGACGCTGCCGAAGATCCCCAGGTCGCCGAAGAGATCGGCCAGCGGGATCAGGGCGATCTGGATGGGCACCACCAGCAGCGCCACCACGGCCACGAACCACCAGTCGCGGCCCTTGAAGTCCATCCAGGCGAAGGCGTATCCGGCCATGGCGCCGATCACGACGACCAGGACGGTGGCCGGCACCGTGATGTACACCGTGTTGAGCAGGGAGTCGGTGATCTCCTCCTTGCCGAGCAGCGTCGAGTAGCTCTCGGTGGTGAGCTGGGACGGTTTGCTGAAGACCTCCCACCAGCCGGAGGCGGCGATGTCGGTCGGGTCCCGGAACGACGAGGCGAGCAGCCCCACCGTCGGCGTCACCCACAGCAGCGCGACCAGGATCAGGAAGACCCGCATCGCGCCGCCTCCCGCGGCGCTCGCGATCCGGGAGACGAGCGGGCGCTCGGGGGGACCCGGGGCGTCCACGGCCGCGGACGGTTCCCCGGGGCTCCCGGGACCCCCGGAGTCCCCGGGGCCCTTCAGAGGTACGGAGGGTGCGGTCACCGTCGGCGCTCCCTTCGCAGTCGGCGGATGTTGACGATCATCACCGGCATCACCAGGAGCAGCAGGACGATGCCGATCGCGCTGCCGAGCCCCTGGTTGTTGCCGCCGCCGAAGGACGCGTTGACCAGTTGCAGGGCCAGCACGTTGGCCTCGTCCTTGCTGGGCTGCGGGGCGATGATGAAGACCAGGTCGAAGATCTTCATCACGTTGATCATCAGGGTGATCAGGACGACGACGAGGACCGGCGCGAGCAGCGGGACCGTGACCCGGCGGAACACCTGCCACTCGTTGGCCCCGTCGACCCGGGCCGCCTCCAGCAGATTGCGGTCCACCCCCGCGAGACCGGCCGCGATGAGCACCATCGCGAAACCCGCCCACATCCAGGCGTACGAGCCGATGATGGCCGGGGTGACCAGGCTCGGGCCCAGCCAGTCGACGCCGTTGTAGGGTTCCGCGAAGTTCGAGGACGGCAGCCGCAGTTGCGCGCCCGCGGCGGACGCAGGCAGCGTGAACGTACCGTCGTCGCCGGCCTTCGCGGAGGCCACCACCTCGCCGTCCTTCACCGCCTCGACCTTGATGCCCGGCAGCGCCTTCTCACCCGCGTCGACGGCGCCCTTCGTCCCGCCGCCGCCCAGCTTGAAGTCCAGCCAGACCGTGCCGGACACGCCGTCGCCCGAGGTCTTCGCGGCCTTCGCGTCCCCGGGGTCGCCCGGCACCTTGTCCGGGGCGATGCCGACCAGCGGGACCAGGGCCGGGGAGCCCGCCTCCAGCGCGCCCGTGGAGGTGAACGCGCCCCCGCCGGACGCCTTGAGGTCGCTCTCGGTGGACGGCCGCGCCTTCGGGTACACCGACGAGTCGGCGAACGTGTCGTGCACGCCCACCAGCACGGCGTTCGCCACGCCCTGGTCGGGGTCCGCCTCGTACACGAGCCGGAAGATGATGCCCGCGGCGAGCATGGAGATCGCCATCGGCATGAAGATGATGAGCTTGAACGCCGTGGACCAGCGCACCCGTTCGGTCAGCACGGCGAAGATCAGACCCAGCCCGGTCACCAGCGCGGGGGCGACCGCGACCCAGATCGCGGTGTTCTTGACCGCGGTGAACGTGGCGTCGTCGCTGAACAGGTCCCCGTAGTTCCCGAGACCCACGAAACCCGAACCGTCGGCGTCGTACAGACTGCGCCAGACCGAGTACCCGATCGGGTAGACCACGAGCGCGCCGAGCAGCACGATCGCCGGCAGCAGGAACAGCCCCGCCACCCACCACCGCGTACCGATCACACTCTTGCGTTTGCCGGCGGGAGGCACCGGGTTCGCCGGGCCCCCCGCCGTCGCGACCTGCGACGACATCGGCGGCCGTCAGCCCTTGTACGCCTTGGCGGCGGCCGTCTCCAGCTGCTGCTGGGCGCCCGCCACGTCCGAGGGGGTCTTCAGGAAGTCCTGCAGCGCCTTCCACTCGCCCGTGCCCTCGGTACCGCCGAAGGCCGCCGGGGCCTGGTCGGACATGTCGAAGCGGAAGGAGTCCTTGGCCTTCAGCAGGGCCTTGCCGATGTCCCGGGCCACGTCGTCCTTGTACTTGTCCGCGTTCATCTCCTTGTTGGGGGAGATGAAGCCGCCCTGCGCCGCCCAGATCTCGGCCGCGTCGGTGGAGGCCAGGAAGGTCAGCAGGGCCTGCGAGCCCTTGTCGTCCTTCAGCGCCACCGCCACGTCACCGCCGCTGACCACCGGCGACGCGTCCCCGACCGCCGGGAACGGGAACACCTTGGCGTCCGTGCCCACTTTCGCCTTCGTGTCGGCGTTGATGTTCGCCGCGACGAAGTCGCCCTCGAAGACCATCCCCGCCGGCGTGTCACCGGAGAAGGTGTTCGTCACCGACTTCGGGAACTCGGTGCGCAGCGCTCCGGCGTTGCCGCCCGCGATCAGGTCGTTCTTGCCCCACAGCTGGGCCAGCGTGGTCAGAGCCTCCTTCACGGACGGATCCGTCCACTTGATCTCGTGCTTGGCCAGCTGGTCGTACTTCTCCGGGCCCGCCTGCGAGAGATAGACGTTCTCGAACCAGTCGGTGAGGGTCCAGCCGTCCTGCCCGCCGATGGACACCGCGGGCGAACCCGCGTCCGACAGGGTCTGCGCGGTCTTCAGGAACTCGTCCCAGGTCTTCGGCTCCGCCGTGATGCCGGCCGCCTCGAACGCCGCCGTGTTGTACCAGACCAGCGACTTGTTGGCGGCCTTCGCGTAGACGCCGTACTGCTCGCCCTCGTACGACCCCAGGTCCTGCCAGCCCTTCGAGAAGTTCTTGTCGAGCTGCGCCTTCGCCTCGGCGCCCAGCGGCTTGACCCAGCCCTTCTCGGCGAACTGGTGGAGCACACCGACCTGCGGGAGGAACGCCACGTTCGGCGGCTTGCCGCCCTCGATCTTCGTGCCGAGGAACGTCGACGTGTTGTTGCCGGTCGGTACGTAGGCGACCTCCGCGCCCGTCCGCTTCTCGAACTCGTCCAGGACCTTGGTGAAGTTGTCCTGCTCGGGTCCGGTCCACACGGCCGCGACCTCAAGCTTCTGGCCGTCGAGCTTGGGGAGTTGCACGCTGGAGGCGGCTCCGCTCCCGTTGTCGCCGCCGTCGTCCTTCTTGTCGTCGTCACCGCCGCATGCCGTGAGCGTGAGTGCCATCGCCCCCGCGACGACGGCGGCTGCGGCCTTCGCGGCACCGCTGCTCCTGTGCGACCTGCTGATCCGAAGAGTGCTGCTGCGCATGGTGTGCCCCGTTCTCCGTCGAACGTCCGAGGTCCTGCCCGTGCGCTCTTGGTCTACGCCCGTGCGCTTGGCGTCGGCAAGGGCGCCTGCGCTGTCAAGGGTGTGATCGTGACCGCGTCGTGACGCTCGGGGCGGCTGCCCACCACCGGGCTCCGCCCCATGCCCCGGGGTGTGTCGCCGGGTGCGGGCCGGTGGGGGTGTGCCGCGCAGTTCCTCGCGCCCCTGACGGGTGGGGCTGTGCCCCATGCCCCGTGGGGGTGTGTTGTCGGGTGCGGGCCGGTGGGGGTGTGCCGCGCAGTTCCTCGCGCCCCTGACGGGCGGGGCTTCGCCCCGGGCCCCGTGGGGGTGCGTAGTCGGGTGCGGGCCGGTGGGGGCGTGTCGCGCAGTTCCTCGCGCCCCTGGGTGTTTTAGCCCGTCCGGCGTTTGAGGACGAGGCCGTTCAGGCCGATGCGGGGGTCTGGGGGCGGCAGCCCCCAGGGAAAGGGGTGGCTACAGGAGCGAGGGGACTTCCGCCGCCGAGACCGAGCGGGACGCTCGTTCCAGGGCGCTGGCCAGCAGGGCCAAGTCCGTCGGACCGTTGCCGAGTTCACGTACGGGCCGCCGCGCGGGCGGATCCCCCATCCGCGCCCACTCGAGCGGCACGACCGTGGGCCGCAGCGTCGCCGTACGGGGGATACGCCCCGTGACCCGCCCGCCCTGGAACGGCACGGACCGACCGCCCGGCCCCGCCGCACCGAGCCTGCCCCGCCCGGGAGACGGCTCCTCCGTCCCCACCCCCGGCGCTTCGAGCAGTACCCGCAGCCCGGCCCGCCGAGCCAGCTCCGTCTCGTCCGTACGGGCCCCGCCCCCGGTGGCCGCCACCAGATGCACCCCGAGCCGCTCACCGTCCCGGGCAACCCCCTCCAGGGCCCGTACGACGGACCCGGCGGCCGGACGCCCGGGGGACCCCAGCGAGGGGGACAGCAGCGCGTCCAGGTCGTCGACGACCACGACGAGCCGGGGCAGCGGCGGCCCCGCGTCCGGACGGGGCCGAGCCGCGGCGGGCCGCAGCCGCAGCGTCGAACTGGACATCGTGTCGATGTCCCCGGCACCGGACGCACCGGTCGAACCGGACGCGGACCCCGACCGCTGCGCGACGACCCGGCGCGGCCCCTCCCGGCCTGCGTGCCACTCGGTGAAGTCGAGACGCCCGAGCAGCTCCGCCCGCCGCTTCAGCTCGGCGGACAGCGACTGCGCGAACTCCCGCATGCGTACGGGATCGTGGGCGCCCAGATGCGTCGTGACGTGCGGCAGATCCGTACAGACCTGGAGCCCGTCCCCGCGCCCCGCCGCACCACCGGTACCCGTGCCGTCCCGTCCGTCGACCAGCACGATCCCGAGCCGGTCGGGCCGCTCCGCGGCGGCGAGCGACGCGGCGACGGAACGCAGCAGCTCCGTACGCCCGCTGCCCGGCGGGCCCTCGATCAGCAGATGCGGGCCCTCGCCCACGAGGTCCACCCCGACGGGCCCGCGCGGCCCGGCGCCGAGCACGGCCGTGGCCCTGCCGCCGAACGCCTCCGGGTCGTCGGCCGCGTCCGCCCAACGCGCCATCAGGGACGCCGGGGTCGCCCGCGCGAGGCCCAACTCGTCCAGCAGCCGGGCGGTTTGGGGCAGCGGCGCGGACACGCGGGTGTGCCGCTCACCGGCCCCGCCCTCCGCGCGCAGCGGTGCCAGGGCCCGGGCGAAGCGCTCGGCCCACGCCATGGAGACGGCGTCCACCGCGGCGACCGTGCCATGGCCGACGGGCCCGCCCGAAGAACCCGAAGAAGAAGCAGAAGAACCCGACGGGCCGTGGGGCTGTGTCGCGGGCGCGACGCGCAGCAGCCGCAGGGCCGTCGCCACGTCACCGCTGAGCAGCGCGACGGCCCCGCAGTCGCGGAACGCGGGCGACACCGCACAGGCCGCCTCGTACGTGTCGATCACGGGCGAGGAGGGCGACGCGGCCGGTGTCTCGGCGAGACAGATGACATGGATGCCGACCTGGGGGCCCTCGGCCGCGAGCCGCGACACGGCGTCCCGCACACCGGCCGACCCGGGGTCCCCGTCCACCACGACGACGGTGTGGGGACCGGACCAGCCGGTCTGGGCCGGATCCTCCGACCGGGCCCAGGAGGGCCGTCCGGCCCTTTCCCGCGCCTCACCGCCCTGGGTGCCGCTGCGGGGGAGTCCGAGGTGCGTGACGTGGGGGTCGCGGGCGAGGGGATGGCTCCCGGGGGCGGGCAGGCCGGCGGCGTCCTGGCCGGGTGCCGTCCCGGCGTCGGCCGGGTGCCTCGGGCGCGGCGCGAAGGCTCCGCTGTCGTCCGGCGAGCCCGCGCCGAGGCGGGGCCCGTGACCACGCTCGGCGGCCCGTCCCGTCTCCGTCAGGTGGTCCTCCAGGCGCCGGACCAGCTCCTCCGTGCGCGCCGTCGCCTGTTCGCGGTCGTAGGCGAGCAGAAGGCGGCAGTCCTGGCCGTGGGTGGGGCGCAGGTGGGGCAGCCAGCCGAGCCACGACCACTCGGCGGTGCGCTCCTCCAGGGAACGCGAGCGGTCCGTGCTGAGGAGGGTGATCTCCAGCGAGTCGGGGGAGTGCAGTGCGGCGAGCTGGGCCACCACCGCGCGGGAGAGCCCCGACAGACGCTCGCGCGGTCCGGCCAGACCCAGCGCCCCGACCTCGCGGAGCGCTGCGGTCACCGGGACCGCGGACAGCAGCCCGGAGCCGTCGGGGGTGCTGCGGTCCGCCGTGCCCAGCCGGACCGTGAGGGTCTCCTGGTGTCCCGGTTCGCGCTCCCACAGCCGTGGTCCCGGTCCGAGCGCCGCCAGCAGCAGCGCGGCCGGATCGGGCCACCGCTCGGGCGAGGGCACGCCCAGGGCGACGGGCTCGGCGAAGGGTGCCTCGTACGAGTCGTACGGGTCGTACTCCCCCTCTTCGCCGTACTGGTCCTCGCTCCGGGACCCCGCCAGCCGGCGGGCCCAGGCGGAGAGGCCGCGCTTGCGCGCGTTGCGCGGCACGGGTGTCCCCCGGAGGGGAGTGCCCTTCCGCTTGCCCTCGCCCGGTCCCTGGACGTCGCTGCCGGGGTCCTCCTCGTACGGCTCCCCGGAGTCCCCGTACGCGCCGCGGTCTCCGGCGTCCCTGTGCTCGATCCGGGGCGCCCCGCCCTGGCCCGGCACCACATGCGGTCCCGCCGGCAGGTGCTCCTGGCTGCCCGGGACCCCGCCACCGGCGGAGCCCCACCCGGCTGTGCCGTAACCGTGATGGGTCTCGGAGGTCGGCCGTTCGGCGCCCGAGCGGGAACCGCCGGTGCTCCGGGCGTCCCCCGAGCCCTCGGCGCCCCTGGAGCCGGCGGCGCCCCTGGAGCCGGCGGCGGAGTCCTCGCCGCGCGCCCTGGGCACCCTCGCGCCTCCGGCGCCCGCGTCGGTCCAGGACGCGGACCCCGCCCCGGACCGGGAGGCAGGTCCGGATCCGGCCTCCGCCGCCCCTCCGGAAACGGCCGGATTTCGCCCCTGATCCCGCCCCGCGCCCGTCCCCTCGCCCCGTACCTGCCCCTGTCCCTGTCCCTGACCTTGGGCCTGCCGCTGTCCGTGTGCCGCCCCGGAGCGGTCCGAAGCCGCCGCATATCCGGCGCCACCGTGAGCGCCCGACGCCTGGCCCGAATGGCCCGCCTGTCCCGACTGTTCCCGGCCGGGCCCCCCGGCCCCCGCCGGCACCACCCGTACATGTCCCTCGCCGTCCGGCGCGGTCTCCAGGACGTCGGCCCGTTCGCCCGCCGGGGCCAGCAGCAGGGCCGACTCGCCCACCCGCAGCAGCGCGCCCGGCGCGAAGCGCACCGGGCGCTCGCCCACGCGCCTGCCGTCCAGCACCGTGCCGTTCGTGGAGCCCAGGTCCGCCACCGAGACATGGCCGTCCGCCGCGACCGTCACGGCGCAGTGCAGCCGGGAGACGTCCGGGTCGTCCAGCGGTACGTCCGCGTCGGCGGAACGGCCGATCTCGATCCGGCCGCCGTGCAGCAGATGGACGCCCCCGGCGTCGGGCCCGGCGACCACGCGCAGCTGTGCCGCCGCGGGATCGACATCGGGGCCGGGCTGCGCGGGGGACCCCAGGGACAGCACGGCGCCGTCCATCAGGGGAGGCTCACCCAGCGTGCAGCGCTGTGCGTCGAGCCGCTCCGCCTCCGCGTACAGCACCCCGGGGCCCTCGCCCCCGACCGCCGAGGCGAGGCCGGAGGCCACCGCCGCGAGCGCGGTCCCGGCGGGTGCTGTGACCAGCACGTCGCAGGACGCGGGGCGTCCGTCGGGGCGCGTCCCCAGCGGGTCTACGACGGTCAGCCGGATCTGCATCGCCGTCAGCGGTCCCTTCTGTCGCGGGCGCCCGCGACGGGGCTCTGCCGCGGTCCCCACCGCAGATTCCCCCACCGCGCACGGGCACGTCGGCCAGTACGGAAAGCATCCTCGCACTTGATACTGACAACACGCCCGCACTCCGCAAGCAAGTGATCTTGATTGGTCGGCTCTGCCCGCAAAAGTGCCTGACCAATGCCCGGTTGAGATCGGTCACGTCAAGATCCGGCAACCAAAGCACCCGAACCGAGCGTCTTTTCATCGAACACATACGGGAAAGCCCCACGTAATGCATGGGTGGGCGGGACTGAGAAAACCGCAGCGCGACGACACCCCGGAGCCGTGTTCGGCGGCATTACAGTGGGTCGGAACCACCCGTAGCACGGTGGACGGACCAGCCAAGCAAGCAGCAGGGAGCGCATGACGTGCGGCCGGTAGGCAGCAAGTACCTCCTGGAGGAGCCGCTCGGACGCGGCGCCACGGGCACCGTCTGGCGGGCCAGCCAGCGCGAGGCGGCGGGCGCCGAGGCGGCCGTGGCCGGTCAGCCCGGCGAGACCGTGGCGATCAAGGTCCTCAAGGAGGAGCTCGCCAGCGATCCCGACATCGTGATGCGGTTCCTGCGGGAGCGCTCCGTGCTCCTCCGGCTGACGCATCCGAACATCGTGCGCGTACGGGACCTCGTGGTCGAGGGTGATCTGCTGGCGCTGGTCATGGACCTGATCGAAGGTCCCGACCTGCACCACTACCTGCGCGACAACGGCCCGTTCTCGCCGGTCGCCGCGGCCCTCCTCACCGCCCAGGTCGCCGACGCGCTCGCCGCCAGCCACGCCGACGGCGTCGTGCACCGCGACCTGAAACCGGCGAACGTGCTGCTCCAGCAGCTCAACGGCCAGATGCACCCGCTGCTGACGGACTTCGGCATCGCCCGTCTCGCGGACTCCCCGGGGCTGACCCGCACCCACGAGTTCGTCGGCACGCCCGCGTACGTGGCGCCCGAGTCGGCCGAGGGCCGCCCGCAGACCTCCGCCGTCGACATCTACGGCGCCGGGATCATGCTGTACGAGCTGGTCACCGGCCGTCCGCCGTTCGGCGGCGGCTCCGCTCTCGAAGTCCTGCACCAGCACCTGAGCGCCGAGCCCCGCAGGCCCTCCACGGTCCCCGACCCGCTGTGGACCGTCATAGAGCGCTGCCTGCGCAAGAACCCCGACGAGCGGCCCAGCGCCGAGAACCTCGCCCGCGGCCTGCGTACGGTCGCCCAGGGCATCGGGGTGCACGCGAACTCCGCGCAGATCGCCGCCGCCGAGGCCGTGGGCGTCCTCCTCGCCCCGGACCCGGCCCCCGCCGCCGTACCGGGCGAGTTCGGCGCCGCCGACCCCACCCAGGTGCTCCCGCAGGGCGCCGCCTCGTACGACCCGAACGGCGCGACCAGCGTCCTGCCGCACACCGGCGCGGGCGCGGCCGACCCCACCGCCGTACTGCCCCACCGCGGCGCGGCCGACCCGACGGCCGTGATGCCGCCGGTGCCGCCGAACCAGCCCGGGGCGGGCCCCGAGGACCCGCACCCCTGGCAGAACCAGCTGCGCGCGGCCCGCGACCGCAACGAACCGACGCAGGCGCAGTCGTACCTCGACCCGAACGAGGACCCGCTGCGCCGCCGCCCGCAGCGGCAGGTCGCCCGGCCGCCCCAGCAGCAGCCGCAGCAGCCGCCGTCCCAGCAGCCGCAGCAGCGCGGACAGCGCAGGCAGCGCAACCAGCCGCCGCCGCAGAACCAGCAGGGGTACGGCTACCCCCAGCAGGGCGGACAGCAGCAGGGGTACGCACCCCAGCAGCAGGCCCCGCAGCCCCAGCGGTACTCCGCGCCGCCGCAGCAGCCCCAGCAGCCCGCGCCGCGTCCGCAGCGCGAGCCTCGGCAGCGCAGCGCCAACCCGATGAAGATCCCCGGACTCGGCTGCCTCAAGGGATGCCTGTTCACGATCGTCATCCTGTTCGCGGCCGGGTGGGCGATCTGGGAGTTCAGCCCGCTCCAGGACTGGGTCGGGACGTCGAAGGGCTACTGGGAGCAGCTGGGGGACTGGTACGGCAAGGTCTCCGAGTGGGTCGGAAGACTCAACTGAGTTTCCCGAAGCCGGCGTTCTGCGAGCTTGCTCCCTCCAAATCCCCGGAACCGCACCGCGGTGCTGGGGATTTGTCGACACCTGGGGGGTGATTTCCGTCCCGGAAGTGAAGGTTGGTGCTCCGGGCGCGTAGTTTTGTCGCCAACACGCGCCCGTAGGAGCAGCCTTGGTACGGAAGATCGGCAGCCGGTACACCGCGCACCAGATCCTGGGACGGGGCAGCGCCGGCACGGTGTGGCTGGGCGAGGGCCCCGAGGGGCCCGTCGCCATCAAGCTGCTGCGCGAGGACCTGGCGTCCGACCAGGAGCTGGTGGGACGGTTCGTGCAGGAGAGGACGGCCCTGCTGGGCCTGGACCATCCGCACGTCGTCTCCGTGCGGGACCTGGTCGTCGACGGCACCGACCTCGCCCTGGTCATGGACCTCGTCCGCGGCACGGACCTGCGGACCCGGCTCGACCGGGAGCGGCGCCTCGCGCCCGAGTCGGCCGTCGCGATCGTCGCCGACGTCGCCGACGGGCTCGCCGCCGCGCACGCGGCCGGAGTCGTCCACCGGGACGTGAAGCCCGAGAACGTGCTGCTCGACATGCAGGGGCCGCTCGGACCCGGCGGCTCGCACCCCGCGCTGCTCACTGACTTCGGCGTCGCCAAACTCATCGACTCACCGCGGCGGACCCGCGCGACGAAGATCATCGGCACGCCGGACTATCTGGCGCCCGAGATCATCGAGGGCCTGCCCCCGCGGGCGGCCGTCGACATCTACGCGCTGGCGACCGTGCTGTACGAGCTGCTCGCGGGCTTCACCCCCTTCGGCGGCGGACATCCGGGAGCCGTCCTGCGCCGGCACGTCACCGAGACCGTCGTCCCGCTGCCCGGCATCCCCGAGGAACTGTGGCAGCTCCTCGTGCAGTGTCTGGCGAAAGCGCCGGCCTCACGGCTGCGGGCGTCCGAACTGGGGGAGCGGCTGCGCGAGCAGCTGCCCCTGCTCGCCGGGATGCCTCCGCTGGACGTCGACGAGCCCGACGGGGAGGCCGAGGGCCCCTACGAGGACGCGGCGCCCGCCGAGCCGGAGGTTCCGCGGGAGCGGGTGCGGCGCGGGGCCGTTCCGCTGGTGCCGGGGGCCAAGCCGGACTCCAACCGGGACACGCACACGTCCATGCGGGTGCCGGGGCCGGACGAGCTGGCGGGGGGCGCGCTGGGTACCGCGCGGGCGCCTCGGGCGGCGGGGGCGCCGCGGCCCGGGTCCGCGCGGCATCGCGCTTCCGCTCGGCGGCGGCGGATCACGCTGGGGGTGGCGGGGGTGGCGCTCGTCGCGGCGATAGGGGGCGGCGCGTGGCTGGCCACGTCGGGGGACGACGCGGAGCCTCCCCACGACACGGAGAGGTCGTCCCCGGCGGCGCCCTGACCGGACCTGTCTTTTCCTCGCCCCCGCCGCCCCTACCCTCCCCCAGTCTCGGCTTCGCTCGACCGGGGGGACCCCCATCGTCACTGCATGGGGGCTGCGCCCCCTCGCCCCCCTGATCGCGCTCCGCGCTCGTCCTCAAACGCCGGACGGGCTGAAAGCAGCGGGCGGGCTGGGATGGCTGCGGCCGGGTTGAAGGCTGGGGCGCAGCCCCGTCTTCCAGGGGCGCGGGGAACTGCGCGATCAGCCCCCACCGGGCCGCGGACGAAGCGCTCCGGTCCGAGCCAGGGCTGCCCGACTTGGCGGAGCCGTTACGCTGGGGGGCGTGGCAGTCGTCGATGTTTCCGAAGAGCTCAAGTCCCTCTCCTCGACCATGGAGTCGATCGAGGCCGTCCTGGACCTCGACAAGCTGAGGGCGGACATCGCCGTGCTTGAGGAGCAGGCGGCGGCGCCGTCCCTGTGGGACGACCCCGATGAGGCGCAGAAGATCACCAGCAAGCTGAGCCACCTCCAGGCGGAGGTGCGCAAGGCCGAGACCCTCCGCGGACGCATCGACGATCTCGGCGTGCTGTTCGAGATGGCCGAGGAGGAGGACGACCCGGACACCCGTGCCGAGGCCGAGACCGAGCTCACGTCCGTCAAGAAGGCGCTGGACGAGATGGAAGTCCGCACGCTCCTGTCCGGGGAGTACGACGCCCGTGAGGCCGTCGTCACCATCCGTGCCGAGGCCGGTGGCGTCGACGCCTCCGACTTCGCCGAGAAGCTCCAGCGCATGTACCTGCGCTGGGCCGAGCGCCACGGCTACAAGACGGAGCTCTACGAGACCTCGTACGCGGAGGAGGCCGGCATCAAGTCGACCACCTTCGCCGTCCACGTCCCGTACGCGTACGGCACGCTCTCCGTCGAGCAGGGCACGCACCGGCTGGTGCGGATCTCGCCGTTCGACAACCAGGGCCGCCGCCAGACCTCGTTCGCCGGTGTCGAGATCCTGCCCGTGGTCGAGCAGACCGACCACATCGAGATCGACGAGTCCGAGCTGCGCGTGGACGTGTACCGGTCGTCCGGTCCGGGCGGCCAGGGCGTCAACACGACCGACTCCGCGGTCCGGCTGACCCACCTCCCCACCGGCATCGTCGTCTCCTGCCAGAACGAGCGCTCGCAGATCCAGAACAAGGCGTCCGCGATGAACGTCCTCCAGGCCAAGCTCCTTGAGCGCCGCCGCCAGGAGGAGCAGGCCAAGATGAACGCGCTCAAGGGCGACGGCGGCAACTCCTGGGGCAACCAGATGCGTTCGTACGTCCTGCACCCGTACCAGATGGTCAAGGACCTGCGCACGGAATGCGAAGTCGGAAACCCCGAGGCCGTTTTCAACGGTGAGATCGACGGTTTCCTGGAGGCCGGAATTCGCTGGCGCAAGCAGCAGGAGAAGTAAGCGACTTTTTCGTACATCGTTTTGTCGACAGGGCAACTGCGGTCCGTAGGACGGCAGTTGCCCTTTCTGCTGCGCTCTGGTGAGTGATGTGTGGGTTTTACATCACACTCACATGACGCTGTGCCGGTCAAAAGACCTTGATCTGGACATCGCGGTCGCAACGACCTTGACGATGTCTTGAAAGATGGGAAAGCTGACGCGTGGCATGCGTATTTCTGGGGCGCGTGTGAACCGGGGGCCCCACTGGGCCATCCCCGAGGTCGCGGCCCCGGGCGCTGCACCATTGACGATGAGCTACTGGGGGTAGCAACCAGATGACCAAGAAGACGCGGATCCGGATCGCGCGGATAGCCGCCGGTGCGGTGATCGCCGCCGGTGCTTCTCTGACCGCCGCCGGTGCCGCCTCGGCGCTCGACGTCGGTGTCGACGTGGCGGGCCTGAACGTGGGCGCCAGCGTCGACCAGAGCGGTGTCGCCGTTGGTATTTCCGCTGACGACGACCCGACCACCCCGCCTCCGACCGACCCGACGGAGATCCCGACCGACCCGCCCACGGAGGAGCCCCCGACCGAGGAGCCTCCGACCGAGGAGCCGACCGAGCCCACCGAGGAGCCCACCGAGCCCACGGAGGAGCCCACCCAGGACCCCACCGATGACCCGACCACTCCCGGCAACGGGAACGGGAACGGGAACGAGAACGGCACCGGCGGCGGCAACGGCGGCGGTGGCAACGACAACAGCGCCGACAGCGCCGACGGCAGCTCCAACGTCGTCGAGCAGGGTGCCGGCAAGGAGAGCCTGACCGACACCGGTTCGGACACCTCCGCGCAGGGCACCGGTGGCGAGCTGGCCGAGACCGGCGCCGCCGAGAACATCACGTACCTGCTGATCGGCGCCGCGACGATGATCGCCGGCGGCATCGGCTTCCGTATGCTGCCGCGCGTCATGAGCGGCCGCGGCGCGGCTGCCTGACGCACGACGTACGACGTGTGACACGGGAAGGGCCCGGAGCCATCGGCTCCGGGCCCTTCCTTGTGACGCGTGTCTCCTACGCGGTCTGGTGGGCCAGCAGGGCCACCGCCGCGATCAGGATGGCGAGCAGCGCGATCAGGGTCATGGGGTTGAGCCCACCGCCCAGCGGGCCCTCGTTCTGCAGGCGTGCGCGGTTCGCTCGGCACACGGGGCAGCGGCCCTCGTTCACAGGCGCGGCGCAGTTCGCGCACACCAGCCGGTCGTACGTCATGCGCTCGCCCTCCTTGCACCGGTTCCACGGACACAACGCTCTCGGGGACGGATACGTTCCCACTCCACTGTGCCAGGTTCCTCCGGAAGGTGCGCGGGTTCCTGTGCGGATGCCTTTTCGGGGGCTTGGCGGGCGCCTCCGGAGGGGGCTGCGGGGCGTATCGCGGCTGCGGGGCGGTGAGGGCTCGTCGCGCAGTTCCCCGCGCCCCTGAAGGGGCGGAGCCCTTCCCGAAGAAGCCTCTTCTCTTATGTGCCCGGTACAAATGCGCACAACCCTTGTGCAACCCGTCTCCGCGCCTGCGCGCCCCTACCCGGGTCGCGTAAGGTCACGCTCATCTAGGTCCTGTCGTCACATTCCCGTCTGCCGGGCGGACGACGGGAGTGTGACGACAGGACCTGCCCCCAACCCCCGACGGCCTGTGGTGCATCCGTGATCCGATTCGACAACGTCTCCAAGGTCTACGCCAAGCAGACCCACCCCGCTCTCCGGGATGTCTCCCTGGAGGTGGAGCGCGGTGAGTTCGTGTTCCTGGTGGGGTCATCCGGCTCCGGAAAGTCCACCTTCCTGCGGCTGATCCTGCGCGAAGAGCGGGCCAGCCACGGTCAGGTGCACGTGCTGGGCAAGGACCTCGCGCGCATCTCCAACTGGAAGGTGCCGCAGATGCGCCGCCAGCTGGGGACCGTGTTCCAGGACTTCCGCCTCCTGCCCAACAAGACGGTCGCCGAGAACGTCGCCTTCGCGCAGGAAGTGATCGGCAAGTCCAAGGGCGAGATCCGCAAGTCCGTGCCCCAGGTGCTCGACCTCGTCGGGCTCGGCGGCAAGGAGGACCGGATGCCCGGCGAGCTGTCCGGCGGTGAGCAGCAACGAGTGGCCATCGCGAGAGCGTTCGTGAACCGGCCCAAGCTGCTGATCGCGGACGAGCCCACCGGAAACCTGGACCCGCAGACCTCCGTCGGCATCATGAAGCTGCTGGACCGGATCAACCGGACCGGGACCACCGTCGTGATGGCGACGCACGACCAGAACATCGTGGACCAGATGCGCAAGCGCGTCATCGAGCTGGAGAAGGGTCGCCTCGTCCGCGACCAGGCGCGCGGCGTCTACGGCTATCAGCACTGACCGCGAGTCCCACGCGTCCGTCCACGGAAAGGCCTGAGAAGACGCCATGCGCGCCCAGTTCGTTCTGTCGGAGATCGGTGTCGGTCTCCGCCGCAATCTCACGATGACCTTCGCGGTCGTCGTCTCCGTCGCCCTGTCCCTCGCCCTGTTCGGCGGCTCGCTCCTGATGAGCGACCAGGTGAGCACGATGAAGGGGTACTGGTACGACAAGGTCAACGTCTCGATCTTCCTCTGCAACAAGTCCGACGCGGAGTCCGACCCCAACTGCGCCAAGGGGGCGGTCACCAGCGAGCAGAAGAAGCAGATCGAGACCGACCTCGGCAAGATGGCCGTCGTCGACAACGTCACGCACGAGTCGAGCGACGAGGCGTACAAGCACTACAAGGAGCAGTTCGGCGACTCCCCGCTGGCGGCCTCGCTGACCCCGGACCAGATGCAGGAGTCCTTCCGCGTCAAGCTGACGGACCCGGAGAAGTACCAGGTCATCGCGACCGCCTTCGACGGCCGTGACGGCGTGCAGTCCGTGCAGGACCAGAAGGGCATCCTCGACAACCTCTTCGGGCTGCTCAACGGCATGAACTGGGCGGCCAGGGCGGTGATGGCGATGATGCTCGTCGTCGCGCTGATGCTGATCGTCAACACCGTGCGCGTCTCCGCGTTCAGCCGTCGGCGTGAGACCGGGATCATGCGCCTGGTGGGCGCCTCCGGCTTCTACATCCAGGCGCCGTTCATCATGGAGGCCGCCGTCGCCGGACTGATCGGCGGTGGTGTCGCCTGCGCCTTCCTGGTGATCGCGCGGTACTTCATCATCGACCACGGTCTCGCCCTGTCCGAGAAGCTGAACCTGATCAACTTCATCGGCTGGGACGCCGTTCTCACGAAGTTGCCGCTGATCCTCGCCACGAGCCTTCTGATGCCCGCGCTGGCCGCGTTCTTCGCGTTGCGCAAGTACTTGAAGGTGTGACACATGCCAAGAGGGCCGTACCGGCAACCGCCGGTACGGCCCTTCTCGTTGTCCTAGACTCACCCGCATGTCAGGCCGTGACCTGTTCTGTCAGCCCCGCCGCATCCGCCGCGGGGCGGCCCTGACGTTGGTCTTCGCGAGCGTCCTCGCCGCGGGCGCCGCGACCGGCGCGTTCGACACCCCCGGCCGGAAATCCGTCACCCCCGCGGCCCGTACCGCACAGTCCGGACAACAGGACGACGTCGCCGACGCCGCCGCCGAGGCGATGGCCGACGGCAAGTCGCCCGTGGAGGCCGCCGAGCGGGCCGTCAGCCGCAGCGGCGACCGCTGGGGCGCCGTCTACTCCCAGGGCGAGTACGAGGAGTTCGAGGAAGCCCTCGGCGGCCGGTACACCGGCGTCGGCCTCTGGGCCCGGCGCGAGCGCGGCGGACGCATCGAGGTGACCCGGGTCCGGTCGGGCTCGCCCGCCGCGACCGCGGGCATCCGCAAGGGCGACCGGCTGCGCAGCATCGACGGCCACCGCGTCGACGGCAGGCCCGTCACCGAGGTCGTCGCCTTACTGCGGGGTGACGCCACCGACGCCGACGCGGGCACCGCCGTCGACCTCGGACTGCAGCGCGGCACGCGCGCGTGGAGCGAGACCCTGCACCGGGCGCGGCTGTCCACCGACTCCGTGAGCGTGCGCGAACTCCCCGGCGGCGTCACCGTGATCAAGGTCGCCGCCTTCACCAAGGGCTCCGGAGACCTCGTACGGACCGCGGTGGCCGGCGCGCCCGTGGACGAGGGGATCGTCCTCGATCTGCGGGGCAACTCCGGCGGCCTGGTCACCGAGGCCGTCACCGCCGCCTCCGCCTTCCTCGACGGCGGCCTGGTGGCCACGTACGACGTGAACGGCGACCAGAAGGCCCTGCACGCCGATCCCGGCGGCGACACCACCAGACCGCTGGTCGCGCTCGTCGACGGCGGCACGATGAGCGCGGCCGAGCTCCTCACCGGTGGTCTGCAGGACCGTGGCCGCGCGGTCGTCGTGGGCTCCAGGACCTTCGGCAAGGGCTCGGTCCAGATGCCGAGCCGGCTGCCGGACGGCTCGGTCGCCGAACTGACCGTCGGCCACTACCGCACCCCCTCCGGGCGCACGGTGGACGCCCGGGGCATCACCCCCGACCTGGAGGCCGACGCGGGCGCGCTGGAGCGCGCCGAGACCGTCCTGAGCGGGCTCGGGGACGCCGAGTGACCGGCCCGCGCACGGCCCCCGCGGCGGCCGGCCCGTACTTCGCGTAATCGGCTTTCCCTCCGGCCCCCCTCTAGTGCGAAAATGGCCAGCACTATGAGCAAGGGCATGTACGTACCGAAGGAATCCCAGCCGAAGCAGGGAGGTGGCGCCAAGGCCGCCGTCAAGGACGGCAAGCGCAAGATCGTCGCGCAGAACAAGAAGGCCCGGCACGACTACGCGATCATCGATGTCTACGAGGCCGGACTCGTGCTCACCGGCACCGAGGTGAAGTCGCTGCGCCAGGGGCGTGCCTCGCTCGCCGACGGCTTCGTGCAGATCGACGGGAACGAGGCGTGGCTGCACAACGCCCACATCCCCGAGTACAGCCAGGGCAGCTGGACCAACCACTCCGCGCGCCGCAAGCGCAAGCTGCTCCTGCACCGCGAGGAGATCGACAAGCTGGCCTCGAAGTCGGAGGAGACGGGCCACACCATCGTGCCCCTCGTCCTGTACTTCAAGGACGGCCGCGCGAAGGCCGAGATCGCGCTCGCCCGGGGCAAGAAGGAATACGACAAGCGCCAGACGCTGCGCGAGAAGCAGGACCGGCGTGAGTCGGACCGGGCGATCGCGGCGGTCAAGCGCAAGCAGCGCGGCGAGTAGCACGGCAGGCCCGGCACACCCGCCGCGAGGGGGGCCGCCGGGAATACAGTGGCATCGACGTGCGTTGGTCACGTACGATGGCAACGCACCTCACAGCGGGTGCACACACCCTCCTCGGAGGGCCCTCTTCGGAGGGTTTTGAAAAAACAACATGGGGATGATCGGTTTCGACAGCGGCTGTCGAAGCAGGGGAAGCGAGCCGAGGAAGCGGCAATGATCTCGTTAACCATATGTCGCAACCAATAATCGCCAATTCCAAGAGCGATTCCCAGTCCTTCGCCCTCGCTGCTTAATAACCAGTGACTGAAGGACCCTAAATGGGTGTCAGCCCGGGGGTGTTCCCGACCCGGATCCTGGCATAATCAAGGGGACTAAACCGTCTGACCCGGTCACGGGGTGAGACGGGAAATCAAACAGTGACTGAGCCCGTCGGAGACTTGTTCGCGTGATCTCCGGGGCTGAGAAAATCTAAGCGAACTGCGCTCGGAGAAGCCCTGATTCTGCACCGTTGGACGCGGGTTCGATTCCCGCCATCTCCACTTTCCCATGTTCAGATCCAGAAGCGAAGGCCCCGCTGCCATAGGCAGCGGGGCCTTCGTCGTGGATGCTGCTGTCGCATGAGACGACTCGCGGAAACCGGAGAGACCGGAGAGAACAAGAGATCTCACCAGCCCCGTGGCCGGGCCCGGACCTGGGCCGTGGTGCTCGGCGTCCTGGTGGCCGGGCTCGGCTGGAGCGCACCCGCCGGAGCCGACCCGGGCACCAGCGGGCTCCCGGAGGCCATCGACACCATCCTCGGGGACAGCCGGATGGAGGGCGGGGCGGCGAGCGTCGTGGTCGCCGGGGCGGCGAGCGGGGACCTGCTGTACCAGCGGTCGCCCACCTCGCGCCTGATGCCCGCCTCCAACACCAAACTGCCCACCTCGGCCGCGGCGATGGAGATCCTCGGCCCCGACCACACGTTCACCACGGACGTCCTCGCGACCGGCCGCCGGCACGGCTCCACGCTGACCGGCGACCTGTATCTGCGCGGCACCGGCGACCCGACCGCCCTGGCCGCCGACTACGACACCCTGGCCGCCCAGGTCGCCGCGGCGGGCGTCACCCGCGTCGACGGGCGGCTCCTCGCCGACGACACCCGCTTCGACGGCAACCGCCTCGGCCGCGCCTGGGCCGCCGACGACGAGTCCTCGTACTACTCGGCGCAGATCAGCGCGCTGAGCGTCGCCCCGGACACCGACTACGACACCGGCTCGGTGATCGTGACGGTCGCACCGGGCGCCGCCGCCGGGGACAAACCCAAGGTCACCGTCACCCCGAAGACGACCTACGTGGACTTCGACGTACGGGCCACGACCGTCGCCGCGGGCGGGGCGAACGACCTCACCGTGGAGCGCGAGCACGGCACCAACACGATCGTCGTCAGCGGTACGACACCGGCCGGCGGCTCCGGCGCCCAGGAGTGGGTCAGCGTGTGGGAACCCACCGGGTACGCCGCCGCCGTGTTCCGGGACGCCCTCACCGCGCACGGGGTGAAGGTCACCGGGGCGACCCGGCTCGGCCGCGCCACCCCCGCGACGGCCCGGCGCCTCGCCTCGCACGCCTCCATGCCGCTGAAGGACCTGCTGATCCCGTTCATGAAGCTGTCGAACAACATGCACGCCGAGATCCTCACCAAGACCATGGGCCTGAAGGTCTCCGGCGAGGGCAGCTGGAGCGCCGGGCTCGCCGCCGTGAGCGGCTACCTCAAGGGCGTCGGCGTCGACACGGGCAAGCTGCGGCAGGTCGACGGCTCCGGGCTCTCCCGCATGAACAACCTCACCGCGGGGCAGTTCGCCAAGCTGCTGCTCGCGGTACGGGCCGAGCCCTGGTACGCCGACTGGCGCACGTCGCTGCCGGTCGCCTGCGCCCCCGAACGATTCGTGGGCGGCACCCTGCGCACCAGGATGTGCGGAACCCCCGCGGCCCTCAACGCGGTCGGCAAGACCGGCTCGTTGACCGGCGCGTCCGCCCTCTCCGGGTACGTGAAGGACGCGGACGGGCGCGAACTCGTCTACAGCATCGTGCTCAACAACTACCTGGCCGCGTCCGTGAAACCGCTGGAGGACGCGATCGTGGTGACGCTCGCCCGGTCCACGGCGGACACGACCGCGACGGTGAAGCCGACGGACCCGAGCGCGCGCTCGGCCGAGCGGAACACGGACCTGGAGTGCTCGTGGCGCAAGCCGGCGGAGTGCTGAGGGAGTGAGCCGCGGTGGGGACGGCGGCCTTTCGCCGCCGCCCCCACCGCGTCACCACAGCTCAGCGGAGCGTGAACGTCGACAGTCGCATGCCGTCCCCCAGCACCAGATACACGTCCTGGCGGCCCTTCGCGGCGGCCGACAGCGGGGCACTCACCTCGGCGTACGTGTACACGGACCCCGTGCCGGACACGGTCGCCGTACCGACGAGCGTCCCGGCGGGCGAACCGAGCCGTACCTCCACCTTTCCGGCCGCCCCGGCCACCCGCGCGGCGAACTTCGCACCGCCGGTGCCCAGCCGGGAGTCGGCGAACTTCAGCCAGGCGCCGTCGCGCGAGGCCCCCACGGCGGTGCCGCGCGCCTTGGACTCGTCCACCAGCCGCACCCCCTCGTAGTCGTCGAAGTTCTCCGCCCGGGTGGTCCGGGAGAGGTCCCGGGCCGGAATCGTCTCGCCCGTCACCTTCAGGGACGTACGGGAGCGGATGTCCTCGGAGGACGCGCCCACCAGGACGTCGTACGTGCCGCTCTCCACCACCCACTTCGACCGGGTGACGTCCCAGTGCGCGAGGTCCTTCTCCCGCAGCTTCAGCCGCACCGTCCTCGTCTCGCCGGGCTTCAGCGAGACCCGTTCGAAGGCCTTCAGCTGCTTCAGGGGCTGTTTGTCGCGCGAGGTGCGCTGGTGGGTGTAGAGCTGCACGACCTCGTCGCCGGCGCGGCTGCCGGTGTTCGTCACCGCGACCTCGTAACCGCCGTCGACGCGCCTCACCTGCCCGTAGCGGTAGGAGGAGTACGAGAGTCCGTACCCGAACGCGTAGAGCGGATCGCCCTTGAAGTACTGGTACGTGCGGTCGTATTTGATGGTGTCGTACTCCAGGACGGACGGCAGGTCCGCCTCCGAGCGGTACCAGGTCTGGGTGAGCCGGCCGGCCGGGTTCACGTCGCCGAAGAGGACGTCGGCGAGGGCGTTGCCGGTCTCCTGGCCCGCGTGGGTGGTCCACAGGAGTGCGGGGACCTTCTCCTGGAGGGCGCCGAGGGTGGTCGGGTAGCTGTTCTCGACGACCACGACGGTGTGCGGGTTGGCCTTGCGCACCGCCTCGACCAGGGCCTCCTGGGACGGGGCGAGGCCCATGCCCTCGCGGTCGTCGTTCTCGCGCCCGTTGATCGCGGGCATGGACCCGACCACGACGACCGCCGCGCTTTTGCCCTTCACCGCCGCCACGGCCTCCTCGGTGCCGCTGCGGACGACGTCCTTGGCATAGTGCGCGGCCTCGGACTTCGCGACCAGGCCGAGGGTGCCGTCGGAGCCGGTGGGGCCGAGGTAGACCGGGTTCGACCACCAGGGTTCGCGGGTCTCGTAGCCCGCGTACCGCAGCAGATACGTACCGTCGGCCTGCTCCTCCGGCGCGAACTGCTGCTGGACGAACCAGCCGTTCGGCTGGACCTGGTCGTTGACGAAGTTCGACCAGTTGTAGCCGACGTACTTGCCGTTCGCGGCCGAGCGCAGGGTCACGATCCCGGCGCCCCAGTCGAACACGTCGAACTGCGCGGCCGTCCCGCCGCCCGCGCTCTCCTTGAGCGTCTCACCGTCGGCGTCCGTGCCCGCCGTGACGTACGCGCCGCTCGCCGTGTTCCGCAGCGAGATCCGGTCGACGCCCTCGCTGCCGGCCACGGGGGAGCCGAGCCGCGCGGCGATGCCCGCCTTCGGGGTGACCGCGTACGGGAGCGTGCCCGAGTACCAGTCGGTGTAGAGGGTGTCGGCGAGCGGGCCGACGACGGCCACGTCCTTCGCGGAGGCCTTCAGCGGCAGGGCGCCGCCCGCGTTCTTCAGCAGGACCGCCGCGTCGGCCGCCGCCTGCCGCGCGAGCCTCTGGTGCGCCGGGCTGTTCACGACCGACTTGTCGATGGTCCCGTACCTGCCGCCGCCCGGGTCGAACTCACCGAGCCGCACCCGGATGTCGAGGACGTGCCCGGCCGCCGTGTCGACGTCCGACTCCTTCAGCAGGCCGTCGGCCAGCGCCGACCTGACGGCCGTGGTCGTCGGTACGGAGTTCGTGTCGTCCGTCGTGAAGCTGTCGATGCCCGCTTTCAGCGCCGCCGCGTTCCCCTCGGCGAGGGTGCCGTAGTACTTCTGACTGCCGGTGCCGGTCAGGTTGTTGGGCGCGTAGGCGTCGGTCACGTTCAGCAGGTCCTGCGAGGTCCAGGTGCGCACGTCGTCGTCGAGCGCCGGATTCACCGTGGCGGGACGGCCGTTGACGAGGTTGTACGAGGACATCACGCCCGTCGCCGCGTCCGCCTCGATCGCCGGCCGGAACGCCTGCTCCTCGTACTCCTTCAGCACCCTCGGGCGCAGGTCGGAGGAGGTGGTCGTGCGGTCGGCCTCGTTGTTGTTGCCGAGGAAGTGCTTCAGCGTGGGGGCCGTCTTCAGGTGCTCGGGATCACCGCCGGTCAGACCGGTGCCGTACGCGGTCGCCATCGAGCCGGTGAGGTACGGGTCCTCCGAGTAGCCCTCCTCGTTGCGGCCCCAGCGCGGGTCGCGGAGCGGATTGACCACGGGCGCCCACAGGTTGAGGCCCCAGCCGGTGGGGCGTTCCTGCTGGAAGCCGCGGGTCTCGTCGCCGACCGCCGAGCCGACCCGGCGGATCAGGGCGGGGTCCCAGGTCGAGGCGAGCCCCACGGCCTGCGGGAAGACGGTGGCCTCGCCGAGCCAGGCGACCCCGTGCAGTGCCTCGGTACCGGTCTTGAACGCCTGGATGCCCAGGCGGGGGATCGCGGGCTGCCACTGGTGGAGCAGGGAGACCTTCTCGTCGAGGGTGAGCCGGGAGAGGAGGTCGTCGACACGGCGGTCGACGGGGAGGCGGGGGTCGCGGAAGGGGTACGCGGGGGCGTCGGCCGCCGCGGGGACGGTGGCGCCGAGGCCGCCGACCAGGGTGAGCGCCAGGACGAGCGCAATTCTCGGTCTTCTCCTGCTTTTCCTGCTTCTCTTGCCTTTCATGTCACGGCTCCTTCGAATAGGGCCTTGCACGAATGGACGTCGGGCACGGATCAGGGGCGCGGCTGTGTGCTCGCCCGGACCGTCAGGCGGGGCGGGAGCAGCGTGGCCTGCGGTACCGGCGCACCGCCCAGCTTCTTCATCAGCAGCTCCACCGATCCGGCGCCCACCTCGGCGGCCGGTATGGCGATGGAGGTGACGGGCACGCGGACGCGGCCGGCCAGTTCGTCCGGGCAGATCGCGGTGACCGACAGATCGCCGGGGACCCGTAGTCCGAGGGCTTCGAACGCGTCGATCAGCGGTTCCAGGACCGGCTCGTTGTGGACCACGACACCCGTCAGGGCGGGGCGTTCGCGCAGGAGCTGCTCGGCGACCTGCCGGGCCGCCGCGGGGTCGGCCTCGCACGGGTGGATCGAGGAGGAGAGGCCGTTGCGGTCGGCCGCGGCGGTGAAGCCCTGGACCACCCGCTGGGCGAACCCGGTCTCGCGCACGTACACCTCGGGCGGTGAGCCCACCAGGCCGATCACCCGGTGGCCGAGCCCCGCCAGATGCTCGACGCACAGCTCGCCCGCCGCCGCGAAGTCCAGGTCGATGCAGGTCAGCCCGGCGGGCTCGGCCGGGAAGCCGATGAGGACCGACGGCCGGTCCAGGCCGCGCAGCAACGGCAGGCGCGCGTCGTGGAGCTGGACGTCCATCACGATCAGCGCGTCCACGAGGGCGCTGTCCGCGACCCGCCGCAGCCCCTCCTCGCCCTCCTCCTGCGTGAGCAGCAGCACGTCGTGGTCGTGGCGGCGGGCGGCCGTCACCACGGACACCGCGAACTGCATCACCACCGGCACGTGGATGCCGGCCCGCAGCGGGACCACGAGCGCCAGTACGTTCGATCTGCTGCTCGCGAGGGCGCGGGCGCCCGCGTGCGGCCGGTAGCCCAGCTCGCGGATGCTGTCCTCGACGCGCTGCCGGGTCTCCTCGGAGATCGGCCGCTTGCCGCTCAGCGCGTACGAGACCGTGCTGGGGGAGACCCCCGCGTGCCGGGCCACATCGGTGATCTTCACCATGCTCAGCCCCGCTCCCGGTGTGCGCCGTCCTCTGGGGCCTGCTCCAACTCGGCTGCCGCTTCCGGTCCAAGTTCCAGGGACAGGAATCCGGTCCCGGCCGCCGCCCGCGCGGTCCGGTCGCCCGCCGCCAGCGCCCAGGGCGCCTTCGGGTCGCTCGACGAGGCCCGCAGGGTGTCGCCCTCCCGTACGACGGTGAAGGTCACCCCGTCCACGACCGCCGTGACCTGCGCGCCGCGCGCCGGAGCGTACGCGTGGAGGGTGATCCCGTCGGTGTACGGATAGTCGGGGCGGTCCTCGACGGAACCCACCGGGATCACCGCGCCCGGCCGGACGAGGAGCGGCACGCTGGAGAAGCCGTGCGTCTCGCGCACCCAGCGCGGCCCGGTCACCGTCCGCCCGGTCAGGAAGTGCGTCCAGGTGCCCTCGGGCACGTAGTACGACACGTCACCGTCGTCGGAGAACACCGGCGCGACCAGCAGGTCGGAGCCGAGCATGTACTGCCGTTCCAGATGCGCGCACCCGGGATCGTCCGGGAATTCGAGCACCATCGCGCGCATCATCGGCACCCCCTGCGCGTGCGCGGTGCGGGCGGCCTCGTACAGGTACGGCATGAGGCGCAGCTTCAGGCGGGTGAACAGGCGCAGGACGTCCACGGACTCCTCGTCGAAGAGCCACGGCACGCGGTACGAGGAGCTGCCGTGCAGGCGGCTGTGCGAGGAGAGGAGCCCGAAGGCGAGCCAGCGCTTGAAGAGGGCGGGGGTCGGGGTGCCCTCGAAGCCGCCGATGTCGTGGCTCCAGTAGCCGAACCCGGAGAGGCCGAGGGAGAGTCCGCCGCGCAGCGACTCCGCCATCGACTCGTACGTGGCCTCGCAGTCGCCGCCCCAGTGCACCGGGAACTTCTGGCTGCCCGCGGTCGCCGAGCGGGCGAAGACGACCGCCTCGCCCTCCCCGCGGTGCTTGCGCAGCACGTCGAAGACGGTCCGGTTGTAGAGGTACGTGTAGTAGTTGTGCATCCGCTCGGGGTCGCCGCCGTCCGCGTACGCCACGTCGAGCGGGACCCGCTCCCCGAAGTCGGTCTTGAAGCAGTCGACGCCCTGCGCGAGCAGCGCCTCCAGCTTCGCCGCGTACCACTCGCGGGCGGCCGGGCTGGTGAAGTCGACGAGCGCCATGCCCGGCTGCCACAGGTCCCACTGCCAGACACTGCCGTCGGGCCGCCGCAGCAGATGCCCGAGCGCCTTGCCCTCGGCGAAGAGCGGGGAGCGCTGCGCGATGTACGGGTTGATCCACACGCTGATGTGCAGCCCGCGCTCCTTGAGGCGGGCCAGCATGCCCTGCGGGTCAGGGAAGACCCGGGGATCCCACTCGAAGTCGCACCAGTTGAACTCGCGCATCCAGAAGCAGTCGAAGTGGAAGACGGAGAGCGGGAGTTCACGCTCCCTCATGCCGTCGATGAAGGAGCTGACGGTGGCCTCGTCGTACGAGGTGGTGAAGGACGTCGACAGCCACAGCCCGAACGACCAGGCGGGCGGCAGGGCCGGGCGGCCGGTGAGGGCCGTGTACTTGCGGATGATGTCCTTCGGGGTGGGCCCGTAGATCACGTAGTACGTCAGCTGCTGGGTCTCGGCGCTGAACTGGACCCGCGACACCGCCTCCGAGCCGACCTCGAACGACACCCGGCCCGGATGGTCGACGAAGACGCCGTAGCCCGCGTCCGTCAGATAGAACGGCACGTTCTTGTACGCCTGTTCGGTGGCCGTGCCCCCGTCGGCGTTCCACATGTCGACGACCTGGCCGTTCTTGACCAGTGGGCCGAACCGCTCGCCGAGCCCGAAGACGTGCGTGCCGACGCCGAGGTTCAGCTGTTCCCGCAGGTAGTGGCCGCCGCTGCCGGTGTCGCGCATGATGCCCATGCCCTTGGGGCCGCTGCTGGTGAGGGTGCGGCCGTCGGCGAGGAAGTCCACGTGCCAGGGGCCGGTGCGGCTCACGCGCACCGACAGGGCGCCGGCGGTGAGGGTGGCGGAGTCGTCGTCGTACACGGCGTGCGCCGTGAACTCCTCCTTGCCGAGCCTGTTCAGCTCGAACCGCGGCCCCCGGGGCTCCTCACCCTCGAAGTGGGTGAACGTGACGCCGATGACGTCGGGCATCGGGGCGTGCGCGCCGATGGTCACGACCGGTCCCTTCAGCAGATCGCCGCGGTGACGGATGGGCTGGGTCGGCGCGTGGATCTCCAGGGCCCCGGACCCGGCGCTCACGTCGAGGACCTCGACCGGGTGGGCGGCCGTCACACCCTCGCGCAGCAGCCAGTAGCCGTCGGTGAACTTCACGCGCACACCCCTTACTTGACGGCACCCACGGCTATGCCGCGGGTGAGCGTCCGCTGGAAGACGAGGAAGAAGACGATGGCGGGCAGGACGCCCAGGAGGGCGGCGGCGTTCGTCATCGTGGCGTCCATCAGGCGCTGGCCCTGGAGGACGCCGAGCGCCACCGACACGGTCTGGTTGTCGTTGGAGATCAGCATCACGAGGGGGAGCAGGAACTCGTTCCAGGTCCAGATGAAGAAGAAGACCAGGAGCACACCGATGGTGGGCCGGCTGACGGGCACCACGATCCGCCAGAGCACCTGCCACTTGTTCGCGCCGTCGATCCGGGCGGCCTCGATGATCTCGCGCGGGAACTGACCGAGGACCGAGGCGAGCAGATACGTGCCGAACGCGGCCTGGATCACGGTGAAGACGATGATCACGCTCAGCCTGGTGTCGTACAGGCCGGCTTCCTTGCTCAGGTAGTAGACCGGGTAGACCAGGGCCTCCTGCGGCAGCATGTTCGCCAGCACGAAGAAGGCGAGGACCCAGGTGCGCCCTCTGATCCGCCCGATGCCGATCGCGTACGCGTTGAGGACGGACAGGACGACCGCGCCCAGGGCGACGGACCCGCTGATGATCACCGAGTTGACGAGCTTCTGTCCGAAGTCGACGCGTTCCCAGAAGTCCTTCAGCCCGTCGAGGTAGACGCCCTCGGGCAGGCTCAGCGGGCCGTTCGCCGAGTACTCGGCGGGCGACTTCACCGCGTTGAGGGTGACGATCAGGAACGGCAGGACCATGAACAGGGCCCCGATGATCAGGGCGAGGAGGACGGGGTAGCGGCGGAGGGCGGTCATGAGGCACCTACTCCTCGTTCGGTGCTGTTCATCGCACGACTCCCTGTTCGGCGTCCTCGGCACGGGTCTGGAGCTTCAGGCCGACCACGGCGAGCAGCAGGACGATCACGGTCAGGACGGTCGAGATCGCGGCGCCGTACCCGACCTGCGTCTTCTCGAAGAACGTGGTGAACGAGAAGTACGAGGGCACGTCGGTGGCACCGCCGGGGCCGCCCTTGGTGAGCACGTACACCGCGCCGAACACCTTGAGCGCGGCGATCGTGCACCAGAGCAGCACGACATAGATCTCCGGCCTGATCTGCGGCAGCGTGACGTGCCAGAACCGGCGCCACCAGCCGGCGCCGTCGAGTTCGGCGGCCTCGTACAGCTGCGGGTCGACACGTTGCAGGCCCGCCATGAAGATCACGAGCGGGAAGCCGAGCTGCACCCAGACCATCACGCCCATGACGCTGTAGAGCGCGAGATCGGGGTCGCCGAGCCAGTCCTGCTGGAGGCTCCCGAGCCCGACCGCCTTCAGGAGTTCGTTCAGCGAGCCGTTCTCGGGCGCGAGGATCCAGCTCCACACGATGCCCGCCACCGCGATGGGCAGCACCTGCGGCAGATAGAAGCAGGCCCGCAGCACGGCGGCCGTCCTGCTGCCGAAGTGCTTGCCGACGAAGTCGAAGAGGGCGGCGGCCAGGACGAGTCCGAGGACGGTCGGTACGACCGCCATCGCGACGACCATGAACAGGCTGTGCCGGAACGACGCCCAGAACTCGGCGTCGTCCATCAGCTCGCGGTAGTTGGCGAGGCCGGTCCACTTCGGGCTGCCGACGCCCTGCCACTCGGTGAAGCTCACGCCCGTGTTCATCAGGAACGGCACGACGACGATCACGAGGAAGGCGAGGGCGCCGGGAAGCAGGAAGAGGGCGTAGGAGTCGCGGGGCCGAGGGCTGTTCTTCCTGCTCTTCGCGTGGTGACGCGCTTCGACGACCGCGCCCTCGTGCCCGCCCCGCTCGTCGACGGTGAACGTCATGGGGCCTGTACGCCCTTGTCGTACGCCGCCTTCACGGCGTCCAGGTAGGCGTCCGGCTTCGCGCTCCCCGTGATTAGCTTCTGGGTCTCGGAGACGAGGACGTCGTAGAAGCCGGGGGCCGGCCAGTCGGGGTAGAACGCCAGGCCGTCACGCTCGGAGAGGGTGTTGAAGTTGGCGATGAGGCCCTTGGAGCGCGGGTCCGTGATGGCGGCGGGGTCGGCGGCCACCGGGACGCCGCCCTTGTTGCCGAGCAGGTTCTGGATCTTCTTCGACATGGTGATGTCGATGAAGTCGTACGCCAGTTGCTTGTTCTCGGCGCCCTTGGGGACCACCCACAGGTTGCCGCCCGAGCCGAGGGTCAGATTCGAGTCCGGCCACAGGAACGTGCCCCAGTCGAACGTGTTCTCCGCGGCGAACCGGCCGAACCACCAGCTGCCGGAGAACAGGATCGGGCTCTTGCCCTGCATGAACGACAGCCCCGCGTCCTCGGCCTTCGCGCTGGTGGTCTTCTTGCTGATGTAGCCCTTCTTCACCCAGTCCGCGAAGGTCTCGGCGGCGTACGTCCAGGCGGCGTCGTGGAAGTCCGGCTTCCCCTTGTAGAGCTGGTACGAGTCCACCCAGGCGCGGTCGGCCTTCGACAGCGCGAGCTGGTAGAGGTACTGGTGGGCCACGTACTCGGCGCCCGCGTTGGCCAGCGGGGTGACGCCCTTGTCGACGAACGTGTCCATGGCGGCGGTCAGTTCGCCGAACGTCTTCGGCTCGGCGATGTCGTACTTCTTGAAGAGGTCCTTGTTGTAGAACACCATCGTGTACTCGGCGTAGTTGGGTATCCCGAACCACTTGCCCGAGCCCATCACGCCCTTGGCGTCGTACTGGCTGGTGGTGCGCACGCCCGCGCTGAGCTTCTTGTCCCAGCCGTGCTTCGTCACCTCCGCGGACAGGTCGGTGAGCAGGCCCTGCTGGGAGAGGTGACCGGCCGTCGCGTTGCCCTTGTTGTACTCCATGAGGTCCGGGGCGTCATTGGAGTTGAGGACCATCGGGGCGGTCTTCTGGATCTGCTCGAAGCCCTTCTCCTCGAACTTCACCTTGACGCCGGGGTGGGTCTTCTCGAACTCCTTGATGGCCGCGTTCCAGGCGACCGCCATCGCGCTGTCCGGGCTCTCGTAGTGCCACAGCTTCAGGGTCTTCCCGTCGGAGGACCCGCTGTCCGAGTCACCGCAGGAGGCCAGCAGCAGGGTGGTGCTCACCACCGCGGCCGCCGCCGCCATCACACGCCTTCGTGCCGTCAACATCCTGTGCCTCCGGGGGAGTCGGACGGGTATCGGAGCATTGCGCTCCGCCTGCGCGGCGCGCATCGAATCGATTCGACGCGCGCCGTCGAAGCGCTTCGACGGGGGAACGTATGTGGGGGCTCGGGGGGAGTCAATGGGGTGCGCGCGAATTGGGGCGGTCGTTCGGCAGGCCGACCAGGGTTTGTGGGGTGCGGGTCGGTGGGGGCTGGTCGCGCCGTTCCCCGCGCCCCTTGAAGCGGCTGCGCCGCAGGGGGCGATTCGTCCGGTGCGGGCCGGTGGGGGCTGGCCGCGCCGTTCCCCGCGCCCCTTGAAGCGGCTGCGCCGCAGGGGGCGATTCGTCCGGTGCGGGCCGGTGGGGGCTGGTCGCGCCGTTCCCCGCGCCCCTTGAAGCGGCTGCGCCGCTCCGGGGCCCCGTCAGGGGCGCGGGGAACGGCGCGGGTGACCCAAGTCGGCCGGTCAGGTGGCGGACGGCCTGCTTTTAGGGGCGCGGGGAACGGCGCGAGCAACCCCCACCGGGCGGTCAGGTGGCATGCGGCCGGTTTTTAGGGGCGCGGGGAACTGCGCGACCAGCCCCCGCCGGGCGGTCAGGTGGCGGACGGCCCGGTTTTGGGGCGCGGGCCGCGGAGGCCGGTGAGGGCTTCGGGTTCAGGCGCGCCCGGAACCGCGCGCCGTCGCCAGCGCGATAAGCAGCGCCGTCGCCGCCGCCCCGACCGGCACCGCGTAACCCGTCGCAGCCGACCCGTGCTCCACCACGAACCCACCCACCGCGGCCCCGCACGCGATCCCGCCCAGCAGCCCCGTCACCGCCCACGTCATGCCCTCGTTCAGCCGCCCCTCCGGCGTCCGGTGCTGCAGGAGCGTCATCGCCGTGACCATCGTCGGCGCCGTCGCCATGCCCGCGATCAGCAGGGCGAGGCCGAGCGTCACGAGCCCGCCGCCCCCGAGCGTCGCGGCCAGCAGCGGCAGGGACATCAGCGGAGCCATCGCGCCGACACTGAGCAGGAACCGCCGTTCCACGGACCCGCCCGGCCGCAGCACCCCGTACAGCAGCCCCGCCGCGCACGATCCGGCCGCCTGCAGGGCGAGTACGACCCCGGCCGCCGCCCGGTGCCCCTGTGCGTCCGCGAACGCGATCGTCACCACCTCCATGGACCCGAACACGGCCCCCGTGGCGAGGAACCCGATCAGCAGCGGAGGGATTCCGGGCGCCCGGAGCGGTGACGCGGACCCGGCGCTCGTACGGCCCCGCGCGGGCGGTTCCGTCGAGCGCTGGGCGCTGAACACCAGCACGCCGGTCAGCAGCAGGACGACTGCGACGAGGGTGCCCGCCTCCGGGAACAGCGCCCCGCACAGCAGCGCGGCGAGCACGGGCCCGAACATGAAGCACAGTTCGTCCGCGGCCTGCTCGAAGGAGTTCGCGGTGTGCAGCCGGACCGGGTCCCCTTCGAGGAGGTGGGCCCAGCGTGCCCGGGACATGCCTCCCGTGTTGGGTGTGGTCGCCGTGGCCGCGTACGCCGCGAACAGTGTCCAGTCCGGCGCCCCGAGGCGGACGCAGAGCAGCAGTGCGAGCGAGCCGAGCGCGGCGACCGCGGTCGCGGGAACGGCGATCCGGGCCTGCCCGTGCCGGTCGACGAGTCGCGCCGTCCAGGGTGCGACGACCGCCGTCGCGGCCAGCCCGGTCGCGGTGACGGCGCCGGCGAGCGCGTACGAGCCCCGCGTCCCGGCGATCATGATCACGGCGCTCACGCTGAACATGCCCATGGGGAGCCGGGCGATCAGATTCCCGATCGTGAACGCCCGCGTACCAGGAATGGCGAAAAGTCGACGGTAGGGATTCCGCGAGGGGGGCGGAGGAGGAGAGGAGGGGGGCGCGGGGGAGGGGGAGTGCTGCGAGGACCGGCTGGGTGGCATGGATCAACGGTCGCCCGCCCCTGCGTACGGGGTCCAACACCTGCTCCGTACCGATTCACGCACTCACGTTGTAAGTTCGCCCGATGCCCGCCCATCCCCCGCACTCCGCCCGCTCCGCGCACCGCTCCCACCTGGACCCCCGTCTGCTGCGCGCCTTCCTCGCCGTCGCCGAGGACCTGCACTTCACACGCGCGGCGGCCCGCCTGTACGTCGCCCAGCAGGCCCTCAGCCGCGACATCCGCCGCCTGGAACGGGAACTGGGCGCCGACCTCTTCGTACGCACCACCCGGCAGGTGACGCTCACCCCGGACGGCGAGCGGCTGCTGCCCCACGCGCGGCGGGCCCTGGAGGCGCAGGACGACCTGCTCGCGGCCTTCGGGCGGACAGGCCCGTACGGCGGCGCGGGCGCCGAGCGCCCCCTGCTCGTGGACGTGAACAGTCCGGGCCTCGTCTCCGGACGGATCCTGGACCTGGCCCGCGAACTGGCCCCCGACTGCGAACTGATGGCCCGCTTCGAGAGCGGCCTCACCGGCGCGGCGGCCGAGCTGCTGGCCGGCCGGCTCGACGCGTCCTTCGGCCGGTTCGCGGGCCTCGACCCGGCCGTGCGCGCCCGCCTGGAGCAGCAGCCCGTGCGGTACGAGCGGATGGCCGTCGTCCTGCCCGAGGGTCATCGCCTGGCCGCGCTGGACGCCGTACCGCTCGACGCGCTGGCGGGGGAGCGGGTGTACGCGGGTGCCGGGAACCCCCGGACGCTTGAATGGACCGATCTGGCCCGTCAGCTTTTCGAGGGACGCGGGATCGAGGTGGCTCCGCCCGCGCCGCTCGCCGTCGGTACCGAGGAGTTCCGGAGGATCATGGCCAAGACACGAACCCCTGTTCTGGCCGTGGTGGACTTTCCGGCCATGCCGGGTTCAACGCTTCGCCCCCTCGTCGACCCCGTCCCGTTGTCACCGGTGTCTTTGGTGTGGCGGAAGGGACTGGTGCATCGTGGAGTTGCGGCATTGAGGGCTGCTGCGGCACGGCTCGCGGCGGACGAGGGGTGGCTGGAGCGCCCTTCCGAGGGGTGGATTCCGGCCACAGATACACGCATCATGATGAGTCGGATCTGACACAGAACCCTCACTCATGGCTACGTGCGATACATTCGTGGCCCGGGTGCAGTGTGATAAAGGGGGCGCTCGGACCGGGTGGGGGTCCGGTTCCGGACGATGACGTGCGAGTATCCGGGTCGCACGCGCCACCCCAGAACGATTCCCGTGGGGGGATGTACGTGCGCGTGAAAAGTTGGCCAGAAGACGCTCAACCGGGTCGGAATGATTCCGATCAGCCTGGTGCCGGCGGTGACAACCGCTCGGCCCGGGACGAGGCCGACCGGGCGCTTCGAAATGGTCCTGATCAGCCCTTCCGTAACGTTTCCGGCCATGCGGGCGGTACGGACGCGACCGAGGTCATAGGCGCTCCGGGGGTGTCCGGTACGTCCGGTGCGCCGGGCGCGTCCGACGGCTGGTTCCGCCGTGAGGCCGCCGCGGCGGTGCCGCGGCAGAGAGACGACGGCCAGGACACCGCCCGTTTCCCGGAGGGCCGGAACACCGACCGTTTCCCTGGAAGCGCGACGGGCGGCAGCGGAAGCGCGGTGGGCGGCGGTACCGCCGGTGCCGGGTACGACCCCGCCGCCGCGCAGGGCCCCGGTTCCGCCGTCGGCCACGACACCTGGCAGGAGTCCGAGCACCCCGAGCACACCCATGACCCGCACGAGGTCACGGTCCAGCTCGACGGTGTGGGACGGCAGCTGGAGGACTGGCTCGTCCAGCAGGCCAAGGGCGCGCCCAGCACCCAGGAGGGCTCGGACGGCCCGGTCTTCGTCGACGAGACGGGCCGCCGCAGCCGCAGATACCGCCGGATAGGCATGGCGGTGGGCCTGGCCTGCGCGGTCTACGCGGTGGCCATCCTCATCACCCTCATATCCGGCAACTCGAACGCCCCCTGGCTCCCCATCAAGGACCAGCAGGGAGACTCACCGGCCGGCCAGGTCGAGCCCTCGGCGGCGCCCACCGAATCCGCCGGTCCGTCCGGCTCCGCGAGCGCCTCGCCCGAGGCGAGCGTCTCCGGCACCGAAGGCACGACGCCGTCACCCGGCGCCAGCCTCTCGGCCGATGCCTCGGCCAGCGCGAAGGCGCCCGACACCTCGGCCGACCCCAAGCCCTCCGCCAGCACCACCAAGCCGGGCGCGGGCAGCAACAACTCGCCCGACCCCGGGGCGGACCCCACCGACGAAGTCCCCGCGTCACCGGATCCCGATCCGGAACCGACCGACACCGGCGTCACGGACGGCCCCACCACCGAGGCCCCCGCCGGAAGCGGCACCAACGACGTTGCCGACGCCCCGCTCACGGCGGTGCCGACTCCCATCGAGCCGAGCCCCCCCACCCCGTCCTCCCCGGAGAACATCCTCTGATGGCACGCCGCACCAGCAAGCGCGGCGCAGGCCGGGGCGCCGTCCGGCGCCGACGCCTGCCCATGCGCTACCTGTTGCCCTCGCTCATCCTCATCGCCCTCATGGCGATGCTGATGCTGCGCGGGTACGTACACAGCGAGATACTCGCGGACCACCGCATCCAGCCCGAGGCCGCCACCGACCGCGTACCGGAGAAGATCCTGGACGGCGGTCCCGTCATCGACACCCGAGGCGGCCGCACCAGCAGCCTCAGCGTGCCGAAGCACCATCTCGTCCTCACCTTCGACGACGGCCCGGACCCCGAGTGGACCCCCAAGGTCCTCGACGTCCTCAAGAAGCACAACGCGCACGCGGTGTTCTTCGTCACCGGCACGATGGCCTCGCGCTACCCGGCGCTCGTCCAGCGCATGGTCGACGAGGGCCACGAGATCGGGCTGCACACCTTCAACCACCCCGACCTCTCCTACCAGTCGAAGAGCCGTATCGACTGGGAGCTGTCCCAGAACCAGCTGGCGCTCGCGGGCGCGGCCGGCATCCGTACGTCGCTCTTCCGGCCGCCGTACTCCTCGTTCGCCGACGCCATGGACGACAAGTCGTGGCCGGTCACCGAGTACATCGGCAGCCGCGGCTACCTCACTGTCGTCAACAACACCGACAGCGAGGACTGGAAGAAGCCCGGCGTCGAGACGATCATCCGCAACGCCACCCCCAAGGGCGGCAAGGGCGCCATCGTCCTCATGCACGACTCCGGCGGCGACCGCCACCAGACCGTGCAGGCACTCGACCGCTTCCTGCCCGAGATGCAGAAGAAGGGGTACGAGTTCGACAACCTGACCGGAGCGCTCGGCGCCCCCAGCGCCCACACCCAGGTCACCGGACTCGACCTGTGGAAGGGCAAGGCCTGGACCTGGGCGGTGCAGTTCTCCGAGAAGAGCACCGACGTCCTCGTCGTCTGCCTCGCGGTCATCGGCACGCTGGTCATCACCCGTTTCGGCCTGATGCTCGTCCTCTCGATCGCCCACGCACGCCGCGTACGCCGGAAGAACTTCCGCTGGGGACCGCCGGTCACCGAACCGGTCTCGGTACTGGTGCCGGCCTACAACGAGGCCAAGTGCATCGAGGCCACCGTGCGTTCGCTGGTGGCGAGCGAACAGCCCATCGAGGTCGTCGTCATCGACGACGGTTCGAGCGACGGCACCGCCCGCATCGTGGAGGACCTGCGGCTGCCGGACGTACGCGTCGTGCGCCAGCTCAACGCGGGCAAGCCCGCCGCCCTCAACCGGGGCATCGCCAACGCCAAGCACGACCTCATCGTGATGATGGACGGCGACACCGTCTTCGAGCCCGCCACCGTGCGCGAACTGGTGCAGCCCTTCGGCGACCCGAGCGTGGGCGCCGTCGCGGGCAACGCCAAGGTCGGCAACCGCGACTCGCTGATCGGCGCATGGCAGCACATCGAGTACGTGATGGGTTTCAACCTCGACCGCCGCATGTACGACATGCTGCGCTGCATGCCGACGATCCCCGGAGCCGTCGGAGCCTTCCGCCGCTCGGCCCTGGAACGCGTCGGCGGCATGAGCGAGGACACCCTCGCCGAGGACACCGACATCACGATGGCCATGCACCGCGACGGCTGGCGCGTCGTCTACGCGGAGAACGCCCGCGCCTGGACCGAGGCCCCCGAGTCCGTCCAGCAGCTGTGGTCCCAGCGCTACCGCTGGTCGTACGGCACCATGCAGGCGATCTGGAAGCACCGCAAGGCGCTCGTCGAACGGGGCCCCTCGGGCCGCTTCGGCCGCGTCGGCCTGCCCCTGATCTCCTTCTTCATGGTCCTGGCCCCGCTCCTGGCCCCCCTGATCGACGTGTTCCTGCTGTACGGGATCGTGTTCGGCCCCACCGAGAAGACGATCGGCGCCTGGCTGGGCGTCCTCGCCATCCAGGCGATCTGCGCCGCGTACGCCTTCCGGCTCGACAAGGAACGCATGACCCACCTCATCTCGCTGCCCCTGCAGCAGATCCTCTACCGGCAGCTCATGTACGTCGTCCTGCTCCAGTCCTGGATCACCGCCCTCACCGGCGGCCGGCTGCGCTGGCAGAAACTGCGCCGCACCGGCGTGGTCGGCTCGGCCCCCGGAGCGGCGGGCGCACCCGCCCCCATGCCCCGCCAGCGAGCGGAGAGCGGCAGCGGAAACGATCGGAGGCCTGTCGGATGACGCATGGCCAGAACACCGACCCGGGCGGCCACCCGGAGGAGCCGCGGTACGACGCGGGCTGGGTGATGTCCCCGTTCGACACGACGGACACGTCCTCTGCGTCCAACGCGTCCAACGCATCCGACGCATCCATCGGGTCCGACGGGTCGGGCGGGTTCGGCACGCGGGTTCCGGCGGAGAATCCGGGGTCCCCGTTCGAGGCCCCGTCCGCGTCCGCCGCGTCCCGGGCACCGTCCGTCCCCGCCCCCACGACTCCCGCCACGCCCTCGGCCTCTTCGCCTTCTTCGGCTTCTTCCGCGCCGAAGAAGGCGAGCGGCCGTGACCGCTACCTGGACCTGCTGCGCACGCTGGCGCTGATCCGTGTGGTCATGTACCACCTGTTCGGCTGGGCCTGGCTGACGGTCCTCTTCCCGTCCATGGGCGTGATGTTCGCGCTCGCCGGTTCCCTGATGGCGCGCTCGCTGAAGCGCCCGGCCCTGGGCGTGATCCGCGGCCGTATCCGCCGGCTCCTGCCACCCCTGTGGATCTTCAGCGCCGTCATGCTCGCCATGATGTTCGCTGCGGGCTGGAACATCTCCGAGGACCCCGACAACGGCGGCACCTGGGGGATGATCGAGCTCTTCAACTACATCGTCCCGATCGGAGCCCCGCCGTTCCCCTGGAGCATCGGCGACAAGTCGGGCCTCCTGGAGCAGACCTGGGCGGTCCAGTCGGCGGGCGTGCTCTGGTACCTGCGGGCGTACCTCTGGTTCGTCCTCGCGTCGCCGCTGCTCCTGTGGGCGTTCCGCAGGGCCCCGTGGCCGACGCTGCTGGCTCCGCTCGGTCTGACGGCCGTGGTCGGCACGGGCATCGTCAACATCCCCGGTGAAACGGGCAACGCGGTCTCGGACTTCGCGGTCTACGGCGGCTGCTGGGTCCTCGGGTTCGCCCACTACGAGGGCATGCTGCAGAAGATCCCGCGCTATGTGGCGGTGTCCGGCTCGACCCTGCTGATGGCGTTCGGCCTGTGGTGGGCGTCGGGCCATCTGGGCCCCGACGGCTGGGACCTGAACGACATCCCGCTGGCGCAGGCCACCTGGTCCTTCGGGTTCGTGGTCATCCTGCTCCAGTACTCCCCGTCCTGGCAGGACCTCCCCGGCCGCCTCAAGCGCTGGGACAAACTGGTCACGCTCTCCAACAGCCGTGCCATGACGATCTACCTGTGGCACAACCTCCTGATCATGGCGACGGTCCCGATCATCGACCAGCTCTACGACCTTCCCTTCATGAACGACGGGATGGTGAGCCTGCTGGACACCACGTACGCGCTGTGGATGTTCGTCCTGGTCTGGCCCCTGATAGGCCTCGCGATCGTGTGCGTCGGCTGGATCGAGGACCTGGCGGCGAAACGGAGCCCGCGCCTGTGGCCGACGGGCTCGAAGAAACCACCCCCACGCCCGGGCCCAGGCTCGGGCCCCCCGTCCCACTCCCACTCCCGGCCTCGCTCACGGGCGCGGGCGCGCTAGGTCCTGTCGTCAAATTCCCGACGTCCGCCCGGAGGGCCGGCAGGCGGGAATTTGACGACAGGGCCTAGGGACAGCCGGACGGACGGACACACTTCCGGTGATGTTTGCGCGGGCCAAGCTCTCTGCTTGGCCCGCGCTTCGCTGTGGGCTCTCCCCTCGGTAGCGTGACTGCGCTCATGACCCCCTCGCCCCACCGGGAGCCGTCCGTGAACCGCCGTCCCACTCTGCTCGCAGCGATCACGCTGACCGCCGCTGCGGCCTTGACGCTGTCCGCCTGCGGCGGCGACAGCTCCGACGCCAAGGCCGACGACAAGATCGCGGGCGCCGACACCGGCAAGGAGAAGTCGGCTTCGCCTGGCGCGTCCGCTTCGACTGCCGCGGACCGCCCGAAGATCGAGCTGCCGTCTGATCTGACGTACACCTTCGAGTGGAAGAAGACCGGGGACAAGGCGAAGGACGCGGTCCTGGCCGACAGGGAGCAGTCCATCAAGGCGGTGGACCTGGCCATCGCCCATCAGGACCCTCTGGACAAGGCGTACCTCTATTTCTACGAGGGCGAGGCTGCTGCCCAGACGCAGCAGTACATCGAGGCGTACGTGAAGGCCAAGGCGCGGACCACCGGCGCGTACCGCTACTACGGCGAGGTCGTCAACGTGAGTGACGCCGACAGTGCCTCGCTCGTGTACTGCGAGGACCAGAGCAAGGGGTACGACATGTACCTGAAGCCGAAAAAGATCAACAAGACGGCTGTGACCAAGAACAGTTACGTGCTCTACAGCGCCCGGCTGAGCAAGAGCGAAGAGGGTGCCTGGGTGGTCGAAAAGCTTGCCTCCCAGAGGGGAAGCGCGAAGTGCCAGCCCTGAACGAGCGTCACCGGCCCGGCGCGTTTCCCCACCCGTCCGGCCCGCGCAACCCGGTCGTCTCAGTTTCGCCACGAGCTTCGCTTTGCTGGAGTTCGCACTGGTGTCGCCTCCCGTGCCCTCGGTAGCGTGGCGCCCTCAAGCCGCCTTCGCCTCACGGGAGACATCTGTGAACCGCCGTCCCACTCTGCTCGCAGCGATCACGCTGACCGCCGCTGCGGCCTTGACGCTGTCCGCCTGCGGTGGCGACAGCGACTCCAAGGACAAGCCCAACGACAAGATCGCGGGCGCCGACACCGGCACGGAGGCGTCGAAGACTCCAGGCGCTTCCGCTTCGCCGGCGACCGACCGGCCGACGGTCAAGCTGCCGTCAGACGTCATCGACAAGTACGAGGACTGGAAGACCGGCGACGATGCGAAGGACGCCGTCCTGACGGACACCGCAGGTCGCATCGACGCCACGAACGACGCCATCGTCAGAGGCGACGCGAGTGCTCCGGGACTTCCGTTCTACTACCGGGACAAGGCGTTGACCGGTGCGGTGGAGTGGGTGCAGGAGTACCAGGACGCCAATCTGTCGTTCACCGGTACCACTCGCTACTTCGACCCGAAGGTCACCCTGAGCGGCAGCACTTCGGCGGCGGTCGTCTACTGCGCTGACGAGAGCAAAGGCTTCAACAAGAACCGCAAGACCGGCAAGGTCGACCGGACGCCGTCGGACGAAAGCCCGTACGTGCTGTACAACACACGCCTGGAGAAGAGCGAGAAGGGTGTGTGGCAGGCCACTGTTCTGATCTCGAAGCGGGGGGACAAGACGTGCGCTGGATGAGAGGGATGGGCCGCATACTGGCCCTGAGTGCAGCTACGGCCGTCGCGGTTTCCGTATTGCCGGGTACCGCTGTGGCATACGGACCGGGTGACGGTCAGGGAAGCGACAACACGCAGGCTTCCGGCAACAGCGACGGCAAAGGAACGGTCTCCTCCACGGCGGGCGCTGTGGTGTTCGACCGTTCCAAGAACGGTTCCGGGAAGTCGGCCGGACCGGTGACGTCCAGTGCCTCGAACTGGACTCCGCCCGCCTGCTATTACGCCCCGAGGTACACCCCGGAGCAGCTTCAGGAGTATCTGGAGCCGATTTGGGAGGCGGGGTCGACGGGGTACGAGTGGGATGCCAAGCAGCGCGAGAAGTATGTCAACGGTGGTGAGTACAAGGACTTCAACAAGGAGAAAACCGGCAAGGGTTACTTCTGGGATTCCTATGTAACCGAGGGCAGGGAAGGCGACCCCGGGGCTCTGGACTGCACGAAGGACATCTTTTGGGTGGACAACGGTGCTCCCCCTCCGCCGGACGTCCCGCAGGCGATCACCCCCGAAATGCTGGCGCAACTGGCGTACGCCGAGATCCGCGTGCCCTCGACCAAGGTCGAGCTGGCTCCGGAGGGCACCACGAAGGTGAACCTGCCGACCTGGGCATGGCTGGACGCGGCGGACTTCAAGCCTGTCTCCGTCACGGCGTCCGTCCCGCTTCTGAATGTTCAGGCGACGACCACGGCCGAACCGCTGTCGCTGAAGATCGAGCCGGGTACGGCCGACGCGACGACGTATCCCGCCTCGGGTGTGTGCGAACTGAACGGCAAACAGATCGGCGAGGCTTACGCCAAGGGCAAGGCGAACGAGACCCCGCCGTGCGGCGTGAAGTACCTGCGCTCGTCGGGCGACGGCTCGTACCAGCTGCAGGCCACGATTACCTGGCGGATTCACTGGACCGGCACGGGCGTGGCCGGTGAGCAGCCCCTTCCGAACGGCGAGTTCGGTGCCGGCCAGGACGTGATCGTCCAGGAGATTCAGTCGATCAACCGCTGACCGGGACGCGGCGAGTATGCGTCATGCCGGGGCTCCACCTCACCGAGTGAGGCGGAGCCCCGGCCGTCTGTATCGTGCGATAGCTTCGCTTGTGCGTACGGTTTCTGGTGGGCGGTCTGTGACGGGGGTTGCGGCGTGGCGGGGTATCGGCCGACGGACTGGCATGTGCTGGATCTGGAGAAGGATCCGACGCCGGGGGATCCGGTCCGGGTGAAGTCCCTTGCCAAGAGCCTGCATGACTTCGCCGATGACGTGCAGGATGCGCTGCGGCTGGTCAAAGGGATGGCGGATGAGGATGCCGTCCTGGCGATGGTGGGCAAGACGGCCGATGTGTTCCGGGATGAGTTTTCCGGGGTGCCGAAGAATCTCAAGAAGCTGAAGAAGTCGTACGACTTGGCGGGGGATGCGCTGGCGGCGTACTGGCCGCAGTTGGAGCGTGCGCAGACCCTCGCCGACAAGGCGCTGGCGAAGGGCCGTGAGGCGCAGGCCGACCTTTCGTCCGCCAAGTCCAAGCTGTCTTCGGCCGATTCGTGGGTGACGCGGGCCAACAAGGAAGCCGACAAGTACAAGGACGATCCCGGTTCGGCGGGCAAGGATGTGCCGAAGCCGGATGAGGCGAAGGTGCGGGCCGCGACCCGGGACGCGCAGAGTGCGAAGGATGCGCATACCTCTGCTCAGTCGGATGTGACCTCGGCGCAGAGTGCGTTGGATGCGGCGAAGAAGATGGCCGCGGATGCGCGTCAGATGCGTGAGGACGCGGCGGGGGAAGCCAAGCGGAAGCTCGATGACGCTTCGGATGCGGGGATTCCGAACCGTAAGTGGTACGAGGAGGTCGGGGACTGGTTCGTCGACAACTGGGACACCATCGTCACCGTCTGCAAGGTCGTCGTCGCCGTCCTCGGGATCATCGCCCTCATCATCGGGGGGCCGATCCTCGGTGCGATCGTGCTGATCGCCGCCCTCGTCGTCTTGGCCGACACTCTCAATAAATATATGAAGGGGCAGGCGTCCCTGTGGGATGTGGCGTTCGCTGCCCTGGATTGCATTCCGGGGATGAAGGGGCTGACCACGCTCGGTGGGCTCGCCAAGGGGCTCAAGGGCCTGAACGGGCTCAAGGCCGGGATGAAGGGCATGGCTGCCGGGGTCCGGGGCCTGGGCAAGTCGGCCCGGGGAGCCCTCGCGGACGGAGCCAAAGGTGCGTACAACCGTCTCAAGAGCAAGATCAAGGGCTGCGGTGACCCGGTTGACGCGGCTACGGGAGAGATGTTCCTGACGGACAAGGACATCGTCCTGCCCGGTGTTCTCCCGATCGCGTTCACCCGCCGCGTTGCCTCCGGCTACCGTACCGGCTGGTGGTTCGGGCCCACCTGGTCCTCGACCATCGACCAGCGGCTCGAAGTCGACGACAACGGCATCGTCTTCGTCACAGAGGACGGAATGCTGCTGTCCTACCCGCACCCCCACCCGCACCCGGAGACGTCGCACACCCCTGTGCTGCCCGTGGCAGGTCCCCGTTGGCCGCTGGTGCGACTGGACGCCGGGGGCTACCGCATCGATGACCCGCTCTCGGGGCGCACCCATCACTTCGCGGCGGTCCGGGAGCGGCTGTGCCTGCTGGAGCGGGTGTCCGACCGCAACGGCAACACGATCGACTTCGCCTACACCGCTGACGGCGTACCTGTCTCGATCCGGCATTCCGGCGGTTACCGCATCACCCTCACGGTGGAGGAGGGCCGAGTCACCGCCCTCGGTCTGGCCGGAGCGGCGGAGGACGGATCGGATCTCACGATCAAGCGGTACGGCTATACGGGGGGCGACCTCACCTCGGTCACCAACTCGTCCGGTCTGCCGATGCGGTTCACGTACGACGAGCGTCTGCGCATCACGTCATGGACCGACACGAACGACAGCACCTATGAATACACGTACGACGACCGGGATCGCTGTGTGACGCAGGGGGGCGAGGCCGGACACGTCACCAACCACTTCTCCTACGACGGTACGGACCAGGCATGGCCCGGATGTCGCATCACCACGGTCACCTCCCCGGAAGGGGCGGCGTCCCGCTTCGTCGTCAACGACAACTGCCAGGTAGTCGCGGAGATCAACCCGCTGGGCGGCACGACTCGGACCGGCTATGACGATCACCACCACCTCGTCTCCATGTCGGACGAGCTCGGCAGCACCACGCGTCTGGTGAACAACGCCCTCGGTCAGGCCACGGAGGTGATCTACCCCGATGGCGCTGTCATCCGCTACGGCTTCAACGATCTGAACCTGCCCGCGTACATGGCCCTGCCCGACGGCACCGGGTGGACGCAGAGCTATGACGAAGCCGGCAACTGCACCGCTGTCACCGACCCGGCCGGAGTCACCACCCGCTACGCGTACACGGGGCAAGGTCACCTCTCCGCGATCACCGACGCGCTCGGTCACTCCACGACCGTGCGATGCGATCCCGCAGGCCTGCCCCTGGAGAACATCAACCCTCTCGGCGCGGCCACCACGTGGGAACGCGATGCCTTCGGACGACCTGTCGCCCGTGTCGATCCTCTGGGGCGTGCCACTCTTTTCTCCTGGACCGTCGAGGGACTGCCCGCACGCCGTGCGGCGCCGGACGGAACAGTCGAGTTCTGGACCTATGACGGCGAAGGCAACTGCACGAGCCACACCGACCAGATGGGCAGGGTCTCCCGCTTCGAGTACACCCACTTCGACCTGCTGGCGGCTCGCACCGACCCGGACGGCGCCCGTCACGAGTTCGGTTACGACTCGTCCCTGCGTCTCACGAGCGTCGTCAATCCCTCGGGGTTGAGTTGGGGTTACACGTACGACGCGGTCGGCAACCTCATCTCCGAAACCGACTTCGACGACCGCACGCTCGCCTACACGGTCGATGCGGCAGGGCGTTACACCGCCCGCACCAACGCACTCGGACAGACAGTGAGCTACGAGCGCGACGCACTGGGGCGAGTGGTGCGCAAGGACGTCGAGGGGCGGATCACCACCTACGTCTACGGGGCGGCGGACCAGCTGTCGGAGGTGAGGGGACCGGATGCCGCCCTCACCCGGCAGTACGACCGGGCGGGCCGCCTGATCGCCGAGACCGTCAACGGCCGGACCATGAGCCATGCCTACGACGAACTGGGCCGCCGTATCCGCCGTACGACCCCTTCGGGCGCCGTCAGTACGTGGGAGTTCGACGCGGCGGACAATCGGACACGACTGATCGCGTCCGGTCGGCCCATCGCCTTCACACACGACGCGTCCGGACGCGAACTCGGCCGCCAGGTGGGTGAGTTCGCCAGTATGTCCGCGGCCTTCGACGAACTGGGCCGCATCACCACCCAGTCGATCTCGACGGCCGTCGCCCCGGAGATTCAGCACCGGGCCTACAGCTACCGCCCGGACGGCAATCTCGTGGGTCTCGACGACAAGCTGAACGGCGGACGAAGCTACGAGCTGGACGCGGCAGGCCGTGTCACAGCCGTCCACGCCCGCGACTGGAGCGAGCGTTACGCCTACGACGAGGCCGGCAACCAGTCCGCCGCCGCATGGCCGGCCTCACACCCGGGCCAGGAGTCCGTCGGCCCCCGCCACTACAGCGGCACCCGTATCGAGCAGGCGGGCAGGACCAGGTACGAGCACGACGCACTCGGCCGCGTCACACTGCGGCAGAAGACCCGCCTGTCGCGCAAGCCGGACACCTGGCACTACGAGTGGGACGCGGAGGACCAGCTCGCCGCGGTGGTGACACCCGACGGCACCCGCTGGTGCTACCACTACGACCCTCTGGGGCGCCGCACGGACAAACAGCGTCTCGCGCCCGACGGTGAAACAGTCGTCGAGCGGATCGATTTCACCTGGGACGACAGCGCTCTCTGCGAGCAGACGACGGTGGCTCCGGACCTGCGCGATCCCGTCACCGTGACGTGGGACTACGACGGTCTGCACCCGATCTCCCAGACCGAGCGAATGATTGCCGCCGATGCTCCTCAGCGCGAGGTGGACTCGCGCTTCTTCGCCATCGTCACCGATCTCATCGGTACGCCCACCGAACTCATCGATGAGTCGGGCGCCATCGCCTGGCGCGCCCGAGCCACGCTCTGGGGTGCCACGGCCTGGGCATCCAGTAGCACGGCATACACCCCGCTGAGATTCCCCGGCCAGTACTACGACGCCGAAACCGGCCTGCACTACAACTACTTCCGGCATTACGACCCCGAGACCGCGCGATATCTCAGCTCCGATCCGCTGGGGCTCGAACCCGCCCCGAACCCGCTCACCTACGTGGACAACCCGCATAGGTGGACGGATCCTCTGGGGCTCGCGCCCAAGGCCTGCACCGACATGCCGTCGCACAAGACGGCACCCAGTCGAAACGCAGCCTTCAGGATGGCCAAACGCGACCTCGGGCTCCCCATGACGCAGCATCCGGACGAGCTGCGCAAGGTTCCGATGACGGACCGCACGGGGCGTCAGATCATGGACGAGAGCGGTAAACCGGTGATGACGCGCGAGTACGTCTACACGAGAGAAGACGGAAGCCAAGTGATCATCCAAGACCACTCTGCGGGACATGACTTCAGAGAGGGCGGCGTCGGAAATCAGGGTCGGCACTACAACGTACGGCCAGGTGAAAACCCACGCACCGGTAAGGTTCCCGGAACCGCACAGCACTACGAGTACTAAGTGGAGTGAGGAAGCATGTCCTGGACAGGCCTTTTGGAGAACCCTGAAGGAATTGAGTCCATCTATCAGGGATCACCTCCACGGCTGGACGGGGTGCACATTCACGATGTCATCCTGAGCAGGGAGGGTCCTTCGCTCCGCGTGCGGTTCGACCTGCCGTCCTATCCGGCAGATCCTCCCCGCAAATGGAGATTGCAGGGCTTCAATACAGTGCAGCTCGGATTGTACTTCGGGGGCTTGCGCAGTGTGGCGATCAATGGCTTCTCCGTAATGCCCGTGGGTGATATCACCATCGCCAGAGATGAGGCGGTTCACGTGGTGATCTCATCGGACGACACCAGTATCCGCGCTGTCGCAGACAGCGTCCACGTTGAAAAGTTGAGTGCATATTTGAATGATCGTTGACCGTGTGGCGTCACGCTCCCTTGCGGGACGGAGCCGCTTTGATGCTTCGTATCAGTTCGCCCAGGCGGGCGCGGGTGGTTATGAGGGTGGTGTCGGGCGCGTCGCTCTCGCGGAGGGCGACGGTTCCGGCAGGGGTGGCGGCGACGTAGACGCAGTTCGATCCGTCGCCGCTGTACGTCGACTTCTGCCAGTCGGTGGCATGCACAGGTGGTCCCTCTCACGTGTCCTGGATGAGGCGGTGGATGAAATCCCGTGACTTGGCGGGACTCAGGGCGCACGACTCCATCCGGTCCAGGACGGCGCGGTACTTGCTCAGTTGTGCCTCGCCGTCGAGGAATTCGCAGGCACCGTGATGTGAGTCCAACTGGATGGTGTCGAGCTGCGGAACAGGGCCGTCGAGGTAGTCGAACGACTGCCCCGTGGTCGGGAAGCGGTCCGTGCCGAAGGGGATCACCCCGAGGGTGACATGGGCCAGTTCGCTCATCTCGATCAGGTGCTTGAGCTGGGCGCGGGCAACCGCGGGACCACCGAAGCCCATGCGAAGCGCCGACTCGTGGATGATCGCCGCGTACGGGGGCGGGTTCTCCCGATATAGGATGCCCTGCCGTTTGATGCGGAACGTGAGGCGGTGCTCGACCTCGTACTGCCGCATGGGCGGGGCCACTTGTCGGAACAGCGATCGTGCGTGGTCCGTCGTCTGCAGCAGAGCGGGAATGTGGATGATCAGCGCCACCCGCAGACCGGCCGCGTGGTGCTCAAGCTCTGCCAGGTCGATCAGCGCGGCGGTCAGGTGCTCGCGGTATTCCTCCCACCACCCGCGGGCACGGCGCCCGGTCATCGCGGCCAGCGCGTCGACGAGCCGGTCGTCCGCGCAGGCGTACGCGCGGGCCATGGAGCGGACCTTGTCGGCGCTGACGGGTGTGCGGCCGGTCTCGATCATGCTGACGCGTGCCTGGTTGACGCCGAGCAGTTCGGCGGCGCCGGTGGCGGTCAATCCGGCCCGTTCGCGAAGTTTGCGCAGCTCGGCACCGAACCTTCGCTGTCTCAGCGTCGGATTACTGGTGGGCGGCAAAGCGCTTCCTTACCTGGCCGTGGCATGGGTCTCTCTCCCTCACACGAGTGAAGCATGGATGCTTCTGGATAGAAAGGTTAGATCCATCTAACCGCCTGCTCTACGGTGGTCCTGCATCGCCAGCGGAAGTGCACCCAACCCCTCTCTTTTCGGAGGCACCCATGGTCACCGTAGCCCCGCCCGACACCTGGACGTACGCCCTTCGCCTGCCCCATGACCCCCGTGCCGCCCGCGTCGCACGCATGACCGTGCGAGCCGCCCTCCACGGGCACGGAATGGCCGAAACCCTCGACGTCGTCGAGCTGTTGACGTCCGAACTCGTCACCAACGCCTACCGGCACACCAGGGGGCCCGCCTCCCTGCGGCTGACCGCGCTGGGCGACGGGCGCCTGCGCGTGGGCGTGTGGGACAGCAGCCCCCACGTCCCGGCGCCCTTCGACGAGCCTCCCGGCGGCCGGGGCGAGAAGAGCACCCCGATCGCGCCGGCCCCCGGCGACGCCGAGAGCGGGCGCGGGCTCCTCCTCGTACGGCAGTGCGCGACCTCGTGGGGCGGCTGGTCCCTGGGGAGCGGTCTGCTCGGACGCGGCGCCGGGAAGCTGCTCTGGTTCGAGGTCTGAGACGCCGACCCGAAAACGCCTCGCCCGAAAACGGCCCCGCCCGAAAACCCTCACCACGCCCCCCGCCCGAGGGTGAGAGCAACGTTCCCCCGTGGTCACTCGCAGGCACAGGGTGGAAACGCGCCGTCCCTACCTTCGGGAACACCACCCGGAAAAATCGTGGAGGCGTGAGATGACAGCCCCGAGCAGCAGCATCGCGACGCGCAAGGGGGGCCGCTGGATCGAGCAGTGGGACCCGGAGGACGAGACGTTCTGGAAGGAGACGGGGGAGAAGGTCGCCCACCGGAACCTCTTCTTCTCCGTACTCTCCGAGCACATCGGGTTCTCGATCTGGACCCTCTGGTCGGTCATGGTGCTCTTCATGGGGCCCGAGTACGGGCTGACCCCCGCCGACAAGTTCTTCATCATCTCGATGGCCACGCTGGTCGGCGCCATCGTCCGGGTGCCGTACACCTTCGCCGTCGCCCGCTTCGGTGGCCGGAACTGGACGATCATCGCGGCGAGCATGCTGCTCGTCCCGACGATCGCCGCCTTCGTGGTGATGGAGCCCGGGACGTCCTTCGGCACCTTCCTCGTGTGCGCCATGCTCGCCGGGGTCGGCGGAGGCAACTTCGCCTCCTCCATGACCAACATCAACTCCTTCTTCCCGCTGCGGAAGAAAGGCTGGGCGCTCGGACTCAACGCCGGCGGCGGCAACATCGGCGTGCCCGTCGTGCAGCTCATCGGGCTCGCCGTCATCGGGGCCAACGGAGGACCGCGGCTGCTGCTCGGGATCTACATCCCGCTCATCGTCGTCGCCGCCGTGCTCGGCGCCCTCTACATGGACAACATCACGTCCGTGAAGAACGACACCGGCGCCGCCCGGGAGGCCGTGAAGGACCCGCACACCTGGATCATGTCCTTCCTCTACATCGGCACGTTCGGGTCGTTCATCGGCTACAGCTTCGCCTTCGGCCTCGTGCTCCAGACACAGTTCGGGCGTACGCCGCTGGAGTCGGCGTACGTCACCTTCATCGGGCCGCTCCTCGGCTCGCTGATCCGGCCCGTCGGCGGCTGGCTCGCCGACAAGTACGGCGGCGCCCGCATCACCCTGTGGAACTTCGTCGGCATGGGCGCCGCGACCGCCGTCATCGTGGTCGCCTCCATGGAGAAGTCCCTCGCCCTGTTCACCACCGCGTTCATCGTGCTGTTCGTGCTCAGCGGGCTCGGCAACGGCTCCACGTACAAGATGATCCCCGGCATCTTCCAGGCCAAGGCCGCCGCCAAGGGGCTGACCGGGGAGGAAGCAGCGTCGTACGGGCGGCGGCTGTCGGGGGCCTCGATGGGGCTGATCGGGGCCGTGGGCGCGGTCGGCGGGCTCGGTATCAACCTCGCCTTCCGGCAGTCCTTCCTCAGTGTCGGGTCCGGCACCGGAGCCTTCGTCGCCTTCCTCGCCTTCTACGGTGCCTGCTTCGCGGTCACCTGGGCCGTATACCTTCGCCGCCCCGCCACCTCCGGGGCGACCGCCACGACCGCGTCGGAGACGAAGACGCAGCTCAGCTACGCCGAGGTGTAACCCGGCACACGGCCCGCCACGTGACGTAACACGGGCGACATCAAGCGGAACCGAGCCTGTCACGCATGATTGACAGGCTCGGTCGTCCGTCGTGAGGCGGGTAGGCGGGGCGCCCCAACCCAGCGGGTGACGCGGACGAACACCACTCCAGCGGGACGAGAGCCATCCATGCCATCCATGTACGAGGAACCGCAGCAGCCGGACCGGACACAGCAGCAACCCGGCCGGCCCGACCAGCAGGACCACGGGCCGCTCGCCGGATTCACCGTCGGTGTCACCGCCGCCCGCCGCGCCGACGAACTCGGCGCCCTGCTCCAGCGGCGCGGAGCCGCCGTCCTGCACGCCCCCGCCCTGCGCATCGTGCCCCTCGCCGACGACAGCGAACTGCTGGCGGCGACCAAGCAGCTCCTCGACCAGGCGCCGGACATCGTCGTCGCGACCACCGCGATCGGATTCCGCGGCTGGGTCGAGGCCGCCGACGGCTGGGGGCTCGGGGAGCAACTGCTCGACGTGCTCCGCAACGTCGAACTCCTCGCCCGCGGACCCAAGGTCAAAGGTGCGGTACGCGCCCAGGGGCTGACCGAGGAATGGTCCCCGTCCTCCGAATCCATGGCCGAAGTGCTCGACCGGCTCCTCGACGAAGGAGTGGACGGGCGCCGGATCGCGGTCCAGCTGCACGGCGAACCCCTGCCCGGCTTCGTCGAGTCGCTGCGGGCCGCGGGCGCCGAGGTCGTCGGCGTTCCCGTGTACCGGTGGATGGCCCCCGAGGACATCGGCCCCCTGGACCGGCTGCTCGACGCCACGGTCGGCCGCGGCCTGGACGCGCTGACCTTCACCAGCGCCCCGGCCGCCGCCTCGCTGCTGAACCGCGCCGAGGACCGCGGGCTGCTGTCCGAACTGCTCGCCGCCCTCAACCACGACGTGCTGTCCGCCTGCGTCGGCCCGGTCACCGCGCTGCCGCTGCAGGCCAGGGGTATCGACACGGTCCAGCCGGAACGCTTCCGGCTCGGCCCCCTCGTCCAGGTGCTGTGCAAGGAACTGCCCTCCCGGGCGCGGACCCTGCCGGTCGCCGGGCACCGGGTGGAGATCCGCGGGCACGCCGTGCTGGTGGACGACGCCCTGCGGCCCGTACCGCCCGCCGGGATGTCGTTGATGCGCGCCCTGTCCCGGCGGCCCGGCTGGGTGGTGGCCCGCGCCGAACTGCTGCGGGCGCTGCCCGGCGCCGGCAAGGACGAGCACGCCGTGGAGACCGCGATGGCCCGGCTGCGCACGGCACTGGGCACGCCCAAACTCATCCAGACCGTCGTCAAGCGCGGCTACCGGCTGGCCCTGGACCCGGCCGCCGACTCCAAATACGCCGACGTCTGACGCGTACGCCGACGTCTGACGCGTACGCCGACGTCTGACGCGTACGCCGACGTCTGACGCGTACGCCGACGTCTGACGCGTACGCCGACGTCTGACGCGTACGC